>NZ_PGLR01000009.1 GCF_002803095.1 Pseudomonas sp. ZH-FAD | reverse complement strand
GCCGGCTTGCCGGCGATCAGCCAGAGAGGGATCGCCGGCAAGCCGCCTCCTACAGAGCTGTAGGGATCAGTCGCGGCGCTCGTACTCGCCTTCGAGCACGTTGGGGTTGGTCTTGCCGGTGCGGGCCGCCTGGTCGTCGAAGAAAGCACGCTGACGCAGGGCCTGCTCCTCGGCGCGGCGGCGGATCTTGCCCACCAGCAGGCGACGGGTGAAGGGAATCAGGCAGAGCACACCGAAGATGTCGCTGATGAAGCCCGGCAGCAGCAGCAGGCCACCACCGACGGCGATCAGCAGGCCTTCGAGCATTTCCTGCTCGGGCAACTCACCACGCGAGAGCTTTTCGCGGGCGCGCCAGGCAGTGGCGACACCTGCAACGCGCAAAAGAACGCTGCCGAGAATGGCGGTGCCGATCACCAGCATCAGCGTGGGCAGCACGCCAATCGCGCTGCCGACCTTGATCAGCAGGGCCAGCTCGATGATGGGAAAGAGCAGAAAGAGGAACAGAAACACGCGCATGAGTCGAAGTGTCCTTGGCGGAAGACGGGCTTCCCGTAGAAGTTAAATATGGCGTTTCGCGCTTAATTCAAGCTGAAGACTCGCCATTGGTCGGCCAGCTCTCGGCTCTGGCCAGTTGCACCAGCGCCTGGCGCACGGCACCGGGATTGCTGCAGGGTGCGGGAAAGGGCAGCCAGTACAGGCTCTGGCCGATGCGCAGATGAAAGCCTTCACTGTCGACACCGGCCATCTGCGCGGGTTCGTGTTGCGGCAGGCCGGCCAGTTCGACGTAATGCGCGATGGCGCTGGCGTGATCGTCGTTCATGTGCTCGACCATGCTCGCTTCGCTGCCGTCCGTCGCGAAGGGATTGGCCAGGGCCACCTGATCGAGCCAGTGAATGGCACCGAAGCCGCCGATGAAGCGCCAGCGCACCGGCTCCAGCCGCCAGAAATCGAAATCATGCGCCCGATGGTAGTCGCGCGATTGGGGGAAAAAGCGGTAATAACGCTGTGCGGCCGCTTCGATTTCGTCCTCGTCATGTAACTGTCGTGCTTCGGCGAGCAAAGTGAGGCGGCCGACCGCCTGCACATCCTCTGCGCCACGTTCGCCGACCAATAGCGAACATTTGGCGTCCTGCCCGAGATTATGGGTGTGCTGGGCGATGCGGCTGATCAGGATCAGTGGGCGGCCCTCGGCGTCCAGGCAGTAGGGCACCACCGATCCGAAAGGGAAACCCGGCATGGCCTTGGAGTGGGTGCTGAGCACGCCACGGTATTCCTTGAGCAGCAATTCTCGTGCATGCTTGCCGGCTTTCACGCTCACCTTATGACTCCTCGCAAAGAATCCGTCAGAAACGGACAGACGCCCTAGCATAGCGGTTAGCGGGCATCAGCGGGGTCGGTAAATGCTGCACCTTGAGGGGGATAAAACGATGCAACTGAAAGACAAAGTCATCATCATCACTGGCGGTTGCCAGGGACTGGGCCGCGCCATGGGTGAGTACCTGGCGGCCAAGGGCGCCAAGCTGGCGCTGGTCGATCTGAACCAGGAAAAACTCGACGAAGCCGTGGCTGCCTGCAAGGCCGCCGGTGGCGATGCTCGCGCCTATCTGTGCAACGTCGCCGATGAAGAGCAGGTGACCCATATGGTCGCCCAGGTGGCCGATGACTTCGGTGCCATCAACGGCCTGGTCAACAACGCCGGCATCCTGCGCGATGGCCTGACCATCCGCGTGAAAGATGGCGAAATGACCAAGATGAGCCTGGCGCAGTGGCAGGCGGTGATCGATGTCAATCTGACCGGCGTATTCCTTTGCACTCGCGAAGTGGCGGCGAAGATGATCGAGCTGGGCAACCAGGGCGCCATCGTCAACATTTCCTCGATCTCCCGTGCCGGCAACATGGGCCAGGCCAACTACTCCGCAGCCAAGGCGGGCGTGGCTGCCGACACCGTGGTCTGGGCCAAGGAGCTGGCGCGTTACGGCATCCGCGTCGCGGGCGTGGCGCCGGGCTTCATCGAAACCGAGATGACCGGCAGCATGAAGCCGGAAGCCCTGGAGAAAATGACCTCGGGCATTCCGCTCAAGCGCATGGGCAAGCCGGCCGAGATCGCCCATTCGGTGGCCTACATTCTGGAAAACGACTACTACACGGGTCGCATTCTGGAGCTGGACGGCGGCCTGCGTCTGTAACAGGCTGTTGAAAAACTACCTGCGTTGCCATTGCTGCGTTAAAAACAGGCTCAAAATGCTCATTTACAACTCGTAAACTGCGCTTTTTCGCCTGTTTTTGCCTTGCACTGGCTGCCTCGCCTACGTTTTTCAACGGCCTGCTAATCCGCCAGGCCTGAACGCAAAACGCCCCGACTGGTTCGGGGCGTTTTTGTTTGTGGCGGTGCCGTGTATCGCGAACCCGTAGCCCGGATGTAATCCGGGAATGGCCATATCCCGTAAACCCGCCCCGAATTGCATCCGGGCTACCTGTCTCGATTTCGTCGGGCTTAGTGTGTACGAGCGACAGCGAAACGGCTCAGCTCGATCAGTGCATCGCGATATTCGCCGGCCGGCAGCACTTCAAGGCAGGCAATGGCGCGTTCGGCGTAGTCGCGAGCGAGTTGTGCGGTGTACTCCAGAGCGCCGGCGGCATCCACGGCGGCGCGGATGCTTTCCAGGTCTTCGATACCGCCTTTCTGAATCGCGCGGCGTACCAGAGCGGCCTGTTCCTCGGTGCCTTCACGCATGGTGTAGATCAGCGGCAGGGTCGGCTTGCCTTCGGCCAGGTCGTCACCGACGTTCTTGCCCAGTTCGGCCGCGTCGCCCTTGTAGTCGAGCAGGTCGTCGACCAGTTGGAAAGCGATACCCAGGTGGTCGCCGAAGGTACGCAGGGCTTCGCGCTGCGCCTCGTTGGCGCCGGCCAGGGCGGCGGCGCTGTGAGTCGAGGCCTCGAACAGCATCGCGGTCTTGCCGCGGATGACCTCCATGTAGGTCTCTTCCGTGGTACTGGCGTCGCGCACCTTGGACAGTTGTAGCACTTCGCCTTCGGCGATCACGCGGGTGGCGTGGGAGAGAATCTTCATCACCGGCATGGAGCCGAGCTCGACCATCATTTCGAACGAGCGTGAATAAAGGAAGTCGCCCACCAGCACGCTCGGTGCGTTGCCCCACTGGGCATTGGCGGTGCTACGCCCGCGGCGCATGTCGGACATGTCGACCACATCGTCGTGCAGCAGGGTGGCGGTATGCAGGAACTCGATGGTGGCAGCCAGCAGGCGCAGGTCATCGGCCTGGTAACCCAGCGCGCGACCGCTGAGCAGCACCAGCAACGGGCGCAGGCGCTTGCCGCCAGCGGAGATGATATAGTCGCCGATCTTTTCCACCAGCGGCACGCGGGAAACCACCTGTTGGCGAATGATGCCATCGACGGCGGTGAAATCGTCCGCTACCACGCGGTAGAAAGCCTGGGGTTGCATCGGCGACTGGTGCTCCTGTGAGGTTGCGCGGCATGCTAGGTGGCGGGGTAGGGGCTGTCAAGGCAAGCACTGGCGCCCCTTGCGAAGCGTTCGGCGCTTGCGTACAATCGCGCACCCTGAACTTCCCCCTGGGCATTTCCCTGCCTTACGCAATTGCAAGGGTGTCACTTCCGGCCCCAAGCAGCCATGCCAGCCAATAACGACTTTTCTAAAGCGCTGGGTGAGCAGGATCAACGGAGATTTACCATGTACGCAGTAATTGTTACTGGTGGCAAGCAATACAAAGTCACCGAAGGCGAATTCCTCAAGATCGAGAAGCTCGAAGTCGCTACCGGCGAAGCCGTGACTTTCGATCGCGTTCTGCTGATCGGCAATGGCGACGACGTTCAGATCGGCGCTCCGGTCGTAGACGGCGCTAAAGTGGTTGCCGAAGTCGTGTCGCAAGGCCGTCACGATAAAGTGCGCATCATCAAGTTCCGCCGTCGTAAGCACCACATGAAGCGTCAGGGCCACCGTCAGTGGTTCACTGAGATCAAAATCACCGGTATCCAGGCCTGATTCGTCGGCCCCGATCCTTTATAGGAGTATTGACTCATGGCACACAAAAAAGCTGGCGGTTCTACCCGTAACGGCCGCGATTCCGAAAGTAAACGCCTTGGCGTGAAAATGTACGGTGGTCAGGTCATCAAGGCCGGTAACATCATCGTTCGTCAGCGCGGCACCGAGTTCCACCCGGGTTTCGGCGTGGGCATGGGCAAGGATCACACCCTCTTCGCTAAAATCGAAGGCGTGGTCAAGTTCGAAGTGAAGGGCGCTTTCGGCCGTCGCTACGTGAGCGTCGTTCAGGCCTAATCGCCTACGCGCTGGAAAAGCCCTGTCCGTAGGACGGGGCTTTTTTGTTTGTGTATCTTTGGTTCGCTTGCCCAATCCGCTAGTTCTGGATGATTTGGCAAGCGTTCCCCCCAGCCCGCAGATGAAGCGGGAGGCAGACTAATGAAATTTGTCGACGAAGTTTCAATTTTTGTAAAAGCCGGTGACGGCGGCAACGGCATGATGGCCTTCCGTCGCGAGAAATTCATCGAGAAAGGCGGCCCCAACGGTGGTGACGGTGGCGACGGTGGTTCGGTATTCCTCGAGGCCGACGCCAACCTCAACACCCTGATCGATTACCGCTATACGCGTAAATTCAACGCGCAGAATGGCGAGAAGGGCGGCAGCACCGATTGCACCGGCGCCAAGGGCGAGGACCTGATCCTGCCGGTACCGGTCGGCACCACGGTGATCGACGTGGCCACGCAGGAAGTGATTGGTGACCTGGTCAAGCCCGGTCAGCGCCTGATGGTCGCTCAGGGCGGCTGGCACGGCCTGGGCAATACCCGCTTCAAGTCCAGTACCAACCGTGCGCCGCGCCAGACCACGCCGGGCAAGCCGGGCGAGTCGCGTGATCTCAAGCTCGAGCTGAAAGTGCTGGCCGACGTCGGTCTGCTGGGTCTGCCCAATGCCGGCAAGAGCACCTTCATCCGCGCCGTTTCCGCGGCCAAGCCGAAGGTCGCCGATTACCCCTTCACCACCCTGGTGCCGAACCTGGGCGTGGTCAGCGTCGATCGCTTCAAGAGCTTCGTCGTCGCCGACATTCCGGGGCTGATCGAAGGCGCTTCGGACGGTGCCGGCCTGGGTATTCGCTTCCTCAAGCACCTGGCGCGTACCCGCCTGCTGCTGCACCTGGTGGACATGGCGCCGCTGGACGAGAGCGATCCGGCCGAGGCTGCGCAGGTGATCATCGACGAGCTGGGCCGTTTCAGCCCGGCGCTGGCCGAGCGCGATCGCTGGCTGGTGCTGAACAAGATGGACCAGGTGCCCGAGGACGAGCGTGAGGCGCGCAAGGCCGATATCGTTGCCCGTCTGAACTGGCAGGGCCCGGTTTACGTGGTCTCGGCCATCAGCCGCGACGGCACCGAGCGCATCAGCCGCGACATCATGCATTACCTGGAAGTGCGTGCCGAGCGCATCGCCGAGGACCCGGTATTCGCCGAGGAGCTGGCCGATCTGGATCAGCGCATCGAAGACGAGGCGCGTGCCCGTCTGCAGGCGCTGGACGATCAGCGTGCGTTGCGTAAATCCGGTGTGCGCAGTGTCGACGATATCGACGAGGACGATGACTTTCTCGACGAAGAAGACGACGATGGCCCGGAAATCATTTACGTCCGGGATTAAGCAAATTTCCAACGCCGCTTAATTGCGGCGTTTTTGTAGGTGGGGTGGACCCCGCCATTTTCTGGCTAAGGTTGGAAGATCATGCGTGACAAGGTGACCGGCGCGCGGCGCTGGGTGGTGAAGATCGGCAGTGCGCTGCTGACCGCCGATGGGCGTGGCCTGGATCGTGCGGCCATGGCGGTGTGGGTCAAGCAGATGGTCGCGCTGCGTGAGCAGGGCGTGGAACTGGTGCTGGTGTCCTCCGGCGCGGTGGCAGCCGGCATGAGCCGCCTGGGCTGGACCAGCCGACCCAGTGCGATGCACGAGCTGCAGGCCGCTGCCGCCATTGGCCAGATGGCCCTGGTGCAGGCCTGGGAGTCGAGCTTTGCCGAGCACAGCCGGCGTACCGCACAGGTGCTGCTGACGCACGACGATCTCTCCGACCGCAAGCGCTACCTCAACGCGCGCAGCACCCTGCGCACCTTGGTGAATCTCGATGTGATCCCGGTGATCAACGAGAACGACACCGTGGTCACCGATGAAATTCGCTTCGGCGACAACGACACCCTGGCCGCGCTGGTGGCCAACCTGGTAGAAGCCGATCTGCTGGTGATCCTCACCGACCGCGACGGCATGTACAACGCCGACCCGCGCCACAACCCCGATGCCGAGCTGATCTTCGAAGCCCGCGCCGATGACCCGGCACTGGATGCGGTAGCCGGTGGCGTGGGCGGTGCGCTGGGCCGTGGCGGCATGCAGACGAAGTTGCGTGCTTCGCGTCTGGCTGCGCGCTCCGGCGCGCATACGGTGATCGTCGGCGGTGCCATCGAGCAGGTATTGGCGCGGCTCAAGGCGGGCGAGCGTCTGGGCACTTTGCTGGCGCCCGAGCGCGGCTTGCTGGCGGCGCGCAAGCAGTGGCTGGCTGGCCATCTGCAGACCCGTGGCACCCTGGTGCTGGACGCCGGTGCGGTGAAGGCGCTGAGCCAGGATCGCAAGAGCCTGCTGCCGGTCGGCGTGAAGGCGGTGCAGGGCAGTTTCCGCCGCGGCGAGATGGTGGTCTGCGTATCGCCTGACGGCCGTGAGGTCGCCCGTGGCCTGGTCAACTACAGCGCGCTGGAGGCGCAGAAGATCATCGGCCAGCCGTCGGACGCCATCGAGAAGCTGCTGGGCTATGTCGATGAGCCGGAGCTGGTGCACCGCGACAATCTGATCCTCGTCTGAGAACCTGTACACGATTTGCTGCGCGTCGGCCCTACTGCGTTAAAAACAGGCTCGGAATGCTCATGTATAGAAGTACACTGCGCTTCCTCGCCTGTTTTTGTCTTGTATGGCTCTAGCTCGCGAAATCGTGAACAGGTTCTAGGAGAGTTGTATGCGGCTGTTTAAGGGCATTGCCTTGGGTGTGTTGATGCTGCCCAGCCTGGCACTGGCCGAAACCATCGGCGAGGTGTCGACGGTATTCAAATGGGTTGGGCCGAACGACAAGATCGTCGTCGAGGCCTTCGATGACCCCAAGGTATCGGGCGTGACCTGCTACCTGTCGCGCGCCAAGACCGGCGGGGTGAAGGGTGGTCTGGGCCTGGCCGAGGATCGCGCCGAGGCGTCCATCGCCTGCCGCCAGGTCGGTCCCATTGCATTCAAGGGCACGCTCAAGGACGGCGAGGAGGTGTTCAAGGAGCGCACTTCGCTGGTGTTCAAGACCATGCAGGTGGTGCGTTTCTTCGACAGCAAGCGCAACACACTGGTGTATCTGGTCTATAGCGACCGGGTGATCGAGGGCAGCCCGCAGAATGCGGTGACGGCCATTCCAATCCTGCCTTGGGGTCAGCAGTAACCCCATAAAAAAACCGCCCCGAAGGGCGGTTTTTTGTGCGCGACGGTCAGGCGCTGGGGATGTCGAGCTGCAGGCGCTGATTCGATTGCGTCTGCACTTCGTGGTAGCGCGCGGCGTCGCTGGACAGAACATCGGCCATGGCCGGGAAGATCTCGTCCAGTTTGCTGCGCCATTCGTCGCTCTTGGCCTGTTCGGGGAAGCAGCGGCGAATCAGGTCGAGCATGATCGACACGGTGACCGATGCGCCCGGCGAGGCGCCGAGCAATGCGGCGATGGTGCCGTCGGCTGCAGCCACCAGTTCGGTGCCGAACTGCAGCACGCCGCCATTCTTGCTGTCCTTCTTGATGATCTGCACGCGCTGGCCAGCGACTTCCAGGCGCCAGTCCTCTGCCTTGGCTTCGGGGTAGAAGCCGCGCAGGGTGTTCAGGCGCTGCTCCTCGGACTGCATCACTTCCTTGATCAGGTAGCGGGTCAGGTCCATGTTGTCGCGCGCCACCGCCAGCATCGGGCCGAGGTTGTTGGGGCGTACCGACAGCGGCAGGTCAAGGAACGAGCCGTGCTTGAGGAACTTGGTGGTGAAGCCGGCGTAGGGGCCGAACAGCAGGGATTTCTTGCCATCGACCACGCGGGTATCGAGGTGCGGCACCGACATCGGTGGTGAGCCGACGGCAGCCTGGCTGTAGACCTTGGCCTGGTGCTGCTTGACGATCTCAGGGTTGTCGCAACGCAGCCACTGACCACTCACCGGGAAGCCGCCAAAGCCTTTGCCTTCGGGGATGCCGGACAGTTGCAGAAGCGGCAGTGCGCCGCCGCCAGCGCCGAGGAAGACGAACTTGCTCTTGATCTTGCGCGTGGCGCCGGAGCGGGTGTCCTTGATGTCCACCAGCCAGCCTTCACCGTCGCGCTTGAGGTCGGTGACCTTCTGGTTGCAGGTGACCTTGGCGTCGGGCTGGGTGGTCAGGTAGGCGAGCATCTGCTCGGTGACCGCGCCGAAGTTGACGTCGGTGCCGGCCTGCACACGGGTCATCGCCAACGGTTCGCTGGCATCGCGGCCCGGGATCAGCAGCGGCGCCCATTCGGCGATGGTGGCACGGTCCTCGGTGTACTCCATCTCGGTGAAGGCGTGATGCTGACGCAGGGCCTCGAAACGCTTCTTGAGGAAGGCGATGCCGCTTTCGCCGCGCACGAAGCTCATGTGCGGCACCGGATTGATGAAGGTCTTCGGCGAGTTGATCGCGCCTTTTTCGATCAGGTAGGCCCAGAACTGCTTGGACTCCTCGAACTGGGCGTTGATGTTCACCGACTTCTTGATGTCGATGCTGCCGTCCGCGCCTTCCGGGGTGTAGTTCAGCTCGCACAGCGCGGCGTGACCGGTGCCGGCGTTGTTCCAGGGGTTGGAGCTTTCCACTGCGCCGGACTCGCGCAGTTCTACCACTTCCAGGGTGATGCCGGGGTTGAGTTCCTTGAGCAGCACGCCCAGGGTCGCGCTCATGATGCCAGCGCCAACCAGCAACACATCTACGTTTTGGTAATCGTTATGCGCCATTAACCTCTCTCCAAGAAAACTGCACCAGATGGATGGCCGTTCGGCCTTTCAGGGCGATACCGGCAGACTCAGGCGTGATGCCCTGTCGTTCGGCGGGGAGGGTCAAGGCTGGGATTTGCGGACGCAAAACTGTTCATCTGTTCGCCACACTCTTGTGAAGTTTGTAAAAACCGTTTTTTTCACGCTCTTTTGGAGCGGTGAACCTCAAAAGCTCGACTGCCTCGGCGCGCTTTTGCCCGTGCAAAACATGCAATGCATGGCTGCTATCGGCTCTGCATATGGGCTGAAAGCGGCTGGCCGGAAGCGGCAGCTCGAAGTGGGCGACTCTCTGGGGCGGGGCGATGACGTTGCATCGGCGAGGTCGTGCGGCCCGATCAGGAGACGTCCTTATAATCGGGGCGCGATTATAACGGTGAATGAGGGGAAATTGATCGCCCCTGCGTGACTTTTATTCTTCCACCGGTCAGGCCGCCAACGGGCGAGCGGCTGGTGCGTGTGTGACGACCGGGGTGATCCGGGCACCGGCGGGCAAGGGGGAGCCCAACCAGGAGATGCTCGGCTCGCGGACTTCCACCCAGCCAGCCTGGCTCGGGTGTTCCTGCATCTGCCGCAGGGCGCGGCAAAGCCCCTCTCCATCGATCAGGGCGAAATGGCGCATCGGGCGAGCGCGGCTGAACAGGCGGCGCAACAGCATGGCGAAGGCTCCAGCGTGGTGACGGGTATCTTTATGCCAGGGCGCGGTGACAGGCTGATGACAGGAACCGCAACGCTGTGCTGGCGGTCCTATGCTGCACCACTGTCGGCCTCAGGCCGCGCTGGGTATACTGCCGGCCACTTTTACCTCACTCGGAGAGATGAGCATGCTGCACCGTGCGTTGATCGCCTTGCTTGCTGCCGCCAGCCTGACTCTGGCCGGTTGCGCCCTCAGCCCTCAGCAACTCACCCCGCAACCCAAGCTCACCAGTTCATTGACTCCCGTGGGTCAGGGCCAACCGGTGGTGGTGCGCGTGGTCGATGGCCGTCCTTCGCCGGTGCTTGGCACCCGCGGTGGCCTGTATCCGGAAACCAGTTCCATCAGCGTCAGCCCCGAGTATGTACTGCCCAAGCTGCAGGCCGAGGCCGAGGCTGCTGTGCGTCTGCTCGGCTTCACCCCGTCGGCCAACGCCTATAACGCGCCGCAGCTGACCATCACCCTGGCGGAGCTGAAGTATCAGTCGCCTAAAGAGGGTATGTACGTCACCGAGGCGGATATCTCGGCTTCCATTCGCGCTGACGTGCAGGGCGGTAGCCGCCGCTACACCGGCCGTTACGGTGCCTCGCTGAATCAGCGTTTCGGCAGCGCACCGAACCAGCAGACCAACACCAAGCTGGTGGGTGACGTGCTCAGCGACGCGCTGACCCGTGCGTTCAAGGACCCGACCATTGGCCAGGTTCTACTACAGTAATTCCTAGCGTCGCTACGAAAAACGCCCCGCATTGCGGGGCGTTTTCATTTGTCCTGAGTCTTCATGCCGCTTCGGCGTAGAACTCCGGCAGGCTCATGCCAGTGCGGTTGTCGATGTCCGGCAGGTCGTAATGCTCGTGGCCGCCAAGGGCGCAGTACACCAGCCAATGCTGGTCTTGCACGTTGAAGGAGAGTTCGTCGACCACGGCGTCCACTTCATCCAGCGAGTCGATCAGGTAATCGCGATCCAGCGGTTGTGAATTAAGCATGGCAGGTCCTCCAGGGACGTTGAGGTTTGGCTCCAGCAACAGTCGTGACTGTTTGGTCACTATTGGAGATACAAACCCTAGGCCAGGCATATGACAGTTTTCAGACGATTTCGGGATAGCGGGCCGCGTTCGTCGGAAACGAACCTTATAAAAGCGCTAGTTCAGTACACTGCGCGACGACTTTTCGAGGGTCGAGACGCACCATTTCTCGGCCGAAATCCCCATTCTGGTGCAGTGACGGGGTTGCTGCACCATGCTGTTCTCGAGGTGTTGCATGTCGCTGCAGATGTTGTGGTCGCTGTTCCTCGCCCATCCGGCCGGAGCGGTGAATTCGTTGGCATTGTTCTTCGCGTTGGCGGGAGCCTGGCTGTGTCTGATGACCCGCTTGCGTGAGCAGCGCGGTATGGCGCGCGTGCTGGCTCAGGGTGAGCTGGACGAAAGCGAAGCACAGGATGAGCGCACTGTGCGCATCAACCGCTTCTTCTACCGTTTCGGGATCATCTGCCTGGGCGCAGCCCTGCTGCTGTCCTGGCTCAGCACGCGGCTTTGATGCCTGAGCGATAAACGAGAACGGCAGCCTGATGGCTGCCGTTTTCGTTTGTAGCGCGGGCTTCTTACAGAGGCAGACCCGCCTTGATCCGGTACTGATTGCGCACCGGATTGGCGTACTGCAGGATCAGGAACGGCTTTTCTTCGGCGCTGCAGGCGGCCAGGCGTTTGTTCCACTGCGCTTCGGCCTTGGCCAGTTCCGCAGCATCGAATACGTCGCTTGCTACTGGCACGTTCAGCTCGGCCTCGCGGCCTTCCCACATGGCGTAGGCCAGGTAGTGCACGGGGAACAGGCGATACTGGCCGAGAATGTGACGATCCATCTCCTGGGCAAGCTGCTTGGTGTCCTCCAGGCCGGCGACAGGCGGACTGAAGTGCAGATGCACGCGCCCTTTGTAGCCGGTGATGCCCAGAGCGATGCTGGCGTCGTCTTCGCCCGGTGCCTTGGTATAGCTGCCCGTGGCGGCGCGTACGCAGAGTTCGCGGGCCTTGGCCAGGTCGCAGGGATCGTACTCGTAGCTGATCGACACCGGGATCAGGTTGAGCGAGTCGATGACCTCGGCGAACGGTTCGTCCTTGCGGCTCATGTGGAACATCTTGAGGATGGCCGAGTCGGTACGGTCGTCACCGTCCTTGGCGCGGCCCTCGGCCTGGGCGATCCAGATCGACTCGCCATCTTCGCGAATCGAGTGGTTGATATAGGCGGAGAGCAGTTGATAGGTCGCCAGCTTCTCACGTCGCCCGCTGATCGAGCGGTGCACGATGAAGCTCTTGTTCAGGCGCATCAGGTCGCTGACGAAGGGGCGCTGCAGCAGGTTGTCGCCGATGGCGATACGTGGCGTCTGCAGGCCGGCGTGGTAGACGGCGTAGTTGACGAAGGCCGGGTCCATGACGATATCGCGGTGGTTGGCCAGGTACAGGTAGGGCTTGCCCGGTTGCAGGTGTTCCAGGCCGGAGTAGCTGATGCCATCACTGGCATGTTCGATGGTGCGATCGATATAGGGCTCGATCTTTTCCTGCAGCTTGGAGACCGAATCGATGCTGGCGAACTCGCTGCGCAGCCGCGCGGCGATCAGCGGCTTGAGCAGCCAGCCGAGTGGCCCGGCCAGGCGCGGGAAGCGAAAACGGGTGAGGGTGCCGAGAAACGCCGGATCGGCGAGCAGGCGCGCCAGTACGGGGCGCACTTCTGCATCGGCATAGGGTCGGATGGCATCGAATGCGCCCATCATGCTCTCTTGTTCTAGAACGGCTAAGGTTGAAAGGGTGTCTGCTTAAACAGGGTGAGCAGTAGACCGGCGATTATACCGCCAAGTCACAAGGAGGCCGCGATGCTGGAAAGCCAGTTGTATTATTGCCCCTATTGCGGCGAGCCGGCCGAGGCGCTGCTGGATCTGTCGGGTGGTGATCAGTCCTACATCGAAGACTGTCCGGTTTGCTGCCGGCCGATCGAGTTCGAGCTGCGTACGGACGGCACCGAGTGGGAGTTGGACGTTCGCGGGGAGAACGACTGATGCAACGAATCTACGAACCGGAAAACCTGCTGGAAGGGCAGATGCTGGTGGACATGCTGGCCAGTGAAGGCGTCGAGGCGCACCTGCTTGGTCAGCATCTGGTCGGTGCGGTGGGGGAGTTGCCGGCGTGCGGCCTGCTCGGTTTGGTCGTCGCTGATGACTACGCCGAGCAGGCACGGACGCTGATCGCTGAGTACAATGCGGCGCAACCTGTGCCTGGCGATGAGCCAGAGTCCTTTCAGGGTGTGTTGCTCTGTTGACGCGCCCCCTGCCTGTCGAGTCGTTTCATGTGTGGACGTTATGCCCTGTTCCGCTGGTCGCCCGCTTTTGCGGCGTTGCCCGGCTTTCCCGCCGACCAGAAGCCGCACTGGAACCTGGCGCCCAACGGTCAGGTGCTGATGTTGCGTGCTGGCGAGCAAGGGCCGCAAGCGTCCGCGGCGCGTTGGGGGCTGACGCCGGCGTGGCTCAAGGATCTGTCCAAGACCCCGGCTCATGCCCGCGCCGAAACCCTGGCCGAGCAGCCGATGTTCCGTGAGCCCTTCCGCCAGCGCCGCGCGCTGCTGCCGGCCAACGGTTTCTATGAATGGCGCGGGGGCGCGCGCAAGCGGCCGTACTGGATGAGCAACGGTGAGCCGTTGATGTATTTCGCAGCCTTGTGGGAGCTTTATCCGGTGGGCGGGCAGGAGTACCTGAGCGTGGCGCTGATCACTCAGGAGGCTGCCACGCTGCGGCGGCCCTTGATTCTCGGTGAGCACGAACAGGCGTTGTGGTTGAGCAACGATACGCCGCCCGAGCAACTGGCAGCGCTGCTGCTCAAGCCGCAGATGGCGCTACGTGAGCGCGCGCTGGCAACGCTGGTCAACGATCCACAGCTGGATGCGCCGGAGTGTCTGACTCCGGCTTGAGCCTGCGCAGGGTGTCGAGGGGCCGCCCCGGCTGAACACGCGGCGCACCCTACCTGATGAAGTCCCTTACACCTTGAACTGGTTGATCAGCCTGCGTTGCTGTTCGGCCAGCTTGGTCAGTTGGGCGCTGGCCTGGCTGGCTTCGTCGGCACCACCGGCCACCTCGTTGGCGACCTGGCCGATATTGGTGACGTTGCGGTTGATGTCTTCGGCTACCGCGCTCTGTTCTTCCGCCGCGCTGGCGATCTGCGTGTTCATGTCGTTGATCACCGACACCGCCTGGGTGATGGACTCCAGCGATTGAGCGGCCTGGTTGGCGTGCTCCACGCTGTCGTCGGTCTTGCTCTGGCTCTGCTCCATCACCTTGACCACTTCGCGGGTGCCCTGCTGCAACTGCTGGATCATGTTCTGGATTTCTTCGGTGGCTTGCTGGGTCTTCTGTGCCAGGTTGCGTACCTCGTCGGCGACCACGGCAAAACCTCGACCTTGTTCGCCTGCGCGGGCTGCTTCGATGGCCGCATTGAGGGCGAGCAGGTTGGTCTGCTCGGCAATGCCGCGTATGGCAACGAGGATGGCGTTGATGTTCTCGCTGTCCTTGGCCAGGTTCTGTACCACGCCCACGGCGCGGCCGATCTCGCTGGCCAGTGCGGCGATGGCCGCCGAGGTTTCCTGCACCACCTGCTTGCCCTGATTGGCCGCCTGGTCGGCGTGGTTGGCGGCTTCGGCGGCATGGGTGGCGTTGCGCGCGACGTCCTGGGCGGTGGCGGTCATTTCGTGCACGGCGGTGGCGACCAGCTCGATCTCGGCCAGTTGCTTCTGCACGCCCTGGTTGGTGCGAATGGCGATGTCCGCCGTGTGCTCCGAGGAGTCGCTGACCTGCTGCACCGACGTGACCACGGCGGCGATCATGCTTTGCAGTTTGGCCAGGAAGGCGTTGAAGCCCGCTGCGATCTGCCCCAGTTCGTCCTTGCGATCGACCTGCAGGCGTACGGTGAGGTCGCCTTCGCCCTTGGCAATATTGTCGAGCATGCCGACCATCTGCCGCAGCGGGCGGGCGATGCCGTAGCCGACCAGCCAGACCACCAGCAGCCCGAGGCCGGCAATCAGCAGACCCACCAGGGCCATGCCGAGGGTGTCCTCGTGCGCCTGTGCGGCGAGGTCGGACTGCAACTGCTGCAGTTCGGCGAACACCGCCGAGGTGGGCAGGGCGATGGCCAGGGTCCAGCGCGTCGAGGTGCCGGCGACCTGGAAGGGGTAGAGTAGCTCGAACAGCTGCTGGGCCTCGTTGTGACGCACGATGGGGTGGTTGTCGCCGCCTTTGAGCGCCTGCAGCAGGTCCTCCGGCAGCACCCGCGAAGCCGGTTGGCTGATCAGCGCGGCGTCCTGGGTTGCGGCAATCAGGGTGCCGTTGGCGGCCACCAGCGCCAGTTCGCCGGCCCCGCCATATAGTTCGCCCTTGACCTGCTCCAGCAGGCCCTGGATGAAATCCAGCGCCAGGTCGTTGCCCACCGCGCCGAGGAAGCGCCCGTCGACCACGATGGGCGCGTTGAAGGAGGACACCAGTACCTGCTTGCCACCGAAATCATAGGCGGCCGGATCGATGACGCAGGGCTGCTTGCTCTGTTTCGGGCACAGGTAGTACTCGCCCTCGCGCACGCCGGTCGGCAGGCGCTTCTCGCTCTCCATCTGTTCGGCGGTCAGCGGCAGTACCTTGAAGGCGCCGCCCTCGCGGTACCACCAGGGCATGAAACGTCCGGTCTGGTCGTAGCCCTCGGCCTCGCGTCCGGCGTAGTTTGCGTCGTCCTGGTCGAAGGCGTTGGGCTCCCAGCCGATGAAGAAGTCCAGCAAGTCGGGGTTGTCCTGCAGATAGCTGACCAGCAGCGAGGACAGCTCCTCGCGGCTCAGCTGCAGCCTTTCATTGCCCGGAGCCATTCGCGCGTTCAGCGTGGCCACGGACTTGGCCAGGGTCATGGGCGCCTCGAACTGCCGCTGCAACCGACCGACCTGGGCCTCGGCGAGCGCTACCAGGCGCTGTTCGATGACCTGCTGCAACAGGCCGCGGGTGTTTTCTTGCACCACCTGCTGGGTTCGCCCATTGGCGAACAGGGCGTAGAGTACCAGCGCAACCACCACGGCCAGTACGCTCGCTCCGGCGAGAAAGGCAACGGAAAACTGGATGGATCGGAACTTCATGGGGGCTCCCCGGCTCAATGTGTCCACCAAGGGATAGCGGCAAGGGCGCAGCGTAACTTTAATCGCTTGGCGCAAACGGCATGGTCGATGACGCTTTCAGCGGGAAAAGCGTGCCAGAGATGCGCAACCGCTGTGGTTGCCCGGACCGGGGGCGAGGCCTAGCATAGTGATTCCGATTCCAGGAGATGGCTCGATGAGTAAGGCTTTTTACCTGAGTGGCCTGGCTGCAGCACTGGTGCTGGCCGGTTGTCAGGCCGTCAATACCACCAGCGGCGGTGTGGTGGGCGTAGAGCGCAAGCAGTACATGTTCAGCATGCTGTCAGCCGATGAAGTCAATCAGATGTATGCGCAGTCCTATCAGCAGACGCTGAGCAAGGCGTCGAGCAACGGTGTGCTGGACAAGAGCAGCAATAATGCCAAGCGCCTGCAGGCCGTCGCCGATCGCCTGATTCCGCAGGCGCCGCGTTTTCGTCCGGATGCTGCCAACTGGCAGTGGGAGGTCAATCTGATCAAGAGCCCAGAGCTCAATGCCAACTGCGGGCCAGGCGGCAAGATCATCTTCTACAGCGGCATCATCGAGCAGTTGAAGCTGACTGACGATGAAATCGCCGCGATCATGGGCCACGAAATGGCGCATGCCCTGCGTGAGCACAGCCGTGAAGCGATGTCCAAGGCCTACGGTATTCAGGTGGCCAAACAGGGCGCCAGTGCCCTGCTCGGACTGGGCGAGAGTGGGATGGCCATGGCGGATACGGTGGTGCAGTACAGCCTGACCTTGCCCAACAGCCGCAGTAACGAGAACGAGGCCGACCTGATTGGCCTGGAGCTGGCCGCCCGCGCGGGTTACAACCCGAATGCGGCCATCAGCCTGTGGCAGAAGATGGAGGCCGCCGGTGGTGGTGCACCGCCCGAGTTCATGAGTACCCACCCGTCGTCCAGCAGCCGTATCGCCTCACTGCAGGCGGCGATCCCCAAGGTCATGCCGCTGTACGAGCAGGCCAAGGCCGGGCGTTAATTTCGGGCCAGGAAACGGCGCGGCGTGATTGTTCACGGCGCGCCGTTTGCGTTTCAGGGCAGGGCGGTTTCGGCAAGTGGACGGGTTTGCAGGCCCAGCTGAGCGCGGAAGCTTTCCATGTCGAACATGGTGCAGATTTCCTGGATTTCGTTGCCGGGGGTGAGCGTCCAGAACGCCATGGCCGAGATGCTCAGTACCTTGTCGCTGGGCGGGTAGCCCAGTGCGGGTTTCTGGATGGTGCCGATCAGGGTGCTCCAGGTCACCACCTTGTAGCCTTCGGCGATGCACTCCTCGATCACCACCTGCAGGTCCGGCATTGCAAGGCGGATGTCCTGCACCATCTGCACGAAGCCGGCGCTGCCAAGCGGCCTGCCAATGAACGAGCTCTTGTAGAGGAAATCGCGGCTGTGCAGTTGTTCAGCCAGCGCCAGGCGCCCCTTGTTCCAGACCAGGTCGATGTGCTGGCATGCCAGCTTCTTGCGATCATCCAATGACATGCTGTCCTCCCGGCTGCAGGCCGTCTCCATGTGACGTGGCAGGCACTTTAGCAGCAGGGAGGAGGGGGCTGGGATTGGCCGGAATGCCGGCTCGTTGACGTCAGTGATTCGTCAGATCAGGCCGCTCAGCTTTAGTGCCTGGTAGCCGGCATAGATTGCCAGCGCGGCGAAGGCGCAGGCGGCCAGGCGGCGGATCAGGGTCAGCGGCAGGCGTTCGGCGGCGAAATTGCCCGCCAGCACCACCGGTACGTTGGCGATCAACATACCCAGTGTGGTGCCGACCACCACCAGAATGAAGTGTGGGTACTGCGCGGCCAGCATCACGGTCGCAACCTGGGTCTTGTCGCCCATCTCGGCGAGGAAGAAGGCGATCAGCGTGGTGAGGAAGGGACCGTATTTCTTCAGGCCGGATGCTTCGTCGTCGTCGAGTTTGTCCGGTACCAGGGTCCAGGCCGCCACGGCGACGAAGCTGGCAGCGAGAATCCAGCTGAGAGTGGCGGGGGAGAAGAAACCGGCGACCCAGTTACCGACGGCGCCAGCGGCGAAGTGGTTGGCCAGGGTGGCGACGACTATGCCCCAGATGATCGGCCAGGGTTTGCGAAAACGGGCGGCCAGCAGCAGGGCGAGCAACTGGGTCTTGTCACCGATTTCGGCGAGGGCAACGATCAGGGTGGGGACGAACAGCGATTCCAGCATCAGGTTTCCTACAGGGGCGGGTCGACACGGCTTATGACACGAACGACCTTCCCGCCCCGGGTATAGGTTGTGCGTGTCATAGGTCTTGTCAAACCGCAGGCCTCTCTATGTAGGCCTTGGGTCGTATACGCCATGCTCTGCGGAGCAAGTGTGTTGACGTATACCGGGCGAGCAGGGCGCTCGCGGGAGACTACTCCCCTAGGACGGGCGCAATTGTGCCCAAGCGCCACGTTGGGAGCAACCCCAATTCAGCGTCGGGCGCTGTAGATGCGGAATCCATCGGCGTCTGCCAGGGTGCGGCAGGGGCCGAGATGACGCTCGATCAGGGGTGGGTATTTGAGGAAGCTGTTGGCCACCAGGCGCAGCTCGCCACCTTTTATCAAGTGGCGAGCCGCCTGGCTCAGCAGGTTCTCGCTGGCCTGGTAGTCGGTATGCACGCCCTGATGGAACGGCGGGTTGCTGACGATGGCGCTGAGTCCCTCGGGTGCCGATTCGATGCCCGTGCCGGCGATCAGGTTGGCTGCCAGGCCATTGCGCGCGAGGGTCAGGCGGCTGCTTTCCAGGGCGAAGGCGTCGACATCCAGCAGGCTCAGCTCGCTGTCTGGGTAACGCCTCTTGAGCGCGGCGCCGAGCACGCCAGCGCCGCAACCGAAGTCGAGCAGGTGGCCGCTGGGCAGGTCATCCAGATGCTCCAGCAGCAATGCGCTGCCGCGATCCAGGCGGCCATGGGCGAATACGCCAGGCAGGGTAACGATCTCCAGTGCGCCGTCGGCCAACTGCAATGGGTAGCTCTGTGCCTGGGCATGCAGGTCCGGTACTGCTGGCGCTTGATCCACCTCGACGCACCAGAGTTGGCAATGTCGCGCGCTGTCGAGCTTGCGCGGCTTGCCATAGGCGGCCAGCTGTTTCGCCGCGCGTTCGATACCGCCACGTTTTTCACCGACCAGGTACAGCGGCTTGCCTGCCAGGCGCGAGGCCAGCGCTTGCAGCAGGTAGTCGCTCAGTTCGCGTGACTTGGGCAGAAACAGCACAGCGGCGCGGTAGTCGCCTTCCGGCAGGCGTGTGTCGAAGTGGCTGCGACCGGCAAAGCGTGCGGTGAGCTGTGCCTGATCGCCCGCATGCCAGTTCCAGCCATGTGCCTGCGGCAGGGCGCCAAGCAGGTCGTCAGCCGGCAGGCCGGCCAGTAACAGCTCGCCACTGAACAGCTCGGCCTGGCGCAGGAGAACTTCGCTTCGCGGGTCCATGGTATTTCCTGAGAATCTGTTTACGGCGCGCGGTGTAGGAGCGAGCTCTGCTCGCGAAGATTTTGCTGTTGACCGTGTTCGCGAGCAGAGCTCGCTCCTACAAGAAAGCTGCGCAGCTTACCCGACGACTCGCAGTGGCGCACCGGCGAAGAAACCAGCGGCGTTTTCCACGACCTGGCCAACGATGCGCTGGCGCGCTTCCTGGCTGCCCCAGGCGCTGTGCGGGGTGACGATCAGGCGGGGAATGTCGGCGGCCAGCAGCGGGTTGCCGTCCTTCGGTGGCTCCTGCAGCAGTACGTCGGTTGCGGCGCCGCCCAGATGGCCACGGCGCAGGGCATCGGCCAAGGCCTGTTCGTCGACCAGGCCGCCACGCGCGGTGTTGATCAGGAATGCGCGCGGCTTCATCAGGGCCAGCTCCTCGGCGCCGATCATGTTGCGGGTCTGCTCGTTGAGTGGGCAGTGCAGGGTCAGCGCATCGACTTGCGGCAGCAGTTCGTGCAGCGGCAGGCGATCGGCGCGCGCGGGGCGGCCGGGCAGTTGGCCAAGCAGCACGCGCATGCCGAAGGCTTCGGCCAGACGGGCGACGGCGCCGCCCAGTTCGCCATGGCCGAGCATGCCCAGGGTCTTGCCTTCGAGTTCGACGATAGGGTGATCGAGCAGGCAGAACTGACTGGCTTGTTGCCAACGACCGGCAGCGATATCGCGCTGGTAGTCGGGCAGGCGCGTGGCCAGGGCCAGCAGCAACATCAGGGTGTGCTGTGCCACGGACGGGGTGCCGTAGCCCTGGCAGTTGCACACGGTCACACCATGGGCACTGGCGGCTTTCAGGTCGATGTTGTTGGTGCCGGTAGCGGTTACCAGAACCAGTTTCAACTCTGGGCAGGCAGCGAAGGTGGCGGCGTCCAACGGCACCTTGTTGCTGATGGCTACCTGTGCCCCTTGCAGGCGTTCGGCGACCTGATCCGGACGCGTGTGCGCGTGCAGGGTCAGCTCGGCGAACGCCTGATGCAGCGGTTGCATGTCGAGGTCGCCAAGGTCGAGGGAGGCATGGTCGAGGAAGACGGCGCGTGGGCTGTTGCTCATCAGCTGTACCTTTTCGCAGGAGGGTCGCAAGAGTAGATTGGCGAGCCTACCAGACCTTCAGCGTCGATGCGGAGCCACCATGTACTGGACTGAATTTCTCACCGTTGCCCTGATTCACCTGCTGGCGGTGGCCAGCCCTGGGCCTGATTTCGCCATCGTCGTGCGCGAGAGCGTCGGATACGGTCGCCGCGCCGGACTGTTCACCGCCTTCGGAGTGGGTACCGGGATTCTGGTGCATGTGACCTATTCGCTTCTCGGCATCGGTTTGATCGTGTCGCAGTCCATCGTCCTGTTCAACGCGCTGAAATGGCTGGCGGCTGCCTATCTGCTGTATATCGGCATCAAGGCGCTGTGCGCGCGTTCTGCCGACCCGGCCAGTGCCGAGCTGAATCTGGCAGCCGGCGAGCGCAGCGGTCGTGGCGCCTTCGTCACGGGGTTCATCACCAATGGCTTGAATCCCAAGGCGACGCTGTTCTTCCTGTCGCTGTTCACCGTGGTGATCAACCCGCATACGCCAGTGGCGGTGCAGGCCGGTTACGGCCTTTATCTGGCGCTGGCCACCGCGTTCTGGTTCTGCCTGGTGGCCTGGCTGTTCAGCCAGCAGCGCGTGCGCGCCGGCTTTGCCCGCATGGGGCACTGGTTCGATCGGCTGATGGGCGCAGTGTTGGTCGGGATCGGTGTGAAGCTGGCGCTGAGCGAGATGCGCTAGCTGGTCGTCCTCAACGCCTGCTAAACGAGAGCCCCGCAGTTGCGGGGCTCTTTCGTGATGGGCTGGTTTACAGCAGTTCGATGGCGACTGCTGTGGCTTCGCCGCCGCCGATACACAGCGAGGCGACGCCGCGTTTGCCGCCTTTCTTCTGCAGGGCGTTGATCAGGGTGAGGATGATCCGCGAGCCGGTGGAACCGACCGGATGGCCCTGGGCGCAAGCACCGCCGAAGACGTTGACCTTGGCGTGATCCAGGCCGTGTTCGCGCATGGCGAGCATGGTCACCATGGCGAAGGCTTCGTTGATCTCGAACAGATCGATTTCGTCCTTGTTCCAGCCGGTCTTCTTCAGCAGGTTGCTCATGGCGCCGATGGGCGCCAGGGTGAACTCGCTCGGGTCCTGACTCTGGGTAGCATGGGCAACCACCTTGGCCAGCGGCTTGAGACCGCGCTTGGCGGCTTCATCAGCAGTCATCAATAGCAGTGCGCTGGCGCCGTCGGAAATAGAACTGGCGTTGGCGGCGGTGATGGTGCCGTCTTTCTTGAAGGCGGGTTTGAGCGCAGGAATCTTGTCCAGGTTGGCCGTCAGCGGCTGCTCATCATCCTTGACCACCACTTCACCCTTGCGCGAGGTGACGGTGACCGGAACGATCTCCGCGTCCAGCGAGCCGTCCTTGATCGCCGCCTGCGCGCGGCGCAGCGATTCGATGGCATAGGCGTCCATTTCCTCGCGGCTGATGCCGTACTGGTCGGCCGTTTCCTGGGCGAAGGAGCCCATCAGGCGGCCAGTGCGCGCGTCTTCCAGGCCGTCGAGGAACATGTGGTCCTTGATCTCGCCATGACCCATGCGCAGGCCGGTGCGGGCCTTTTCCAGCACATAGGGCGCGTTGGACATGCTTTCCATGCCACCGGCGATCATTACCTGGTTGCTGCCGGCCTTCAGCGAGTCGAAGGCCATCATCACCGCCTTCATGCCCGAGCCGCACAGCTTGTTGATGGTGGTGCAACCGGTGGCAGAGGGCAGTCCGGCATTGAGCGAAGCCTGGCGGGCAGGACCTTGCTTGAGACCAGCAGGCAGTACGCAGCCCATGATCACTTCCTGCACGTCGGCCGGCTCGATACCGGCACGCTTGACTGCTTCACGAATGGCGGCAGCGCCCAGCTCGACAGCTGGCACGCTGGCCAGGCTGCCTTGAAAACCGCCCATGGGAGTACGGGCGCCGCTGACGATGACGATATCGGACATGGTGTTACCTCGAACGAAAGTATGGGGCGATGAAGCCTGTTTCAGGACTGACTAGCTGGATTGATTCTAACCTGTGACCAAAAGTGGCCATAGAGTCACGTGGCAAATCATTCTTTGGGCTGATTGAGCGCTGCGCGAGCCGCTCTAGAGTCGCTGCATACCTATTCCTAGCGTGCCTCAAGGTGATTTCATGCTACAGACCCGACTGATCCCCCCCGCTGAAAACGCTCATGCCTATCCGCTGCTGATCAAGCGCCTGCTGCTGTCCGGTAGTCGTTACGAGAAGACCCGCGAAATCGTCTATCGCGACAAGCTGCGCTACAGCTACGCCACCTTCAACGAGCGTGTCGCACGGTTGGCCAACGTACTCAGCGAGGCAGGGGTCAAGGCCGGCGATACCGTGGCGGTCATGGATTGGGACAGCCATCGCTATCTGGAGTGCATGTTCGCCATCCCGATGCTCGGCGCGGTGCTGCACACCATCAACATCCGGCTGTCGCCGGATCAGATTCTCTACACCATGAACCATGCAGAAGACCGTTTCGTGCTGGTCAACAGCGAGTTCGTGCCGCTGTACAACGGCATTGCCGGGCAACTCACCACCGTCGACAAGACCCTGCTGTTGACCGATGGCGAAGACAAGAGCGCCGAGCTGCCGAACCTCGTCGGCGAGTACGAGAGCCTGCTGGCTGCGGCCAGCCCGCACTATGACTTCGCCGATTTCGATGAGAACTCGGTGGCTACGACCTTCTATACCACTGGCACCACTGGTAACCCCAAGGGCGTGTACTTCACTCATCGGCAACTAGTGCTGCACACCATGTCCATGGCGACCACCATGGGCGGCCTGGACAGCATCCGCCTGCTGGGCAACGACGATGTCTACATGCCGATTACGCCGATGTTCCACGTGCATGCCTGGGGCGTGCCGTACGTGGCCACCATGCTCGGGGTCAAGCAGGTATATCCCGGCCGCTACGAGCCGGACATGCTTTGCCGCCTGATCAAGGAAGAGAAGGTCAACTTCTCCCACTGCGTCCCGACCATCCTGCAGATGGTGCTGAGCGCGCCAGGTGCGCAGGGTCATGATTTCGGCGGCATGAAGATGATCATCGGTGGTAGTGCGCTGAATCGCTCCCTCTACGAGGCGGCCAAGGAGCGTGGTATCCAGCTGACCGCGGCCTATGGCATGTCCGAGACTTGCCCGCTGATTTCCTGCGCTTACCTCAATGAAGAGCTGCGCGCCGGTAGCGAGGACGAGCGCACCACCTATCGAATCAAGGCCGGTATTCCGGTGCCTCTGGTGGAAGCCGCAATTATGGATGCCGATGGCAAATTGCTGCCGAGCGATGGTGAGTCCCAGGGCGAGCTGGTGCTGCGCGCGCCCTGGCTGACCCAGGGCTATTTCCGTGAGCCTGAGAAGGGCGAGGAGCTTTGGGCACATGGTTGGCTGCATACCGGCGATGTGGCAACCATCGATGGTATGGGCTTTATCGAGATTCGTGACCGTATCAAGGATGTGATCAAGACCGGGGGGGAATGGATTTCGTCGCTGGAGCTGGAAGACCTGATCAGCCGCCACCCGGCAGTGCGCGAAGTGGCGGTGGTGGGGGTGCCGGATCCGCAGTGGGGCGAACGGCCATTCGCCTTGGTGGTGTTGCGTGACGCGCAGAGTTTGGATGCCAAGGGGCTAAAGGAGCACCTCAAGCCTTTCGTCGAGCAAGGTCACATCAACAAGTGGGCGATTCCCACGCAAATCGCGCTTGTTACCGAAATTCCCAAGACCAGCGTCGGCAAACTGGACAAGAAGCGCATTCGCGTCGAAATCGCCCAATGGCAAGAAGCCGGTAGTGCGTTTCTGTCCACGCTGTGAGGTGCGAATTGACTGGGCGGTGAAAGTGACCGCCCAGTCAAACAAGCGTTTGGCTTGCTAATTGCTGTTTCACGTCCATGCTTGGCTAGGGGCAGGGCCTGAAACCTGCGAGCCAGAGTGCCTGGGGGCTGCAAATCACACTTTCGAGGGATCAAGCAGTACCACCTGCTGGCTATAGTCCAAGCATCCATAACAAAAAACACATGGAGTAGCGTCGATGACAACAAAAACAAAACCCTACTGGCGCCTGGCAAAACTGCCGCTGGCCGTCAGCCTCGCTTCCACCCTTGCCGCTCCGGCATTCGGCGTCACTTTCAATATCGGTGAGATCGAAGGGCAGTTCGACTCGTCGCTGTCGGTCGGTGCTAGCTGGTCGACCCAGAGCGCGGACAAAGACCTGATCGGCTTCAACAACGGCGGTCGTGGTCTCTCGCAAACCTCCGATGATTCCAAGCTCAACTTCAAACGCGGCGAGACCTTCTCGAAGATTTTCAAGGGTGTGCACGATCTTGAATTGCGTTATGGCGATACCGGTGTCTTCGTTCGTGGCAAGTACTGGTATGACTTTGAACTAAAGGATGAAAGCCGTCCGTTCAAGGACATCAGCGACAGCAACCGCAAGGAAGGTGCTCAGTCCTCGGGTGGCGAAATCCTCGACGCGTTCATCTACCACAATTACGCGATTGGCAATCAGCCTGGCTCCGTCCGCCTGGGTAAGCAGGTAGTGAACTGGGGGGAAAGCACCTTCATTGGCAATAGCATCAACTCCATCAACCCTATTGATGTGGCCGCGTTCCGTCGCCCAGGGGCTGAAATCAAGGAAGGCCTGATCCCGGTCAACATGTTCTATGTGTCCCAGAGTCTGACCGACAATCTTTCCATGGAGGCGTTCTATCAGCTTGAGTGGGATCAAACTGTTGTCGATAATTGCGGCACCTTCTTCGCTCAACCGGATATCGTTGCGGATGGCTGCGACGATAATCTTCGCGTACTCCGCTCCCGCTCCTCTCTCCCGCCTGCTGCACTAGGCGCGGCTGGCCTGTTCGGTGTTGATATCAATAACGAGGGTGTCCTGGTCAGGCGCGGTGCGGATCGTGATGCTCGTGATAGTGGGCAGTGGGGCGTTGCCTTCCGTTATCTCTTCGAACCGCTGGATACCGAGTTCGGCTTCTACGCGATGAATTACCACAGTCGAGCGCCCATCTTCAGTGCCCAGGCTGGTAGCCAGGCTGCTTATACCGCTATTGACAACTTTGTCGCGGCCGATCCTGCCAACCGTGCTGCTCTTGCTTCTCTCCTTGCTGCGGGCGGAGGTAATTACTTCCTTGAGTACCCTGAAGACATTCGTCTCTACGGGATCAGCTTTTCTACCACTTTGCCCACCGGTACAGCTTGGAGCGGTGAACTTAGCTACCGCCCGAACGCACCTCTGCAGCTGAACTCTACTGACATCCTGTATGCCGGGTTGAAACCGCTTACCAGTATGCCGTTAACAGGTGGTATCTACACCGGGGCTGGCGTAGGCAACGTGTCGTTGATCGACTCTGGCTTTGGTGCAACTGCCAACGGATACAATCGTAAGGAGATCACACAGTTCCAGACCACATTGACGCACTTCTTCGATCAGGTCATGGGTGCCTCTCGCCTGACGCTGGTAGGGGAGTTGGCGGTTGCTCATGTCGGTGGTTTGGAGAGTTCCGACAAGTTGCGCTACGGCCGTGATCCGATTTATGGCCCGGGGCCGCTTGAAGGAAACTATGCCGTTACGGGGGTTGGTGTGTTTCCTACCTGTACAGGGTTGAATGTGGCCACTTTGGGTAACAATCCAAATGCCAAGAATGTCAACAAGTACTGCGAGGACGATGGGTTTGTAACCTCGACCTCCTGGGGTTATCGCGCCCGGGCCATTTGGAACTACCCGAACGCCCTCGCTGGCGTCAACCTGAACCCCAGCATCGCTTGGTCTCATGACGTAGAGGGTTATGGCCCCAATGGATTGTTCACCGAGGGCGCCAAAGCGGTCAGTTTGGGTCTTAACGCCGAGTACCAGAACACTTACACGGCCGACCTGTCGTATACCAGCTTCTTCGGCGGCAAGTACAACACCTCCGTTGACCGCGACTTCGTCGCGCTCAGCTTCGGTATGAACTTCTAAGCGGCCAGGAATTTCGAGGAATCATGATGCAAATGAAAACAACAAAAAAACTGTGGCAAAGCGGTGTCCTGACCCTGTCTCTGCTGGCGACCAGCGTGATGGCGGCAGTGTCGCCTGACGAGGCGGCGAAGCTGGGCAACACCCTGACTCCAGTCGGTGCCGAGATGGCGGGCAATGCCGATGGCTCGATCCCCGCCTGGACTGGCGGTCTGCCGGCCAACGCCGGTGCGGTAGATCCGCGTGGCTTTTTGGCCGATCCGTTCGCCAACGAGCAGCCGCTGTTCACCATCACCGCGCAGAACGTCGACCAGTACAAGGACAAGCTGACTCCCGGCCAGCTGGCGATGTTCAAGCGCTACCCGGAAAGCTACAAGATGCCGGTTTTCCCGACTCACCGTTCGGCCAGCCTGCCGGCTTCGGTGCTGGAGGCGACCAAGCAGAACGCGGTGAACACCAAGATGGTGGAAGGTGGCAATGGCCTGGAGAACTTCCAGACCGCCAACCCCTTCCCGATCCCGCAGAACGGTCTGGAAGCGATCTGGAACCACATCACCCGCTACCGCGGTGGCAGCGTGCGTCGTCTGGTGACCCAGGCGACTCCGCAGGCGAACGGTTCCTACTCGCTGGTCTACTTCCAGGACGAGTTCACCTTCCGTGATGCACTGACCGACTTCGATGCGAGCAAGGAAAGCAACGTACTGTTCTACTTCAAGCAGCGCGTAACCGCTCCGTCGCGTCTGGCCGGTAACGTGCTGCTGGTGCACGAAACCCTCAACCAGGTGAAGGAGCCGCGTCTGGCGTGGCTGTACAACGCTGGTCAGCGTCGCGTGCGCCGTGCTCCGCAGGTGTCCTACGATGGTCCGGGTACCGCCGCTGATGGTCTGCGTACTTCCGACAACTTCGACATGTACAACGGTGCGCCGGATCGCTACGACTGGCAGCTGGTCGGCAAGAAGGAGATCTACATCCCCTACAACGCCTACAAGCTGGACTCGCCGAGCCTGAAGTACTCCGACATCATCAAGGCCGGCCACATCAACCAGGATCTGACTCGTTACGAGCTGCACCGTGTATGGCACGTGACCGCGACCCTGAAATCGGGCGAGCGTCACATCTACGCCAAGCGTGACTTCTACATCGACGAGGACACCTGGCAAGCCGCTCTGATCGACCACTACGACGGCCGTGGCACCCTGTGGCGTGTAGCTGAGGCGCATGCCCAGTACTACTACGACAAGCAAGTGCCGTGGTACACCGTGGAAACCCTGTATGACCTGCTGTCCGGTCGCTACCTGGCCCTGGGTATGAAGAACGAGGAGAAACAAGCCTACGACTTCAACTATAAGGCCTCGGGCAGCGACTTCACCCCGGCGGCTCTGCGCCAGGCTGGCGTGCGCTAAAACCTGCCTCAGGCAACACGATGAAGCCGGCCTTGCGCCTAATGCCAGTCAGTTAAGCCGTTGCACTCGATCTTTGTAGGAGCCGGCTTGCCGGCGATCCGCCATAAAAAGCATCGCCAGCAAGCTGGCTCCTACGAAAAGCGCCCCCTCTACTGCAAGTAGGAGGGGGTGGTGACGAACTTATCTGATCAGCATTAGGCCTTGTGCCGGCTTTTTCGTTACGGACTGTAGCGGACGCTTCAAATGGCCATTGCAAGTCGCTAGGCTGGGTCCAGATCGAGCCCGCCGATGCACATAGAAGACTTCCAAGAATAGGCCGATGACAGATCTCTCCCGCTCGCCAGGTTTTCCCTGCACGCCGGCCACGCCGGTGGAAGCGCGTTTTTATCGTCCGCCGCTGCCGGCAGGACATATGCCGCGGCCCAGACTGTGCGAGCGTCTTGAGAAGGGTCTGCAAGGGCGATTGCTGCTGGTCAGTGCGCCAGCAGGCTTTGGCAAAAGCTCGCTGGCCATCGAGTTCTGCGAACGACTACCCGATCACTGGCACAGCCTCTGGCTCGGGCTGAGCGAGCGCGATCATGATCCGGGGCGCTTCCTTGAGCGTCTGTTACAGGGGCTGCAGCAGTTCTACCCCGGTTTGGGGGAGGAGGCGCTCGGTCTGCTGAAGATGCGCCAACGCCACCAACCCTTCGCATTCGAGCAGTGGCTTGACGGTTTACTCGATGAGCTGACCCAGCAACTCGATGATGGTCAACCGCTGTTGCTGGTGCTGGACGACTACCATCTGGCGCAGGGGCCGGTGCTGGATCGTTGTCTGCAATTCTTCCTCAACCATTTACCTCCTGGTGTGCTGCTGTTGGTCACCAGCCGTCAGCGTCCTGACTGGCATCTGGCGCGCCTGCGTCTGTCGCGACAGTTGCTGGAGCTCAACGAGCAGGATCTGCGTCTGACGGCTGCCGAGCTCGACGCGCTGTTGGCAAGTCAGGGCGCGCGCCTCGAGCAGCAGCAGGTCAGCGGGATTCTGCAGCGCAGCGAGGGGTGGATCGCTGGCTTACGCCTCTGGCTGTTGGCTGTCGAGGAACTGGCGGAAGCTGGCGAGGTGCTTCAACTGCACGGCGGTGAAGGGCTGATCCGTGAATACCTGCTCGAGGAAGTCATCGAGCGGCAGCCCGTCGAGGTGCAACAGTTCCTTTATGAAACCGCCTGCATGGAGCGCTTCTGCGCTGAGCTGTGCGATGCGGTTCGTGACAGCCATGACAGCGCCGCGATCATCCGCCAGTTGCAGGCCAATCAGGTATTTCTGGTGCCGCTTGACGAACAGGGCCGCTGGTTTCGCTATCACCACCTGTTTTCCGACTTGCTCAATGCGCGCCCTGCCGATGGGGTGAGCCGCTCGCGCGGTAGTGCTCACCTGCGTGCCTGTCGCTGGTTCGCTGCGCAAGGCATGCTGGATGCCGCCATCGAGCAGGCGCTGCTGGCGGGGCAGGCTGACGTAGCCGCCAGCCTGGTGCAGAACCTGTCCGAGGAGCAGATGCTGGCGGAACAGAACATCGCCATGCTGCTGCGCTGGAAAACCAATCTGCCGGACGACCTGCTGGCCAGCACACCACGACTGATCATGTTCTATGGCTGGGCACTGGCATTGGCCTGCCAGCTGGATGCCGCTCAAGAGCTGCTTGATCAGCTCGCACGCTTCCTGCCAGCAGCCGAGCCTGCCGCCCAGCGCAGTCTGCTGGCGCAGTGGCAGGCGCTCGATGGGGTCATCGCCCGTGGCCGTGGCGATGGTGTGCGTGCCGAACTGCAATGCAGCGAGGCCTTGGCCGGTTTACCGGCGGAGCGTTATGGCCCGCATTTCATGTGTCTGTCGGCGTTGTCCAACCTGGCCATGGTGCGTGGCGATCTGTGGCGTGCGCGTGGGCTGAACCGCGACGCTCTGGAGCTGGCGCAGCGTATCGACAACCCTCTGCTCGAGGCGCTTGCCCACTACGAGCGTGCCCGCGTGCTGCAGGCCCGTGGTGAGGTGCTGCGCGCGCAAGAGGAGGTGCATCAGGGATTGTTGCTGGTGCAGCGTTTGCCGGCACAGCGTAGTTACTCGGTGCGGGCGCGATTGACGATTTATGAGGGCTATCTGCTCAGTTTGCGTCTGCAGCCTCAGGCCGTGGAGCGCTTACGAGTGGGGATTGCCGAAGCCAGGGCTTGCCGCGACGTCGGTGCGTTGATTGGCTATTGCGTGCTGGCCAGCCTGGAAGGGCGTGATGGACGGCCAGCCGAGGCGTTTGCTCTGCTGGGTGAGGCCGAACGCTTGATGCATGTCTGGGATGTGCCGGCGATCTATTACCTGGCGATGATCACGCTGATCAAGTGTGAGCTGTGGCTGCGGCAAGGGCAGGTGGAGTTGGCTGCCGCCTGGCTGCCTCAGTTGGCGGAAACCTATGGTGAGCAGGGGCGAGCACTGGCGCCGGAGTTTCACCCGCAGCTGGCGTTGCATATCGATCTGCAGCAGGCGGCTCTGGAGCGCTTGCAGGGCGAGCTGGAGCATGCGGAGCGTCGTCTGCGTGCGTTGCAGCAGCGTGCACAGGGGCTGGGTGGTCAGTTGGTCGGTCTGGCGGCGCAGGCGCAGCTCGCCCAGTTACTGAAGCAGACCGGGCGAGAGCGGGAGGCGCAGCAGCAGTTCGACAGTTGCCTGGATCTCGCTCAGGGCGGTGCGCTGCTACCTTTCATCGAGCTGTTGCAGCATCAGCCGCGCTGGCTGCGCGAGCGTCTGCAGTTGCGTCCGCCGTGTCCGCTGCGCGACGCGCTGCTCGCGCAGTTGCCAGGCAGCCGGGATTCGGACGAGGAGGTGGTCGTAGAGGCGGGCGGCCTGACGGAAAAACTCAGTGGCCGCGAGTTGGCCGTGCTGCAGTTGATCGCGCGTGGCTGTTCCAATCAGGAGATCAGCGAGCGTCTGTTCATCTCCTTGCACACGGTCAAGACCCACGCCCGTCACATCAACAGCAAACTTGGCGTCGAGCGGCGTACTCAGGCGGTGGCGCGGGCCAAGGGCCTCGGTCTACTGCGCTGATCTGGGCGTTGCAGCAGCCGATCAAGACGGTGTTTGGCTCAACCTAGGTTGGGCGGTGTTTGGCGCCTACTCATGCTCTGATCGCGGATACCTACTGCAAGTGTCGAGGTATCGCGCATGTCTGCCAATAGACCTTCCCTGCAACCGCCGTTGGCTGCAGGCTTCGCCCGTCTGGGCTTCGGGCCTCTGCCGCTGGAGCGCCTGAAATCGCGTTATGGCAATGCTGCTCAGGGTTCTCGCTATGTCGAGATTGACGGCTTCAATGTCCATTACCGTGACGAAGGCAGCCGTGACAAACCGGCGTTGGTACTGATCCATGGCGTGGTCGCTTCGCTGCACACCTGGGACGGGTGGGTGCAGGCTTTCGCCCCGCATTACCGCATCATCCGCTTCGATGTTCCGGGGTTCGGCCTCACCGGTCCGGCGCGCGACGGCGTCTATTCGGTCGAGCGAATGATGCACGTGCTTGGCCAACTGCTCGATTACTTGCAGGTGGGCAAGGCGGATATCGCCGGCAACTCCCTTGGTGGCTATATCGCCTGGAACTTCGCCCTGGCGCAGCCGCAGCGCGTCGGCAAGCTGGTGCTGATCGACCCGGCCGGTTATCCCATGCATAAGGTGCCGTGGATGATCGCTGCGGCCGCGCTGCCCGGTGCGACTGTCGCCATGCCGATGTGGATGCCGCGCGCCTTGATCGCCCAGGGCATCAAGGAGGTCTACGGTGAGCCGGGGCGAATCAAGCCAGGTGTGGTCGAGCGCTACTACGACCTGTCGCGACGCCCGGGTAACCGCCGCGGCATGATGGAGATCTTCCGCGTGCTGCTGAAGGTCAACAAGGAGGAGCTGCACACGACGCCAGAGCGGGTTGCGCTGATCAAGGCGCCAACCCTGCTCATGTGGGGCGATCGCGATCGCTGGATCTCACCCAAACATGTGCCGCATTGGCAGCGCGATCTGCCAGGTGTTCAGGTCAGGGTCTATCCGGGTGTCGGGCATATCCCCATGGAAGAAATTCCCGAGCAGAGCGCGGCCGATGCAATGAGATTTCTGCTGGGTTGAGTTTGCCCTGGAAAGGCCCAGAGAAAATCCGGGCCACGAAACAAGCCCGGACAGATTCCGTAATGCTGTTCACTTAAGAAACGGTCGAGCTCGATCAGTCCCCTCGCCCCTCCGGGGAGAGGGTTAGGGAGAGGGGGAAACTGGCAGTTTTGCGGTGTTTTCTGCCCTCTCCCCCAGCCCCTCTCCCATAAATGGGAGAGGGGAGCCAAACGTGTGCAACCTTAAGTGAACAGGATTACGGACAGATTCCGGGCTTGTTTGTATTACGTGGCAGGTGCCGCGTTTCAGGCGGCTCCGGCCTGAATCAGCGGGGGACCGTCAAACTCCTCGCGGGTGGCGTGCAACAGATCCAGGTTGTTGTGTTCCCAGGGATGGAAGCCGTCCTTGAAGAAGTCCAGATAAGTGCTGATCAGCGGGCGGAACACGCCTTCCTTGCCCCACATCCAGCGGATGCCGTCACGCCACACGCGCCAGTTCCACAACAGGCCGTCCACTTTGAGCATGTGTGCCAGGCCACGGGTGGTATCGAGCACGAAGAAGAAGGTGCCCATGAGCATCGCCCGGCGCAGCAGCTTGCGGCTGCCGCATACCTGGTTGTAAACGTCGAAAGCCACCGCCTTGTGCTCGGTCTCCTCGAGCGCATGCCAACGCCACAGGCGAGCCAAGGCCGGGTGAGCGTCGGCCATGTACGCGTCATTTCTCAGCAAGCCATCTGCCATGATCGCGGTGATGTGTTCCAGCGCCGCGGTCGCGGCCAGCTGGCGTTGTGGTGAGAACTTCTTCTGGGTGTAGCGGATGCGCGTCCGGGCGCGTTTCTCGATGCGCTCGACGTCGTAACCCAGGTCACGCAGGCGCTGGCTGTACTCGAGATGCTCACGGCTGTGATGGCCTTCCTGGCCGATGAAGCCGCGAATCTGTTCATTGAGCACCGGGTCGTCGATGCGGTCGCGGAACTGGCGCACCGAATCGATGAAGAACCGCTCGCCGTCGGGAAACAACACCGACATGGCATCGAACAAATGGGTCTTGAAGGCGTCGCCGCCGTTCCAGTGGCGCGGCAGCGGGTTGGGCAGATCGAAATCCATGTGCCTGGGACGAATCTGCAATCCTTCCGGTGTAGTGCTGGCCATGAGAACTCCATTGCGCTATTTGACTGGTTCCCACTATGGGCGTCATGCACCGCTAGGCACAGGTTCGTAACAGCCAAGGTGACAGTCATATCCGGCCAGTGCGTTATTCCAGCAGAAAGTTGGGGCAGCAGCAGGGCAGCGAGCATGGATTCGCTGAGCTAAGGTTCGCAATCGGGAAGGTCATTTACGGCCAGTCGCCAGAACAACGAACTCATGAAACAAACCCTCAACTTCACCGCCGAACTGGTTCCCGTTGCCTACGCCGAGGCATTGCTGGCGCTGGCCGAAGAGCTCGGTCTGGCACGTGCCGAACTGTTTGCCGCCGCGCGCGTACGCCCAGAAGTGCTTGGCAGTCCCAATGCCCGCCTGTCCTTTATCGACTTTCACCATCTGACTCAGGCTGCGCTGGAGCGGTGCGGCGAACCGGCGCTTGGCCTGGTGCTGGGCCAGCGCCTGAACGTCTCTACCCACGGCATTCTTGGCTACGCGGTGCTGTCCAGCGCCAATTTGGGCAAGGCGCTGCAGTTCGCCCTGAAGTACTATCGCGTGCTCGGTCTGTCCTTCGAACTGGAGCTGGTGGAGCAGGGCGAGGACATGGAATTACGCGCCGTCGAGTCCTTCCCCATGGGGCCGCAATCGCGCTTTACCGCCGAAGGCCTGCTGACCAGCATCCATACCATTGCGCGCTTTCTCCTGGGGGAAGAGTTGCAGGGCTTGGCCGTCGGCTTCGCTCATCCTGCGCCGGACTACGCCGAGCGCTATGTCGAGGTGTTCGGGGTGGCCGCACAGTTCGAACAGCCCTTTCATTGGCTGCGCTTGCCCCAGCACTACCTGCAACGGCCGATGGCACTGGCCAACCCGGCCACGGTACAGATGTGCGAGCAACAGTGCGAAGCGCTGCTGGCCAGTCTCGATGTGCAGGACGGCCTGCTCACACGGGTGCGACGCCTGTTGTTGGCGCGCCCCGGCGATTTTCCCGACCTGGAAAGCGCCGCCAGCGCCCTGCACACCAGCGGCCGTAGCCTGCGCCGGCACCTGACGCAGATGGGTACCAGCTACCAGCAGGTGCTCGACGACGTGCGCAAGCGCCTGGCCCTGCAGTACCTGACCACCACGCATTTGCCGCTGTATGAAATCGCCCAGTTGCTGGGTTTCAGCGACCCGTCCAACTTCCGCCGTGCATTCCGCAAATGGACCGGTAAACTGCCCGGCGATTACCGCGCTGAGGAATGAGGCGAGGTCTATATGGATGACTGCAGTTCTCAGGTGTGCAGCGGAATGTCGGCGCGGTGAGATTAAGGTGGCGCCAGGCAGCAGTTGACGCAATGGCGTAGCTGCCTAATAATCGTCAGCAACACGGCCCCTGTCGGTTGATGCGCTCCGGCGCTGAGATTGCTCAGGGGTTTTTTATTGCCTGCGATTTACCAGTCTCTCGCCTTCCAGCCATCGTCCACGCCCATCCGATCCAGCCCAAGATCCAGGTGAGCCAGGTCTGGGAAGTCATTTTCCAGCAACGCTTTCAGTCGAACCCCCCAGCTCGATGAGGGATTGATGATTTTCATCAGATGTTGGGTCATGCACAGCAGCATGAACGGGCGCGCCTGCCGCTGAGGATCGCTATGAAACGTTGCCAATGAAGGTACTTGAGCCACTGGCGGCAGTTTCGGCTGATCAACGATGTTGCGATTCCACAGCCGGCTGTGGTGTGCGCATACGTTGCGCAGGTAGTTCAGGCTGCGCAGCCAACTGGCGAAAATGCGGCCATTGCTGATGTTGTACTGCGACGAAATAGCGTCCTGATCCGCTTCGGTCATGCCGTCGAATAGCGTCGACAGTGTGCCGAAATCCCAAACCTCGCACGCCACCCACACGGCCAACGGTAGGCCGTACTTTTCTTTGTTATGGCGTATGAAATCTTCTTTGGAGCGGCTGATCAGCGCCGCATGCTTGCTCAGCCAGCCATGGTGTTTGGTCAAGCCTGTTTGGCCATCCAGCTTGCTGGAGAAGCTCTCGTGAAACAGCTCCGGTTGCAGGTAGGCGAACTTGTGGTGTTTCCCCAGGCTATGAGAAATGTCGACACGCAGGGCTATTTCAACGCGTTCCAGTGCATCCAGCACGAGCAGCCGCAGTTTCTTATCGAACACATATAGGTCTACAGCATTCTGGAAGGTTGTACCTGGGCGGAAGTCATCGAGCGGTAGCCGGTCTTGTTTGACCTTTTTGGGCTTTTTCCCGCTATGCGGATCGAGAGGGCAGCAGAATTCTGTCCGCTCACGGAAGGCAAACCAATAGCCGCTTAGCCGGTAATAACCGATGCGCTCCAGGTAATCCAATGCTTTGGCGTTATCCGTGACGGTCATGCCGCGAGCGATTAGTTGGTCGAGCTGCTCCTGGTAGCTTTTCCAGGGCTTTGGATAGGTCTGGGTCACGAGAGGAGGCAAACCTTCACGATTGATAAGCGCCTACCTTACCTGAAAGTATGATGGGCTCAGATTCAGAGCCTGTGGCCTCTTGGTGAAAGCGTGTGCATTTCCAGGAGTTGAACCAGTAACTGACCGATAGCACGGCACAAGCTTGAAAAGCTCGACCTGATAGGTATTGTCGTCGGTCGCAGTTGTTGCATTTTTTGCAATTACTACATGGAATTCCAGCTCTCCTTCGGCAAATACGCTATGCAGGCGGCTTGAGATAATGCACTTGTCTCGGGCGAAGAGTTACGCCATTTGCTGCAGGCATCCAGATATTTTGCACCGGAGCTCTAGGCGGACTCGTTCTCGACTCGGGTGGAGAACTCGTTAGTCTCACTATCCCACCAGTCTGGGTTACCGCGATTTTTTCGACACACTTGGGTAGTTATTGGAGTAGTTCTTTACGCTGGCCATAAACCAAACCTTTCCAGTACCTGCCCCTGCATGTCCCAGCCGGCCTTGGCGATGGCTGGTGCTATGTACTTGCTGCAGATGTCCCGCTCGGAAAGCGACTTCTTGTCCATTACTCCAGGTTCCTTGCAAAGCTGCGGCTCACTCCGCGCTGCTATGGCCGGCCGTGTTCAGTGATGGCAAATGTACATGCTTTGCTGCTTCAGGTGTTCCAGCGGGCGGGTTCGATGGTCGCTGGAGGGAGTCAATCTCGCTGTGCCAAGATTGAGTCATCGATCACTCCAGGTTCTACCTCATGACCAGTAAATCCGTGCTAATCCGCGAAACCTTCCCTGTCGGCCCCTTGCAGTGCAACTGCACCATCATCGGCGACCCGATTACCAAGAAGGCCATCGTGGTCGATCCAGGTGGTAATCCCGATCTGATCATGGCGCGTCTGGAGGCTCATGGCCTCAAGGTGGTGAGCATCATCCACACCCATGCGCACCTCGATCACTTCCTTGCCTCGGGGCAGATGAAGGAGAAGACCGGTGCCACGCTGCACCTGCACAAGGAGGATCAGTTCCTCTGGGACAATCTGGAGATGCAGTGCAGCATGTTCGGCGTGCCTTACACGCCCGTGCCGGCGCCGGACAAATGGCTGGCCGATGACGAGGAGCTGGCCTGTGGCTGCGGCGTGGCCTTGCATACGCCAGGGCACACGCCGGGTTCGATGAGCTTCTGGTTCGAGGACGCCAAGCTGCTGATCGCCGGCGACACCCTGTTCCGTCGCGGTATCGGGCGTACCGACCTGTGGGGCGGTGATTACGCGACCATCGAGCGTTCGATCAAGCAGCGCCTGTATAGCCTCGACGAGGATGCCACCGTGGTCACCGGCCATGGCCCGGATACTCGTCTTGGCGATGAAATGCGTGAGAACCCCTTTATTCGTGCGTGACAAGGCACTAATGGCAGCGTGATGACTCAAAGAGCCATCACCCACCGTTCATGGAGACGCCTTCATGTTTCGCCTGCCCGTTATTGCCCTTTGCACCTCTGCGCTGCTGCTTGGCGGTTGCGCCTCGCAGAACCCCTACGATCAGAGCGCACCGAGCTCCAACCGCACCGCCACCTACGGTGGTATCGGGGCGCTGGCCGGCGCGGCTGCCGGTGCGCTGATCAACCATGACAACCGCGGCAAGGGCGCGCTGATCGGCGCGGCCGTGGCCGGTGCCGCAGCGGCAGGTTATGGCTACTACGCCGACAAGCAGGAAGAGGAACTGCGCCGCAGCATGCAGGGCACCGGCGTCGAGGTGCAGCGCCAAGGCGATGTGATTCAGTTGATCATGCCCGGCAACATCACCTTCGCTACCGACTCGGCGCAGATCGCCAGCAGCTTCTATCAGCCGCTGAACAACCTGGCCAATTCCTTCCGCCAGTACAACCAGAACAGCATCGAGGTTGTCGGGCATACCGACAGCACCGGCTCGCATAGCCACAACATGGGGCTGTCGCAGCGTCGCGCGCAAAGCGTGGCCGACTATCTGTTGGCGCAGGGTGTCGACCCCAGTCGCTTGAGTACCCGTGGTATGGGGCCGGATCAGCCCGTAGCCAGCAACGCCACCGCTGAAGGCCGTGCGCAGAATCGCCGTGTCGAAGTGACACTGCGACCGCTGCCAGGTGTGCAGTAAGGTACGTATCGGGTCGATCTGCTCTGCTTCGCAGTTCTGATAGCCCCAGGCTGATAAGCTTGGGCGGAACTTTACCGCGCCTTGGCGGTTCGAAGGCTGCGGCATGTCTGCCCGATACCAGAAGAAATCCTAAGGAAAAGTTATGAAGACCAGGCGTAATCTGATCGCAGCCACTGCGCTCATGGCCTTGCTGGCCGGCTGTACCACCAACCCTTACACCGGCGAGAGCCAGGCCGGCAAAGCTGGCATCTATGGCGGCATCGGCGCCGCGACCGGTGCGGTGATCGGTGCTGCGACTTCGAGCAAAAAGGACCGCACCAAAGGCGCGCTGATCGGTGCGGCCGTCGGTGGTGCCGCCGGTGGTGGTTACGGCTATTACGTCGACACCCAGGAGGCCAAACTGCGCCAGACCCTGCAGGGCACTGGCGTGCAGGTGCAACGCAACGGCGATGATCTGAAACTGATCATGCCGGGCAATATCACCTTCGCCAGCAACTCGGCGGATATCTCCAGCAGCTTCTACCCGACCCTCAATTCGCTGGTGCTGGTGTTCAAGGAGTTCAACAAGAACGGAGTGAACATCGTCGGTCACACCGACAGCACCGGTTCGCAGGAGCTTAATCAGAGTCTGTCGCAGCGTCGCGCTCAGAGCGTGGCCAACTACCTGACCGCCAATGGCGTGCCGGGTCAGCGCATCTCTGCATACGGTGCTGGCCCGAGCCAGCCGATTGCCAGCAACGCTACCGATGCTGGTCGTGCGCAGAACCGTCGTGTCGAGATCAACCTGCGTCCGCTTTAAGGCCTCGTCGCGTTGAATCAAAGCCTCCCTCCGGGAGGCTTTTTTTATGTCGCTGACATTCACGCCTGCGAACGTATTTCACTGGGGCGTCAGAGGGCGTTTGCGGCAATGTCCGTGACCGCCCGTCGAGTCTCTTCTGGCAAAAGGCCACTCATTCAAATCCTGACTAGAATGCTTGCTGTGGTTCTGTGATGTCCGCGTGCGGATGTACCGTGCGCGTTGGTTCTGGATGACCGAAGGAGAGCGAATGGACGACAGAGCTGTCGAGCGGCCACCAAGGCCCTGGACGCCGCTGCTGGTTGCACTTGGCCTGCTACTGGGGTTGGGTGGCCTGATTTTCTGGCAGTGGAATACTTTGCAGGAGCGTGAGCGGGAAGACAGTCAACATCGCTTTGCACTCGAGGCGCAGGATATTGGTCAGCGAGTGATGGCGCGCATGCAGGCTTATGAAATGGTCCTGCGCGGAGTCTCGGGGTTGATGACCGGGAGTGACCGGGTTTCTCCCATCGAGTGGGAGCGGGCGCTGGATCAGCTGCAATTGCAGGATCGTTATCCGGGTATACAGGCCGTCGCCTGGTCGCGCTACCTGAGCCATGCGCAGCTGGGCGATTTTCGGGCCGAGCTGAAAGCGGATGAGCGCCTCGATTATCAGGTTTTCCCCGAGGGGGAACGCGAGCATTACTTGCCCATCGATTACGTCAGCCCTCTGGATTGGCGTAACCGGCGCGTACTCGGTTTTGACATGCTTAGCGATGCGATCCGTCGTCAGGCCATTGAGCGCAGCCTCGAAAGCGGTGATGCCAGCCTGAGTGGGCCGGTGGTTTTACGCCAGGAAATCGATGTCAACGTGCAGCAGGGTGTGCTGCTGTTTCTTCCGGTTTTTCGTCCTGGCGTGCCACTCAACACGGTGGAGCAACGTCGTGCTGCATTGCTCGGAATGGTGCATGGCGCGTTTCGTAGTCACGATCTGATCGAGGGCATTCTCGGTGGTCAGACACGGCGGTTCGACATTCAGCTGAGGGACCTGCATGCATCGGATGTTCAGTTGCTGGGCGGTGAAACCCAGGCTGATGGCCGGAAACCGCGTTTTCAGAGTCATATGGAGCTGCCGCTGTACGGTCGCGTTTGGGGCTTGGAGGTCATTGGCACGCCCGAGTATGAGCGCAGTCTGGTTGATCGTACCGGTACGCTAGGGCTCTGGGCCGGGCTGGCGGCGACGCTGCTGCTGTCGATTCTGGTCGGCGGCTTTCTCTATCAGCGCGAGCGCAAGTTGCAGATCAGTGAGCGGGCTGCCGTGGCCCTGCGCGAGCGCGAAGAGCGCTTTCGTCTATTGGTCGAACGGCTGCCGGTGGCGACCCTGCTCTGTGATGACAGGGGCCGCATCGAAATGGCCAATCGCAGCGCTGCCGAGCTGTTCGACTGCCCGCTCAATGCCTTGCCGGGTGAGACCGTGTTGCGCGTGCTGCCCAATATCGAATCGCCGAAAGACCTGCAGGAGCAGTTGGCCGAGAGTGACGAACGCATGGTGCGCACGTTACGCGGTGAGTCGATTCCGGTCAGCGTCAGTCTCAACCCGCTGCATGAAGGCAGCAGCTACCTGATCAACCTGGTGGACCTGCGTGCGCGCAAGGTGGCCGAGGAGCGTTTTCGTCTGGTGGTCGAGGCTTCGCCCAATGCCATCGTGCTGGTCGATGCCCTGGGGCGCATCGCCATGGTCAATCGACAGACCGAACTGTTGTTCGGTTACGAACGGCAGATGCTGCTCGGCGAGCCGGTGGAAATGCTGTTGCCAGCCGCGCAGCGCGGCAGCCATGTGGCGCTGCGCCGCGGTTACCAGGCCATGCCCGAGCAGCGCCGCATGGGCGGTAACCGCGAGCTGTTCGGCCAGCATCGTGAAGGCCGCATGATTCCTCTGGAGGTCGGCCTGTCACCGATTCGTAGCGGCGACGAGAACCTGGTGCAGGCGGTGATCATCGACATCAGCGAGCGCAAGGCGGCCGAGCAGAAGCTGCGCGAGCAGGCCGAGCAACTGTTGTTGGCCAACCGCTACAAATCCGAGTTTCTCGCCAACATGTCCCATGAGCTGCGCACGCCGCTCAACAGCATCCTGATTCTCAGCGACCAACTGCGGCAGAACCTGGCGGGCAATCTGACCGAGAAGCAGAGCAAACACGCCGATATCGTGCACCGCGCCGGCAGTGATCTGCTGCAGCTGATCAACGATGTACTCGACCTGGCCAAGGTCGAGTCGGGGCGCATGCAGCTCAAGCTGGAGCCGATCAACATGCAGGACGTGCTGGTGGAGCTCGATGCCAGCCTGCGGCCGATGGCCGAGCTCAAGGGCTTGCGTCTGCACACCCAGCTGGAGGCCGGGGTGCCACGCGTTATTCACACCGACCGCGTGCGTCTGCATCAGATCCTGCGCAATCTGCTGTCCAACGCGCTGAAGTTCACCGATCAGGGCGAGGTCACGCTGAGCGTCAGCAGTCAGGGGCGCCAGGAGGATGAGCGCGAGCTGCTCTGTTTCAGCGTGCGTGATACTGGCATTGGTATCGATCCGGCCCAGCACGAGCAGGTCTTCCAGGCTTTTCAGCAGATCGACGGTTCTACCAGCCGGCGTTTCGGCGGTACCGGCCTGGGGCTGGCCATTACCCGTCAGCTGGTGCTGGCCCTGGATGGCGATATCAGCCTGCAGAGCGCGCCGGGACAGGGTTCTACCTTCACCGTCAGATTGCCGGTGCAGGCGGGCTCACTCAGTGTCGAAGCGCCGCTCGAGGGGCCGCAGCGTGCAGGTGACGGCCCGCCGCTGTTGATCATCGAGGACGATGCTAATTTCGCTGCGGTGATCGCCGAGGAGGCTCATGCTCACGGCTTCTCCAGCGTGCACTGCCGCACCGGGTTACAGGCGCTGGGACTGCTGCAGCAGGAGTCGTTCAATGCGGTGATCCTCGACATCCTGCTTCCCGATCTCAGTGGCTGGCAGCTGTTTCGGCGTCTGCGCGCCCAGCCGAACCATCGGCATACGCCGGTGCACATCATTTCCTGCGTCCCGCAACCGGTGGGTTGGAACGACGATGGCACCCGCTATCTGGTCAAACCCATCGGTCGCGATGAGCTGGAGCAGGTATTCATCGAGCTGCAGCACGGTGCGCAGCAGGAGCAGGCATTGTTGTTGGTGGAGGATGTCGAGATAGAGCGCGAGCACTACCGCGAGCAACTGACGGAGCTGGGCTTTCAGGTCATCGCCTGCGCCGATGGCGAGCAGGCCCGCGAGGCCTATGCGCAGGGCCAGTTCTGCGCGCTGGTGATCGATCTCGACCTGCCGGATCAGGACGGTTTTGCCTTGCTCGACAGCCTCAATCAGTTGCGCACGTTGCAAGGTACGCGCGTGGTAATCAACACCGGTGTGGACGTCACTCAGCAGACCCTGCAACGGCTGCGGCGCTATAGCGCCGTGGTGGTGCGCAAGCATGGTGATGACACCGACGCGTTGTGCCAGGCGGTGCAGGGCTTTCTCGGTGACGTGCGTGCGCCGCAACCGGCCCAGGCACGGCTCAACCCGTTACAGGGCAAACGCATCCTGCTGGTGGATGACGACGTGCGTAACGTCTATGCACTGACGGCGCTGCTGGATGAAGTGGGGCTGCGCGTCAGCTCCGCCAAGGACGGCCTGGAGGCCATCGCCAGTTACCAGCGTGATCCCTTCGACCTGATTCTGATGGATATGGCCATGCCCAATATGGATGGCTACACGGCCACGCGGCTGCTCAAGCAGGAGCACGGCTGCGTGATCCCCATCATCGCGCTCACGGCCCACGCCATGAAGGGCGATCGCGAGAAGTGCATCACCGCAGGCGCGGATGACTACATGGCCAAGCCGATCAAGCGTGACGAGCTGCTGGCACTGCTGGAGCGCTGGTTGGCGATGCCGACCATGCCTTCGCCCGGCGATGGACTACCCTGATGACAGGAGTGACTGGTGCAAGGGCAGATGGATAGGGGAGTGACGATGGCCCAGGCGCAGAGCAAGAACGCCGCCGTACCCGCCAGGCAGGTTCTGCTGGTGGTGGATGACCGTGTAGAGAACCTCGAGGCCATGCAGGCGCTACTCGAAGATGGAGAGTGGCTGCTGCGCTGTGCCAGTTCCGGCGAAGAGGCCCTGCGCTGTCTGCTCGAAGAGGATGTAGGACTGGTGCTGCTGGACGTGCAGATGCCGGGTATGGACGGCTTCGAAGTCGCCCGGTTGATGCGCGGCAACCCGCGTACGCGGCTGACGCCGATCATCTTCGTGTCCGCCATCGCGCAGACCCACGATGCCGTGCTGCGTGGGTACAGCACTGGCGCCGTGGACTTCGTGCTCAAACCTTTCGATTCCAGCGTGCTGCGCCACAAGATTCAGAGCCTGCTGGAGCACGAGCACAACCGCTGCGAATTACAGACACTTTCCCAGCAGCTCGAGCGCGCCAGGGCATTTAACGCCTCGGTGCTGGCCAATGCCGCCGAGGGTATTCTGGTGGTCGGCGAGGACGGCCGCATCCAGTTCGCCAACCCGGCCATGGCGCAGATGCTTGATGGCGAGGTAGGCGATCTTGAGGGCGCCGATCTGCTGTCGTTTCTCAAGAATCCGGCCAGCGACGACGGTTGGCAGCAATCGGAGTTCTACCTGCACTTCAGGCGCGAGGCGACCTACCGCGTCCATGAAGCGATGATGCGCACGCTCAAGGGTGGTTGTCTGCCGGTGGCGTTGTCCTGCTCGCCACTGCCGCGGCCGCAACGCGCGATGGTATTGATCGCGCTGGACATGTCGGTGGTGCGTAATCTGCATGCGCAGCTGGAGTCGCAGGCGGTTACTGACGCGCTGACCGGCCTGCTCAATCGACGTGGCTTTCATCAGGCGCTGGAATCGGCGTTGGCGCGTATCGAACGCAGCGGTCAGCGGCTCGCGGTGCTTTACCTGGACCTGGACGGTTTCAAACGCATCAATGACTCGTTGGGCCATGATGTCGGCGATCAGCTGCTGCGTCGTGTCGGTGAGCAGCTCAAGGCGTGCTTGCGCCCCTACGATAGCCTGGCACGCATCGGCGGTGACGAGTTCACTGCGCTGCTGGACAACCTCGGTCACCCCGAGGATGCGGCCAAGGTCGCGGAGAAGCTGATCGAACTGGTCTCGGTGCGCCACACCCTCGATGGTGTGGATTTCACCCTCGGCGCCAGCGTTGGCATCGCCTGCTTTCCTGAATGCGGGCAGAGCGTCGAGGGCCTGCTGCGTTCGGCCGACATGGCGATGTACGAAGCCAAGCGCGCCGGTCGCCAGCAATACCGCTTCTTCTCACCGGAAATGAACGGCCGTGCGCGTTCGCGGCTGATGCTCGAAGAAAGCCTGCGTCACGCCATCGAGAACGATGACTTCGTGCTGGTCTATCAGCCCCAGTTCCATCTCGATAGCGGGCGCCTGCGCGGCTTCGAGGCCTTGCTGCGCTGGCAGCATCGTGTCGCGGGTACCGTTGCGCCGAACGTGTTTATACCGCTGCTTGAAGAAACCCGCCTGATCAATCGTCTCGGTGAATGGATCTTCCGTGAGGGCGCCAGGCAGCTGGCGGACTTCAAGCAGCAGTTCGGTGAGGACATGGTGCTCAGTCTCAATGTCAGCCCGGTGCAGTTCGGTATGCCGCAACTGGTGACTGATCTGCAGCGTGTACTCGACGCCCACGGTCTGAAGCCCAGTCAACTGGAGGTGGAAGTTACCGAGAGTGCGCTGATGCAGGACCTGGAGCTGACCCAGGCGCAGTTGCTTCATCTGCGTGAGCTGGGGGTGAAGATCGCCATCGATGACTTCGGCACCGGTTACTCGTCACTGGCTTATCTGCGTCATTTCGAGCTGGACACGCTGAAGATCGACCGTCTGTTCGTTTCCAACATGCTCGACTCACCGCGTGACGCCGCGGTGGTCAGCACCATCATCGATCTTGGTCGGCATCTGGGATTGGAGGTCATCGCCGAGGGTGTCGAAACTCAGGCGCAGCGCGAGTGGCTGACGCGGCACCACTGCAACATCATGCAGGGCTTTCTGGTGGCGCCGGGTGTGTCGGCCGGCACCGCGATGCAGGTGCCGGCGCAGCTGGATTGGAGCAAGTTGCCCCTGCCACGTGGTGAATGAAGCGCCGCTGACGCTTCAGGCTTGCTGGTGAAGGCTGGCGAGCTCCGCGTCTTTCTCTTCCCACAGACGGTTGACCCACTGCTGGAATGCCAGGCGGTAATCGTCGTCCTGATCGTAGTTGCGGCCGATGAATTCGCGCGGAATATCGACCTGCCTGAAAATCACCTGCACAGCATCCAGTCGGCCACAGAGCAGGTCCCAGAAGCCCGGCACACCATGTGGGTAGTGGATGGTGACATTGACGATGGCATGCAGTTGTTCACCCATCGCGTCGAGCACGAAGGCGATGCCGCCGGCCTTGGGCTTGAGCAGGTACTTGAACGGCGACTGCTGCTGCGCATGCTTGGCCGGAGTCAGGCGGGTGCCCTCGAGGAAGTTGAATACCGCCACGGGATTGGTCTTGTAACGCGCGCAGGCCTTGCGCGTGGTGGCCAGGTCCTGGCCGCGCTTTTCCGGGTACTTGGCCAGGTATTCCTTGCTGAAGCGCTTCATGAAGGGAAACTCCAGCGCCCACCAGCACAGGCCGATCACCGGTACCCAGATCAACTCCTGCTTGAGGAAGAATTTCAGCAGCGGCATGCGCTGGTTGAGCAGGTATTGCAGCACCAGGATGTCCACCCAGCTCTGGTGGTTGCTGGTCACCAGATAGGAGTGACGGGTATCGAAGCGCTCCAGCCCCTGAACCTTCCAGTCGATGTGGCCAACCAGGCGCATCCAGAATTTATTGATGCCGATCCAGCTTTCGGCGATGCCGTGCATGACGAAGCGCAGCGCGCGCTGGATCGGCGCGAAGGGCAGCAGCAGTTTGAGCAGGGCGACGAAGAACAGCGGCCAGCACCAGAACAGGGTATTGAGAGCCAGCAGCAGGCTCGCGATCAGGCCGCGCAGCGGCGCGGGAAGAAAGTGCAGCATCGGGCGAACGCCTCCATAAGCAGGCTGCACATCCGGCGGGCAGCCTGAGAAAGGGGCTTTCTATGTGCCCCGTATCAGTCGAAAGAGCTGCGGCGTTCCGTGCAGCGAGCTGGTTCGGCGCCAAGGGTAACGGTTGTGCACTGACCTGCAAGTGCCAGTGTTGACCATCAGGTTTTGTCTGCTCGCTGTTGCGGCCCGCGCGCACCTAGCTTTCCATGGCGCGCACGCTGCACCTACGGCCTCTCTAGCTCGGCAGGTCGGCCGCCTGAATGGCCGTCAGTGCGATGGTATAGACGATGTCGTCGACCAGCGCACCGCGCGACAGGTCGTTCACCGGCTTGCGCAGGCCCTGCAGCATCGGCCCGACACTGATGCACTCGGCGCTGCGCTGCACCGCCTTGTAAGTGGTGTTGCCGGTGTTCAGATCAGGGAACACGAACACCGTGGCGCGACCGGCTACCGGGCTGTTCGGCGCCTTCTGCCGGCCGACGCTCTCGATGGCTGCAGCGTCGTACTGCAGCGGGCCGTCGAGCAGCAGGTCCGGGCGTTTTTCGCGAGCCAGGCGGGTCGCGGCCCGTACCTTTTCCACCTCCTCGCCGCTGCCGGAATCACCAGTGGAGTAGCTGAGCATGGCCACCCGCGGCGGAATGCCGAAGGCCTGCGCCGAGGCGGCGCTCTGCAGAGCGATTTCCGCCAGTTGCTCTGCGTTGGGGTCCGGGTTCACCGCGCAGTCGCCATAGACCAGCACCTGATCCGGCAGCAGCATGAAGAACACCGAGGACACCAGGTTGTAACCCGGCGCAGTCTTGATCAGCTGCAGCGCCGGGCGAATGGTGTTGGCGGTGGTGTGAATGGCGCCAGACACCAGGCCGTCCACTTCGTCCAGTGCCAGCATCATGGTGCCGAGCACCACGGTGTCCTCCAGCTGCGCCTCGGCCATCGGCGCGTTGAGGCCCTTGCCCTTGCGCAGTTCGACCATCGGCTCGACATAGCGACCGCGAATCAGATCTGGGTCGAGAATTTCCAGACCTTCCGGCAGCTCGATACCTTGTGCTCGGGCGACTGCATGCACGTCTTCCGGCTTGGCCAGCAGCACGCAGCGGGCAATGCCGCGTGCCTGGCAGATGGCGGCTGCCTGAATGGTGCGTGGCTCGCTGCCTTCGGGCAGGACGATGCGCTTGGCGGCGGCCTTGGCGCGTTGCACCAGCTGGTAGCGGAAGGCCGGGGGCGACAGGCGCAGCTCGCGTGGTGTGCCGCAGCGCGCGCTCAACCAGTCATGATCGATATGCCCGGCGACGAAGTCGGAGACCTTCTCCGCGCGCTCGCGGTCATCCAGGGGGATTTCCTTGTTCAGGCGGTTGAGGTTGGTGGCGGTATCGTAGGAGCCGGTGCTCACGGTCATCACCGGCAGGCCGCTGGCCAGGGCGCCCTGGCACAGCTCCATGATGCGTGGGTCGGGGGCGAAATCGCTGCACAGCAGCAGCCCGGCCAGCGGTACGCCATTCATCGCCGCCAGGCTGGCGGAGAGGATGATGTCGTCGCGGTCACCCGGCGTCACCACCAGGGTGCCGGGCTTGAGCAACTGCACGCTGTTGGCCACGGCGCGGGCGCAGAGCACGATCTTGAGCATGCGTCGCTGCTCGTAATCGCCAGCGTTGAGGATGCGCGCGCCGAGCAGCTCGGCGATGTCCTTGGTGCGTGGCGCGTTCAGTTCGTCCTGCCAGGGAATGCAGCCGAGCAGGCGGAAGTCCTGGCTCTTGAGCAGTGGTGAAAGTTCCAGCAGGCGCTCGGCAAAGGCGGTAATGCCATCTTCGCTGCGCACCTTGTTGAGAATCACGCCGAGCACCTTCGGGTCCTTCGGCCCGCCGAACAGCTGCGCCTGGATCTCGATGCGGTCGGACAGTTCGGTGAGGTTATCGTCTTCCGGGGCGCTGACCAGGATCACGTCGGCATCCAGGCTCTTGGCCAGGTGGAAATTGACCCGTGCGGCGTAGCTGGCGTGGCGCGTCGGTACCATGCCTTCGACGATGACCACGTCCTTGCCGACTGCCGCCTGCTGGTAGAGGCTGATGATCTCTTCCAGTAGTTCATCCAGTTGGCCGTCGCCGAGCATGCGCTCGACGTGGCTGAGCGGCAGCGGCTTGGGCGAGTTCAGGCCGTGGGTGCGGGCGATCAGCTCGCTGGAACGCTCCGGTCCGAGGTCGCCGGCATGGGGCTGGGCGATGGGCTTGAAGAAACCGACCTTGAGGCCGCTGCGCTCCAGCGCGCCGACCAGGCCGAGGCTGATGGAGGTGAGGCCGACACCGAAACCGGTGGGGGCAATGAAGAAGGTATGCATTTAAAAGCCTCAGTCGAGCAGGGCAAGGGTATCGAGGGCGATCTGCCGCTCTTCATTGGTGGGTACCACCAGCACGCGCGGGTGACCGTCGGCGTGAATGGCACCGGCGACGCCGCGCACGCAGCGGGCGTTGGCCTGGGCATCCAGCTGCAGCCCGAGCAGGCTGAGATGGTTCACGGTCTTGCTGCGGATCAGCGCCGAGTTTTCGCCGATACCGCCGGTGAAGATCAGCCCGTCGAGGCGGCGCAGTGCGCAGCTCATCGCCGCCAGCGACTTGGCCAGGCGATAGCTGAACACCTCGATGGCCAGGGTGGCGCCGGCATGGCCCTGTTCGCGGGCCTGCTCCAGCGTGCGCATGTCGTTGGACAGGCCCGACAGACCGAGTAGGCCGCTGTCCTTGTTGAGCATGCTGTCGATCCGCTCCAGGCTCCAGCCCAGGGTGCGCGCCAGGTGGCCGTGCAGGTTGGGGTCGACATCGCCGCTGCGTGTGCCCATCACCAGCCCCTCCAGCGGTGTCAGGCCCATGCTGGTGTCGCGGCTGTGGCCATTTTCCACGGCGCAGGTGGAGCTGCCATTGCCCAGGTGCGCGACCAGCCAGCTGCTGGCGTCGTACGCCAGGCCGCTCATCTGCGCGGCCTGGCGGCTGACATAGTGGTGACTGGTGCCGTGGAAGCCATAGCGGCGCACGCCGTGTTCGGCGTAGAGCGCCTGCGGTACGGCGTAGCGGTAGGCGTGCTCGGGCAGGCTTTGATGAAAGGCGGTATCGAACACCGCCACCTGGACCAGCTCCGGGAACAGCTTCATCGCCGCCTCGATACCCTGCAGATTGGCCGGGTTATGCAGCGGGGCCAGCGGCGCGACCTGGCGGATCGCTTGCAGGCTGGTGGCGTCCAGACGAGAGGCGCCGGAGAAGTGCTCGCCGCCATGCACCACGCGGTGGCCGATGCCGTGCAGCTCACCGGCTGCGGCCTGCTGTACCACAGGTAGAAGATGAGACAGGGCCAGGCGGTGGTCAGCGCCCGGCAGGACCAGGCTGTCCTTTTGTTCGCCTTGTTGCCAGTGCAGCACCGCCTCGGGGCTACCAAGACGCTCGGCCAGGCCGCTGAGCATGAAGGTTTCCTGCGTTTCGTTGACCAAGGCGAACTTGATCGACGAGCTGCCGCAGTTGATCACCAGAATGTTGCGTGCAGACATTTAGACTTCCTTGGATTCATCGTGCGACCGATCCATGGCGCACCAGCCACAGGGGAAGAGGCTTCCCAGCCTGACTTGGCGCTGCTCGGGATCGAGTACCCAGGGCCGATTCTGCCAGGGTGGTCGGTGGCGTACATGCTGAGTATGGCCGCAAGACAAGACTGCCACCCAGTCGCCGTCGTCGTCCTGACGAAAATCAACGATACGCACGGCCCGTTTGTCCGGGCTCGGGTCGCAATCCAGGCTGGCGTTGGTTAAACTTGCCCGTTCATTTATCTTTCGCAAAAGGTCTCCCCATGCTGATCGCCGCCAACAAGGCCGTCTCCATCGACTATACCCTGACCAACGATGCCGGTGAGGTGATCGACAGCTCCAGTGGCGGCGCGCCGCTGGTGTATCTGCATGGTGCCGGCAATATCATCGCCGGTCTCGAGAAGGCCCTGGTTGGCAAGCAGGTTGGCGATGAGCTGGACGTTTCCGTCGAGCCGGAAGAAGCCTACGGCGAATACAGCGCCGAGCTGGTCGCGACTCTGAGCCGCGCCATGTTCGAAGGCGTCGACACCCTGGAAGTGGGCATGCAGTTCCACGCTTCGGGCCCGGACGGCAGCATGCAGATCGTTACCATCCGCGATATCGACGGTGACGACGTGACCGTCGACGGTAATCACCCGCTGGCCGGTCAGCGCCTGAACTTCAAGGTCAAGGTCGTTAACGTGCGTGACGCCAGCGAAGAAGAAGTGGCTCATGGTCATATCCATGGCGAAGGTGGTCACCACCACTAAGTTGCCTGTCAGGCGACTTGCGGTCGTTCTCACTGGTTCAACCGCTGCTAAGCTCAAGCTTGCGATAAAGGCGCCTTAGGGCGCCTTTTTTATGCATGGCGGCTTGCCCAAACGCAGCTGCCTCGAGGATTACAGGGCCTTGCGCCCGCTGCACTGAATTCGCTGAGGAAGTTCGTCATGAGTGCCTTTCACGATCTCAATCTACGCGCGCTGGATGGCCAGGAACTGCCGCTGGCGCCCTACAAGGGCCAGGTGGTGCTGGTGGTGAACGTCGCCTCCAAGTGCGGCCTGACGCCTCAGTACGCGGGGCTGGAAAAGCTCTATCAGCAGTACAAGGGCAATGGCTTTACCGTGCTCGGGGTGCCCTGCAACCAGTTTGCCGGTCAGGAGCCGGGCAGCGAGGACGAGATCCGCTCGTTCTGCAGCCTCAACTATGGCGTGACCTTCCCGCTGGGCAGCAAGCTGGAGGTCAATGGCCCAGGTCGCCACCCGCTGTATCGCCTGCTGGCGGGCGAGGGCGCCGAGTTTCCGGGCGATATCACCTGGAATTTCGAGAAGTTTCTGGTCGGCCAGGATGGCCGCGTGCTGGCGCGATTCTCGCCGCGCACCACGCCGGATGATCCTGCACTGATCCAGTCCATCGAGAAATCGCTCGGCCTCTAGGTCTTGGCTCCTGCGTCTCGATCAGAGGCGCAGGTGAGGCTGATCAGCCAAATCCACGGCCATTTCCTCCCATCCTCTTGTTCGCAAAGCCGCCCGGTTGCTTAATCGGGCGACTGCCGAGGAGTGCGCCCATGACCAGCTTTCTCAACGAGCAAACACCCGCCATGGCTTCGCCGGCCGAACTGCGCGCGCTGATCGAAAGTCGCCGCGCGGTACGCCGCTTCACTCCCGAACCGGTGCCGGAGGCGGTGATTCGCGATTGCCTGGAGTTGGCCGTGCTGGCGCCAAATTCCTGCAACCTGCAGCCCTGGAGTTTTCAGGTGATTCGCGATCCGGCGCTGCTGGCGCAGTTGCACCCGGTATGCATGAGCCAGAACGCCGCCCGTGCACCTTTGATCATCGCCGTGCTGGCGCGCCCGGACACCTGGCGTCAGGCCTGCCGCAACGTCATCGATTACTGGCCGGAGGCCGAGGTGCCGGCGCGCATCCGCAGTTTCTACAGCAAGACCGCGCCGTTCCAGTACAACCAGGGGCCGCTGGGCTTGCTGGGTTTGTTCAAGCGTCAGCTGGTGCGACTGGTGGGGGTGCGCAAACCCTTGATGCGCAAGCCCAACAGCAAGGCCGACATGCGATTGTGGGCGGTCAAGTCGACGGCGCTGGCGGCGGAGAACCTGATGCTGGCCTTCCAGAGCCATGGCTATGCCACCTGTCCGATGGAAGGCTTCGACGAGCCGCGCCTGCGTCGTGTGCTGGATATCCCGCGTCAGGCCATCCCGATCATGCTGCTGGCCGTCGGGCGCCAGGGCGAGAAGGGCGTGTACAACCCGCGCCTGCGTTTTCCGCTGGAGCAGCAGGTCACCTGGCTGTAAGCAGGTTTGACCTGGATCAAATGGCCTCGTCTTGAATACGGCGTAATCGTCCTTATCTAGTCTTCATCTCGGTGGGTTTCGTTTTTCGGGGATGTTGTCCCGGCCCGCCATTCTGGAGGAAGGACATATATGCGTATCGATCGTTTGACCAGCAAGCTGCAACTTGCACTCTCCGATGCCCAATCCCTGGCGGTGGGCATGGACCACGCCGCCATCGAGCCGCTGCACCTGATGCAGGCGCTGCTCGAGCAACAGGGCGGCTCGATCAAGCCGCTGCTGATGCAGGTCGGCTTCGACATCAACAACCTGCGCCAGGGCCTGACCCGCGAGCTGGATCAGCTCGGCAAGCTGCAGAACCCCACTGGCGACATCAACTTGTCGCAAGATCTGGCGCGTCTGCTCAACCAGGCCGACCGTCTGTCACAGCAACGCGGTGACCAGTTCATTTCCAGCGAGCTGGTGCTGCTTGCCGCCATGGACGAGAACACCAAACTGGGCAAGCTGCTGCTCGGCCAGGGCGTATCGAAGAAGGCCCTGGAAAATGCCATCGCCAACCTACGCGGCGGCCAGGCGGTCAACGACCCCAACGTCGAGGAGTCGCGCCAGGCGCTGGACAAGTACACCGTCGACCTGACCAAGCGTGCCGAAGAGGGCAAGCTCGACCCGGTGATCGGCCGTGACGACGAGATTCGTCGCACCATCCAGGTGCTGCAGCGCCGCACCAAGAACAACCCGGTGCTGATCGGCGAGCCCGGTGTGGGCAAGACGGCCATTGCCGAAGGCCTGGCCCAGCGCATCATCAATGGTGAAGTGCCCGATGGCCTCAAGGACAAGCGCCTGCTGTCGCTGGATATGGGCTCGCTGATCGCCGGCGCCAAGTTCCGCGGCGAGTTCGAGGAGCGCCTGAAGGCGGTGCTCAACGAACTCTCCAAGCAGGAAGGGCGCATCATCCTGTTCATCGACGAGCTGCACACCATGGTCGGTGCCGGCAAGGCCGAGGGCGCCATGGATGCCGGCAACATGCTCAAACCGGCCCTGGCCCGTGGCGAGCTGCACTGTGTCGGCGCCACCACACTGGACGAGTATCGCCAGTTCATCGAGAAGGACGCCGCACTGGAACGCCGCTTCCAGAAGGTGCTGGTGGACGAGCCGAGCGAGGAGGACACCATCGCTATCCTGCGTGGCCTCAAGGAACGCTACGAGGTGCACCACGGCGTGACCATCACCGACGGCGCGATCATCGCCGCGGCCAAGCTCAGCCATCGCTACATCACCGACCGCCAGTTGCCGGACAAGGCCATCGACCTGATCGACGAGGCCGCCAGCCGCATCCGCATGGAGATCGACTCCAAGCCGGAAGAATTGGACCGCCTGGATCGCCGCCTGATCCAGCTGAAGATCGAACGCGAAGCGCTGAAAAAGGAAGACGACGACGCGGCCCTCAAGCGTCTGGAAAAGCTCAAGGAAGATATCGCCCGCCTGGAGAAGGAATACGCCGACCTGGAGGAAATCTGGAAGTCGGAGAAGGCTGAGGTACAGGGTTCGGCACAGATTCAGCAGAAAATCGAGCAGGCCAAGGCCGATCTCGAGGCTGCGCGGCGTAAATCTGACCTGCAACGTATGGCCGAACTGCAGTACGGCATCATTCCGGATCTGGAGCGCAGCCTGCAGATGGTCGACCAGCACGGCAAGGCTGAGAACCAATTGTTGCGCAGCAAGGTCACCGACGAGGAGATCGCCGAAGTCGTTTCCAAGTGGACGGGTATTCCGGTGAGCAAGATGCTCGAAGGCGAGCGCGAGAAACTGCTGAAAATGGAAGGCTTGTTGCACCAGCGGGTGATCGGCCAGGACGAGGCGGTGGTGGCCGTGGCCAACGCCGTGCGCCGCTCCCGTGCAGGATTGGCTGATCCGAACCGGCCGAGCGGCTCGTTCCTCTTCCTCGGCCCGACCGGGGTGGGCAAGACCGAGCTGTGCAAGGCGCTGGCGGAATTCCTCTTCGATACCGAGGAGGCGCTGGTGCGCATCGACATGTCCGAGTTCATGGAGAAGCACAGCGTCGCTCGCCTGATCGGTGCGCCGCCCGGCTATGTCGGTTATGAAGAGGGCGGTTACCTGACCGAGGCGGTGCGTCGCAAGCCCTACTCGGTGGTGCTGATGGACGAGGTGGAGAAGGCTCACCCGGACGTGTTCAACGTGTTGTTGCAGGTACTCGAGGACGGCCGTCTGACCGACAGCCATGGCCGCACCGTGGACTTCAAGAACACCGTGATAGTCATGACTTCCAACCTTGGCTCGGCGCAGATCCAGGAGCTGGTCGGCGACAAGGAAGCGCAGCGCGCAGCAGTGATGGATGCGGTGAGCAGCCACTTCCGTCCCGAGTTCATCAACCGTATCGACGAGGTGGTGGTGTTCGAGCCGCTGGGCCGTGAACAGATCGCCGGTATCGCCGAGATCCAGTTGCAGCGTCTGCGTGGTCGTCTGGCCGAGCGTGAGCTGAGCCTGGAGCTGACCCCGGAGGCGCTCGATAAGCTGATCGCCGTCGGTTACGACCCGGTGTACGGCGCGCGTCCACTCAAGCGTGCGATCCAGCGCTGGATCGAGAACCCGCTGGCGCAGCAGATACTCGCCGGCGATTTCGCCCCAGGCGCGATGGTGCATGCCAAGGTCGATGGCGAGGAGATCGTCTTCGCCTGATCGGTTGCCGCGTCAACACAAAGGCCCGCCAAATTGGCGGGCCTTTGTTTTTGTAGTCGTAGGGAAAAGGGGAGAACCCGTAGGGCGTACTCGGCTTTGGCTTCCTGCGTCGCTCTACCTCCTGCATCCATGCAGTCGTCGCGAAGCAGTACGCCGATCGTTGTGCTGCCAGGCCTGGCATGGCCCGGCGGGCTACTCGCTACGCTCGTGAGGCCGCCCTACGCTAATCCGTAGGAGCGGCTTAAGCCGTGATTTTTGCGGCCGGTTCGCGGCTGAAGCCGCTCCTACGTAAAGCTTCAGCCTCTTAGCAGCAACCACCCCAATGCTTCTTCTTCGAGGTATGGCCGATGCCGGGGTTGAAGGTATTGGTCGGGTCGAGTTCGCGGTAGAACCCGGCCAGTGCCGGCTTGGCCACATAGAGATGGCCAACGTTGTGCTCGGCCGGGTACTCGGCGCGGCGTTCGTCCAGCAGCTTCCACATGGCATGTTCCATGGCGAGCGGGTCATTACCCTTCTTGACGATGTAGTCCTGATGGAATACGTGGCAGAAGAAGTGCCCGTAGTACAGCTTGTGGATGATCTGCTCTTCCATCTCCTGCGGCAGCGTTTCGACCCAGTCGCGGTCGTTGCGGCGCAGGGCGATGTCCAGGGCGAGGATGTCCTCGACGCTGCTGCGGTGCGACTCGCGGTAGCGGATCGCGGCACCGGCCACGGCGAAGCGATGCAGGAAGGCCTTTCGTCCCTCATCGGCATCGCACTCGAAATAGGCGCCGCTGTCACTGCCGGTGAAATACTCGCTGAGGAAGCTGCGGGTCTGTTCCAGCGTGTCGTTGGAGACACGCACCAGCAGGTGATGCTCAAAACGGTCACGGTACTCGCGCATGCGTGGCGGCAGGTGGCTGGGTAGCAGGTTCATCAGGGCCTGAATCACCTTGTCGGTCACGCCGCGCAGGCCGAAGCGTTCGAAGAAGCCGTCGACCCGGCTCTTCATGGCGAAGGCAGCCGGCACCTTGGACGTACCGAACTTGTCGATCACCAGAAAGGTGTCCTTACCGTATTTCTCGCCGATGTCGAAGGCGGTGCGGTGGATGTATTCCCCGGCAATCGGCAGGCGCGGCAGCCTGGCCAGCAGGTGGCGGCGCACTTCGGTCAGATCGTGCGGGTCGTTGCTGCCGATATAGAACACCGTGCTCGGCTCTTTCGGGAAGGTGTCCAGGCGCACCGCGAACAGGCACAGTTTGCCGGCCGAACCGGAGGCCTCGAACAGGCGCGATGGGTCGGCGTTGAAGCGCGCCGGAGTGTCGGCATCGACGTCGCGCACGTGCTCGCCGTAGCGCGCGTCGGAGGCCTTTGCCGTCTCTTCGTTGCGCACCTGCTGTGGTGTGTAGTCGCCGCTCTGCAGGCGGGTGAGGATTTCCTCCGGATCGTTGCCCAGCTCGATCCCCAGGTGGTTGACCAGTTCCAGCGAACCGTCATCTTTAACCTGTGCATACAGCGCCAGCTCGGTATAGGCCGGGCCACGGCGCACCAGGGCGCCGCCGGAGTTGTTGCAGATGCCGCCGAGTACCGAGGCGCCGATGCAGGACGAGCCGATCACCGAGTGCGGTTCGCGATTCAGCGGCGCCAATGCCTGTTCCAGGCGATCCAGGGTGGCGCCGGGCAGGCACACCACCTGCTCGCCATCGTTGATCAGTTGTACGCCGGTGATGCGCAGGGTGCTGATCAGCACGATCTCGCGGTCGTAATCGGCACCGTCGGGGGTGGAGCCGCCGGTCAGGCCGGTGTTGGCCGCCTGCATGATGACGATGCGGTCGGCCGCTACTGCCGCCTGCAGGATGCGCCACTGCTCCAGCAAGGAGCCTGGGCGCACCACCGCCAGCACGTTGCCTTCACCCGTACGGTGGCCCTTGCGGAAACGCCGTGTGGCTTGTTCGTCGGTCAGCACGTGGCTGCTGCCGACGATCTGGCGCATCTGCGCCAGCAGGGCGTCACGGGTGATAGAGGCGGCAGCAGTCATTGGCTCAACGCTCCTTTACCAGCAGATCCGGAGTGATTTCGGCGATGGACTTGGCGCCGGTCAGCACCATCGCCACGCGCATTTCCTTCTCGATCAGGTCGAGCAGGTTGCTCACACCGGCGCCACCGGCAGCGGCCAGGGCGTAGAGGAAGGCGCGGCCGAGCAGCACGGTGTCGGCGCCGAGAGCAATCATGCGCACCACGTCGAGGCCGGTGCGGATGCCGGAGTCGGCGAGGATCTTCAGCTCGCCCTTGACCGCATCGGCGATGGCCGGCAGAGCACGGGCGCTGGACAGCACGCCGTCGAGCTGACGACCACCGTGGTTGGAGACGATGATGCCGTCGGCGCCGAAGGTCACCGCGTCGCGGGCGTCTTCCGGGTCGAGGATGCCCTTGATCACCATCGGGCCGTCCCAGAAGTCGCGGATCCATTCCAGATCCTTCCAGGAGATCGACGGGTCGAAGTTGGCGCCCAGCCAGCCGATATAGTCCGCCAGGCCGGTCGGGTTGCCGCGGTAGGCGGAGATGTTGCCCAGGTCGTGCGGTTTGCCCATCAGGCCGACGTCCCAGGCCCACTGCGGGTGAGTCATGGCCTGCAGCATGCGGCGCAGCGCCGCGTTCGGGCCACTCATGCCGGAGTGGGCATCGCGGTAGCGGGCGCCGGGCACGGGCATGTCGACGGTGAACACCAGGGTCGAGCAGCCGGCGGCCTTGGCGCGCTCCAGTGCGTTCTTCATGAAACCGCGGTCTTTCAGCACGTAGAGCTGGAACCACATCGGCCGGTCGATGGCCGGGGCCACTTCCTCGATCGGGCACACCGACACGGTGGACAGGGTGAAGGGAATGCCCTTGGCCGCTGCCGCCTTGGCTGCCTGCACCTCGCCACGGCGGGCGAACATGCCGGTCAGGCCGACTGGCGCCAGGCCTACCGGCATCGACATCTTTTCGCCGAACAGCTCGGTGGACAGGTCCAGTTCGGACATGTTCTTCAGCACGCGCTGGCGCAGTTCGATGTCCGACAGGTCGGCGACGTTGCGGCGCAGCGTGTGCTCGGCGTAGGCGCCGCCATCGGCGTAATGGAACAGGAAGGGCGGCAGCCTGCGTTGAGCGGCGGCGCGATAGTCGGTCGAGGCAGAAATGATCATGGGCTCATCCTGTTGCTGAAAAGGGGAAGCGTAGCCTTACGGCAAATGCCCCGACGATGTCGGGGCGGGCACTACCAGTCGATCAGTGGGGCATCAGCGGATCGCTGACACCCAGCACATAGATCGCGACCATCGCGATGATGCCGGTGAACAGCAGGTAGTACAGCGTCGGCCAGATGGTCTTGCGCAGGGTACTGCCTTCGCGGCCGAGCAGGCCAACGGTAGCCGAAGCTGCGACGACGTTGTGGATCGCCACCATGTTGCCGGCGGCGGCGCCAACGGCCTGGACCGCGACGATCAGTGCGCTGGAGATACCCAGGCTGCTGGCCACGCCGAACTGGAACTGGCTGAACATCATGTTGCTGACGGTGTTGGAGCCGGCGATGAAGGCACCCAGGGCACCGATGCTCGGGGCCAGCAGCGGATAGATGCCGCCAACGCTGTCGGCCACCCAGCGCGCCATGAGGATCGGCATGCTGGCCAGCTCGGCGCCGTTGACGCCGGAGTTGATCAGGATGCGCACCATCGGCACGGTGAACAGCAACACGAAGCCGGCGCTGAGCAATACGCTGGAGGATTCCTTCACCGCCTTGCCCAGGTCACGTGCCTTCATGCCATGCAGGAAGAAGGTGGCCAGGACCACGGCGACCAGAATGCCACCCGGCAGGTACAGGGGTTGGAAGTTGGCGCTGACGCCGGCTTCGCCGAGCAGGTCGGGGAAGTTCACCACCACCGCCTTCAGCGCGTTGCCCACTTCCGGGAACACGCGGCTGATCACCAGCAGGGCACCGACCAGCACATAGGGCAGCCAGGCGCGCAGTGCGCTCATCGGTTTGGCAGTCAGTTCGTCCAGTTTCATCTCGACGCTGCCCAGCCACTCGCTCGGCCATTTGTCCGCCGGGGCGAAGTCCCAGGTTTTCTTCGGTACCAGGAAGCCGAAGCGGGCAGCGCTGGTGACGATGGCCAGGCCGATCAGGCCGCCCAGCAGCGACGGGAATTCCGGACCGAGGAAGACGCCGGTGAAGACGTACGGCACGACGAAGGCCAGACCGGCGAAAATCGCGAACGGCATGACCTCCAGGCCAGCTTTCCAGCTTTTCTCCTGACCGAAGAAGCGCGTCAGCATCATTGCCATGATGACCGGCATGACCACGCCAACGGTGGCATGGATGATCGCTACTTCACTGGTGATCAGTTGCAGGAACTGCGCCCAGGACGAGCCCTGTTCGACCAGCTGTGCACCGATGGTGGCGGTATCCAGGCCGGTATTGAGGCCGACGATGATCGGCGTGCCGACGGCGCCGAAGGATACCGGTGTGCTTTGTACCAGCATGCCCATCAACACCGCGGCCATGGCCGGAAAACCGATGGCGACAAGCAGCGGAGCCGCGATGGCGGCTGGTGTACCGAAGCCCGAGGCACCCTCGATGAAGCAGCCGAACAACCAGGCGATGATGATCGCTTGGATGCGGCGATCAGGGCTGATGGTGGTGAAGCCGGCACGAATGGCGGTAATGCCACCGGAGTGCTTGAGGGTGTTCAGCAGCAGAATGGCGCCGAAAATGATCCACAGCAGGCCGAGGGTGATCAGCAAGCCTTGCAGGGTAGAAGCCAGGACGCGGTTGAAGGTCATGTCCCAGGCGAACAGGCCTACAGCAGCAGTCACCAGGTAGACCAGAGGCATGGCGTGTTTGGCCGGCCAGCGCAGACCGATCAGCAGCACGGCAGCGAGCAGAATCGGCGAGAACGCCAGCAGGGCGAGAATTCCGTTGGACATTGGGTCTTACTCCACACGAGCGCACAACTGGCGCGGCAGGGATGAGGCGTGATCGAACAGGCTTGCAGCGCGTAGGGCTGTCATGGCGTGACCTCGATGGTTTGTTGTTCTTGTTGGCTAAATTGGTAATACCAATTTACAAAGTAGCGGGCTCAGGTTAAAAGTTGCTCAATAGACTGTCAAATCGAGAGGCTAAGACTTTGGTCGTAGAGTGCTTGCTTGTTCAGCGAAGAAGGGCGCTATAGGCTTGCCCTGTGAGGCCATCGGCCTGGTCAAACCAATGGAGATGTGGGTAATGGAAGTAGGTCAGGTGCGGCAGCGTCGTCTCTCTGATGACATTGTCGCGCAACTGGAAACCATGATTCTCGAGGGCACCTTGCGTGTCGGTGAGAGGCTGCCTGCAGAGCGTGCGCTGGCTGAGCAGTTCGGTGTGTCTCGTCCGTCCCTGCGTGAGGCGATCCAGAAACTGGTGGCCAAGGGGCTGCTGGTCAGTCGCCAGGGCGGCGGTAACTATGTCGCCGAATCACTCGGCTCGACCTTCAGCGACCCGCTGTTGCAACTGCTGGAGCACAAGGAAGACGCCCAGCGCGATCTGCTGGAATTTCGTCACACGCTGGAAGGCTCCTGCGCCTACTACGCGGCCAGGCGCGCCACCGATATCGATCGGCAGCGCCTCACCGAAGCGTTCGAAGCCTTGCAGGATTGCTACGCGCGAGTCGGCAAGGTGACTCGCGCCGAGGAGGGGGCGGCCGATGCGCGTTTTCACCTGGCGATTGCCGAGGCCAGCCACAACGCCGTTCTGCTGCACACCATTCGTGGCTTGTTCGATCTGCTCAAGCGCAACGTGGTGACCAACATCGGTGGCATGTATGCCCAGCGCGAAGAGACCCGCGACATGCTGATCGGGCAGCACCGCGCGCTGTACCAGGCAATCATCGAAGGTCGCGCGGAAGACGCCCGCGAGCTCTCCAATCAGCATATCGATTATGTGCAGGAGGTGCTGTCGGAAGTGCAGTTGGAAGCCCAGCGCGTGGCGCGTGCGCAGCGCCGACTGGGGTTGTAGGCGCTACAGGCTGTACTGGAGCAGGGCGTGACTGGCGGCGATCCGTTGGCGAAGCAATACGCTGTTGAGTCCCAACGGAATGTTGTGGTGCCAGGTCTGGCATGGCGGACTGTTCGCTTGGGCTCCTGAGTCCGCCCTACGCCAACTTTGCCTGCAGCCTGTCGCCGCTTTTAGTCGTCCTTGCCCTTGCTGCGCATCGCACGTTGAACCTCACGGTCGGCGTCACGCTCTTTCTCGGTGTGGCGCTTGTCGAAGTCCTTCTTGCCCTTGGCCAGGGCAATTTCGCATTTGACCAGATGCTGCTTCCAGTAAAGCGACAGCGCCACGGCGGTGTAGCCCTTTTGCTGCACGGAGCCGAACAGCTTTTCCAGCTCGCGCTTGTTCAGCAGCAGCTTGCGCGTGCGGGTCGGGTCGGCGATGACATGGGTGCTGGCGGTTTTCAGTGGCGTGATGTGGCAGCCCATCAACCAGGCCTCATCGTCCTTGAGCAGCACGTAGCTGTCGACCAGCTGTGCCTTGCCGGCACGCAGACTCTTCACTTCCCAACCGGACAGCACCAGGCCGGCCTCGAACTTGTGTTCGATGAAATAGTCATGCAGCGCCTTCTTGTTCAGCGCGATGGTGCCTTGGGGATGTTTCTTTTGCTTAGCCATAGGGCGCGCATTATAGGGAGTCGTCCGCGCCTGCGCCATGGGGCTTTACCGAGCCAAACTTGAGCCCATGCCGCGAATCTCCGACAATGCGCGATCTTTTTTCCCGCAGTATGGGGTCTTGGCCGCAATGGCGAGCGACAAAGTTTCGATTCATGGTGCCTGGGCCAGTCGCTGGGTGTTCATTCTGGCGGCGACCGGCTCGGCTGTCGGGCTCGGCAATATCTGGAAATTTCCCTACATGACCGGGGTCTACGGCGGCGGTGCGTTCGTCGTCATGTACCTGTTCTGCATCGCCCTGGTGGGTGTGCCGATCATGCTGGCGGAAACCCTGATCGGCCGCCGCGGTCGGCAGAGTCCGGTCAATGCGATGAAGAGCCTGGCGATCGAAGCCGGAGCCTCGAAGCACTGGTCGCTGGCTGCGCTGATGGGGATGGTCGCTGCGCTACTGATCCTGTCCTTCTACAGCGTGGTAGCCGGTTGGTCGCTGGATTACATCATCGGCATGGGGCGTGGCGACTTCACCGGCATCAGCGCCGATGGGGCAGGTGCGGCGTTCGGCGGTCTGACTTCCGACCCGTGGCGCCTGACCTTGTGGCACAGCCTGTTCATGCTGATTACTGCGTTCGTCATCGCCAAGGGGGTGGTAGCAGGGTTGGAGCGCAGCCTGCGCATCATGATGCCGCTGCTGTTCGTGTTGTTGCTGGTGCTGCTGGGCTATAGCTTCACCACCGGGCATTTCCGTGAAGGTTTCGACTTCCTCTTCCATTTCGATCCGAGCAAGGTGCAGGACGGCATTCTGGCTGCCATGGGCCATGCCTTCTTTACCCTGAGCGTGGGCGTGGGCTCGATCATGGTCTACGGCGCCTACATGCCGAAGAAGGCCTCGATCGGGGCCACGGTGCTGACCGTCGGTCTGCTCGATACCCTGGTGGCGCTGACGGCGGGGCTGGCATTGTTCCCTATCGTCTTCGCCGCCGGCCTGGAGCCGGGCGGTGGCCCGGGGCTGATGTTCGTCACCCTGCCGATTGCCTTCGGTAACATCGCTTTCGGTCAGGTGATGGGGCTGATCTTCTTCGTGCTGGTGGCTGTTGCCGCATGGAGTTCGTCGATCTCCATGCTGGAGCCGGCCGTGGCCTACTTCGTCGAAAAAACCGGGCGCAGCCGTGCGCAGGTAACCGCCGCGCTGGCGCTGCTGTGCTGGCTGGTGGGGATGGGCACGGTGCTGTCGTTCAACCTGTGGGCCGAGGTCAAGTTCTTCGTCTTCGCCGAGGACGGTTTCCATCTGTTGCAGTGGGGTGCCGAGGGCGGCAAGACGTTCTTCGACAGCATCGACTACCTCACCAGCCGTATCCTGCTGCCGCTGGGCGGTCTGTCTTTCGCCATGTTCGCTGGTTGGGTGCTAAGCCGTGATGCTGTGCGTGAAGAGTTGTCCATCAGAAGCCCGCTGCTGTTCAATCTGGCCCTCTGGCTGATTCGCGTCGTGGCGCCAATCGGCGTGCTGATCGTGTTCATTGCGGAGCTGAGCAAGTAAATGGCTACTCGAATCCAGCGTTCGGCGTTGTTGCCGTACCCGGCGCAGGCACTGTTTGATCTCGTCAACGACGTGGCCGGTTACCCACAGTTTCTGCCTTGGTGCCGCGCCAGTGAGGTGTTGGAGGTCAGCGAGACGCACATGCTTGCCAGCCTCGAGGTGGCCAAGGGCAGCATCGGCCAGCGCTTCGTCACGCGTAATGTCTTGCAGCCTGGGCAGCGTATCGAGATGAACCTGCAGGAAGGGCCTTTTACCAGTCTCCATGGCGTCTGGGAGTTCAAGGCGCTGGGCGACAAGGCCTGCAAGATCAGCCTGGACCTGACCTTCGACTATGCTGGGCCCCTGGTGCGTGCCACGCTGGGCCCGCTGTTCAATCAGGCGGCCAATACCATGGTCGACGCCTTCTGCCAGCGAGCCAAGCAGCTATATGGATAAGCCCAGTATCGCCATCGAAGTGGTCTATGCCCTTGCCGAACGGCAGAAACTCCTGCGTCTGTCCGTACCGGCCGGCACCACGGTGCGCGAGGCCGCGCTGCGTTCTGGTATGCAGCAGTTCTTTCCGGAGCTGGATCTGAGCCAGGCGCCGCTGGGCATTTTTGGCAAAGCGGTAGGCAAGCCGGAAGAGCGAGTGCTGGAGGAGGGTGAGCGTGTCGAGATCTATCGGCCGCTGATCGCCGATCCGAAGGAAGTGCGCAAGCAGCGTGCGGCCAAAGCCAAGGCCAGGGAAGAAGGCGAGGAGTCGAGCTAACCCGTCAGCTCGTTAGGCGGCAAATATGAAAAAGCCCGGATTCGCTCCGGGCTTTTTCGTGTCCGCGTGTTACTGCGGATCGGTTTCCAGCGGCTCGGGAGTCGGAACCGGAACGGTTTCGACCTGATCCACCTCACGCTGAATCTGCTCCAGCAGCGAGCCAGGCGCCGGCGGGGTTTCGTCCTGTGGTTTGGCTTGCGGCTGCGCACTGTCGGTGTCGCTACCTTCGCCCATGATTGCCTGGTCACGGCTGACGCCGGGCATGAAGTCGCCGGCCAGGCCAACCAGTTGGTCGCTGCCGTCGAATACCAGGCTGACGCGTTCCTGCAGGCGCTGACCGCCGCCAGGCTGGATGCTGTAAAGATAATCCCAGCGATCGGCATGGAAGGTGTCGGTGATCAACGGGTTGCCCATGATAAACCGCACTTGGCGTCGGGTCATTCCCGGGCGTAGCTGGTCTATCATGTCCTGTGTCACGACATTGCCCTGTTGAATGTCGATCTTGTAAACCCCGGGGAATGAACAACCGGCGAGTGCGAAGAGCCCGGTCAGCGACAGGCTGGTCAGCAAGAGCTTGGTTTTTTGCATCGGAGGGTGACTTCCACTATCTTGGGCAACTTGAACCCCGGATCATACCCGTATTGAAGGGTGCTGCGAAGCAGCATCCATGAGAAAGCAGACCATGGTTGAAAATAACGAACTGCGCAAAGCTGGACTGAAGGTGACTCTGCCACGAGTCAAAATCCTGCAAATGCTCGACAACGCCGAGCACCGCCACATGAGTGCGGAGGATGTCTACAAGGCTCTGATGGAGGCGGGCGAGGACGTTGGCCTGGCCACCGTATACCGCGTGCTGACTCAGTTCGAAGCGGCCGGCCTGGTGGTGCGTCACAACTTCGATGGCGGCCATGCCGTGTTCGAGTTGGCTGACAGCGGCCATCACGACCATATGGTCTGCGTCGACTCGGGTGAGGTGATCGAGTTCTTCGACGCCGAGATCGAGAAGCGCCAGAAGGAGATCGTCAAGGAGCATGGCTTCGAGCTGGTCGACCACAATCTGGTGCTGTACGTACGCAAGAAGAGCTGATTCTTCTGCTGTAATCAGAAAGGCGACCCTCGGGTCGCCTTTTTGCTTTCTCATGGCGCGGATGCAATCCGGGAGCCCTCCGGATTGCATCCGCGCTAGGCTGCTTCAGGCAGCCTGGGCGCTGGTGACCATCTTGCGCGCGTGAGCCAGGGATTCCTCGGTCAGGTCGACGCCACCGAGCATGCGGGCTATTTCCTCGACGCGGCCGCTCTCGTCCAGCTTGCTCACGGCGGTAGACGTGGCATCTTCGCCGCGACGCTTGTGCACGAACAGATGTTGATGGCCCTGCGCGGCGACTTGCGGCAGGTGTGTGACGCATAGCACCTGACCGCGCTCGCCCAGGCGGCGCAGGAGTTGGCCGACCACCTCTGCTGTGGGGCCGCCGATACCGACGTCCACTTCGTCGAATACCAGGGTCGGTACACGCGAGGTCTGCGCGGTGATCACCTGGATCGCCAGGCTGATACGTGACAGCTCACCGCCGGAGGCCACCTTGGCCAGGCCTCGTAGCGGCTGGCCGGGGTTGGCGCTGACCAGGAACTCCACCATTTCCAGGCCACTGGCATGCGGTTCTTCGCAGCTCATGGCCTGGAGCTGGATGTTGAAGCGGCCGCCAGGCATGCCCAGCGCCTGCATTTCCTGCTCCACTGCAGCGGCCAGGCGCTCGGCAGCATTGCTGCGCAGTGTGCTGAGTTCGGCGGCTTTCTCCTGGTAATGGCGCTCATAGGCGGCCAGCTCTTCGGTCAGGCGTCCACTGGCCTGGTCGTCGGCATTCAGGCCTTCAAGCTCCTCGAACAACTGTTGCTGCAAGGCGGCCAGCTCGGTGGGTTGGATGCGATGCTTGCGTGCCAGGGTGTAGATGGTGTCCAGGCGCTCTTCGAGAAACTGTTGACGCTCCGGGTCGGCGTCGAAGTGATCGAGGAAGCGATTCAGCTCGCCGACTGCTTCTTCGACCTGGATCTGCGCACTGGCCAGCAGGTTGCTGGCTTCGTTCAAGGCACCGCCCTGGCCGCCGAAGGCGCCCAGGCGGTTGAGGCTGGCGGTCAGCGCGGACAGCACGTTGCCGGCATCGCTCTCGCTGCACAGATCGAGCACCTGGCGGCAGGCCGCGAGAAGCGCTTCAGCGTTGCTTAGCGCCTTGTGCTCCTGTTCCAGCTGTTCCAGTTCGTTGTCGCCCAGCGCCAGATTTTCCAGCTCTTCCAGTTGATAGCTGAGCAACTGGTGGCGGGCGCGCTGTTCGTCACCCTGGCTGGAGATGCGCTCCAGCTCGTTGCGTGTCTGCTTCCAGCGTTGCGCCGCGAGTTGCACCTGGCGCGCGAGGTCCTGGCTGCCGGCGTATTCGTCGAGCAGGCGGCGATGGGTGTCGGTCTTGAGCAGCGACTGATGCTCGTGCTGGCTATGGATATCGATGATCAGCTCGCCAAGGGCCTTGAGGTCGGCCTGCGGGCAGGGGCTGCCGTTGATATAGCCGCGCGAACGGCCTTCGGCGGTGATCACCCGGCGCAGGATGCACGGGCCGTCGTTGTCCAGATCCCGTTCGGCGAGCCAGGTGCGGGCTTCGGGAATGTCCGCCAGGTCGAAGCTGGCGAGAATGTCAGCCTTGTCTGCACCTGGGCGTACCACGCCGCTGTCGGCACGATCACCCAGGCACAGGCCGAGGGCGTCGAGCATGATCGATTTGCCGGCGCCGGTCTCGCCGCTGATGGCGCTCATGCCGGCATCCAGCTCGAGATCCAGGTGGTCGACGATGGCGTAGTTGTGAATGGACAGGTGCACCAGCATGGCGAACGCTCCCGAATTGATGTCTGGTTATTTATACAGTGTTTTTTCTTTCTCTGGCAATCCTCCCTATTGCCCCTTGAAAGCTGTGGAATTGACTCCATATAGGCGGCAGGAGCGCGAGTCGGTATCGCGCCAGTTTTTTCGAGAGGAGAAAGGCATGGCTGACGAACAGACCCTGGATACGCAGAATCCCGAGGCGCAGGCAGCAGAAGCTGTGGCGCCTGGTGACGACCTGGCTGCTCGCGTGCAAACGCTGGAGGAGCAACTGGCCGCTGCACAGGATCAGTCGCTGCGCATGGCTGCCGACCTGCAGAACGTGCGTCGTCGCGCGGAGCAGGACGTAGAGAAGGCACACAAATTTGCGCTGGAAAAGTTCGCTGGCGATCTGCTGCCGGTAATCGACAGTCTGGAGCGCGGTCTGGAGCTGTCCAGCCCTGACGATGTGTCGATCAAGGCCGTGCGTGAGGGCATGCAACTGACCCTCAAGCTGTTCCACGACACCCTGGCTCGCTACAACCTGGAAGCCATCGACCCGCATGGTGCGCCGTTCAACCCGGAGCATCACCAGGCCATGGCCATGGAAGAGAGCATTCACGCCGAGCCGAATTCTGTGCTCAAGGTGTTCCAGAAGGGCTATCTGCTCAACGGTCGCCTGCTGCGCCCGGCCATGGTCGTGGTCAGCAAGGCACCAACCACGCCGCCGCCGAGTATCGACGAGCAGGCTTGAAATCAGCAGTAACGACCCCATTTTTAAGTCAAGCGTTTTAGTGCTGCCGGCGCCTGAAAAACGAGGCGACGGAAAAATCAAAGTTTCGGGAGAACATTCATGGGCAAAATTATCGGTATCGACCTGGGGACCACCAACTCCTGTGTCTCCATTCTGGAAAATGGCAACGTCAAGGTAATCGAGAACGCCGAAGGCGCTCGTACCACGCCGTCGATCATCGCTTACGCCAACGACGGTGAAATCCTCGTGGGCCAGTCGGCCAAGCGTCAGGCCGTGACCAACCCGCACAACACCCTGTATGCGGTGAAGCGTCTGATCGGTCGTCGTTTCGACGAAGAAGTCGTGCAGAAAGACATTCAGATGGTGCCGTACAAGATCACCAAGGCTGACAACGGTGACGCCTGGGTTGAAGTGAACGGCCAGAAGATGGCGCCGCCGCAAATCTCGGCTGAAATTCTCAAGAAGATGAAGAAGACCGCCGAGGACTACCTGGGCGAGCCAGTCACCGAAGCGGTGATCACCGTTCCGGCCTACTTCAACGACAGCCAGCGTCAGGCCACCAAGGATGCTGGTCGCATCGCCGGTCTGGACGTCAAGCGCATCATCAACGAGCCGACTGCGGCTGCGCTGGCCTATGGCATGGACAAGGCCAAGGGCGACCACACCGTGATCGTCTATGACCTGGGTGGTGGTACTTTCGACGTTTCCGTTATCGAGATCGCCGAAGTCGATGGCGAGCACCAGTTCGAGGTGTTGGCCACCAACGGTGACACTTTCCTCGGTGGTGAAGACTTCGATATTCGTCTGATCGACTACCTCGTAGACGAATTCAAGAAAGAAACCGGCATGAACCTCAAGGGCGATCCGCTGGCCATGCAGCGCCTCAAGGAAGCTGCCGAGAAGGCCAAGATCGAGCTGTCCTCGAGCCAGCAGACCGACGTCAACCTGCCGTACATCACCGCAGATGCCACCGGTCCGAAGCACCTGAACGTGAAGATTTCCCGTTCCAAGCTCGAATCGCTGGTCGAAGATCTGGTGCAGCGCACCATCGAGCCTTGCCGCATCGCGCTGAAAGATGCCGGTGTCGACGTCGGTTCGATCAACGATGTGATCCTGGTCGGCGGTCAGACCCGCATGCCGCTGGTGCAGAAGCTGGTGACCGAGTTCTTCGGCAGAGAAGCACGCAAGGACGTCAACCCGGACGAGGCTGTTGCCATGGGCGCTGCCATCCAGGGTGCCGTTCTGGCCGGTGACGTCAAGGACGTACTGCTGCTGGACGTGTCCCCGCTGACCCTGGGTATCGAAACCATGGGTGGCGTGATGACTGCGCTGATCGAGAAGAACACCACCATCCCGACCAAGAAGTCGCAGGTGTTCTCCACTGCCGATGACAACCAGAGCGCCGTGACCATTCACGTGTTGCAGGGTGAGCGCAAGCAGGCCGCACAGAACAAGTCCCTCGGCAAGTTCGACCTGGCCGAGATCCCGCCGGCTCCGCGTGGCGTGCCGCAGATCGAAGTGACCTTCGACATCGACGCCAACGGCATCCTGCACGTGTCCGCCAAGGACAAGGCCACCGGCAAGCAGCAGTCCATCGTGATCAAGGCCAACTCCGGCCTGTCCGATGACGAAATCGAGCGTATGGTGCGTGACGCCGAGGCCAATGCCGAGGAAGACCGCAAGTTCGAAGAGCTGGCCACGGCACGTAACCAGGGCGATCAGCTGGTGCACGCCACCCGCAAGATGCTCACCGAAGCGGGCGACAAGGCGACTGCCGACGAGAAAGCGGCCATCGAGAAAGCCATTGGCGAGCTGGAAGCGGCCGTGAAAGGCGACGACAAGGCGGCCATCGAAGCCAAGATGAACGCACTGTCCGAAGCCACCACGCCGCTGGCGCAGAAGATGTATGCCGAGCAGCCGCAGGGCGGTGCTGCCCAGGCTGACGCTGGCGACGCCAAGGATGCCGGTGACGACGTGGTCGACGCTGAGTTCGAAGAGGTCAAGGAGAACAAGTAAGGGATGCGGCCTGCTCGGCGGGCCGCCTCTTCTTTACGCTCCACCGTCGCTCGCGACGGGCAGGATTCGCCGCGCGGGAGCCTTCTCCCGCGTCGGCGTATCTGGAGCTCACGAATCTGAGAGTGCAGCACAACTATGGCAAAACGTGACTATTACGAGATCCTGGGGGTCGAGCGCGGCGCTAGTGAAGCCGAGCTGAAGAAGGCCTACCGGCGCCTGGCGATGAAGTATCACCCGGACCGCAACCCGGACGACAAAGACGCCGAAGAGAAATTCAAGGAGGCCAACGAGGCCTACGAAGTACTTTCTGACGCGGCCAAGCGTTCGGCCTACGACCAATACGGCCACGCCGGGGTAGACCCGCAGATGGGTGGCGGCGGTGGCGCTGGTTTCGGCGGCGCCAACTTCTCCGATATCTTCGGTGACGTGTTCAGCGACTTCTTCGGCGGCGCTCGCGGCGGTTCGCGTGGCGGTGCCCAGCGCGGCTCGGATCTGCGCTACACCCTGGAACTGGATCTGGAAGAAGCGGTACGCGGTACCACCGTGACCATCCGCGTGCCGACCCTGGTCGGCTGCAAGACCTGCGATGGCTCAGGCGCCAAGAAGGGCACCAGCCCGGTCACCTGTACCACTTGTGGTGGCATCGGTCAGGTGCGCATGCAGCAGGGCTTCTTCTCCGTGCAGCAGACCTGCCCGCGCTGCCATGGCAGCGGCAAGATGATCACCGATCCTTGCGGCAGCTGCCATGGTCAGGGGCGCGTGGAAGAGAGCAAGACGCTGTCGGTCAAGGTGCCGCCAGGTGTCGATACCGGTGACCGCATTCGTCTGTCCGGCGAGGGCGAGGCCGGTACCCATGGCGGCCCGGCCGGTGACCTCTACGTGGTGGTCAACGTCCGTGAACATGCGATCTTCCAGCGTGACGGCAAGCATCTGTACTGCGAAGTGCCGATCAGCTTCGCTGATGCGGCGCTGGGTGGTGAACTGGAAGTGCCGACCCTCGATGGCCGGGTCAAGCTGAAGATCCCTGAAGGTACCCAGACCGGCAAGCTGTTCCGTCTGCGTGGCAAGGGCGTGGCCCCGGTGCGTGGCGGTGCGGCTGGCGATCTGATGTGCCGGGTCGCGGTGGAAACGCCGGTCAACCTGAACAAGCGTCAGCGCGAACTGCTCGATGAGTTCCGCAAGTCGCTGCAAGGTGACGATTCCCACTCACCCAAGGCCAGTGGCTGGTTCGAAGGTGTGAAGCGCTTCTTCGGCGACGTTTAACCCCAAAGCGCCCCGGTGGATGCCGGGGCGACAGCTTGGAGCTGATGTATGCAACGTATTGCAGTGATGGGCGCCGCCGGGCGTATGGGCAAGACCCTGATCGAGGCCGTGAGTCAGGTCGAGGGCGCCAAGCTCAGTGCCGCCATCGACCGCGCCGATAGCAGCCTGATCGGTGCCGATGCCGGTGAACTGGTCGGCCTGGGCAAGATTGGCGTGACCCTGGCGGGTGATCTGGCCGCGGTGGTCGACGATTTCGACGTGCTGATCGATTTCACCCATCCGTCGGTGACCCTGAAGAACCTGGAAGTCTGCCGCCAGGCGGGCAAGGCCATGGTCATCGGTACCACCGGTTTCACCGTGGAAGAGAAACAGCAGCTGAGCGAAGCGGCCAAGCAGATCCCCATCGTCTTTGCCGCCAACTTCAGTGTCGGCGTCAACCTGTGCCTGAAGCTGCTGGATACCGCTGCTCGCGTGCTGGGTGACGACGTGGACATCGAAATCATCGAGGCCCACCATCGGCACAAGGTCGATGCACCGTCCGGTACCGCACTGCGCATGGGCGAAGTGGTTGCCGATGCACTGGGGCGTGATCTGCAGAAGGTCGCCGTGTATGGCCGCGAAGGTCAGACCGGCGCCCGTGAGCGCGAGACCATCGGTTTCGCTACCGTGCGTGCCGGTGACGTGGTGGGTGACCACACCGTGCTGTTCGCCGCCGATGGCGAGCGAGTAGAGATCACCCACAAGGCCTCCAGCCGCATGACCTTCGCCAAGGGCGCGGTGCGTTCGGCGCTGTGGCTGCAGGGGCGTGATGCCGCTCTGTATGACATGCAGGACGTGCTGGGTCTGCGTTGATGCGAATGTGTGACTGAGGCGTCTTATCGGGTGGACCGAAAAAGGGTTTTCCTGTAAGCTTCCTGTTTTAGTGTGTCCACTAAAAGTTACGCAGAATGGCTCAAATAAAAAAGCGGGATGACCTTCACACGTCATCCCGCTTTTTTACAACCTGCGTTTGCTTCAAGCCTTGATCGAGACGGAGGTCTTCTTGACTAAGCCAGCCCCCAAACCTGCCATTTTGGCCCTTGCTGACGGCAGCATTTTTCGCGGCGATTCCATCGGGGCCGATGGCCAGACGATCGGAGAGGTGGTGTTCAACACCGCCATGACCGGCTATCAGGAAATCCTTACCGATCCATCCTATGCCCAGCAGATCGTTACCCTGACCTACCCGCACATCGGCAACACTGGCACCACGCCGGAAGATGCCGAGTCCAACCGCGTATGGGCCGCTGGCCTGATCATTCGTGACCTGCCGCTGATCTCCAGCAACTGGCGCGACAAGCAACCGCTGGACGAGTACCTGAAAGCGAACGGCACCGTCGCCATCACCGGTATCGATACTCGCCGCCTGACCCGTATCCTGCGCGAAAAGGGTTCGCAGAATGGCTGCATCCTGGTCGGTGACGACGCCACCGAAGAGAAAGCACTGGAGCTGGCTCGAAGCTTCCCGGGCCTCAAGGGCATGGACCTGGCCAAGGTGGTCAGCTGCACCGAGCGCTACGAGTGGCGCGAAAGCACCTGGAATCTGAAGGACGACAGCCACCCGGAAATCCCGGCCAGCGAGCTGCCTTATCACGTGGTCGCCTATGACTACGGCGTGAAGCTGAACATCCTGCGCATGCTGGTCGAGCGAGGCTGCCGCCTGACCGTGGTGCCGGCGCAAACTCCGGCCAGCGACGTGCTGGCACTCAATCCTGATGGCGTGTTCCTCTCCAACGGTCCTGGCGATCCCGAGCCTTGCGACTACGCGATCCAGGCGATCAAGGACGTTCTGGAAACCGATATCCCGGTATTCGGCATCTGCCTTGGCCACCAGTTGCTGGCCCTGGCCTCCGGTGCCAAGACCCTGAAAATGGGCCATGGTCACCACGGTGCCAACCACCCGGTACAGGATCTCGACAGCGGCGTGGTGATGATCACCAGCCAGAACCACGGGTTCGCCGTGGACGAGAGCAGCCTTCCGAGCAATGTGCGGCCGATCCACAAGTCGCTGTTCGACGGCACCCTGCAGGGCATCGAGCGTACCGACAAGGACGCTTTCAGCTTCCAGGGTCACCCCGAGGCGAGCCCCGGCCCGCACGACGTGGCCCCGCTGTTCGACCGCTTCATCTCCGCCATGGCGGCCCGTCGCTGATCGCTGAGTCCAGGAATTCGAGAGTTACCCCATGCCAAAACGTACAGATATCAAAAGCATCCTGATCCTCGGCGCCGGCCCCATCGTCATCGGCCAGGCCTGCGAGTTCGACTACTCCGGCGCTCAGGCGTGCAAGGCGCTGAAGGAAGAAGGTTTCCGCGTCATTCTGGTGAACTCCAACCCGGCCACCATCATGACCGACCCGTCGATGGCCGACGCCACCTACATCGAGCCGATCAAATGGGCCACCGTGGCCAAGATCATCGAGAAGGAGCGCCCCGACGCCCTGCTGCCGACCATGGGTGGCCAGACCGCGCTGAACTGCGCGCTGGACCTGGAGCGTCATGGCGTACTGGAGAAATTCGGCGTCGAGATGATCGGTGCCAACGCCGACACCATCGACAAGGCTGAAGACCGTTCGCGCTTCGACAAGGCGATGAAAGACATCGGCCTGGCCTGCCCGGTATCCGGCATCGCCCACAGCATGGAAGATGCCTACGGCGTGCTGGAGAAGGTTGGCTTCCCGTGCATCATCCGTCCGTCCTTCACCATGGGCGGCACCGGTGGCGGCATCGCCTACAACCGTGAAGAGTTCGAAGAAATCTGCGCCCGCGGTCTCGACCTGTCGCCGACCAGCGAACTGCTGATCGACGAGTCGCTGATCGGCTGGAAGGAATACGAGATGGAGGTGGTCCGTGACAAGAAGGACAACTGCATCATCGTCTGCTCCATCGAGAACTTCGATCCGATGGGCGTGCACACCGGTGACTCGATCACCGTCGCGCCGGCCCAGACCCTGACCGACAAGGAATACCAGATCCTGCGTAACGCCTCTTTGGCGGTGCTGCGCGAGATCGGCGTGGAGACCGGCGGCTCCAACGTGCAGTTCGGCATCTGCCCGAACACTGGGCGCATGGTCGTCATCGAGATGAACCCGCGTGTATCGCGCTCCTCGGCGCTGGCTTCCAAAGCCACCGGCTTCCCGATCGCCAAGATCGCCGCCAAGCTGGCTGTTGGTTACACCCTCGATGAGCTGAGCAACGACATCACTGGCGGGCGTACCCCGGCGTCGTTCGAACCGGCGATCGACTACGTGGTGACCAAGGTGCCGCGCTTCGCCTTCGAGAAATTCCCCAAGGCCGACGCCCGCCTGACCACCCAGATGAAATCCGTGGGCGAAGTCATGGCCATCGGCCGTACCTTCCAGGAGTCCATGCAGAAGGCCCTGCGCGGCCTGGAAGTGGGCGTTGCCGGCTTCGATCCGAAGCTCGACCTGAACGATCCGGAAGCTGAAAGCACCCTGCGTCGCGAACTGACCGTGCCCAGTGCCGACCGCATCTGGTACGTGGCCGATGCCTTCCGCGCCGGCAAGACTGTCGCCGAAGTCTTCGAGCTGACCCGTATCGACGAGTGGTTCCTGGTGCAGATCGAAGATCTGATCAAGGACGAGGCCACCGTGCAGACCCTGGGTCTGTCGGCCATCGACCGCGACCTGATGTTCAAGCTCAAGCGCAAGGGCTTCTCCGATGCGCGCCTGGCCAAGCTGCTGGGTGTTTCCGAGAAGAGCCTGCGTGCCCATCGCCACAAGCTCAAGGTGCTGCCGGTGTACAAGCGCGTGGACACCTGTGCCGCCGAGTTCGCCACCGACACCGCCTACATGTACTCGACCTACGAGGAAGAGTGCGAGGCCAATCCGTCGAGCCGCGAGAAGATCATGATCCTCGGTGGTGGCCCCAACCGTATCGGCCAGGGCATCGAGTTCGACTACTGCTGCGTACACGCCGCGTTGGCCATGCGTGAAGACGGTTACGAGACCATCATGGTCAACTGCAACCCGGAAACCGTCTCCACCGACTACGACACCTCCGATCGCCTGTACTTCGAGCCGGTGACCCTGGAAGATGTGCTGGAAATCGTCCGTGTCGAGCAGCCGAAAGGCGTCATCGTCCAGTACGGCGGCCAAACCCCGCTGAAGATCTGCCGCGCCCTGGAAGAAGCGGGCGTACCGATCATCGGCACCAGCCCCGAGGCCATCGACCGCGCCGAAGACCGCGAGCGCTTCCAGCAGATGGTGCAGCGCCTGAACCTGCGTCAGCCGGCCAACGCCACCGCGCGCAGCGAAGACGAGGCACTGGCCCTGTCGAAGAACATCGGTTACCCGATGGTGGTGCGTCCGTCCTACGTACTGGGCGGCCGGGCGATGGAAATCGTCTACCAGGAAGAAGAGCTCAAGCGCTACATGCGCGAAGCGGTGAAGGTCTCCAACGACAGCCCGGTGCTGCTCGATCGCTTCCTCAACTGCGCCATCGAAGTGGATGTGGATGCGGTGTGCGACGGCGAGACCGTGGTGATCGGCGCGATCATGCAGCACATCGAACAGGCCGGCGTGCACTCTGGTGACTCTGCCTGCTCGCTGCCGCCGTACTCGCTGCCGATGCACATCCAGGACGAGATCCGCGACCAGGTCAAGAAAATGGCCCTGGAGCTCGGCGTGGTCGGTCTGATGAACGTGCAGATGGCCGTGCAGGGCGAGGACATCTACGTCATCGAAGTGAACCCGCGCGCCTCGCGTACCGTGCCGTTCGTCTCCAAATGCGTCGGCGAGTCGCTGGCCAAGGTGGCTGCGCGTGTCATGGCTGGCAAGAGCCTGGCCGAAGCCGGTTACAGCAAGGAAATCATCCCGCCGTTCTTCAGCGTCAAGGAAGCGGTATTCCCCTTCGCCAAGTTCCCAGGCGTTGACCCGATCCTCGGCCCGGAGATGAAGTCCACCGGTGAAGTCATGGGGGTCGGTGACACCTTCGGCGAAGCCTTTGCCAAGGCCCAGCTGGGCGCCAGCGAGATCCTGCCGAACTCCGGTTGCGCTTTCATCAGCGTGCGTGAAGATGACAAGCCGGAAGCCGTTCAGGTCGCCCGTGATCTGATCGCGCTGGGCTTTGAAGTGGTTGCTACTGCCGGTACCGCCAAGGTGATCGAGGCTGCTGGTCTGCCAGTTCGTCGAGTGAACAAGGTGACCGAAGGTCGTCCGCATGTCGTCGACATGATCAAGAATGATGAAGTCACCCTGATCATCAATACCACCGAGGGGCGTCAGTCCATCGCTGACTCCTACTCGATCCGTCGTAACGCCCTGCAGCACAAGATCTACTGCACCACCACCATCGCGGCGGGGCAGGCGGTCTGTGAAGCGCTCAAGTTCGGTCCCGAGAAGACCGTGCGCCGGCTGCAGGATCTGCATGCAGGAATCAAGGCATGATCAAATATCCAATGACCGTTCAGGGCGCTCGCGCCCTGGAAGAAGAGCTGGCGCACCTGACTAAGGTGGTTCGCCCGAAACTCAGTCAGGACATCGGTGAAGCCCGCGAGCTGGGTGATCTCAAGGAAAACGCCGAGTACCACGCCGCGCGTGAGCAGCAGGGCATGGTCGAAGCGCGTGTGCGTGATATCGAAGGTCGTCTGCAGAACGCGGTGATCATCGATGTCACCACCATCGAGCACACCGGCAAGGTGATCTTCGGCACTACGGTGGAAATTGCCAACGTCGAGACTGACGAAAGCGTGACCTACCAGATCGTTGGCGAGGACGAAGCCGACATCAAGCAGGGCAAGATCTCCGTCGGTTCACCCATTGCCCGTGCCCTGATCGGCAAGAACGAGGGCGATGTAGTCGCGGTGCAGACCCCCAGTGGCTTGATCGAGTACGAGATTGTCGAAGTCCGTCATATCTAAACCGCAACAGCCGTCTCGGGCGGCTGCCGTCAGTTGGCAGCTGGCCCAGACCCTCTGGGTGGGCGGTTTGTGGTTGCTGCAATTCGTCATTCTGCCAGCCATCGGCCAGACCGGCCTGGCACCTCTGCTGGTGCAGGAGATAGCCACGCGGCTGGTGCCGCTACTGGTCGGTCTGGCAGCGGTATGCGTTGCGTTACAGGCTTTTGCCTTGCTGCGCAGTGAAGGTCTGTCGAGTCTGCTGCGGGATATGCGTGGGCAACTACTGCTGACCGTTGCGGTCATGGCCCTGAGCTACTTCGCTGTGTTGCGCTACTGGCCCGATGTCGAGTACTGGCTGCGCTTCAGCTATCTGGTGATGGCATTTTGTGGGCTGTTGCTGGTCCTACAGCCTGTACCTGGGGCGCCGGTCAGGCGCTAGCGACGCTTTCAGACGCGAATTCATTCGCGATCAGGGCACGCCATGCCTGCCCGTGATCGCGATGGATGCGCCTCAACCCTGGTGACGAATAACGTTGGACAGGTTGCGATTCGGCTTGGGGTTCTTGCGGTAGAGCAGGGCGACCTTGCCAATCGACTGGACCAGTTCAGCGCGTCCGTTTTCGCACAGGGCTACAATGGCTGCCTGGCGATCCTCGCGTTCGGTGAGGCGCAGCTGTACCTTGATCAGTTCGTGATCGTTCAGGGCACGGTCCAGTTCGGCCAGCACGCCCTCGGTCAAACCATTGTCAGCCACGATCAATACAGGTTTCAGGTGGTGGCCGATAGATTTGAATTGTTTCTTCTGCTCTTGAGTGAGCGGCATAATCGTTAGTACCTAATTCGGTCTGGAAAACGGCGCCTATCTTACCCGAGCCCGCGCAGTTATTCATGACCCGTTGAGTCAGAGGTTTCAGTGGCACGTTCCAAGACCAGCCAGCGTTGGCTGAAAGAACATTTCGATGATCCATACGTGAAGATGGCGCAGAAGGACGGCTATCGTTCGCGCGCCAGCTACAAGTTGCTGGAAATTCAGGAGAAGGATCGCATCCTGCGCCCAGGGATGACCGTGGTCGATCTCGGCGCCGCGCCGGGCGGCTGGTCGCAGGTCACCAGTCGAGTGATCGGCGACAAAGGACGCCTGATCGCCTCCGACATCCTGGAGATGGACAGCATTCCCGATGTCACCTTCATTCAGGGTGATTTCACCGATGACGCGGTCTTCGCGCAAATTCTCGAGGCCATCGGCGAAAATCCGGTGGACCTTGTTATTTCCGATATGGCCCCCAATATGAGTGGGGTAAGAACCGCCGATCAGGCACGTGCGATGTATCTGTGCGAGCTGGCGTTGGATCTGGCCGGGCGTGTCTTGCGTCCAGGTGGCGATTTTCTGATCAAGATTTTCCAGGGTGAAGGTTTCGACGCCTACCACAAGCAGGTGCGCGAGACATTCGACAAGGTGCAGATGCGCAAGCCGCTGTCCTCGCGCGATCGCTCCCGTGAGCAATATCTGTTGGCGCGCGGCTTTCGCGGGATGTGAGTTGAAACTGGTGTCCGCCCTGTCGGTCTCAGTGGCAGAAACCTCATAAAGGGTTACAGACGGCGCCTGCGGGACGCGGGCGTTTGGTGTAAGTTAGTCGGTATATCATTGGTCGTCATGGGAAGCCCGCTTCGCCACGAGGCCTGCTTCAGAGGGTAGCTAATTGAACGACATGGCAAAGAATCTGATCCTGTGGCTGATCATCGCGGCGGTGCTGGTTACCGTGATGAACAACTTCTCCAGTCCGAGCGAGCCGCAGACCCTGAGCTACTCGCAATTCATCGAGCAGGTGAAGGAAGGGCGCGTCGAGCGCGTGACCGTCGATGGTTACGTGATCACCGGCAAGCGCACCGATGGCGAGGGGTTCAAGACCATTCGTCCGGCGATCCAGGACGGCGGCCTGATTGGCGACCTGATCGACAACAACGTGGTCATCGAAGGCAAGCAGCCTGAGCAGCAGAGCATCTGGACTCAGCTGTTGGTCGCCAGCTTCCCGATCCTGGTGATCATCGCCGTCTTCATGTTCTTCATGCGCCAGATGCAGGGCGGTGCTGGTGGCAAGGGCGGGCCGATGAGCTTTGGCAAGTCCAAGGCGCGTCTGCTCTCCGAAGACCAGGTCAAGACCACCTTCGCCGACGTCGCCGGTTGCGACGAGGCCAAGGAAGAAGTCAGCGAACTGGTGGAATTCCTCCGCGATCCGGGCAAGTTCCAGCGCCTGGGCGGTCGCATCCCGCGTGGTGTACTGATGGTTGGCTCGCCGGGTACCGGCAAGACCTTGCTGGCCAAGGCCGTGGCCGGTGAGGCGAAAGTGCCGTTCTTCACCATTTCCGGTTCCGATTTCGTCGAGATGTTCGTCGGTGTTGGTGCCAGCCGTGTTCGCGACATGTTCGATCAGGCCAAGAAGCACGCGCCGTGCATCATCTTCATCGACGAGATCGACGCCGTGGGTCGCCACCGTGGCGCCGGCATGGGCGGTGGTCACGACGAGCGTGAGCAGACCCTCAACCAACTGCTGGTGGAGATGGACGGTTTCGAGATGAATGACGGCATCATCGTCATCGCTGCCACCAACCGTCCAGACGTTCTCGACCCTGCGCTGCTGCGTCCTGGCCGCTTCGACCGCCAGGTGGTCGTTGGTCTGCCGGATATTCGTGGTCGCGAGCAGATTCTGAAAGTGCACATGCGCAAGGTGCCGATGGGCGACGACGTCAATCCGGCGGTCATCGCGCGCGGTACCCCGGGTTTCTCCGGTGCCGATCTGGCCAACCTGGTCAACGAAGCCTCTCTGTTTGCCGCTCGTGCTGGCAAGCGCCTGGTGGAGATGAAGGAATTCGAGCTGGCCAAAGACAAGATCATGATGGGCGCCGAGCGCAAGACCATGGTCATGTCCGACAAGGAGAAGCTCAACACCGCGTTCCACGAGGCGGGCCACGCCATCGTTGGTCGTCTGGTGCCCGAGCACGATCCGGTCTACAAGGTGTCCATCATTCCGCGTGGTCGTGCCCTGGGCGTGACCATGTTCCTGCCGGAAGAGGATCGTTACAGCCTCAGCAAGCGCGCGCTGATCAGCCAGATCTGCTCGCTGTTCGGTGGTCGTATCGCCGAAGAGATGACCCTGGGCTTCGATGGTGTCACCACGGGCGCCTCGAACGACATCATGCGCGCCACCCAACTGGCCAAGAATATGGTCACCAAGTGGGGTCTTTCCGAGAAGCTGGGCCCGCTGATGTATGCGGAAGAAGAGGGTGAAGTCTTCCTCGGTCGCAGCATGGGCAGCCAGGCCAGCAACGTTTCCGGCGAGACTGCCAAGCAGATCGACGAGGAAGTGCGTCGCATCATCGATGAATGCTACGCCACGGCCAAGAAACTGCTGGTGGAGAACCGTGACAAGCTCGATGCCATGGCCGAAGCGCTGATGAAGTACGAAACCATCGACGCCGATCAGATCGACGACATCATGAATGGTCGCGAGCCTCGTGAGCCGCGCGGCTGGGATGGTGGCGGTGACTCCGGCGCTCCGCAGGCCAAGGTCGACGAACCAGACCGTTCTGAAAAGCCCATTGGTGGGCCGGCGGCCGAGCACTAAGGTTTCATATGTCTCAAGCGCAACACCCGAGCCGGCTACCCTGTGGTAGCCGGCTTCTTGATTTGTCCCGTCCGCAGGTGATGGGCATCCTCAATGTCACTCCTGATTCTTTCTCCGACGGTGGGCGCTTTACGGCGCGCGATGCTGCGCTGCGTCACGCCGAGCAGATGGTCGCCGCAGGTGCGACGCTGATCGATATCGGCGGTGAGTCCACCCGTCCGGGCGCCCGGGCCGTTTCTCCGACCGAAGAGCTGGAGCGGGTTGCGCCAGTGGTCGAAGCCATCGCCCGCCAGCTCGACGTGATCATTTCCGTGGATACCTCGACGCCCGCAGTCATGCGCGAAAGTGCAAGGCTGGGTGCGGGGCTGATCAATGATGTGCGTTCGTTGCAGCGTGATGGTGCTCTGGATGCGGCGGCAGATACTGGTTTGCCGGTCTGTCTGATGCATATGCGCGGTGAGCCCGGCAACATGCAGGATGATCCGCAGTATCCGGATATCGTCGCTGAGGTACGTGATTTTCTTGCCGAGCGCATGGCCGTCTGCACGACAGCCGGTATTCCCGCTGAGCGGATCCTGCTCGATCCGGGCTTTGGTTTTGCCAAGACCCTGGAGCACAATCTCGCCCTGTTCAAGCGCATGAGTGAGCTCTCTGCGTTGGGGCGGCCCTTGCTGGTTGGTGTCTCACGCAAGAGCATGATCGGCAAGGTGCTCGGCCACGAGGTGGGCGGGCGCCTCTACGGCAGTCTGGCATTGGCTGCTCTGGCATTGACCAAGGGCGCACATATTTTGCGTGTGCACGATGTCGCCGAAACGGTGGACGTGGTGCGCATGATCGCTGCGGTTGAAGCGGCGCAATAGCGTGCTTTTGAAAACGTAGGCGAGGCGGTCTGGGCTAGGCAAAAACAGCCGAGAAAGCGGAGTTTACGTGTTGTAAATGAGCATTTTGAGGCTGTTTTTAACGACGGCCAGACAACGCAGGTAGTTTTCAATGGCCTGCTAACAAGGAAAGCGTTATGGCTAGAAAGTACTTCGGCACCGACGGTATTCGTGGTCGCGTTGGCCAGTTTCCCATTACTCCGGATTTCATGCTCAAGCTCGGCTGGGCGGCTGGCATGGCGTTTCGCAAGCAGGGCAAGTGCCGCATCCTGATTGGAAAGGACACGCGTATCTCTGGCTACATGTTCGAGTCCGCCCTCGAGGCGGGGCTGGCTGCCGCGGGTGCGGACGTGCAACTGCTCGGGCCGATGCCGACGCCGGCCATTGCCTATCTGACGCGCACTTTCCAGGCCGATGCCGGTATCGTCATCAGTGCTTCGCACAATCCACATGACGATAACGGCATCAAGTTCTTTTCCAGCGAAGGCACCAAGCTTCCGGACGATGTCGAGGCGATGATCGAAGAGTTGCTCGATCAGCCGATGACCGTGGTGGAGTCTGCCGGGATCGGCAAGGCTTCGCGGATCAACGATGCTTCCGGCCGCTACATCGAGTTCTGCAAGGGCAGTGTGCCCAGCGGCACCAGCTTCAAAGGCCTGAAGATCGTCATCGATTGCGCCCACGGCGCTGCCTACAAGGTCGCGCCGAGTGTATTTCGCGAGCTGGGTGCGGAGGTTCGGGTCATTTCGGCGCAGCCCGACGGTCTCAATATCAATGATGCTTGCGGTTCCACGCACATTGCTGCGCTGCAGGCTGAAGTGGTCGCGCAGCAGGCCGATCTGGGTATCGCCTTCGATGGCGATGCTGATCGTGTGCTGATGGTCGACCAATATGGTGCGGTGGTCGATGGTGATGAACTGCTGTTCATCATTGCGCGTGATCTGCAGGAGCGTGGGCGGCTGCGTGGTGGTGTGGTCGGCACGCTGATGAGCAATCTCGGGCTGGAACTGGCTCTGGCCGATCTCAACATCCCATTCATTCGCGCCAATGTCGGTGATCGTTATGTGATCGCTGAATTGCTGGCGCGCAACTGGCAGCTCGGTGGCGAGAATTCCGGGCACCTGGTGTGCTTCCAGCACACCACGACTGGTGATGCGATTATTGCGGCCCTGCAAGTGTTGATGGCGCTCAAGCGCCGCGGTCAGAGCCTGGTTGATGCGCGCAGCGATCTGAAGAAGTGTCCGCAGGTGCTGGTCAATGTGCGGTTCTCCGGTGCTGTCGATCCGCTCGAGCATCCTTCGGTGAAGGAAGCCTGCGCGCGGGTGACCGAGAGCATGGCTGGGCGTGGTCGAGTGCTGCTGCGCAAGTCCGGCACCGAGCCGCTGGTGCGAGTGATGGTCGAAGGTGACGAGGAAAGCTCGGTTCGCGGCTATGCCGATGAATTGGCTAAGATTGTTGCCGAAGTCTGTGCTTGATTGCGCTTGCTACCGAGGGTGCTCTTGGGTAACATCTGCGCCCTCTTTGATCGACGAGGTAAAACATGCGTCGCCCCTTGGTCGCTGGTAACTGGAAAATGCACGGTACCCGCGCAAGCGTCGCAGAGCTGATCGAAGGTGTACGTCAGCAGGTACTGCCTGCTGATGTCGATGTTGCGGTGTTTCCCTCCAGTCTGCATGTCGCTCAGGTCGTCGAAGGCCTGAAGGGTAAAGCAGTGAAGGTTGGGGCTCAGGATTGTGCGGCACAAGTAGAGCAGGGCGCCTTGACTGGTGAGCTGGCGGTTAGTCAGTTGGTCGACGGCGGTTGTGAGCTGGTGCTGGTTGGTCACTCGGAGCGTCGCCTGATTCTGGGTGAAAGTGACGAAGTGGTCGTGCGCAAGTTTGCAGCGGTACAGGCTGCAGGTTTGACTCCCGTGCTCTGTGTGGGTGAAACCCGCGAGCAGCGTGAAGCGAATGCAACGCTGGGTGTGGTGGGTGGCCAGTTGGCCGCAGTGATCGACGCGCTGGGTGTCGATGCGCTGAAAAACGCCGTAGTGGCCTATGAGCCTGTATGGGCCATTGGTACCGGGTTGACCGCTACGCCCGAGCAGGCTCAGGAAGTGCACGCAGCGATCCGCGCGCAAGTTGCGCTGCTCGATGCTGGTGTCGCGAGTGGGTTGAGAATTCTTTATGGTGGCAGTGTGAAGGCCGCCAGTGCTGCCGAGTTGTTCGGCATGCGGGATATCGATGGGGGGCTCGTAGGTGGCGCCTCTCTGAATGCGGATGAATTCGGTGCGATCTGTCGCGCTGCAGGAAACTGAAGAATGCTGGAAACAGTCATTGTTGTTCTGCACCTGCTGGGTGCGATCGGTATTGTGGTGCTGGTGCTGTTGCAGCAGGGTAAAGGCGCTGACGCAGGTGCGTCGTTCGGTTCGGGTGCTTCGGCAACTGTATTCGGAAGCCAAGGTTCCTCTACCTTTCTGAGTAAGTTTACTGGTATACTCGCCGCGGCTTTTTTCATTACCAGCTTGGGTTTAGCGTTCTTTGCTAAAGAAAAAGCTGATGCACTGACTCAAGTTGGTCTGCCAGATCCAGCGGTTCTGGAAGTTCAACAAAAACCGGCTGTCGAAGATGTGCCGGTGCTCGAAGAGCAAGCTCCAGCATCCGATGCTTCGGATGTGCCGGAGGCTCCAGAGCAGTAACAGTTTTGCCGAGGTGGTGGAATTGGTAGACACGCTACCTTGAGGTGGTAGTGGCCATAGGCTGTAGGGGTTCGAGTCCCCTCCTCGGTACCATACTCAAGAAAGCCCGCAGTTCGCGGGCTTTCTTGTTGCTGGAGTGTTTGGTTGACCCTCGCCAGGGGGTGGCCGTATAATTCCGGCCCAGCTTTGACGCGGGGTGGAGCAGTCTGGTAGCTCGTCGGGCTCATAACCCGAAGGTCGTAGGTTCAAATCCTGCCCCCGCAACCAGTTTCAGCAGGCCCCTTTTCAGGGGCTTTTTGTTAGCTGAAAGACAGTGTCCGTTGGTATTTACGGCGGATTGAAGGGATGGGCGTTTCGCCCATTTTTTATTTGCACAGCATGCACGAGGGCCGTTAAGTGTCGAGCAAGCTAGAACAGTTGCAGGCCTTGTTGGCCCCAGTAATCGAGGCGCTCGGTTACCAATGTTGGGGCATCGAGTTCCTGTCGCAGGGGCGTCATTCGCTGCTGCGTGTCTATATCGATAAAGCCGATGGCATCCTGATCGACGATTGTGAAATCGTCAGCCGTCAGCTCAGTGGTGTGCTCGATGTCGAGGATCCGATTACCTCGGAGTACACACTGGAAGTTTCTTCTCCTGGCATGGATCGTCCGTTGTTCACCCTCGAACAGTTTGCGACGCATGCCGGTGAGCAGGTGAAGATCAAGCTGCGTTCGCCTTTCGACGGGCGTCGTAACTTCCAGGGCCTCCTTCGCGGTGTGGAGGAGCAGGACGTGGTAGTTCAGGTGGATGACCACGAGTATCTGTTGCCGATCGACCTGATCGACAAGGCCAATATCATCCCCCGATTTGATTGAGATGCGGATTCTGTGGCGCTGCTGGACTGTCGATTGTCGGCGCAGCGCAAGCGACACAGATGGCGCGAAGGTAGCGCGGCAGCTCACGAAGATAGCGCCAATGGCGTGAACGTGAAGCGGACTGCGCAGAACCAATGGATTGCGAAAGGCGAGGCGTACGATGAGCAAAGAAGTACTGCTGGTTGTTGAGTCGGTATCCAATGAAAAGGGTGTACCGGCCGGCGTGATTTTCGAGGCGCTGGAGCTGGCTCTGGCGACCGCCACCAAGAAACGTTTCGAGGACGAAGTCGACCTGCGTGTGTCGATCAACCGTCAGAACGGTAGCTACGAAACTTTCCGCCGCTGGACCGTGGTCGATGAGTCCGAGTTCGAGGACCCGGCCTACCAGGTGACCGAGGACATGCCGCAGGCCGTTGAGGCCAACGCCAAGATCGGTGACGTGCTCGAAGAGAAGATCGATTCCATCGAGTTCGGTCGCATCGCCGCGCAAACCGCCAAGCAGGTCATCGTGCAGAAAGTGCGCGAGGCCGAGCGTGCTCAGGTGGTAGACGCCTATCGCGAGCGTCTGGGGGAGATCATCTCCGGCACCGTGAAGAAGGTCACCCGCGACAACGTCATCGTAGACCTGGGCAACAACGCCGAGGCGCTGCTGGCCCGTGAAGACATCATCCCGCGCGAGACTTTCCGCGTGGGTGTGCGTCTGCGTGCCCTGCTCAAGGAAATTCGTACCGAGAACCGCGGCCCGCAACTGATCCTGTCGCGTACCGCTCCGGAAATGCTGATCGAGCTGTTCCGCATCGAAGTACCGGAAATCGCCGAAGGGCTGATCGACGTCAAGGCTGCCTCCCGTGATCCGGGTTCGCGCGCCAAGATCGCCGTGCGCTCCAAGGACAAGCGTATCGACCCGCAGGGTGCCTGCATCGGTATGCGTGGTTCGCGCGTCCAGGCCGTTTCCGGCGAGCTGGGCGGTGAGCGCGTCGATATCGTGCTGTGGGACGACAACCCCGCGCAGTTCGTCATCAATGCCATGTCGCCGGCTGAAGTGGCTGCGATCATCGTCGATGAAGATGCCCATGCCATGGACATCGCCGTTGGCGAAGACAACCTGGCCCAGGCCATTGGTCGTGGCGGTCAGAACGTGCGTCTTGCCAGTCAGTTGACCGGCTGGACCCTGAACGTGATGACCGAAGCGGACATTCAGGCCAAGCAACAGGCAGAAACCGGCGACATCATGCAGTCCTTCATCGACGAGCTGGAAGTCGACGAAGAACTGGCTCAAGTCCTGGTCGAAGAGGGTTTCACCAGTCTCGAAGAGATTGCCTACGTACCCATGGAAGAAATGCTCAGTATCGATGGCTTCGACGAGGAGATCGTCAATGAGCTGCGTGCACGGGCTAAGGATCGTCTGCTGACCAAGGCGATCGCCAACGAGGAGAAGTTGGCCGATGCCCATCCGGCAGATGATCTGCTGGAACTGGAAGGCATGGACAAGGCGCTGGCTCTAGAGCTTGCGCTGCGCGGCGTGATTACCCGTGAAGACCTGGCCGAGCAGTCTATTGACGACCTGCTCGACATCGACGGCATCGACGAAGAGCGTGCCGGCAAGCTGATCATGGCCGCCCGAGCCCATTGGTTCGAATAAGCGGTTGCGGCCGAGGAGAAAGATGCATGACGCAAGTCACGGTGAAAGAACTGGCCACAGTGGTCGACACCCCGGTTGAGCGCCTGCTGCAGCAGATGCGTGAAGCTGGTCTGTCCCACGACAGTGCCGAACAAGTAGTGACCGATAGTGAGAAACAGGCCCTGCTGGCCCATCTCAAGAGCAGTCACGGCGACAAGGTCGAAGAGCCGCGCAAGATTACCTTGCAACGCAAGACCACCAGCACGCTGCGCGTCGCTGGTAGCAAGACCATCAGTGTTGAAGTGCGCAAGAAGAAGACCTTCGTCAAGCGCAGCCCGGAAGAGCTGGAAGCCGAGAAGCAGCGCGAGCTGGAAGCTCAGCAGGCCGCTGCCGAGGCCGAGCGCCTGAAGGCCGAGGAAGAAGCCAAGCGCAAGGCCGAAGAAGAAGCCAAGCGCCAGGCTGCGACTGCCACTACCGATACTGCCGCACCTGCTGCCGCGCCGACGCCTGTCAGCGAGCCGCTGGTTGTCGCTCCGGTCGTCGAAGTCGAGCGCAAGAAAGAAGAAGTGCGTCGCCCCGAGAAGGCACGCTCTGATGAAGACGAGCGTCGCGATCGCAAGCACACCCAGCATCGCCCCGCGACCAAGGAGAAGGCGCCGGCTCCGCGCGTCGCTCCGCGTAGCGTCGATGAAGAAAGCGACGGTTTCCGTCGTGGTGGTCGCGGCAAGTCGAAGATGAAGAAGCGCAACCAGCATGGCTTCCAGGCTCCGGCCGGCCCGGTGGTGCGTGAAGTGGCCATTGGCGAAACCATCACGGTGGGCGATCTGGCTCAGCAGATGTCGGTCAAGGCCGCCGAAGTCATCAAGTTCATGTTCAAGATGGGCACCCCGGCCACCATCAACCAGGTGCTGGATCAGGAAACTGCCCAGTTGATCGCCGAAGAGTTGGGCCACAAGGTCAAGCTGGTCAGCGATACCGCCCTGGAAGATTCCCTGGCCGAGTCGCTGAAGTTCGAAGGTGAGGCCGTGTCCCGCGCGCCGGTGGTGACCGTGATGGGTCACGTCGACCACGGTAAGACCTCGCTGCTCGACTACATTCGTCGCGCCAAGGTGGCGTCTGGTGAAGCGGGTGGCATCACCCAGCATATCGGTGCTTACCACGTGGAAACCGAGCGTGGCATGGTCACCTTCCTCGACACCCCCGGTCACGCTGCGTTTACCGCCATGCGTGCGCGTGGTGCCAAGGCCACCGACATCGTCATCCTGGTCGTTGCAGCCGACGACGGCGTGATGCCGCAGACTCAGGAAGCCGTACAGCACGCGAAAGCGGCTGGCGTTCCGATCGTGGTCGCGGTGAACAAGATCGACAAGCCCGATGCCAACCCGGACAACATCAAGAACGGCCTGGCCGCTCTCGACGTGATTCCGGAAGAGTGGGGCGGCGATGCACCTTATGTGCATGTGTCGGCCAAGATGGGTACCGGCATCGACGAGCTGCTCGAAGCCGTACTGCTGCAGGCTGAAGTCCTCGAGCTGAAAGCCACGCCGTCGGCCCCGGGTCGTGGTGTGGTGGTCGAATCGCGTCTGGACAAGGGCCGTGGCCCGGTGGCCACCGTGCTGGTTCAGGACGGTACCCTGCGTCAGGGCGACATGGTCCTGGTCGGCGTCAACTATGGCCGCGTGCGTGCCATGCTTGACGAGAACGGCAAGTCGATCAAGGAAGCCGGTCCGTCCATTCCGGTCGAGATTCTCGGCCTCGATGGTACGCCGGATGCCGGTGACGACATGACCGTAGTCGCCGACGAGAAGAAGGCCCGCGAAGTTGCCCTGTTCCGTCAAGGCAAGTTCCGTGAGGTCAAGCTGGCCCGTGCTCACGCCGGCAAGCTGGAAAACATCTTCGAGAACATGGGCCAGGAAGAGAAGAAAACCCTCAACATCGTGCTCAAGTCCGATGTGCGTGGTTCTCTGGAAGCCCTGCAAGGCTCGCTCAGCACCCTGGGTAACGACGAGGTGCAGGTGCGTGTGGTCGGTGGCGGCGTCGGTGGTATCACCGAGTCCGATGCCAACCTGGCGCTGGCTTCCAACGCCGTGCTGTTCGGCTTCAACGTCCGTGCTGACGCTGGTGCGCGCAAGATCGTCGAGGCCGAAGGCCTGGACATGCGCTACTACAACGTCATCTACGACATCATCGAAGACGTCAAGAAGGCGCTCACCGGTATGCTCGGCAGCGATGTTCGCGAGAACATCCTGGGCACCGCCGAAGTGCGTGACGTGTTCCGTTCGCCGAAGTTTGGCGCGGTTGCCGGTTGCATGGTCATCGAAGGCACTGTCTTCCGTAACCGTCCGATCCGCGTACTGCGTGAAGACGTGGTGATCTTCGAAGGTGAGCTGGAATCGCTGCGTCGCTTCAAGGACGACGTCGCCGAAGTGCGTAACGGCATGGAGTGCGGTATCGCGGTGAAGAGCTACAACGACGTCAAGGTCGGCGACAAGATCGAAGTGTTCGAGAAAGTCCAGGTGGCTCGCAGCCTGTAATCGCGAGTCGCAACACGCAACGCCCGGCCCCGCATTCGCGCGGCCGGGCGTTTGCCGCTTTTGAGTCCGCTGGCGAACAGACAGCGGACGCAGTAAAGGTAAGTAGAAAATGGCCAAAGATTACAGCCGTACCCAGCGTATCGGCGACCAGATGCAACGCGAACTGGCCCAGCTTATCCGGCGTGAGGTCAAGGATCCGCGTCTGGGGCTGGTGACCATCACCGCAGTCGACGTCAGTCGTGATATCGGTCACGCCAAGGTCTTCATCACCGTCATGGGGCAGGATGATGCCGAGGCGATCAAAGAGAGCCTCAAGGTGCTCAACGACGCGGCCGGTTTCCTGCGCATGCAGCTGGGCAAGGCGATGAAGCTGCGCAGCGTGCCACAGCTGCACTTCCACTACGACGAGAGCGTCCAGCGCGGTGCTCACCTGTCGGCACTGATCGAGCGTGCCGTGGCGGAAGATCGTCTGCACGACGACACCGCGGGTTCCAAGGAGTAAGGCGTGGCGCAGGTCAAACGTATTCGCCGCAAGGTCGACGGCATCATCCTGCTCGACAAGCCGCACGGTTTCACCTCCAACGCCGCGCTGCAGAAGGTGCGTTGGCTGCTCAATGCCGAGAAGGCCGGTCACACCGGTAGCCTCGACCCGTTGGCCACTGGTGTGCTGCCGCTGTGTTTCGGTGAGGCGACCAAGTTCTCCCAGTATCTGCTTGACGCTGACAAGGGCTACGAGACCGTCGCTCAGTTGGGCGTCACCACCACCACTGGTGATGCCGAAGGCGATGTTATCGAACGGCGCCCGGTGACCGTCGGTCGCGCCGAGATTGAGGCGCTGTTGCCGCGTTTTCGCGGTGAAATCAAGCAGATACCGCCTATGTACTCGGCTTTGAAGAAGGACGGTCAGCCACTCTACAAGCTGGCCCGTGCGGGTGAAGTAGTGGAGCGCGAAGCGCGTTCTGTTACTATTGCGCGCCTGGAACTGCTGGCCTGCGAAGGCGAGCAGGCCCGTCTGGCGGTTGATTGCAGCAAAGGCACCTATATTCGTACGCTGGTCGAGGATCTCGGCCAGTTGCTCGGCTGCGGTGCACATGTCGCCGAGTTGCGCCGTACCAAGGCCGGCCCGTTCGACCTGAGCCGTACCGTGACCCTGGAAGAGCTGGAAGCGGCGCATGCCGAAGGTGGCAACGAAGCGCTCGATCGCTTCCTGCAGCCGGTCGACAGCGGCTTGCAGGACTGGCCGCTGCTGCAGTTCTCCGAGCACAGTGCGTTCTACTGGTTGCAAGGGCAGCCGGTGCGAGCGCCGGAAGCACCGAAGTTCGGCATGGTGCGGGTGCAGGATCACAATGGTCGCTTCATCGGCATCGGTGAGGTGAGTGACGATGGGCGTATCGCCCCGCGTCGATTGATTTATACCGGTGCGTAGCACCGAACGGTTCGGCCGAGATGGCTGAAAGCCTGATGCTGACGACGTCGTCATCAGGTGCTGCGAGGGTGGCTGTTAGTAGGCACGGTCATACCTCTTTTTAAAACACGGGAAGCGATTCCCGGCCTATTGAGACTGCTTCGGCAGTTTCCAGATGAGAGGAAGCCAACATGGCACTCAGCGTTGAAGAAAAAGCCCAGATCGTTAACGACTACAAGCAAGCTGAAGGCGATACCGGTAGCCCGGAAGTGCAGGTTGCCCTGCTGACCGCCAACATCAACAAGTTGCAAGGTCACTTCAAGGCCAACGGTAAGGATCACCACAGCCGTCGTGGTCTGATCCGTATGGTTAACCAGCGTCGTAAGCTGCTGGACTACCTGAAGGGTAAAGACACCAGTCGTTACAGCGCCCTGATCGGTCGCCTGGGCCTGCGTCGTTAATAGACGCGAGCTGCACAAGTTGGAAGCTGGGAGTTCGGCGTCGCGAGTGGGGAGTGATCCTCACCTCGTGGCGCTGGGCTTCCAGCTTTTGGCTTTTCGAGGGATGCACCGGGTCCGACTCCCGCGCTTCTTTCCAATTTCCCCCAAGGCAACAAAGAGAAGGAAAACACCGTGAACCCGGTAATCAAGAAATTCCAGTTCGGTCAGTCGACCGTTACCCTCGAGACTGGCCGTATCGCCCGTCAAGCCTCCGGCGCAGTGCTGGTCACCGTTGACGACGACGTCAGCGTGCTGGTCGCCGTAACCGGCGCCAAGACTGCCGACCCAAGCAAGGGCTTCTTCCCGCTGTCCGTGCACTACCAGGAAAAGACCTACGCTGCCGGCAAGATCCCGGGTGGTTTCTTCAAGCGTGAAGCGCGTCCCTCCGAGAAGGAAACCCTGACCTCGCGTCTGATCGACCGTCCGATCCGCCCGCTGTTCCCGGAAGGTTTCCAGAACGAAGTGCAGGTCATCTGCACCGTGGTTTCCACCAGCAAGAAGACCGATCCGGACATCGCTGCGATGATCGGTACCTCGGCCGCCCTGGCCATCTCCGGTATCCCGTTCAACGGCCCGATCGGTGCCGCGCGCGTCGCCTTCCACCCGGAAACCGGCTACCTGCTGAACCCGAACTACGAGCAGCTCAAGGCTTCGAGCCTGGACATGGTCGTGGCCGGCACCAAGGACGCCGTGCTGATGGTCGAATCGGAAGCCAAAGAGCTGACCGAAGACCAGATGCTGGGCGCCGTGCTGTTTGCCCATGAGGAGTTCCAGGTGGTCATCCAGGCTGTCGCCGAGCTGGCTGCCGAAGCCGGCAAGCCGACCTGGGACTGGCAGCCAAAGCCGGAAAATACCGCACTGCTGAACGCCATCCGTGGCGAGTTCGGTGACGCGATTTCCCAGGCCTACACCATCACCATCAAGCAGGACCGCTACGCGCGCCTGGGCGAGCTGCGCGATCAGGTCGTGGCCAAGTTCTCCGGTGAAGAAGGCCAGCCGAGCGCCGGTGAAGTCAAAGACGCCTTCGGCGAGATCGAATACCGCACCGTGCGCGAGAACATCGTCAACGGCAAACCGCGTATCGATGGTCGTGACACCCGTACCGTGCGTGGCCTGAACATCGAAGTCGGTGTACTGGACAAGACCCACGGTTCGGCGCTGTTCACCCGTGGCGAAACCCAGGCGCTGGTCGTGGCTACCCTCGGTACCGCCCGCGACGCACAGCTGCTGGACACCCTCGAAGGCGAGAAGAAAGACCCCTTCATGCTGCACTACAACTTCCCGCCGTACTCGGTCGGTGAGTGTGGTCGCATGGGCGCCACTGGCCGCCGCGAAATCGGCCACGGTCGTCTCGCCCGTCGTGGCGTTGCCGCCATGCTGCCGAGCGCCGACGAGTTCCCGTACACCATCCGCGTGGTGTCGGAAATCACCGAGTCCAACGGTTCTTCCTCCATGGCTTCGGTGTGCGGCGCCTCCCTGGCGCTGATGGACGCCGGTGTGCCGATGAAGGCACCGGTTGCCGGTATCGCCATGGGTCTGGTGCTGGAAGGTGAGAAATTCGCCGTGCTGACCGACATCCTCGGTGACGAAGATCACCTGGGCGACATGGACTTCAAGGTAGCCGGTACCGCCAAAGGCGTCACCGCGCTGCAGATGGACATCAAGATCCAGGGCATCACCGAAGAGATCATGGAGCAGGCGCTGGAGCAGGCGCTGGAAGCGCGCCTGAACATCCTCGGCCAGATGAACCAGGTCATCGCCCAATCGCGCAGCGAACTGTCGGCCAACGCACCGACCATGCTGGCGATGAAGATCGACCAGGACAAGATCCGCGACGTGATCGGCAAGGGTGGCGCGACCATCCGTGGTATCTGTGAAGAAACCAAGGCTTCGATCGATATCGAAGACGACGGCTCGATCAAGATCTTTGGCGAAACCAAGGAAGCGGCCGAGGCTGCCAAGCAGCGCGTGCTGGCCATCACTGCCGAAGCCGAGATCGGCAAGATCTACGTCGGCAAGGTCGAGCGCATCGTCGACTTCGGTGCCTTCGTCAACATCCTGCCGGGCAAGGACGGTCTGGTGCACATCTCCATGCTGAGCGATCAGCGCGTGGAGAAGGTCACCGACGTGCTGCAGGAAGGCCAGGAAGTGAAGGTACTGGTGCTGGACGTGGACAATCGCGGCCGTATCAAGCTGTCGATCAAGGACGTAGCTGCTGCCGAGGCCTCTGGCGTCTAAGCACGGTTCGCCTGTTCGAACGAGAGGGCTCCTGCGGGAGCCCTTTTTGTGCGCGATCGTCAGGGTTCGTCATTGCCGACCTGAGGATGCGACTGCGATACATGCATGCGTTTACTCGTTTACCGGATCATGCAAATTGCCCGAGAGTTTTTTTGCGACTCGGCGAAATGCAATCAAAAGCATAATGGCGATTTTATTTAAGTGTTTGTTTTTAAAGGATTTAATTTAATTTAAAAACCTGGCACAGGCCCTGCAACAGTACTGATGAACCTGCAACCAGGAGTTGGTTTGCAGATTGTCTGGAATGTACAGGAGTCGAATCATGAAACAGCCAATCAACCGTTTTGCCGCTACCACCCTGACCGCTGCCGTGCTGAGCATGTCGCTGGCCTCGGCAGCTTTCGCCGCAGAGCCGACCATGCTGGCGGCCAATGACACTGTGGATAAAGCCGAGCAGGCGGTATCCGACACCTGGATCACCAGCAAAGTGAAGTCCACCTTCGTTGCTGACTCGAACCTCAGCGCGCTGGACATCAAGGTCGAGACCAACCAGGGCGTGGTTTCCCTGTCCGGCGTGGTCGCAACTGACGCCGAGCGTGATCTGGCTATCGCCAAGACCAAGGAAATCGAGGGTGTGCGTGACGTGTCCGCCGATGCCCTGAAAACCGCTGACTGATAGCCGAGCCGGCCGGGCCAGCGCCCGGCCCCACTTTCTGTCACTGGGAGAATGACCATGAATAGCGACATCATCAAAGGCAAATGGAAGCAGCTCAGCGGTCGTATGAAGGAGCGTTGGGGTAACCTGACCGATGACGACCTGAACGTCGCCGAGGGCCACAGCGAATACCTGGCCGGCAAGCTGCAAGAACGTTACGGCTGGACCAAGGAAAAGGCCCAGCAAGAGCTGCGCGATTTCAGCGACAAGCTCTGAGCATGGATTGCCGGGTAAGGATGCCCACAGGTACGGATAGCTTCAGAAACGGATGTATCTTCAGCACGGATGGCTACAGGCAGGACGCCTGATCAGCAGGGATAGCGACAGGCATGGATGCGCGAAGGCCCCGCCGGTGTGACCGGCGGGGCCTTGATTTTTATGCAGGGCGCACGATGCGCGTGTCACTCCGAGTGCTTTGCATGCTGCGCATGCATCAACTGCCGCGCTTGCTGCGGACTTCGGTCAGGCGGCCGCCCTCGAAGCGTAGAAAGTGGTACATGCCGCTTTTCGGGCCGTAGATCCACTCCTCGACACTCACCTCGTTGCGAAAGCCGTAGCTATCGACCACTTCCTTGTAACCGAGAAAATCGCGGCTGGAAGGTTCGCCACATTTGTTCAGCACCTCTGCGGTGGGGGCTGTCTTGCTGACCAGGGCGCTACCGCAGCGATAGGTGGAGGACGCCTCGGCCATCAGGGGCAGGCAGAGCAGTGTGAGCAGACAGCTGAGTTTGCGCATGAGAGCCTCCTGTTCAGCGTTCGCGACGACGTTCGATGGCAATCAGGCGGTTACCCTCGAAGCGCAGGATGCTGAGCATGCCATTGCTCGGGCCGTATACCCATTCCTCGATCATGTACTCGCGACGGTCATAGGAGCCCAGGGTGTAGCCGACCGGGTCACGGTGCACCGGCGCGCCACATTTGCGCTCGACCTCGAACGGACGGTCGCCAAGGCTGACCAGGGCGCTGCCGCAACGCAGCGTGTCGGCCTGCGCGCTGATGCTGAGCAGGCCGGTAACCAGGGTAGTGAGCGTGATGCTGGATAAGCTGCGCATGATCATTGGCTGTCCAGGTGCAGGGTGGTGAGCACGCGGCCGTCGGCTTCGGGTTCACCCAGGTTGGCATCGATCAGGTAGACGCGTTCATCGTACAACCCGCCTTGTTCAACCAGATAATCCTTGATCGTTGCAGCGCGTTGCTGAGCCAGTTGGCGCAGCAGCAGCTTGCTTTGTGCCCAGGAGTCCAGCACCGCCTTGCGCATGTTCTTCTGGCGCTGCTCTTTGTCCAGTTCGGACCATTCGGCCGGTGGCTGCTGCTTGAGGCGGGTACGATAAATGCCTTCGAGCAGGGCGGCCTGTTCGTCTTCGGCGACCGTCAGCTCATCGGGACTGGCCGGCACCCTGTCACCACGGCGTTGCAACACCTTGTACCAGGTTTCGCGAAATTCGCGCTGCAGGCGCTGTTCGGCCAGCAGCGGGCCGTCGGCACTCTGTGCGGCCTGGCCTTCTACCTCCAGACGCAGATTCGGGCGCTCCTCGAGCGCTTTGGCCAGCGTGTACAGGGCCTGGCGCGCGTCGCCCTGCAGCTCCGCAGAGCCGGCGACGAACGGCACGGTGCTGAGGTCGACATTGCTGCCACCGACCAACCCGGCGATGAACTTGAACGGCGCCTGGGCCGCGCGCAACACCAGATTGCGCAAGGTCTGCCAGACGATGGGCATGACACTGAACTGCGGATTGTTCAGATCACCCTGTACCGGCAATTCGATGGCGATGCGCCCCTGGGTGTCCTTGAGCAGGGCGACTGCCAGGCGAATCGGCAGGTCCACGGCGTCGGGACTGTCGACGCGCTCGCCCAGTTGCAGGTTCTCCACCAGCACCTTGTTCTCGGCGTTGAGCTGGCCCTTCTCGATGCGGTAGTGCAGGTCGAGGTTGAGGCGGCCCTTGCGGATGCGATAACCGGCGAACTTGCCGGAGTAGGGGGTGATGGTGGTCAGCTCGACATTCTTGAAGCTGGTGGCGATATCCAGGCTGTTGAGCGGATCGAATGGCGTCAGCTTGCCCTTGATGCTCATCGGCGCGTAGCGGTCGACCTTGCCCTGGATATCGACGCTGGCGGCTTGCGGCTTCTGATTGTCGAGTACGCCGATGCGCCCGTTCATCTGCTGAACGGCAGTGGCGAAGCTGGGGGTCAGGCTGAAGTCGGCGAAGTTGGCCGAGCCGTCATTGATGGCCACGCCGCCGATGCGGATAGCCAGCGGCTTGCCCGCATCGGCCTTGCTCTCGTTCGGTGCCGCCGGCTGCGGCACGATCAGCTCGCTGACATTGGTGGTCAGGTTCTCATTGATCACGAAGCGTGCATAGGGCTGATCCAGCTCCACGCGTTCGATGGCCAGGCTTTCGCCGTGACGATAATCGAGGCCACCCACCCTTACCTGCTTCCAGCGCACGAAATCGCGTTCGCGCAGGGTATCCAGGGTGTGCAGCTGATCGACGTGGGCGCTGCCGGTGACGCTGAGTGCCAGCGGCTCGGTGCTCGTGAGCTGCACGTCGAGGTCGCTGCCGAGCAGGCCGCTGCGCAGTTCCAGGCGAATGAAGGGACTCAGGTAGGCCTGCGCCAGGCGCAGGTCGATGTCCTGGGTGGCGACCTTGAGCTGAGCACTGGTTGGGCTCAGTTGTACGTTGCCGGCCGCCTGCAGCTTGCCCTGCTTGCCCAGGCCGGTGTCGAGCCTGAGGTCGAAAGGTTTGTCGCCCAGGCTGTCGAAGTTCTTCAGGTCGAGGTTCAGTGGGCCGACATCCACCGCCACTTCCTGTTGCGGTACGCGGTCGGCCAGGTGAGCCTTGTAGTCGCGCAACTGCACATCCTGCAGCAGCACTTGCCAGGGCTTGCTCTCACCGGTCTGCTGCGCGGGTTCGGCAGCTTCGCTCTTGGCGCTTTCTGGTTTGGCGAACAATTTCTGCCAGTCCAGTTGGCCGTCGGCTTCGCGTGCTGCCCAGGCCTCCAGCCCCTGGCTGCGCACCTGGCCGACCACCACCTGCTGTTTGGCCAGGTCAAGGCTGGTGTTGTCGATATCCAGGCGTTGCAGGCGTACCAGCGGTTTGCCTTGCGGGTCGTCGATGGCGAAGGGGGCCAACTGCACCTTGATCTTGCTCAGTTGCAGCTCGGTACCGCTGGACAGGTCTAGGCGATAGTCGCTGCTGAGGTCGACCTGGCCTTCCTTGAGCACCAGCGGCAGTGCGTCGCGCACGTAAGGCCAGAAGGTGCTCAGGCGGCCGTCGCTGACGCTCAGGCTGCCACTGGAGGTGATGGGCGTCAGGCTGACCTGGCCGCGCCAGTCGATCTGCGCGCCGTGGGGGCCGCTGGCAGTCATGGTCATTTCCGCGTTGTCGCCGGCCAGGGTGCTGAGGTTGTGCAATTCCAGATCGAGCGCGTCATAGGCGAATTCCACGGCCTCGCTCGGGCGCAGGTCCTGGAAGCGCAGTGACTTCTCGCGTAGACGAATGCTGTCGATGCGCAGCGGGAAGGGCTCGCTGTTCTCGGCCTTGGGTTCGGCCTGGCTTTGCGGCAGGTTGAACAACTGGGTGAGGTTGAGCGTGCCATCTTTGTCGAAGAGTATCTCGGTACGTGCGCCGTCGAGCTCTACATCACTCAGGTGCAGGGCACCGCTCCACAGGCTGTCGCTCTGCAGGTTGGCGTAGAGGCGCTGGAAGCTCAGCTGCTCCTGGCCACTCTCGCCGATACGTAGGCCCCAAAGGCTCAGCTCGAGCGTGAAGGGGTTGAGCTGCACGCGCTGCAGCGAGGCGGGTAGCGTGGCGTACTGCGCCAACTGCTGATTGGCGATGCGCAGGGCGATGCCCGGCAGAATCAGAAAGCCGATCAGGCTGTAGAGGAAAACGGTGATCAACAGTGCGCTCAGCGCGCGCTTCAGTCCTTTGGGCATGGCTTGGCGTCATCTATCCAGACGAGGAGACGACTTGGAGTATGGCACGGCGGTTCAGTTCCGGGCGTGCCGCACCCCGCGCATTTTTCTCCGGTGTCGCCCGGTTAGAGCCTCAGGATCAGGGTTTTCAGCGGCGGTTTGGCGTCTTGCGACGGGAAGTCGGGCGCAGGAGCGATGACCTGGCAATCCTGCACCTGGCGGCCGAGCTTCTCGGCGCAGCGCAGCACCTGTGTGCGCCAGTCGTCCATCTCCACCTTTGCCAGGTTGTTGCAGCACACCAGGGTGCCGCCTTCGGCAGTGGCCAGCAGCGCCGGTTTGAGCAGGCTCTGGTAGTCGCGCAGCAGGTCGACGGTGCCAAAGGCGCTCTTGGCCCAGGCCGGCGGGTCGAGGAACACGAGGTCGAACTGGCGCGGTTGCAGGCGCGGATAGCTCGGCAGTTTCTGTCCTCGGCGGCTGCTGATCGGTAGATCGGCCAACTGACGAATCGCCGGAAAATAGTCGGACTGGATGAACTGCATGGCGGGTAATTCGGGGTTGAGCGCGCCGTTCTCGCGGCCCACGGAGAGGTTGCCCTGGGCGAAGTCGAGGTTGATCACCTCGCGTGCGCCGCCCGCTGCGGCGCATAGACCGACGCCGCAGGTATAGGCGAACAGGTTGAGCACGGACTTGCCGGCGCTGTTGGCTTTGATCCAGCCACGGGCGTTGCGCAGGTCGAGAAACAGCAGCGGGTCCTGTCCGGCATGACGACCACGTACGCGGTAATTCAGCCCCCATTCGCGGCCGACCATATCCTCCAGTGCTGCATCGTCGGCCAGGAACAGTGCCGGGTCGCGATCGATCCGCGAATTGCCCTTGGAGCGGTCGTTGTAGACCAACAGCAGCGGCTGCCCCAGGCAGGCTTCGACGCTGCCGACGATGCTGCGCAGATCGCTGGCCTCCAGGGGTTGATGAAAGCTCTGCACCATTAGCTGCGGGCCGTAGCGATCGACGGTCAGGCCTGGCGCGCCTTCCTGGCTGCCGTGGAACAGGCGGTAGCAGTCGGTGCCTTGGGCGTGCAGCTCCGCGAGCAGGTTTTCGCGAGCGGCGAGGGCGGCGCGCAGCGCCTGGTCAAGAGAAGGCATGCGCGGCGTCTCGGAGAAAGGAAAGCTGGGAGTCTATCAAGAAAAGCGCCAGGGTATGGCCGTAGGGCGGGTGGTACTCGCCTGCTCGATGGTGGCCGCTCTACAGGCGCGGCGCTAGACGACGGCGGGCGCTCTGTGCGGCACTGTTGCGAATCGCCCAGCGCAGCAGCGTGGCGGTGCGTTGCACGCTGCTGCGAATCAGTGGACGACGCCAGGGCGCCTGATGCTCGCCAAGCAGATCGCTGGCCCAGTCCGGCAGCAGGTCAACGCCGGCCTGCATCATCAGGTTGCCGAAGGGCCTGGCGAGAATGTTGGGCACCGGTGCGGCATACAGCAGCCGCACCACTTCGCGGGTGCGCTCGTCGCAGAGCAATTGCGGACGCATGCGCTCAAGGTAGTCGCTGATGGCCTGGCGCGACTTGGGCACGTCCCGCGCGCCGAGGCGCTCGGCGATCAACGCCACTTCGCGGTAGTAGCGATCCTGTTCGGCCAACGCTAGCTGCGGGTCGACGTAGCGTAGGTAACCGGCGAGAAACTGGCTGACCTCGGAGACATGTACCCAGGTCAGCAACTCGGGATCGCTGGCGCTATAAGGGCGACCGTCCGGCGCGCTGCCGACCACCTGCAGGTGGATGCGGCGCACCTTGTCGATCAGCTGTTCGGCATCGTGCAGCCCGCCGTAAGTGGTGCCGGCAATGAACAGGCTGGTGCGGCGCAGGCGGCCGAGCATGTCCTGGCGAAAGGTGGAGTGATCCCACACGCCGGCCAGTGCCAGCGGGTGGAGCATCTGCAGGAGCAGGGCGGAGATGCCGCTGACCATCATCGCGGTAAAGTCGGCGTGGACTTTCCAGACCATCGACTCGGGGCCGAACAGGCCGGCATCACCGCGCGGCTGGTCGAGGTCGAGTACGCCCAGCGAGGCGCCGGTGAGGCTGTGCACCTGTTTTTCGATCTGACGACGTAGGCTTTCCATGGCGCGCAGTGTCGAACCTCGGCTCGGGCAAGGCGGAGGTCCGTAGGGTGCGCCGCGCGCACCTTCATACGCTGCGGCGAGTGACCGGTGCGCACGGCGCACCCTACGGTGGGTTCAGCGGTTGAGGCGCTGATCGATCAGGCTGTCGACCACGCTCGGGTCGGCCAGGGTCGAGGTGTCGCCCATGTTCTCCAGCTCGTTGCAGGCGATCTTGCGCAGGATGCGCCGCATGATCTTGCCCGAGCGGGTCTTGGGCAGGCCCGGCGCCCACTGGATCAGCTCCGGCTTGGCGAAGCTGCCGATCTCCTTGCCGACCAGGGCCAGCAGGTCCTTCTTCAGCTCGTCGGACGGTTCCTGGCCGTTCATCAGGGTGACGTAGGCGTAGATGCCCTGGCCCTTGACGTCGTGCGGGTAGCCAACCACGGCGGCTTCGGCCACCGCATCGTGCAGTACCAGCGCGCTCTCCACCTCGGCGGTGCCGATGCGGTGGCCGGAGACGTTGATCACGTCGTCCACGCGACCGGTGATCCAGTAGTAGCCGTCCTCGTCGCGGCGTGCGCCGTCACCGGTGAAGTAGTAGCCGGGGTAAGGTTTGAAGTAGGTGTCGATCATGCGCTGGTGATCGCCGTAGACGCTGCGTATCTGGCTCGGCCAGCTGGCCTTGATCGCCAGCACGCCGGCGCCCGCACCAATGATCTCCTTGCCCTGCTCGTCGAGCAGCACCGGCTGTACGCCAAAGAAGGGGCGGGTCGCCGAGCCGGGCTTGAGGTCGGTGGCGCCTGGCAGCGGGGTGATCAGGATCGAGCCGGTCTCGGTCTGCCACCAGGTGTCGACGATGGGGCAGCGCGTGTCACCGACCACATGGAAATACCATTCCCAGGCCTCGGGGTTGATCGGCTCGCCCACCGTGCCGAGCAGACGCAGGCTCGAACGCGAGGTGGCTTTGACCGGCGCCTCGCCTTCGCGCATCAGCGCGCGCAGGGCCGTGGGAGCGGTGTAGAAGGTATTGACCTGGTGCTTGTCGATCACCTGCCAGAAGCGCGAGGCATCCGGGTAGTTGGGCACGCCCTCGAACATCAGGGTGGTGGCGGCGTTGGCCAGCGGGCCGTAGACGATGTAGCTGTGCCCGGTGACCCAGCCGACATCGGCGGTGCACCAGTAGACGTCGCCCTCGTGGTAGTCGAACACGTACTTGTGGGTCATCGCCGCGCCGAGCAGATAGCCGCCGGTGGTGTGCAGCACGCCTTTCGGCTTGCCCGTGGAGCCCGAGGTATAGAGGATGAACAGCGGGTCTTCGGCATCCATCGGCTCGGCCGGGCAGTCGGCATCGACCTCCTTGAGCGCCTGGTGATACCAGAGGTCACGGCCTTCCACCCAGGCCACGTCGCCCTGGGTGCGCTCGACCACCACCACGGTGGAGACGTTCGGGCAGCTCTGCAGGGCCTTGTCGACGTTGTTCTTCAACGGAATGTACTTGCCGCCACGCACACCCTCGTCGGCGGTGATCACGGTGCGGCAGTCGGCATCGAGAATGCGATCGCGCAGGGCATCCGGGGAGAAGCCGCCGAATACCACCGAATGCACCGCGCCGATGCGCGCGCAGGCGAGCATGGCGTAGGCCGCCTCCGGCACCATCGGCATGTAGATGCATACCCGGTCGCCCTTCTTCACGCCGCGGCGTTTGAGCACGTTGGCCAGGCGACTGACGTTGTGGTGCAGCTTGTTGTAGGTGATGTGCGCCGACTCGGCCGGGTTGTCGCCTTCCCAGATGATCGCGACCTGCTCGCCGCGCTGTTGCAGATGGCGGTCGATGCAGTTGTAGGCGACGTTGAGCTGGCCGCCCTTGAACCACTCGGCGCGGCCCTGCTTCAGGTCGCTGCTGTGGACCTGATCCCAGGGCTTGAACCAGGTGAGGAAGGCCTTGGCCTGCTCGGCCCAGAAGGTATCGGGTTGCTCGACGGACTGCTGGTACAGGCGCAGATAGGCGTCGTTATCCAGGTGTGCACGCTGGCGCACCGCGTCGGCCACGGGGTGACGGGTGATCTCGAACATGGCGGGGTCCTTGTAATTGTTTGTCCGCAACAGGCCCAAGGGTGCATCCAAGCCCGTGCAGGTTCAAGGGCTATGCAACTCGATTTGCCCCTTCACAGGATTGACCGAGCTGGCGGGCGCATGTTCCAGCTGGGCGGCGACCAGACGCCGGGTCGCCTCGCCGTAGCGCTCGGCGATGCCGTCGAGCGCTTCATCGATGGCCCAGGCGGCATCCACTTGGCGTCCAGGCAGCGTCGATAACCCGGCGCCGTCTCGTTGCGGGACGAACGCCAGCCCGCCGGCGCTGCGCACCGGATGCGCGGCAACGCCGTAGACCTGGGTGCGGAAGGTGCGCGCCCAGGCGTCCACCCGCAGTGCCAGGGCGACCTCGTCCAGGTCATCGTGCAAGGGGACAGCGAAGCGCTCATGTCGCCATCGGGCGAGATAGTTGCTGGCGGCCGTCAGGTAGCCTTGCGCGCCCAGGGCAAAGCCCTGGCTATGGTGTTCGGGCGACCAGCTGGCCACGCCAAACTCCTGCGCCAATGTCGAGGCTCTGGTGTGCCCGGCGATGGCCTCGACCAGCGCCAGGGAGGCGGGCAACGCCGCGCTGACCCCGGAGGTGGTCATCAGGGCGCCATCGACTACATAGCGGCGATCTTCCTGCCAGAGGGTGTCGGGGAAGTCCTTCAGGCGCTGGCTGCGTGAGTACCAGTGGCCGGTGGCGCGGCGGCCGTGCAGCAGGCCGGCATGGGCCAGCGGCAGCACGCCGTCGCAGATGCCGACCAGGGTGGCGCCCAGGGCGGCCTGTTGCTGGATGAAGTCCAGCAGCAGCGGATCCCGGCTGTCGTGCACCGCCGGCACGATCAGATAGTCGGCGCCCTGCGGGAAGCGCTGGCGGAATTCGGCAATGCTGGCGTCGGGGCGAAGGCTCAGGGCCGGCATCAGCTCGATCGGGGCCGCCTCGTTGGCCAGCGCCAGCACCTGCGCACCGCCTGCGCGGCGCAGCACGCCCAAGGGCACCACATAGTCCGCCAGTTCGGTCATCCGGTTCTGGCCAACCACCGCTACCACCGGCCGTTCACGGCCGAATCTCGGCTGATAGGGCTCCAGGCTTTCCTCGGCGGCCTGGGTCGGCACGGCCAGGCACAGCAGCCACAGCAGGTATCGGGGCAGTCGTACGGTATGAGGCATGCGGCATCTCCATCAAGGCTGGAGTGCAGCGTGGCGCAGTGGCTGCTGTCGTATCTGTCACTGATGAGTGAATATCTGCCAATCGGTTTCAGGTTGAGGCGATAGCCATGACGGGGCGTGTGTTGCTACTGGTGTTTCCCGAGTTTCAATTGCTCGACGCAACCGGGCCGGCCGAAGTTTTCGCAGCAGTGGACGAACACCTGCCAGCGGCGAGCCGACCTGGCTACCGGCTACAGACGATTTCGCCGCAAGGTGGTCTGGTGGCCTCCAGCGCCGGCCTGACGCTGAGCACCGAGGCGTTGCCCGAGCCTCGCTCGGTTGCCGGTAGCACCTTGTTGGTGGCCGGCGGAAGTGGCGTACAGGCTGCCATGCAGGAAGGGCGGATCGCCCGCTGGCTGGGCGAGGCAGCGCCGCTGGCGGCGCGCTGCGGTTCGGTCTGTACCGGCGCCTTTCTCCTGGCGCAGGCCGGCCTGCTGGATGGGCGGGAGGTGGTCACTCACTGGCGTTACGCCGAGCTGCTGCAACGTCTTTTCCCCCGCTTGCGCGTGTTGCACGACAGCCTGTTCGTGCGTGACGGCACCTTCTACAGCTCGGCGGGGGTCACCGCTGGCATGGATCTGTGCCTGAGTCTGCTGGAGGACGACCATGGTCGCCAGGCCTCGTTGCAGGTGGCCAAGGGGCTGGTGATGTACCTGCGCCGGCCGGGCGGTCAGCGCCAGTTCAGCGCCGAGCTGCTGGCGCAGCAGGCGCCGCCGGATGGACAGATGCAGCGGCTGCTGGGGTGGTTGCGCGAGTCATTGGCCGAGCCACTGAATGTCGAGGCCATGGCCGAGCACATGGCCATGTCGACGCGCACGCTGCACCGCCACTGCCAGGGGGAACTGGGGGTGACGCCGGCGCGGTTGCTGTTGCAGCTGCGCCTGGAACGCGCCTGCCAGCTGCTGGAGGCGGGCGAAGCCTCGCTCAAGCGCGTGGCGCAGCGTAGCGGTTTCGACAGCGCGTACAACCTCCGGCATGCCTTCAGCCGGGCCCTCGGCGTGACGCCGGCGGAGTACCGGCAGCGCTTCTGCCGCTAGCAGGCCGTTGAAGAACGTAGTCGAGGCAGCCAGTGCAATACCGATGGCGGCCCCGCAAAAACAGGCGAAAAAGCGCAGTTTACGAGTTGTAAATGAGCATTTTGATCGGACTCGCGCACGAGCCTGTTTTTAACGCAGCAATGGCAACGCAGGTAGTTTTTCAACAGCCTGTTAGGCGCACGGATGCGCCCGCGGCGTAACGATCAGCCGCGATGCTGGGAACGGAAGTGCTCGATCAGGCCCTGGGTGGAGGCGTCGCTGGCCGGCTCACCACTGGCGCCGGTGAGGCGCTGGTAGACCTCCTTGCCCATTTCCTTGCCCAGTTCCACGCCCCATTGGTCGAAGGCGTTGATGCCCCAGATGGCGCTCTGCACGAACACCTTGTGCTCGTACAGCGCCACCAGCGCACCGAGGTTGAACGGCGCGATACGGTTCATCACCAGGATGTTGCTCGGCCGGTTGCCGGGGATCACCTTGTGCGGCGCCAGGCGCTGCACCTCGTCCTCGCTCAGCCCCTTGGCACGCAGCTCGGCTTCGGCTTCTTCGCGCGTCTTGCCCTGCATCAGCGCCTGGGCCTGCGACAGGCAGTTGGCGAACAACCACTGGTGATGGTCGGAGAGCGGGTTGTAGCTGTTGACCGGGACGATGAAGTCCGCCGGTACCAGCAGGCGGCCCTGGTGCAGCAGCTGGTGATACGCGTGCTGGCCATTGCAGCCGACGCCGCCCCAGATGATCGGGCCGGTGGCGATGTCCAGCGGCGTGCCGTCCTGGCGCACGCTCTTGCCGTTGGATTCCATGTCCAGCTGCTGCAGGTGCTTGGTGAAGTTACGCAGGTAGTGATCGTAGGGCAGGATGGCGTGGCTCTGCGCGCCCCAGAAATTGGTGTACCAGATGCCCAGCAGCGCCATCAGCACCGGCATGTTCTCGGCCAGTGGCGCCTGGGTGAAGTGCTCGTCCATGGCGTAGGCGCCGGCCAGCAGCTCCTTGAAGTTGGACACGCCGATGGCCAGGGCGATGGGCAGGCCGATGGCCGACCACAGCGAATAGCGGCCGCCGACCCAGTCCCACATGGGGAAGATGTTCTCCTCGCCGATGCCGAACTCGATGGCGGCCTTGCGGTTGCTGGTCACGGCGATGAAATGGCGATGCAACTGCTCTTCCGGGCCGCCCATGGCCAGGTACCAGTCGCGTGCGGCCAGGGTGTTCTTCAGGGTTTCCAGGGTGCCGAAGGACTTGCTGGAAACGATGAACAGGGTGGTTTCCGGGTTGAGGCGGGCGGTCAGCTCGCGGAACTCGCTGCCGTCGATATTGGCCAGGTAGTGGCAGCGCACCCCGCGTTGGGTGAACGGGCGTAGCGCCTCGGAGACCAGTTGCGGGCCGAGGAAGGAGCCGCCAATGCCGATGTTGACCACTTCCTTGATCGGTTTTTCGCTGTAGCCGCGCCACAGGCCGCTGTGTATGCGACTGACCAGTTCGGTGACCTGGTTCAGGACGCGATGGACCTCGGGGATGATGTCATGGCCGTCGACCAGCAGGCGGCGGCCGATCGGGCTGCGCAGGGCCGTGTGCAGTGCGGCGCGGCCTTCCGAAGCATTGACCTGCTCACCGTTGAACAGGTTGGCGATGGATTCCTGCAGACCGGCCTGCTCGGCCAGTTGAATCAGCAGCTCGAGGCTGCGCTCATCGATCAGGTTTTTCGAGTAATCCAGCAGCAGCCCGCAGCTGTCGAGAGAAAATCGCTGGTAGCGCCTTGTATCCGCTGCAAAGGCCTCGCGCATGCTGAAACCGGCCATCTCGGCACGATGTTGCTGCAGGGCCTGCCAGGCGGGCAGGGTGGTGACGTCTTGAGGCTGCTGGTAATAGGCCATCGGAGCTCCTGATCCACAAAAGCAAAAGGCCCGGATCGATCCGGGCCTCTAAGAGTGTAACCGTCTGCCTTTGGAGGCAGCTACTGACTCGGCAGTTCAACCACAAGATTGTCGATCAGGCGGGTGCCACCCAGCTGTGCCGCGGTGAGAATCACCAGATGGCGGTCGTCGATCTGGGCCGGACGCAGATTCAGCGCGTTGCGGATTTCCAGATAATCGGGGATGAAACCAGCGGTACGCTGTTGCGCCTGAGTAGTCTCGATAAGCCGCGGGTAGTCACGAGCGCCACGGCGCAGCTCCTCGGCAATCGTTTGCAGGCCTCGATACAGCGCAGGGGCGGCGGCGCGTTGTTCGTCGCTGAGGTAGCCGTTGCGCGAAGACAGCGCGAGGCCGTCCTCGGCGCGTTGAGTCGGCGCACCGATGATCTGGATCGGCATGTTCAGGTCCTGCACCAGCGCGCGGATCACCGCCAGTTGCTGATAGTCCTTCTCGCCGAATACGGCCAGATCAGGCTGGACCATGTTGAACAGCTTGGTCACCACCGTCGCCACACCTTCGAAATGCCCCGGACGGCTGGCGCCGCAGAGACCTTCGGAAACACCGGGAACGCTGACGCGGGTCTGGTCTCCCATGCCGTGTGGGTAGATTTCCGCAACATCGGGGTGAAACAGCAGGTGGCAGCCGGCTGCCAGCAGTTTTTCCTGGTCGGCGGCAAGGGTACGCGGATACTTGTCCAGATCTTCACCGGCGCCGAACTGCAGTGGATTGACGAAGATGCTGGCGACCACGAAGTCGGCGCGCTGGGCGGCGATTTCCACCAGCGAAACGTGACCCGCGTGCAGATTGCCCATGGTCGGCACGAAACCGATCTGCTTGCCTTCGGCCCGTGCCTGGGCGACGGCTGCGCGCAACTCGCGCAGGGTTTTCACCGTGTTCATGCGGAAAAGCCATGTTCGGCGGCGGGGAAGCTGCCGTCCTTGACGGCCTGTACGTAAGCGCTGAAAGCACCCTGAATGCTGCTCTGCCCCTCCATGAAATTGCGTACGAACTTCGGTGCGCGGCCCGATAGCGATAGCCCGAGCATGTCGTGCTGCACCAGCACCTGACCGTCGGTGGCGCTGCCAGCGCCGATGCCGATCACCGGAATCTTCACTGCCTGGGTAATTTCTGCGGCCAGTTCGCTCGGCACGCATTCGAGCAGCAGCATGGCAGCGCCGGCCTGCTCCAGTGCCATGGCATCGGCGCGCATCTGGCGGGCCTGTGCTTCCTGACGGCCCTGAACCTTGTAGCCGCCGAGGATGTTCACCGCTTGTGGGGTCAGGCCCAGGTGCGCGCACACCGGTACGCCACGCTCGGCCAGCAGACGAATAGGCTCGGCCAGCCAGCCGGCGCCTTCCAGTTTGACCATATGCGCGCCAGCCTGCATCAGCTTGGCGCTGTTGTGCAGAGCCTGCTCGGTGGTGGCGTAGGCCATGAACGGCAGATCGGTGACGATCAGTGCGCCCTGGTTGCCGCGTTTGACGCAGGCAGTGTGGTAGGCCATTTCCTCGACGCTGACCGGCAGGGTGCTGTCGTGGCCCTGCAGGACCATGCCCAGGGAGTCGCCGACCAGCAACACATCGACACCCGCCTGGCAGGCCGCATGGGCGTAGGTGGCGTCATAGCAGGTCAGCATGGCGATCTTTTCACCGTTCTGCTTGAGACTCTGCAGGGTGGTCAGGGTAACGTCAGGCATTTCAAAGGTCCTCGCTCAGGCTCGGTATACCGCTTCTATCTGGCTGCAATCCGGCCTGGATTGGCATCAAAGGTGCGCCCGGCGCAGCGCGACGGGACGCCTATAGTCCTGATGGGGGGGCGTGAAGTCAATTGCAGGTGTTACCGCTCTGTTACTGGCGTTACCGCGCAATGCGCGGGATGTCGGGGTGCGCAAGGGGAGGCGCTTCAGCGGCGAGCTTGTCGGGACGCGGCTGAAGCCCCTCCCACAGAGGCCGGCTGGGCTACTCGGCCAGGCGTTCCAGGCCGGTAAAGGGGCAGGCTTCCAGCAAGGCACTGAGGCTGCGGCCGTCCGGAAGCTGCAGTTCTGCGGCCAGTTCGGCCAGCGGATAGAGCACGAAGGGGCGCGCCTGCATGTGGTAGTGCGGCACGGTCAGACGCTCATCGTCGATCAGACGCTCACCAAACAGCAGGATGTCCAGGTCCAATGTGCGCGGGCCCCAGCGCTCGGCCTTGCGCACGCGCCCCTGTTCCTGCTCGATGCGTTGCAGCGCATCAAGCAACTGCCAGGGCTCCAGCTCGGTATCCAGCGCCGCCACGGCGTTGACGTAACGCGGTTGATCAGCAGGGCCAAGGGGATCGCTGATGTAGAACGACGAGTGCGCCTGCAATTGGCTGCGTGGCAACTGCGCGATGGCGTGCAAGGCCGCGCGCAGCTGATGCAGTGGCTCGGCCAGGTTGCTGCCGAGGCCGATGTAAACCCGCTCCATCACTCGCCGCCGCTTTCGTCGCTGCGCTTACGGCGATTGTTGTTGCTGCGGCGACGTTTGCGCGGCGCGTTGCCGGTGCTTTCGCCTTTGCTGGCGAGGTCGCGAATCATCTGCCGACGCTCGCTGTCGTTGGCGTCCTGATAGTCCGTCCACCATTCGCCCAGGCCACCGGTGTCTTCCCCGGCCAGTTCGCGCAGCAGGAGGAAGTCATAGCCGGCGCGGAAGCGCGGATTTTCCAGCAACAGGTCGGCGCGTTTACCGCTGCGGCGCGGCAGGCGTTCCTGCATGTCCCAGATCTCGCGAATCGGGATGGTGAAGCGCTTGGGTACTGCAATGCGCTGGCACTGCTCGGCGATTAGTTCATGGGCGGCTTCCTGCATCGCCGGAATCGGCGGCATGCCTTTGTTCTGCAGTTGCAGCACGCGGGCCGGCAGCGCAGGCCACAGCAGCGCCGCGAAGAGAAAGGCCGGCGTGACCGACTTGCCATCGTGAATACGGTCGTCGGTGTTGATCAGCGCCTGGCGGATCAGTTTTTCGGTGTACTGCGGGTTCTGCTTGAGCGCTGCGCCACTGGCCGGGAACAGCTGGGCGAACAGGTCGTGTTCGAGCAGCAGGTCGAAGGTGTATTCGGCGTAACCGGAGAGGAACAGCTTGAGTACTTCGTCGAACAGACGCGCCGAGGGAATGTCGCGCAACATTGGTGCCAGGCGGCGAATCGGCGCGGCGCTGTGCTTTTCGATCTCGAAGTCGAGCTTGGCGGCGAAGCGCACCGCACGCAGCATGCGCACCGGGTCTTCCAGGTAACGCTGTTCCGGGTCACCGATCAGGCGCACCAGATGGTTACGCACATCATGCATGCCGCGGGCATAGTCGAGGATGTGTTCCTGAGTCGGATCGTAGTACAGCGCATTGATGGTGAAGTCGCGGCGCTGGGCATCGTCTTCCAGTGTGCCGTAGACGTTGTCGCGCAGAATGCGGCCGCTCTCGTGGCGCGACGCCAGATTGCTGTTCTCTTCCTCATCACCCTGGGGGTGATTGGCGCGGAAGGTGGCCACTTCGATGATCTCGCGACCGAAGTGAACGTGTACCAGCTTGAAGCGGCGGCCGATCACCCGGGCGTTACGGAATTCCGCGCGGACCTGCTCGGGCGTGGCACTGGTGGCCACGTCGAAATCCTTGGGGTCGATATCCAGCAGCAGGTCACGTACACAGCCGCCGACCAGATAGGCCTGGTAGCCGGCCTTCTGCAGGCGCTCGACCACGCTGATGGCGTGACGGCTGATCTCGTTGCGCTTGAGCGGGTGTTGGCTACTGCTCAGCACTTCGGGAGTGCTGCGTGGACGTGGGGCACGGCGCAGAGGTGAATGGAAAGATTTGAACAGCTTTTTCAGCATGGGATGCACTGTTTGGAGTAGTGGTCGGCCTGCTGCGCATGCGCTTGAAAATCGAATTGCGTGAGCATCACGGCGTTAAGAGCAGTTTGCTTCGGCAAGGTTTTTCAACTGCATGCGAAACGATGACCGCATGATTGCTGCGGATTCTAGCATCGTGTCGGGAGAAGGTGTGTAGAAGGGCGGCAGGCGGGGATCCGAGGACCGGAAGCTACTGGGGGAGCCGAAGCTCCCCCCCAAGTTGGTGCGTGCTATGTTTTTATTGTTATTGAGGGCCTGTTGTTTTTGTTGTTCGGCCCTTCCCGGCTTGCCGTGGCTTACCGGGTGCTCCCCAGAGAGGGGAGCCAATAGCAAACGGATTTCTTTGGACGCTGATGCTGCCTTAATCAACCAGTTCCGGCGCTGCCTCGAGGCAGTTTTATTGTTCTCAGTCTGGTCGCTGGGGCGAACCCCTCGCGGCAACTCCTCTCCAAAAGAATCAGTTAGCTGCGCCTCCGTACCTTGTTGTTTTTGTTGTTCTGGAGTCGTTACGTCTTGTTCTTATTGTGTAGGGCATTGCTTGTTATTGTTGTTGTGCCAGAGATAAAGCAGATGCCGTGCCAGTTTTTGCGATTCCTTTTAAATCAAGGGCTTGCGGCAATCATGGGGGTTCGGTGGGGGAGAAAAAGGCCGGGTTTTCGTTACCGATAGACCCGGCCTTTGTTACGAGATATTGAAACGGTAACAACCTGTGGAATCCCTGTGCGGGCAGGATGTCACCGCGGCCATGGCGTCAAGGGCCGCTGGTCACACCGGATTTGCGTCGCGGAATGCCCAGGCGCTGACGGCGTTCCCACAGACATTTGCGACTGATGCCCAACTTGCGTGCCAGCTCGGTCTCGGTCATGTGGTCCTGATGCTCGAGGACGAAGTGCTGGAAGTAGTCCTCCAGTGACAGGTCCTCGGTAGGTTCGTGGCTGTTGCCACTGCTCTGTCCGCCTGCCGCCGGCAGACCGAAGTCCTCGTCATCCAGATCGTCCAACTCGATGTCGATGCCCAGCAGGTCCGCGGAAATTTCCGTACCCTCGCAGAGAATCACCGCGCGCTCGATGGCGTTTTCCAGTTCGCGCACGTTACCCGGCCAGGGGTAATGGCGGATCGCCTGCTCGGCATCATGAGCGAAGCGCAACGGCTCGCGGCCCATACGGGTGTACTGGCGCACGAGGAACGCCTGGGCGATCTCGGTCACGTCGCTGCCTCGCTCACGCAGCGCTGGCAGCTTGAGGGCGATGACGTGCAGGCGGTAATAGAGGTCTTCGCGAAACTGGCCGGTCTTGGCCAGCGTCTTCAGGTCGCGGTGCGTAGCAGCGATCAGACGTACGTCGACCTTCTGCGACTGCACCGAGCCGACCCGGCGAATTTCGCCTTCCTGCAGCACGCGCAGCAGACGGGCTTGGGCTTCCAGCGGCAGCTCGCCAATTTCGTCGAGGAACAGCGTGCCACCGTCGGCCGCTTCCACCAGGCCGGCACGCCCGGCGCTGGCGCCGGTGAAGGCGCCTTTTTCGTGGCCGAACAGTTCGGACTCGATCAGGGTTTCCGGAATGGCGGCGCAGTTCACCGAAATCAGCGGTGCCTTGGCGCGCTTGGAGAGGTTGTGCAGGGCTCGCGCAACCAGCTCCTTGCCCGTACCGGACTCACCCTGCACCAGTACATTGGAGTCGGTGGGGGCGACCTTGCGAATCTTGCTATAGAGCTCCTGCATGGCCGCGCAGGAACCGATGATGCCGATCTCGCCGTTGGCGTTGTCGACGATTTTCTCGGTATTGCCACTGCGCGTGTTGCTGTTGGCAGCTGGCGCGGGTGCGCTCTTGGCGTCCTGGCGGTCACGCAGGATGCGGGCGACGGCCTGCAGCATTTCGTCGTGATCGAAGGGCTTGGCGATGTAATCGACTGCGCCCATCTTCATCGAGTCCACCGCCGAGCGCAGGCTGGCGTAGCTGGTCATGATCAGCACCGGGGTGCCTTCGGCCAGTTTGATCAGTTCGGTGCCAGGCGCCCCGGGCAGGCGCAGGTCGCTGACGATCAGGTCGAAGGTGGGAATGCTGTAGCGTTCCTGGGCTTCCTGTACCGAGCCAGCTTCGCTGACCTGGTACTGATTGCGTTCGAGCAGGCGGCGCAAGGCAGAGCGGATAATGGTTTCGTCTTCGACGATAAGAATATGTGGCATCAATTCGGTCTCTCGACGGTCACGGAGGTGCCGTTGGCAGCCTCTCTCTCGCTGTTTACATCGCTACGGACGTCGCCTCGACATGCCTTGGCAGGGTGACCCGAATTCGAGTGCCCAATTGGCGCTCGGGGTCTGCCGGGCTGTCGATTGTTATCTGTCCATAATGCTCTTCCACGATCGAATAGACCAGCGCGAGGCCCAGGCCGGTCCCCTCGCCGGGGTCCTTGGTGGTGAAGAAGGGTTCGAACAGGCGGTCGATGATCGCCTTGGGAATACCGCTACCTTCATCCTCGACTATCAGGTCGACAGTGTGCTCGCTGGCTTCGCTGCGCACACGGATGGCGCCGCCCGGTGGCGAGGCGTCGCGGGCGTTGGATAGCAGGTTGATCAGTACCTGGGCCAGACGCTGCGGATCGCCACAGGCCCAGTGCTGCGGATCGCACAGGTTGTAGAACTGGATGTCGAAGTTGCGTTTGTTCAGCGACAGCAGGCCGATGGCGTCCTGCGCCACGTCGGCCAGGCATACCGGCTCGTCGCTGCGCTGGTGACTGCCGGAATGGGCGAAGCTCATCAGCGACTGGACGATGCGCGAGACGCGCTTGGTCTGTTCGAGTATCTGTCCACTGATTTCGGTCAGCTCGGCGTCGGTTTCGCGCTCTTCGCGCAGGTTCTGCGCCAGGCAGGCGATGCCGGTGATCGGGTTGCCGATCTCATGGGCCACGCCAGCGGCCAGGCGGCCGATGCTGGCCAGGCGTTCGGAGTGCACCAGCTTGTCTTCGAGCATCTGGGTTTCGGTCTGGTCTTCGACCAGCAGCACCAGGCCACTGTTACCGGGGGCCAGTGGCTCGTTGATGGCTGCCTTGTGCAGGTTGAGCCAGCGGATCTGGCCGTCGAGCGCCAGGTGCTGTTTATGCAGGTGCTGATCCGGGCGTTCGATGAAGTCCTGCAGCAGGCTCTGCCAGGGTTCGCTCAGGGTGCTCAGGCGCGAGCCGACGATGCGCTGCGCGGGGATGTCGGTGAGCTCTTCCATGGCCCGGTTCCACATCAGGATCTCCTGATCCTTGGCCAGCGAGCACACGCCCATTGGCAGCTCCTGCAGGGTCTGGCGGTGGTAGCGGCGCAGGGCATCGAGCTCGGCGGCGAGGCCGGTGAGGCGCGACTGGTAGTCTTCCAGGCGGCTTTCGATGAAGTGGATGTCTTCGGTGACATAACCCTCGCTGCCGGACTTGTAGGGCAGGAAGGTTTCCACGATGTCCTGCGCCACGCTCGGCCCCATCAGGCCGGACAGGTTGGCCTCGATGCGGTCACGCAGGCGGCGCAGGGCGTAGGGGCGGCTCTCGTCGAAGGGCAGATGCAGATCGCGCAGGGCCTGTTCGACTTCGCGTTGCGCAGTCTTGGCGCCAAGCGGCTTGGCCAGTTGCGCGGCAAAGTCCTGCGGCGATACCGCCACCAGCTCGCGTCGTTGCGGGCGGCGCACATTGTCCACCGCGCAGGCTTCGGCGGCGCTCTTTTCCTCGGGGCTGGCCTCGGTGAACAGCGACACCAGGGTGAACACCAGTACGTTGGCGGCGAGCGAGGCAATGGCTGCGAGGTGCCAGCTGGCGTCGTCGAGTACATAGATGACGTTGAACAGCGGCAGGTAGAAGCCTTCCAGGTTGCCCAGCAGCGGCAGCAGCATGGTCAGTGCCCAGACACTGATGCCGGCCAGCAAGCCGGCGATAAAGCCGCGGCGATTGGCCGTTTGCCAATACAGCACCGAGAGCACACCGGGCAGGAACTGCAGGGTGGCGACGAAGGCGACGATACCGAGGTTGGCCAGGTCCTGCTGGGCGCCGAGCAGCAGGTAGAAGCCGTAGCCGGCCATGATGATGCAGGCGATCAGCGTGCGGCGGGTCCACTTCAGCCAGCGGTAGATGTTGCCCTCGGCCGGTGGCTGATAGAGCGGCAGCACCAGGTGGTTCAGCGCCATGCCCGACAGCGCCAGGGTGGAAACGATGATCAGCCCGCTGGAGGCGGAGAGGCCGCCGACATAGGCCAGCAGTGCCAGCGCCTCGCTGTTAACGGCGATGCCCAGGCCCAGGGTGAAATATTCCGGATTGGTGGTGGCGCCAAGCTTGAGACCGGCCCAGAGAATCAGCGGCACGGCCAGGCTCATCAGCAGCAGGAACAGCGGCAGGCCCCAGCTGGCGCTGACCATGGCGCGCGGATTGAGGTTCTCGGTGAAGGTCATGTGGTACATGTGCGGCATGACGATGGCCGAGGCGAAGAACACCAGCAGCAGGGTGCGCCATGGGCCCTCCTGCAGCGGCGTGTGCAGGGTGGCCAGCGCCGCTTGGTTCTGCACCAGCCACAATTCCAGCTCACGCGGGCCGCCGAACACCTGATACAGCGCGTACCAGCCGATGACGCCGAGGGCGACCAGCTTGACCAGCGATTCGAAGGCGATGGCGAACACCAGGCCCTCGTGCTTCTCGCGCGTGGCGATATGGCGCGCACCGAAGAGAATGGTGAAGAGGATGATCAGGCCGCAGTAGCTCAGCGCCACTTTTTCCTGCAGCGGCTCGCGGCTGAGGATGCCGATGGAGTCGGCCACCGCCTGGATCTGCAGGGCCAGCAGCGGCAGCACGCCGATGAGCATGAACAGGGTGGTCAGTGCGCCGGCCCAGGTGCTGCGAAAGCGAAAGGCGAACAGGTCGGCCAACGATGACAGCTGGTAGGTACGAGTGATGCGCAGGATCGGGTAGAGCAACACCGGTGCCAGCAGGAAGGCACCGGAAACGCCCAGGTAACTGGCAAGGAAACCGTAACCGTACTGATAGGCCAGGCCCACCGTGCCGTAGAAGGCCCAGGCGCTGGCATAGACGCCCAGCGACAGGGTGTAGGTCAGCGGGTGGCGGATGATCCAGCGGGGAATAAGACCGTGTTCACTGACCCAGGCGACGCCGAACAGCACCAGCAGATAGCCGGCGCTGATCAGGATCAGTTCGCTCAGGCTAAAGCTCGTCAGCATCGCGTTGGCTCTGAAGAATGAAGGTGACGACGATCAGGATCAGCCACAGCAGATAAGGCCGATACCAGGCGCCATTGGGGTCGATCCACCAGTCCATGATGGCCGGTGAGAACAGGTAGATCCCCACTACCAGGATCAGAACCAGTCGGTAGATATACATGTGACATCTCGTCGAAAGATGCCGCGATGGTAAAGGATGCCGCGCATCGCAAGCCACAAACTTGAAGCCAGCTTGTCTGGCGCGTAGCCCGGATGAAATCCGGGGATGCCTGCACATCGTTCCCGGATTGCATCCGGGCTACGGCTACTTCAATTGTGCTTCGGCCAGGGTACGGCTACGTGGAATGCGCGTGGCATCCCAGTTGACGATGCCCCAGGCCAGAAGCTCGGCAGGTGCCGCGCCTTGCAGGTCGCTGGGCGGTTGCTGGCCTAAGGCTCGCAGGGCGCGTAGCAGCAGAGGCCCGGCCTGATCGGCGGGCAGCGGTGGCGAGCGGTAGCTCTTGCCCAGCTTGTGGCCATCGGGCTGGATGATCAGCGGCACGTGCAGATAACGCGGTTGTGGCTGCCCGAGCAGTTCCTGCAGGTACAACTGGCGCGGCGTGGAGTCGAGCAGGTCGGCGCCACGCACCACGTCGGTCACACCCTGCCAGGCATCGTCCAGCACCACGGCGAGCTGATAGGCGAACAGGCCGTCACGGCGGCGAATCACGAAGTCGCCGACTTCGCGGCCCAGGTGCTGGCGAAATTCGCCCTGCACGCGGTCGATGAAGTGGTAGTCCAGCTCCGGTACGCGCAGGCGGATGGCGGCATCGTGATCAGGATGGCAGGCGTTACGGCAGAGCCCCGGATAGATGCCGGCGTAGCCTTCCAGTTGCTTGCGCGAACAGGTGCACGCATAGGCCAGACCCTGACTGAACAGGCGGGCGATCACTGCTGCGTATTCGGCATGCCGCTCGCTCTGGCGCACCAGTTCGCCGTCCCACTCGAAACCGTAGGTCTCCAGCGTGCGCAGGATCGCGTCCTGTGCGCCAGGTATTTCCCGTGGCGGGTCGAGGTCCTCCATGCGCAGCAGCCAGCGGCCGCCGACGGCGCGGGCATCGAGGTAGGAGGCGAGGGCGGCAACCAGCGAACCGAAGTGCAGATAGCCGCTGGGCGTGGGGGCGAAGCGCCCGATATAGGCAGTGTTCATGGAGCCAAGGCCAGAAACAGAGCGGGGCGCCTAAGCGCCCCGTCGTCAGATCAGGAACCGATCTGCTTTTCCTTGATTTCCGCCAGCGTCTTGCAGTCGATGCACAGAGTCGCGGTCGGGCGGGCTTCGAGGCGGCGGATGCCGATTTCGACGCCGCAGGAGTCGCACCAACCGTAATCGTTGTCTTCGATCAGTTGCAGCGTCTCGTCGATCTTCTTGATCAGCTTGCGCTCGCGGTCACGGGCGCGCAGTTCCAGGCTGAACTCTTCTTCCTGGCTGGCGCGGTCGGCCGGGTCCGGGAAGTTGGCCGCTTCGTCCTGCATGTGGTGCACGGTACGGTCGACTTCCTGCATCAGCTCCAGCTTCCACTTATTGAGGATGCTGGTGAAGTGAGCGCGCATCGGCTCGCTCATGTATTCCTCGCCCTTCTTCTCTTGATAGGGCTCGAAACCACGAATCAGCTGGCTGGTGCTTTTGGCTTTTTCTTTTGTGGGCATGGATGACGCCTCTCACTCTTTCTAATCCATCGCGCAGGTTATTCCATTGCCAGGCGTTTGTCCGGCCCTGCGACTGCAAGCCGGCGAACTTACCAGATCGAATCGGGGCGCGCTACTCCCGGTTGTCTCTGCCCTGTCCCAGGTGTGAACGAAATCTGCATGTGACTGGCCAGTAAGCGTAGCGGCGCTTTGGCGCCCTTGCCGCGGGCTCAAGCTGCCCTGCTAGAATCCGCGCCTCGCAACCCTGAAGACAGACCCATGGCCCAGCTCTACAGTGCGCGCAGTCGCGCCATCGAACCCTTCCATGTGATGGCCTTGCTGGCGCGTGCCAACGAATTGCAGACGGCTGGTCACGATGTGATCCACCTGGAGATCGGCGAGCCGGATTTCACCACCGCCGAGCCGATCATCCGCGCCGGGCAGGCCGCGCTGGCTGCCGGGCATACCCGTTACACCGCCGCGCGTGGCCTACCGCAGCTGCGTGAAGCCATCGCCGGCTTCTATGCCGAACGCTACCGGTTGAATATCGACCCGCAGCGCATCCTGGTTACGCCGGGCGGCTCGGGCGCGTTGCTGCTGGCCGCCAGCCTGCTGGTCGATCCAGGCAAGCACTGGCTGCTGGCCGATCCGGGCTATCCCTGCAACCGCCACTTCCTGCGCCTGGTCGAAGGGGCCGCACAACTGGTGCCGGTCGGCCCGGACGTGCGTTACCAGCTCACCCCGCACCTGGTGGAGCGGCATTGGGACTCGGACAGCGTCGGCGCCCTGGTCGCGTCGCCGGCCAATCCGACAGGCACCTTGCTGCACAAGGATGAGCTGGCAGCCTTGTCAACCTGCCTCAAGCAGCGCGGCGGCCATCTGGTGGTGGACGAGATCTACCACGGCCTGACCTACGGCTGCGACGCGGCGAGCGTGCTGGAGGTGGATAACGACGCCTTCGTGCTCAACAGTTTCTCCAAATATTTCGGTATGACCGGCTGGCGCCTGGGTTGGCTGGTGGCGCCCGAGGCGGCCGTGCCGGAGCTGGAAAAGCTGGCGCAGAACCTCTACATCAGTGCGCCGAGCATGGCCCAGCATGCCGCGCTGGCCTGCTTCGAGCCGGCCACACTGGCGATCCTCGAAGAGCGTCGTCACGAATTCCAGCGCCGCCGCGACTATCTGTTGCCGGCGTTGCGCGAGCTGGGCTTTGGTATCGCCGTGGAGCCTGAAGGTGCCTTCTATCTATATGCAGATATCAGCGGCTTCGGCGGTGATGCCTTCGCTTTCTGCCGGCACTTCATCGAAACCGAGCATGTGGCCTTCACCCCTGGGCTGGATTTCGGTCGCTATCAGGCCGGGCACCATGTGCGCTTCGCCTATACGCAGAACGTCGAGCGCCTGCAGCAGGCGGTCGAGCGTATCGCCCGTGGTCTGAAGAGCTGGAAGCCCGATGCGCTTTGATCCGCCGCTGGAAGAGGGGCGCCTGCTGCGCCGCTACAAGCGCTTTCTCGCCGATATCGAGACCGCCAGCGGCGAGCAGATGACCATCCACTGCGCCAACACCGGCTCGATGCTCAATTGCATGAGCGAAGGGTGCCGGGTGTGGTTCAGCCGCAGCAAGGATCCCAAGCGCAAGTTACCGGGCAGTTGGGAAATCAGTGAAACGCCGCAAGGGCGCCTGGCCTGCATCAATACCGCGCGGGCCAATGCTCTGGTGGAAGAGGCGCTGCGCGCCGGGCTGATCGCGGAGCTGGCCGGCTTCACCGCGCTCAAGCGCGAGGTGGCTTACGGCGTGGAGAACAGCCGCGCCGACTTTCGCCTTGATTACCCGCACGGACCGGTCTATGTCGAGGTCAAGAGCGTGACGCTGGGTTTCGATGGCAGCGATGTGGCGGCCTTTCCCGATGCGGTGACGCAGCGCGGCGCCAAGCATCTGCGCGAGCTGGCGGCGCTGGCGCGTGCCGGTGTGCGGACCGTGCAGCTGTATTGCGTGAACCTCTCGGAAATCCGCGCTGTGCGCGCTGCCGAGGAAATCGATCCGACTTACGCTGCCGGCTTGCGCGAGGCCAAAGCCGCGGGGGTTGAGGTACTGGCCTACGGCGCCGAACTCAGTCCCGAAGGGATCGCCCTGGTTCGCCGGCTGGAGGTGCTGGCGTAGGCGCTACGGGGCGATCCAGATTCCGTTCGCATCTTCCCTGCATTCCAGCATTAGCAGTGCCTGCCCCTCGCAGGGGCCCGCCACGCATTCGCCGTTCTCGATCAGAAACAGCGCGCCATGGGTCGCGCAGCGGATCAGGCTGCCGCTGTCATCGAGAAAATCGTCCTTCTGCCATTCCAGTGCAATGCCGCGATGCGGGCAGCGGTTGAGGTAGGCATGTACCTGGCCAGCCCTGCGCACGGCGAGCAGGTTCAACTGGTTTATGACGAAGCCCCGGCTCTGACCTTCGGCCAGTTCATGTGGGGCGCACAAGCGGATCATCGCGGTTTCCCGTTAGCGTGGAAGTCGCTTAGTGGCGACCTCTGATGATCTTCTCCCTCCGGAGAAGGTGGCGCATAGCGCCGCAACAGGGGCGGATTATCCCGCAAGAAGAAAGAGGGCGCATCCATGCTCGGGTACGACGCCTATGCCCAAGGTTGGCGGCGTTACAGTGATTAGGGGTGGATTACTACTCTATATAAGTGATTCTCATGTAGATTATCGCTCTGTTTTGTTGGCGCTGACCTGAGGTCAGTACCGCAAAGACACTGGCAATCGCCCGCGAGGAAGGACTGTTCCCATGAGTACCGCTCCAACTGCTGCCGCTCAGGCGGTCAATCTTTACCAGGCTTGGCAAGCGTTACGCCTGCAACAACCACGTCTGCGCGCCCGCGAGGCGGCAGCACAGCTGGGCGTGAGCGAGGCCGAGCTGACTGCTAGCCGTCTGGGCATCGACACCCAGCGGCTGCGCCCGGACTGGGCCGAACTGCTGCCGGCGCTTGGCGTTCTCGGTCATGTGATGGTGCTGACTCGCAATGAGCACTGTGTCCATGAACGCAAGGGGCTGTACCGCGAGGTGAGTGTTGCCGCATCCGGGCAAATGGGCCTGGTGGTGTCTGCCGATATCGACCTGCGTCTTTTCCTCGGTGGCTGGGCCAGCGTGTTCGCCGTCGCCGAGGAAACCGCCAAGGGCACCCAGCGCAGCATCCAGGTGTTCGACCAGCAGGGCATTGCCGTGCACAAGGTCTACCTGACCGAACGCAGTGAGCTGAGCGCCTGGCAGCCGCTGGTCGAACGCTTCGCTGGCGAGCAGAGCGCCGAATTGCAGTTGTTGCCGCCGCCTGCTGCGCCGCTGCGCAGAGCCGACGCGGATATCGACAGTCAGGCGTTGCGTGAGGGCTGGGCGACGCTGCAGGACACCCACCATTTCTTCGCCCTTTTGAAGAAGCATGAGGTCGCCCGTACTCAGGCGCTGCGCCTGGCGGGTGAGCAATGGGCGCAGCCGTTGGCGACCTCTGAGCTGACGGTGCTGATGGAGCAGGCCGCTGCCCGTGAAGTGCCGATCATGGTGTTCGTTGGCAACCGCCACTGCATTCAGATCCACACCGGTCCGGTGCACAACCTGCGCTGGATGGACAGCTGGTTCAACGTGCTTGACCCCGACTTCAACCTGCATCTGCAGACGCGTGGTGTGGTCGAGTTGTGGCGCGTGCGCAAACCCAGCATCGACGGGGTGATCACCAGTCTGGAGGCCTTCGATGCCGAGGGTGAGCTGGTGGTCCAGCTGTTCGGTGCGCGCAAGCCGGGCATGGCCGAGCGTGACGACTGGCGCGAGCTGGCCGAATCACTGCCTGTGCTGGCCTGAGCCGAGTGTGCCGGTCACCCGCAACGGCTGGCCGGTCGATGTCATCTTCGAGGAGTCAAGATCATGCGTCTTGCCAATATCCTGGGCGGCCTGGCGGCCGTCCTGCTATTTCCCAATATGGTGCTGGCGGCCGAGCCGCTGCCGCAGCGCTGGGTGAGTTCCGGTGGCGCGCTGAGTGAGTGGGTGGTGCTGCTCGGCGGGGAGAGCAAGCTGGTGGGCGTCGATACCACCAGTCGTCATCCCGCCTCGCTGACCAAGTTGCCCAGCGTCGGTTATCAGCGGCAACTGGCGGCCGAGGGCATTCTCGCCCTGCGTCCGGATCTGCTGCTGGGCAGTGAAGAAATGGGCCCGCCGCCGGTACTCGCGCAACTGGCGGCTGCGGGTGTGCGCATCGAGCGCCTGACTGCGCGGGCCGAGCTGGACAGCCTGCAGAGCAACCTGCAGCGTCTAGGCCAGTTGCTCGGTGATGAGGCGGCAGCGCAGCGCGCCTTTACCGATTACCAGGAGCGTCTGCAGACCCAGCAGCAATGGGTCGAGCAGGCGCAGCGCAGTCAGGACGCGCCTGGTGTGTTGCTATTGCTCGGTCATGCCGGTGGCAGTCCGCTGGTTGGTGGTATCGACACCGCTGCCGACTGGCTGATCAGCCGTGCCGGCGGGCGCAACCTGGCCAGTCACAGCGGCTACAAGGCGTTGTCCAGCGAAGCGCTGCTGGCGCTCGATCCGCAGGTCGTGGTGGTGGCTGATCGCGCCTTGGAGGGTGACGCGGCCAGGCAGGCCCTGCTGCAGCAGAACCCTGCCCTGGCCGGTACCCGTGCGGCGCGCGAGGGACGTTTGCTGGCGTTGGACCCGACCCTGCTGGTCGGCGGTCTCGGGCCGCGCGTGCCGGATGGGCTGGCGATGCTCGCCGCAGGCTTTTATCCTGCCAGCCCACCCCTGACTGCCGAAGCCAAGCGCGAGCCATGACCTCACCTTTTTCGACGCGCCCATTGTTCATCGCACTGGGCCTGCTGCTCGTGCTCGTGCTGTGGCTGTCGCTGGCGCTCGGGCCGGTCAGTCTGCCGCTGGGCGATACCCTGCGCGCCGCACTGCGTCTGCTGGGCCTGCCTCTCACGGCGGATGCATCGCTACAGCAGGCCGAACTGATCCTGTCGCAGATCCGCATGCCACGCACCCTGCTCGGGTTGGCCGTGGGCATGGTGCTGGCGCTCTGTGGCGTGGCGATGCAGGGGCTGTTTCGCAATCCACTGGCTGACCCCGGTTTGGTGGGCGTTTCCAGTGGCGCTGCGCTGGGCGCCGCGGTGGCCATTGTCGGCGGCGCCGCGTTCGGTGGTTTACCCGAAGCCTTCGCGCCCTATCTGCTGTCGGTCTGTGCCTTCGTCGGTGGCTTGCTGGTGACGGCGCTGGTCTACCGTCTGGGCCGACGTGACGGGCAGACCAATGTGGCGACCATGCTGTTGGCGGGTATCGCGCTGACCGCGCTGGCCGGTGCGGCCATCGGCCTGTTCACCTACCTGGCGGACGATGCGACCCTGCGCACCCTGACCTTCTGGAACCTGGGCAGCCTCAATGGCGCCAGTTACGCGCGGCTCTGGCCGTTGTTGCTGGCCACGCTGGCCGTGGCGCTGTGGTTGCCGCGACGGGCACGGGCGTTGAACGCGCTGCTGCTGGGCGAGTCGGAGGCGCGCCACCTTGGTTTCGACGTGGAGCGCCTCAAGCGCGAGCTGGTGTTCTGTACGGCATTGGGTGTCGGTGCTGCGGTGGCGGCCGCCGGCCTGATCGGCTTCATCGGCCTTGTGGTGCCGCATCTGATGCGCTTGCTGGTGGGCCCCGATCATCGCCTGTTGCTCCCTGCATCCGCGCTCGCCGGCGCAAGCCTGTTGCTGTTGGCCGACCTGGTCGCGCGCCTGGCCCTGGCGCCTGCGGAGTTGCCGATCGGTATCGTCACGGCGCTGATCGGCGCGCCTTTCTTTCTCTATCTGCTGGTGCGGGGGCGAAGCTGATGCTGCGGGTCGAACAGCTGGAAGTCCGCCGTGGGCAGGGTGCGGTGCTCAGTGGCATCGATCTGCAGTTGCACCCCGGTGAAGTGCTGGGCGTGCTGGGGCCCAACGGTGCGGGCAAGAGTACCTTGCTGGCAGCGATGACCGGCGAGCTGCCGGCCAGCGCCGGGCAGGTGACGCTGGACCAGCGCACGCTCGATGACTGGGCCGGACCGGAACGCGCCAGGCGCCTGGCCGTCCTGCCGCAGAGCTCCAGTCTGAATTTCGCCTTTCGTGTCGAGGAAGTGGTCGCCATGGGCCGTCTGCCCCATGACAGCGGTCGCGTGCGCGATGCGCAGATCGTCCAGCAGGCGCTGCAGGCAGCCGATGCCGTTCACCTGACGGGTCGCAGCTACCTGGCGTTGTCCGGCGGGGAGCGCCAGCGAGTGCACCTGGCGCGGGTGCTGGCGCAGCTGTGGCCGGGAGGCGAAGGGCAGATCCTGCTGCTCGATGAGCCGACCTCGATGCTCGATCCGCTGCATCAGCACACCTGCCTGCAGGCGGTTCGTCGTTTGGCCGAATCCGGCGCGGCGGTGCTGGTGATCCTCCATGACCTCAATCTGGCTGCGCGTTACTGTGATCGCCTGTTGTTGCTGGAGCAGGGCCGGGCGCATGCGCTGGGTACGCCTGCCGAAGTATTGCGGGCCGAGCCCCTGCAGGCCGTGTTCGGTCTGGAAGTGCTGGTGCAGACTCATCCCGAACGCGGCCACCCGCTGATCGTCGCACGCTGAATGTTGGAGCCCTCGATGCGAGCTGTACTGCTGAGCTGTCTGATGCTGCTGGCTGCCTGCCAGGGCCGACCGATGCTGCCGCCGCCGGCACCGCTTGCTCCGCTGGGGCATGAGCATGCTGATCTGGGGCGTATTGTCGATCTGGCCAACGGACGCACTATCGACCCTGAGCAACTGCTGGATCGCCTGGCACGGGCCGAGCGGGTACTGGTCGGTGAGCAGCACGACAATCCTGATCACCATGCCCTGCAGCTCTGGCTGTTGCGCGAGCTATCCAGGCTGCGCCCGCAGGGCAGCGTGTTGATGGAGATGCTCAACCCTGATCAGCAGAACAAGGTCGATCAGGCCCGGACAACTGCGCGCGCGGGGCAGGCGATTACCGATCCGTTCGATACCCTGGCCTGGCAACCTGGATGGGATTGGTCGCTTTACGGGCCGCTGGTGATGCATCAACTGCGTCAGCCCTATCCCTTGCTTGCGGCCAATCTGGATCGTGCCGAGATCATGCAGATCTATCGCCAGCGCCCTGTGCTCGGGGGTGAGCGCTCTGGTGCAGCCGAGGTGCAGGAGCGTTTGCTGGCCGATATCCGTGAATCGCACTGCGGCCTGCTGCCGGACAGCCAGTTGCCGGCGATGCTTGCTGTGCAGCAACATCGTGATCGGCGCATGGCCGAGGCATTGCTGGCGGCGCCGCAGCCCAGCGTGCTGCTGGCTGGAGCCTTCCATGTACGCAAGGACCTCGGCGTTCCACTGCATCTGGCGGACCTCAGCGCGCAGGCTGGCAACGCAGTACTGATATTGGCCGAAGTCGGCCGTGCGGTGGACGCCTCCATGGCCGATTACGTCTGGTTCACGGCAGCGCAGCCGGAGCAGGACCACTGCGCCAAACTGCGACCCTAGCCGCCTTTCGTGGGCCACCTGCAAGGTATCCTCGGCGCTTTGCCGATTCGGAGCCTGGCCTATGTCCACAGATGTTCGCGACCTGCTGCAAGGTTATTTCAACGCCCTCAATGATCGGGATATCCGCGCCTGTCTGGCACTGGTCAGCGACGAGCTGATTCTGCAGCCCAATCAGGGTTTTACCGAGCACGGGCGCGATGCATTCGCGGCTTTTCTGGAGCGGCAGCTGCATTGCTATCGCGAGATGATCGAGTCGCTGGTGATCCTGGTCGAGCCACAGGGGCGACATGCGGCCTGCGAGTACCGCGTTATCGGCGAGTACCTGGCTACCGATGATGGCCTGCCGGAGGCCTGCGGGCAGCGTTACGAGATGCGCGTCGGCGCCTTCTTCGAGATCCAGCACGGGCTGATCGCGCGCATCAGCCTGCATTTCAATTTGCCGGACTGGCTGGCACAGGTCGACGACTAGAGCCCGCTCAGGGCTTCGTGCGGAGATGGCACGGCGCACTTTTGTCCAGGCAAAAAAAGACCCGGCAAGAGCCGGGTCAATAACCGTGATTAGCCTGATGAGGAGATAATCTGAAGAGTCCGACTGAATGGTCTCTTTAGCTTATCGGCTGATCTCGCGATCAGTTGAGATAATAATAACAATTCTCATTACATAGTCAACGCCCTTTTGAGAATTTTTCTCAGAAAGTTTTGCCGGCCTCATGAATGCAAAAACCCGGCACGGGGCCGGGGTTCACTGATGTGGGATGGAGACTCAGGATTCCCCAGGCAAGCGCAGCTGAGTGACTTCCTTGTTCAGCAGGTCGATGCGTCGGGCCATGCTCTCGATCAGGCTGTGAGCGATGCGCGGGTTGCTTTGCATCAGGCTGAGGAATTGCTCCTTGGGAATCACCATTACCGTGCAGGGTTCGCTGGCGACAACCGTGGCGCTGCGCTTCTCGCGAGTGAATACCGCCATGGCGCCGAAGATCTCGTCCTTTTGCACATCGCCGACCTTCTGCCCGTCGACGTAAGCCTCGGCGTGGCCCTCGATGATGATGAACACGTGGTCAGCTTCATCGCCCTGATGAATCAGCTCCTCGCCGGCAGCAAAATGCTGGAAGCCCGTCGCCGGACGGATCTCCGGCTGTTTCAGGCGTGCCAGTGCGTCGGACAGTAGGGCGGTATGGCCGATCAGATATTGAATGAACTGTTCCTGGCGCTGCTCGCTGGCATAGATGTGCTGGAACGTTTCGCTGCGCGAGTAGGGAATCAGGCTGATGGGTTCTTCGCTGCTGTAACGGCAGGAGGGGAGGTCGATGCCCTGGCGCAGGCCGACCAGATCGCCCTCTTGCAGATAGAACAATGGGCGCTCATCGACCAGCGCATGCAACAGGCCGTTCTCGATGATGAATAGCTGGTTGCCAGGCAGTACCTGAGCCAGATCATCGACACGCTCCAGACGCAGTGGCTCACCCGCGGGTTGCAGCCCTTCCAGCAGCTGAGTGGGGATACTCTGCAGGCGATTGATCAACTGATCGGCGTAGGCCGGTTGCTCCCCGAGTAAATACATAACCGTAATTCCTTGAACTGGCTGGACTGGCTGACCACACGAAGGTCCCTGAAACAATAGGCTGTGCGGCTCTTCGAGTAAATCACCTTGCACTGGTGTTGTGAGCTAGCTCTTGTTGTGGCTCTGGGCTTCGTCCAGCTTGCCGTTCAGTTCGGCCTTGTGTGCGGGGGGGAGCTCACTCCAATGCACATTGAGCAGAGCGCCCTCGATGGCGTAAAGCAGCACCTTGGATGCACGAAAGCCGCGCGCCCTTACCGCGCGATAGGCTCCGACAGCGCCGTAGCGGCGCAGGTCGTTGGCGCTGTGAATCCCTACGGCGTGCAGCCACTGCGCCGAGGTCTTGCCCAGGTTCTTCAAGTGTTGCAGTTCGTCGTTCATCGGGCCTCCATGCGTGCGGGTGAAAGGTTCACGTTGGCGTGCCTGCCAAGAAGTGTAGCGGCCAATGGCCTGGGTGCTTCGCGTCGGCGTTCGAAGTGCGCTACTTGGTGCGATAGCGCAGGCGAGTGCCGAAGTTGACCGACATGAGAATCTCGTCGGCGGTCAGTTCGGCTGGAAAGTAAGCGCCAGAAATCTGCGCGTGGGCCAGGCTGGCCCCTTCGATCTGGGCATTGCGAAAATCCAGGCCGCGCAGGTCCGCTCCGCGAAAATACGCGTCGTTGAAATTGACGGCGTCGGTGTCCATGTTGCGTAGGTCGAGCCCGCGAAAGTCGCCACCGGACAGATCGACCTCCACACCTTTCGGCTTCTGCGCATTGAAGCCTTTCACATCGTCGTTGTGCAGCAGGTGGTAGAGCGGATGATCAAGCTGGCGTGGCTGACTCATGGCGGATACCGGTGATGGCTTCACCGGCAGTATAGAAGTCCTGCCGGGGTTTGCCCGGCAGGTGGGAGGCGAGCGGCGCAGAGTTAGGTTCAGATTCCAGGCAGGCGCTGGCGAATGCGCTCTACCAGGCTATCCAGGCTTGCGCTGTCATGCGTGTCGACGCGCTTGCTATGGCTCTGCTCATCGGCATCGAGTGGTTCGCGACTGGCCTGCTGGCTCTGTACCACTTCCAGCGTCGCATCCGACGGATCCCGGCCTTCACGCTGGCGCTGCTCCAGCCAACTGGCGATCACGGCTTCCGGAGCCTGACAGTCCAGGATCAGGAATGGCACACCGGTCTGTTCGGCGACTTCGCTGGCTGCCTGACGCTGCGCGGCCTTGAGATAAGTCGCATCGATCACCACCGGGAAGCCGGCCTGCAGGACCTCGCGCGCCAGCTGGTGCAGACGCTGGTAGGTCGCCTGGCTGGCGTCGGTGCTGTAGATACCGGCGGCCAGCTGATCCTTGGCTTCGGCGCTTTGCTCGCCGAATAGGCGCTTGCGCTCGATGTCGGAGCGCAGGCGGATGGTGCCCAGTGCTTCCACCAGGCGCATGGCTACGTGGCTCTTGCCGACTGCCGAGACGCCATGGGTGATGGCCAGGAAAGGTGATGGAATGGCGCTGTAGCTTTCCGCCAGTGCAGCATAAGCGCGGTACTGGCGCAGGATGACCGCCCGTTGTACCGAACTCTCCTCTTGCCCCAGGCGAAACAGCGCGACCTTGCCGCGCACCATGGCGCGGTAGGCCTTGTAGAAGTTCAGCAGTTGCAGGGCTGCATAATCGCCAGTGCGCTCCAGCCAGCCGCTGATAAAGCGGCGTGCCAGGCACTTGAGGCCACGGTCTTCGAGGTCCATGGCCAGGAAGGCGATATCGGCGGTGACGTCGGTAAAGCGGAAGGGTTCGTTGAACTCGATGCAGTCGAACAGCACCACTCGACCGTCGATCTGGGCGGCGTTGCCCAGGTGAATATCACCGTGGCATTCGCGGATGAACCCCTGTGCCTTGCGTTCGCTCAGCAGTGGTTGCAGGCGTTCGTAGCTGGACTGGGCCCAGGCCTCGAGGGCATCGAGTTGCTGCAGGTCTGCCTGCTCGCTGAGCATCGGGCGAATCTGGTCGAAATTCTGCTGCACCGGAACCATTACCGCTTCTGCGCTACCCAGCGGATGTTCCTGCGGCACGTTCGGTGCGTTCAGATGAAAGGTGGCGATCTGCTCGGCCAGGGCGTCGATATGGGCGTCGTTCAGTTCGCCACGTGCCTGGATGGCGCTGAGCAGTTGCTCCTGCGGGAACTGGCGCATTTTCAGCGCGTATTCGATGGCTGGTGTGCTGCCGTCGAGACTGGGCGCGTCTTCACTACCGCCGATCGGCAACACGTCCAGATACAAATCCTGGGTCAGGCGCTGGTTGAGGCGCAGCTCTTCTTCGCAGAAATGACGGCGCGCATCGAGCTCGGTGAAGTCGAGAAACCCGAAATTGACCGGTTTTTTGATCTTGTAGGCGTAGGGGCCAGTGAGCAAAACCCAGGAAATGTGGGTCTCAATGACCTGAAACCCATCCACAGGATGCGGATACAGGGCCGGGTTCTGCAATGCGGCAATCAGGGCTTGGCTCACGTTCGATCCTTGTTCTAGACGCTGTTCGAGCTGGGCATTATGGCCGCTGTGAGCTGCTCTGCAAACCATCCAGGCGGCCTGCTGGCCCCTATGTAAAGTGCGTATAATCCCGCCATGACTCGAAAACGCTCCCCCCGCTCAAACAAAAAATCCCGCTCGTCCGGTATGCGTCCCTGGTTTTCCTGGGGCCTCAAGCTCGGTCTGGTTGGTCTGGTGATCCTTGCCGGCTTTGCCGTTTATCTCGATGCCGTGGTGCAGGAAAAGTTTTCCGGCAAGCGCTGGACGGTGCCCGCGAAGGTCTACGCCAGGCCGCTCGAACTTTTCGTCGGGCAGAAGCTGGCCAAGGACGATTTCCTGCGTGAGCTCGATGCGCTGGGCTACCGCCGCGAGAGCACGGTCAACGGGCCGGGCGCAGTGTCGGTGGCCGGTAACAACATCGAACTACACAGTCGCGGCTTTCAGTTCTATGAAGGTGCCGAACCGTCACAGAAGGTGCGCGTGCGCTTCTCTGGCGATTACGTCGCCGGTCTGACCCAGGCCAATGGCGGCAACCTGGCGGTAGCCCGACTCGAGCCGATGCTGATTGGCGGGCTTTACCCGGCGCATCAGGAAGATCGCATCCTGATCAAGCTGGATCAGGTGCCGGCCTATCTGATCGATGCGCTGGTGGCGGTCGAGGATCGCGACTATTTCGATCACTTCGGCGTGTCGCCCAAGGGCATCGCCCGCGCCATGTGGATCAACGCCACGTCCGGGCGCCTGGTGCAGGGCGGCAGTACCCTGACCCAGCAGTTGGTGAAGAATTTCTACCTGACCAACGAGCGCACCCTGGTGCGTAAAGCCACCGAAGCGATGATGGCGGTGCTGCTCGAGCTGCACTACGACAAGCGCGAGATTCTCGAGGCCTATATGAACGAGGTGTTCCTCGGTCAGGACGGTCAACGCGCGGTGCATGGTTTCGGTCTGGCCAGCCAGTACTTCTTCAGTCAGCCGGTTTCCGAACTGAAGCTGGAGCAGGTCGCGTTGCTGGTGGGTATGGTCAAAGGCCCCACCTACTTCAACCCGCGGCGCAATCCCGAGCGTGCGCTGGCGCGCCGCAATCTGGTGCTCGATCTGCTTGCTGAGCAAGGCTCGATCACCCCCGAGGAAGCCGCGGCAGCCAAACAGAAGCCGCTTGGCGTGAGCGCGCGCGGCAGCATGGCTGACAGCTCTTTCCCGGCCTTCCTCGATCTGGTCAAGCGTCAGCTGCGTGAAGACTACCGTGAGCAGGATCTGACCGAAGAAGGCCTGCGCATCTTCACCAGCTTCGATCCAATTCTGCAGCTCAAGGCCGAAGAGGCGCTGGCCGAGACGCTCAAGCGCCTGGCCGGGCGCAAGGGTGTGGATGAAGTGCAGGCCGGTATGGTGGTGACCAACCCCGAAACCGGGGAAATTCAGGCATTGATTGGCAGCCGCCAGCCGCGGTTTGCCGGTTTCAATCGGGCGTTGGATGCCGTGCGGCCGATCGGTTCGCTGATCAAACCGGCTATTTATCTGTCTGCGTTGGAGCGTCCGAGTCAGTACACCCTGACCAGTTGGCTGGAGGACGAAGCGTTTTCCATCAAGGGTCAGGATGGCCAGGTCTGGACGCCGCAGAATTACGATCGCAAGGCTCATGGCACCATCTACCTGTATCAGGGGCTGGCGCAGTCCTACAACCTGTCCACGGCCAAGCTCGGCCTGGAGATCGGCGTACCCAATGTGCTCAAGACGCTCGAGCGATTGGGCGTGGAGCGCAAGTGGCCGGCCTATCCGTCGATGCTGCTCGGTGCTGGGGCTTTGACGCCGATGGAAGTGGCGGGCATGTACCAGACCCTGGCCAACGGTGGCTTCAATACGCCCTTGCGCGGCATTCGCAGCGTGCTGACCGCCGATGGCGAGCCGCTCGGTCGTTATCCATTCCAGATCCAGCAGCGCTTCGATCCGGGTGCCATCTATCTGGTGCAAAACGCCATGCAGCGCACCATGCGTGAAGGCACTGGTCGCTCGGTTTACAGCCAACTGCCCAGCTCACTGAATCTGGCGGGCAAGACCGGTACCAGTAACGACTCGCGTGACAGCTGGTTCGCTGGCTTCAGTCAGGATCTGCTGTCGGTGGTGTGGCTGGGGCGTGACGACAACGGCCCGACCCCGCTGACCGGTGCGACCGGTGCACTGCAGGTCTGGACCGGGTTCATGCGCAAGGCGGATCCGCTGCCGCTGGATATGCCGATGCCGGACAACGTCACCCAGGCCTGGGTGGATCGTCAGACTGGTCTGGGTTCGGCTTCGGGCTGCCCGAATGCGGTACAGATGCCTTATATTCGCGGCAGTGAACCTGCCGCCGGTTCCGCGTGCGGTATCCAGGCACCAGTCGATTCTGTAATGGACTGGGTGCGAGGCTGGTTGGAATAACGGCCGGATCGAGTGATTCGGTGTTACCTGAGAGGATTGGATGTGAACAAGAAGTGGCTTGCCACTATGCTGGCAACGGCGATGTTGACTGGTTGCAGCACGGTACCGCAGGGTTCGATTCCGGTGATCGACGCCGGTTCTCCGCTATCATCCGGCGGGTCTGGTCCAGCGACTGGCCCGGGTCCTGCGGCTGCGCCGCAGCGTATCGAGGAGGACTCCGGTGTCGTTGTGATGGTGCCGCAAGGTGCCGTCTCGACGCCATTGCAGACAGACTCGCAGCCGATCACCTCCAGTGGCGGCCTGACCTTCGATCCGCCCGTGAGCAGCCAGCCTTCTGCGCCGAGCCAAGACAGCTTCGGCACCTCGGCACCGAGCATGCCTAGCGGCATTCCCAGCGGTGGCGGCCTGGCTGCTGACGAGCAACTGGATGGTCCGGTTCTCGCGCTGCTGACCACTGCTCAACAGCAGCAGGGCGGTGGCGATCTGAATGGCGCGGCCTCCAGTCTGGAACGTGCCCAGCGCATCGCGCCGCGTGAGCCGCAGGTGCTCTACCGTCTTGCCGAGGTTCGTATGGCTCAGGGCGATGCAGCGCAGGCCGAGCAACTGGCCCGTCGTGGTCTGACTCAAGCCAGTGGTCGTCCGGCGCTGCAGGCCAGCCTGTGGGATCTGATTGCCCGCGCCCGCGAGCGCCAGGGTGATCCCGCTGGTGCGGCCCAGGCCCGTGAACGCGCACGAGTCAATCTCTGATGGATGCTCGTGCAAGCGCACTGGCCGAACACCTGCTGCTGATCGAGCGTGAGTTGCGTGTGCAGGGTTGGTGGCAGGAGGAGGCGCCGAGCGCCGAGGCCCTGGCCAGCCCGGAGCCATTCTGTGTCGACACGTTGGCGTTCGAGCAATGGCTGCAGTGGATTTTTCTGCCGCGTATGAAGGTTCTGCTGGAAACCGGTGCAGCATTGCCCTCGGTATCGGGCATTCAGGCGATGGCAGAGATGGTCTATCAGCAGCAGCCGGGCGTTGCGCGTCGGCTGCTCGAACTGCTTGGCGAGTTCGACCGCCTGCTTACGCGCACGCCTTGAGGGCGTGCGCGTAGTTCATTATTTGCAGCTTTCTGTGATGGACTTCTTCAGTTCCGCGATGCGCTCCTGACGTTCATCCTCGCCAATACGGCGCAACTCGCCACCGTCTTCAATCCTGACGCGTGGGTTGTTTTCCAACTGAGCCAAGTTAGTGCGTGCTGTCTCGCAGTATTGCTTGCGCTCGGCTTCCTGCTTCGCCACATCTTCCTTGACCTTCTTGTCGATGGCCGCCTGCTCAGGGTCGAGTTGTTCATCGAAACTGGGCGCCGGCTCACTTGGCGCAGGTCGTGGAGGCGGGGCGGCAGTATTGATGGTCGTGGCTTCTTGGCCCTGCGGAGGTTGCGCGCCGAAGTGGGTCACGCCTTTTTCATCTACCCACTTGTAAACCTGGCTGGCCATGGCGGATGTGCTCAAAGCGAGCATCAAGGTGCCAGTAAGAATCATGTGGCGCATGCTGTTTCCTTTATCGAGAGCGGCGGTGCTGATGGTTACTATAACCAAAAGCCGGCAATCTTCATCCTGCGCTGCGTCACAGCAGCAGGTTGAATAATAGGTTAGCCATCTCTTGACTTGCCCTCGTCGAACCCGAACAATCCAGCCTTCCCCCGTAGTGGAGTCCGCCGCAAGCGTCCTCCAGCTCGGGGAAAAGAGGTGCTACCCGCGCCGAACCGTGACACCCGCAACGCGTTACCTCGCGCTGGGAGGGTCGGCCCCGCAAGACCATGGGCTGCTCCGTTACTCGTCAAGCTGATGTTCCGAATCCACGATCACCGTCGTGCGTGTCCGCTGACAGTAAGACCTACTTAGGGCTACCCGTTGTCGGGTGGCATACTGGCGTTCAAGAGGTGAACAACGTGGAGCTTTTATCCGGCGCTGAAATGGTCGTCCGCTTCCTGCGTGACGAAGGCGTTAAGCATATCTATGGGTACCCTGGTGGTGCTCTCCTGCATATTTACGATGCCCTGTTCAAAGAACCGGAAGTGACCCACATCCTGGTCCGTCACGAACAGGCAGCGACCCATATGGCTGACGGCTATGCCCGCGCCACCGGCAAGGCCGGTGTGGTGCTGGTGACCTCGGGCCCCGGCGCGACCAATGCCATCACCGGTATTGCCACCGCCTACATGGACTCCATTCCGATGGTGGTGATCTCCGGCCAGGTGCCGAGTGCCATGGTCGGTACCGATGCCTTCCAGGAAACCGACATGGTCGGTATTTCCCGTCCGATCGTGAAGCACAGCTTCATCATCAAGCACCCGTCGGAAATCCCCGAAGTGCTGAAGAAGGCGTTCTACCTCGCCGAATCCGGTCGTCCCGGTCCGGTCGTGGTCGACATTCCGAAGGACATGGGTGATCCCACCCAGAAGTTCGAGTACGTCTATCCGAAGAAGGTCAAGCTGCGTTCCTACAGCCCGGCGGTGCGTGGCCACTCCGGCCAGATCCGCAAGGCTGCCGAGATGCTCCTGGCCGCCAAGCGTCCGGTCATGTACTCCGGCGGTGGCGTGATCATGGGCGGCGCTTCCGCGCCGCTGACAGAGCTGGCGCAGATGCTCAACCTGCCGGTGACCAACACCCTGATGGGCCTCGGTGGCTATCCGGGTACCGATCGCCAGTTCATCGGCATGCTCGGTATGCACGGCAGCTACACCGCCAACCTGGCGATGCACCATGCCGACGTGATCCTGGCGGTCGGTGCGCGCTTCGATGACCGCGTGATCAACGGCGCGGCCAAGTTCTGCCCGAACGCCAAGATCATCCATATCGACATCGACCCGGCTTCGATCTCCAAGACCATCAAGGCTGACATCCCGATCGTCGGCCCGGTGGACAGCGTGCTGACCGAGATGGTCGCCATCCTCAAGGAAATCGGCGAAACCCCGAACAAGGACACCGTTGCCAGTTGGTGGAAGCAGATCGAAGAGTGGCGTGGTAGCGGCCGTCTGTTCCCTTACAACGAGGGCGACGGTTCGATCATCAAGCCGCAGACCGTGATCGAAACTCTGTGTGATGTGACCAAGGGCGATGCCTTCATCACCTCCGATGTCGGTCAGCACCAGATGTTCGCTGCGCAGTATTACCGTTTCAACAAGCCCAACCGCTGGATCAACTCCGGCGGCCTGGGCACCATGGGCTTCGGTTTCCCGGCTGCGATGGGCATCAAGCTGAACTTCCCGGATGCCGACGTGGCGTGCGTCACCGGCGAGGGCAGTATCCAGATGAACATCCAGGAGCTGTCGACCTGCCTGCAGTACGACCTGCCGGTGAAGATCGTCAACCTGAACAACGGCACCCTCGGCATGGTTCGCCAATGGCAGGACATGCAGTACAACAGCCGTTATTCGCACTCCTACATGGAGTCGCTGCCGGACTTCGTCAAACTGGCCGAGGCCTATGGCCATGTCGGCATGCGCATCACCTCGCTGAAGGACCTCAAGCCCAAGCTGGAGGAAGCCTTCGCTCTGAAGAATCGCCTGGTGTTCCTCGACATCGCGGTGGATTCCAGCGAGCACGTCTATCCGATGCAGATCAGAGACGGTGCGATGCGTGACATGTGGCTGAGCAAGACGGAGCGGACCTGAGATGCGACACATCATTTCCCTGCTGCTGGAAAACGAGCCGGGCGCACTGTCGCGCGTGGTTGGTCTGTTCTCCCAGCGTAACTACAACATCGAAAGCCTCACTGTTGCGCCAACCGAGGATCCGACGCTGTCGCGTCTGACCCTCACCACCGTTGGTCAGGATGAGGTGATCGAGCAGATCACCAAGAACCTCAACAAGCTGGTCGAGGTGGTCAAGCTGGTCAATCTGTCGGAAAGCGCCCACATCGAGCGCGAGCTGATGCTGGTGAAGATCAAGGCCACCGGCGCCCAGCGTGCCGAGGTCAAGCGTACTACTGACATCTTCCGCGGCCAGATCGTGGATGTGACCAGCAGCGTCTACACCGTGCAGCTGACCGGTACCAGCGACAAACTGGACAGCTTCATTCAGGCTGTCGGTACTGCATCGATCCTGGAAACGGTGCGCAGTGGTGTCACGGGCATCGCTCGCGGCGACAAGGTACTGAGTATCTAATCGTCATGGTAAAAAGAGCCCCGCCTGGTGCGGGGCTTTTTATTGCCTGGCATTCAGCGCTGGCGATTCCAGAAGGCGGCGATCAGCGGATCCTTGAGGCGCTTTTCCAGTGCGAACAGGCCAATGTCATAAGCGGTGAGCGGTGGCTGGATATCGTAGATACGGATGCGGGCAGTCAGCGGGCTGTTGTCCAGCACGATCTGCGGTACCACCCCGATACCGAAGCCCAGACTGACCATGCTGACGATCGCTTCGTTACCGCTGACCTGGGCATAGATGCGCGGCTTGATGTTGTGGCTTTTCAGCCAGCGATCGGTGCGTGTCCGGGCCAGGCCTTCCTCGGAGAGAATCATCGGCACGTCCTTCCAGCTCTCGGTGGTCGGGTGCTGCAGTTGATCGTCATTCAGCAGTTGTGGTGTCTGCGGACCGATAAAGCGCAATTCCGAGCGCGTGATCGACTGAAACTCCACTCCGCTCGGCAAGCTGTCGGGAAGGGCGCCGATGGCCAGGTCCTCCAGTCCCTGCTGCACACGCTCGACGGCCTTGGCCGGATCGCCGGTATGCAGTTTCATTTCGATGCGTGGATAGTCCTGGCGAAAGCTGCTGAGAATGTCATAGAGGAAGCTGTAGCTCGCGGTGACCGAGCAATACAGCGACAGCTCGCCATGCAGATTCAGCTGATCCTGCATGAAGGTCTGGCGAATCGCTTGCCAACCATTGATGACCTCGCTCGCATACTCGCGAAACTGCTGGCCTTCTCGGGTCAGGCGCACCGAGCGGTTGTCGCGCACGAACAGCGCGGCGCCCAGTTCGTCCTCGAGCTGCTTGATGCTGCGGCTAAGGGCGGACGGGCTGACGTGCTGCTCGCGGCTGGTGCGACCGAAATGCAGATTGTCAGCCAGAGAGAGAAAAAGGCGGAGGGAATGGTTGTCCATTTATGTTTCATATATCGGCATGTTGTGTTGCAAATATATCATTTTACGCAATGGTGCGGATCACTTAAGGTGTCTTCGTCGCGGTGCCTCGCACCCCATCCCTTTCGATTCAAAAGAGCCAAGAACATGAAAGTTTATTACGACAAAGATTGCGACCTCTCCATCATCCAGGGCAAGAAAGTCGCCATCATCGGTTACGGCTCCCAGGGCCACGCCCAGGCCTGCAACCTGAAAGATTCCGGCGTTGACGTCACCATCGGCCTGCGCAAAGGCTCCGCTACCGTTGCCAAGGCCGAGGCTCATGGCCTGAAAGTGACCGACGTGGCTTCTGCCGTCGCTGCCGCTGACCTGGTCATGATCCTGACCCCGGACGAATTCCAGGGCCAGCTGTACAAGAACGAGATCGAGCCGAACATCAAGAAGGGCGCCACCCTGGCCTTCTCCCACGGCTTCGCCATTCATTACAACCAGGTCGTACCGCGTGCCGACCTCGACGTGATCATGATCGCGCCGAAGGCTCCGGGCCACACCGTTCGCACCGAGTTCGTCAAAGGCGGCGGTATCCCTGACCTGATCGCGGTTTACCAGGACGCCTCCGGCAATGCCAAGAACGTCGCGCTGTCCTATGCCTCGGGCGTTGGCGGTGGTCGTACCGGTATCATCGAAACCACCTTCAAGGACGAGACCGAAACCGACCTGTTCGGTGAGCAGGCTGTTCTCTGCGGCGGTACCGTCGAGCTGGTCAAGGCCGGTTTCGAAACCCTGGTCGAAGCTGGCTACGCGCCGGAAATGGCCTACTTCGAGTGCCTGCACGAACTGAAACTGATCGTTGACCTCATGTACGAAGGCGGCATCGCCAACATGAACTACTCGATCTCAAACAACGCCGAGTACGGCGAGTACGTGACCGGTCCGGAAGTGATCAACGCCGAATCCCGTCAGGCGATGCGCAACGCCCTCAAGCGCATCCAGGACGGCGAGTACGCCAAGATGTTCATCAGCGAAGGCGCCACTGGCTACCCGTCGATGACTGCCAAGCGTCGTAACAATGCCGCTCATGGTATCGAAGTGATCGGTGAGCAGCTGCGCTCGATGATGCCGTGGATCGCTGCCAACAAGATCGTCGACAAGGCCAAGAACTAAGGTCTGCGATGTGCGAAAGAACGCGGCTTTATGCCGCGTTTTTTCATTCTGCGGCGAGGCTTCTGGTATAAAGCCAGCTCGCTGAGTGGCGAACTGAGTTCAGTCGTCCCGGTCGAAATTCGTCAAACCCGTTGCAAGGTGCTGTTCATGAGTGAAGGTCCCGAGGATCAAAAGCCGGCTGGCGACAATCTGGAAAGCCTGCTGCCGATCGACGAGCACATAGAGGAAGGGCAGGACGCGGAAGGGCGCAAGGTGCGTCACCGTGGTATCTACTTGCTGCCCAATCTGTTCACCACGGCCAACCTGTTCGCCGGTTTCTATTCCATCATCAATGCGATGAATGGCAACTTCTACGTGGCCGCCGCCGCAGTATTTGTCGCCATGGTGCTCGACGGTCTGGACGGTCGCGTAGCACGCCTGACCAATACGCAAAGTGCATTCGGTGCCGAGTATGACTCGCTTTCCGATATGGTCGCTTTCGGTGTGGCGCCGGCGTTGCTCGCATTCGAATGGGCGCTGGGCAGCATGGGCAAGGTGGGCTGGATGGTCGCCTTCATCTATGTCGCTGGCGCTGCATTGCGTCTGGCGCGCTTCAATACGCAGATCGGTAGCGTCGACAAGCGCTACTTCATCGGCCTGGCCAGTCCGGCTGCGGCGGGCGTGGTTGCCGGTACGGTGTGGGCATTCAGCGATTTCGGCATCAAGGGCTCCAACATGTCCTTCGCTGTGGCGCTGCTCGTTGCCGCTGCTGGCTGCCTGATGGTCAGCAATATCAAGTACTACAGCTTCAAGGATCTGGATCTGAAGGGGCGCGTGCCGTTCGTGGCCATTCTTGCCGTTGTGCTGGGGTTTGCGGTGGTATTCAGCGATCCGCCCCGTATCCTGCTGCTGATCTTCCTTGCCTACGCGTTTTCTGGGCCTATTCAGTACCTGTTGCAATTACGCCGTCGTAAATCGGCGTGATGCTGTAATTTCTTCCGCGTTCCGTGGTCTACAGTTCGCTTCTAGAACTGTAGTCGCGGAGTCGCCATGCTCATCCGAGTTCCCCCTTCCTTTCGGGCTCTGGAGTCCGAGGTCACCCCCGAGTCGGTTTATCTCTCCCGCCGCAAGCTAATGCAGGGCTCGCTGGCATTGGCGGCCATGGCTGCCATGCCGGGGCTGGCCAGTGCTTACGCTGCAGGTGTCTACGCGGATGTCGAGCCGTCGAAGCCTCCGGGCTGGTTTCAAGAGAAGTTGGCAGCAGCGCGCTGGCAGGCGATAACCGCTGAAGGTGAAAGCATCACGCCTTTCAGGGACGCCACGCATTACAACAACTTCTATGAGTTCGGCACAGGCAAGGGTGATCCGGCAGCCAATGCCGGCAAGCTACAGGTCGAGCCCTGGACGGTGATGGTCGATGGCGAAGTGAGCAAGCCAGGGCGCTACTCCATCGAGGATCTGGTCAAACCGCATGCATTTGAAGAGCGCATCTACAGGCTGCGCTGCGTCGAGGCCTGGTCCATGGTCATTCCCTGGCTGGGTTTTCCGTTGGCTGATCTGCTGAAGCAGGTCGAACCCACCTCGTCGGCTCGCTATGTGCGCTTCGAGACGCTGGTCGATCGTGAGCGCATGCCGGGCCAGCGTTCGGGGTTCTCGCTGATCGATTGGCCCTATGTCGAGGGGCTACGGCTGGATGAGGCCATGCATCCGTTGGCCTTTATGGCGGTGGGGATGTATGGGCGTGTATTGCCTAACCAGAATGGTGCGGCGCTACGCCTGGTGGTGCCATGGAAGTATGGTTTCAAGAGTATCAAGTCCATCGTGCGGATCAGTCTGGTCGATGAGGCACCCAAGACGACCTGGGAACGCATTGCACCGAACGAATACGGCTTCTATGCCAACGTCAACCCGCAGGTGGATCATCCGCGCTGGTCTCAAGCAACCGAGCGGCGTCTGCCTAGCAGGTTGTTCAGCCCCAATGTGATCGATACACGGATGTTCAATGGCTATGAGGAGGTCGCTGACCTCTACGCGGGAATGGATCTGTCGAGGTACTACTGATGCGCTACAGGCTCTGGCGCGTCAGCGTATTCCTGGCTGCATTGGTACCGCCGCTGTATTGGCTGTACTGCGCCGTCTTCAATTTGCTGGGGCCTGACCCCGGTAAGGTGCTGGTGGATAATCTGGGGCTCGGTGCTCTGATCCTTCTGTTGATCACCTTGGCAATGACACCGCTGCAGCAGTTGACCCGCTGGAGCGGTTGGATCGCCGTGCGCCGACAGTTAGGTCTATGGTGCTTTGCCTACGTAACGCTGCACCTGTCCGGCTACATGCTGTTTATCGCCGGGTTGCGTCTGGATCTAGTGCTTCGCGATCTTTCCGAGCGTCCTTACATCATCGTTGGGGCGCTGGCGTTCATTGGCTTGCTGGCATTGGCTGTTACCTCGAATCGTTTCAGCGTCAGAAGACTGGGGCGCAAGTGGAAGGCTCTGCACCGTCTGGTCTACGTCATCCTGTTACTGGCCTTGCTGCATATGCTCTGGGTGGTGCGTGCGGATCTGGGTGAGTGGCTCGCTTATGCGCTCATCGGTGGGGCGCTGCTGCTGATGCGTGTTTCTGCAGTGGCAAGTGGGTTGCAGCGAGCTGGCGTCCTTTGGCGAGAAAATCCGAAGAAAGTTGAAATATAAGCTTGACGCGCATTCTGCTGGCGGTAGAATGCGCGCCACTTCAGCGATGAAGCGCTTCAAAAACTGCTTGTTAATCAATAAGTTAAGTTGAATGAAGGGCTTGCAGAGCTGGATCTGGCGTGTAGAATGCGCGTCGGTCGACAGGGTGGTGGTTTGATCCTGTTGAAGCTTCGGTCGAATGGATCGAAAGCGGTTTGAAAGAGGTGGTTGACAGCGGTTTTGAACGCTGTAGAATGCGCCTCCCGCTGGAGAGAAGAAGTTCTGATCGAAGGCGCAAGTGGTTGAGTAGAAAGAAGTTTCTCCGGAAACAAAATCGAAAAACAGCTTGACAGATAGAAAGGCTGCTGTAGAATGCGCGGCCTCGGTTGAGGCGAAAGACTTAACCAACTGTTCTTTAATAACTGAATCAAGCAATTCGTGTGGGTGCTTGTGAGGTAAGACTGATAGTCAACTGATTATCAGCATCACAAAGCAACACTCGTTAATTCGAGAGTTAACTCTTTAGTAATAGAGAGATTTGCGATTGCTGAGCCAAGTTTAGGGTTTTCTCAAAACCCAAGCAGTATTGAACTGAAGAGTTTGATCATGGCTCAGATTGAACGCTGGCGGCAGGCCTAACACATGCAAGTCGAGCGGATGAGAGGAGCTTGCTCCTTGATTTAGCGGCGGACGGGTGAGTAATGCCTAGGAATCTGCCTGGTAGTGGGGGATAACGTCCGGAAACGGGCGCTAATACCGCATACGTCCTACGGGAGAAAGCAGGGGACCTTCGGGCCTTGCGCTATCAGATGAGCCTAGGTCGGATTAGCTAGTTGGTGAGGTAATGGCTCACCAAGGCGACGATCC
>NZ_PGLR01000099.1 GCF_002803095.1 Pseudomonas sp. ZH-FAD | reverse complement strand
GTGGCCGGATGGCCGTGGAATCAGTGGCCGGATGCGCGTGGAATGGGTGGCCGGATCAGCGTGGAATCGGTGGTCAGATGCTCATGGAATGGGTGGCCAGATGACCGTGGAATCCGCAAACTAGCTTGGCGAAACCTGTGATGTGAATGTCGACACCGGCTGAACTGTACTTTTCTCGCAGCCCCTCTAATCGTCTGGACAGCTCGAAATAGTCGATTGGAGCCGCCTTTGCGTCGCGTACCTCCTGCAACGGCACCAGGATGATGCTGGATTTAAGATCGTCGGCAACCAACTGACCTATCTCACCGGAGCGTTCAACGTTTCGCCTTACCTGCTCCAGGCTTTCCGGCGAAGCATCATAGTCATCAGGAATGACCGGACCACCATCCAAACCTTCCTCGGTTACCCCAGTCCATCGCACCGCAGGAGTCCACAGCGACTTCATATAAGGGCGGTCGACAGCAGGGAGGAGGAACAATTCGTCCGTCAACTTCCTCAAGACTTCGAGATACTTAGCGTCGAATATGTTGCCGTCTTTGGAGGCGACCGCAATACGTAGGGTATTGCCGGCCCCGGCCAGTTGGGAACGGTTCTCCAAGTAGTTGACAATGTAAGGGTGATTGCTAGGCAGCATCTTCTCGAACGCAGCGTTCAAGCTTAGCCCCGAAGCTTTGTAACCCAACCATCCAGTGGCGAGTAGGCATAACAGGATAAAGACGAAGCGGTAGCCGAAGAGCAAGCGCTCAGCCCAGGAACCACGCTGAGCCATCAGCTCGTCGTCACCGGTAGCGAACGTGTGGTGAGCATTCATTGTTTGTTTTCTCCAACCAGGCTCTTGGCGACAACCCTCTTCACACCGCGCAGTCCAGTCACCACCAGCGCACCGCTGGGGGTCAGCTCCAGGTCTGTGATTGCAGCACCATCCACTTCATTGAGGGCCTGTGTCCGAAAGCTCTGACCGTTGTCACTGCTGAGCAACAACCGTCCACCTTCATCGACCATCAGCAGCGTGCCGTCCGGCAGGCGTTTACCCGCAGTCAGGGTGCTGTTACCAGTGTTTAATGGCTGCCAGTCCGTACCGACCAGGGCGTAGGCGTTGCCTCTGAGGCCGAAGGCAAGCAGGCGTCCGTCGGCTGTACGCAGTGCGCCGAAGTAGGTGCCTGTATAGGGGCTTTCTAACCGTTCAAATGCTTGCCCAAGACCAGTTGAGCGCAGCAGGGTGCCTTGCTCACCAGTGATCACCACACCTTGCTCGTCGGCCAGAATGGCATACAGATGCATACCCGCTGGGTTGTCCATCTGGCCACCAATGGATCGCCAAGTCTCACCACCGTCGTCAGTGATTACTGCAAGGCCGTATGCGCCCACCGCTATGCCATGCTTGGTATCCGCGAAGTACAAATCGAGAAAGGGCTTGTCCGGACCATCGTCAACCATCCGATACGCAGCCTTTAGACGCGGTGCAGCAGCCTGCGGATCAACTGCAAGTTGGGCCTTAGCAGCTTGCAGTTCGAGTTGTGCCGCTACACGACCATCGAGCTGCTTGCGCCAAGTCTCACCACCGTCAGCGGTGTGTAACACCACCCCGCCGTGGCCTGTTATCCAACCTTGCCGTGGATCAGCGAAAGCAACCGACGTCAGTGCCACACTGACGGGCACCTCGCGGGCCTGGCGCCAAGACAAACCGTCATCATCGGAGAGCAACACAGTGCCCCGTTCCCCGACGGACACTAATCGATCTCCGGCGCGACTAACCGCCATCATCACCGAGTTTTCGGCACCTGAGCGAACTATCGCGGGGATCTCCAGCAAATCGCGACGCGTCTCCTGAGCAAAGACGCCAGCTGCTGCGTAGAGACCAAGAACGATGGCGAAAAGTGCGCGCTTCCCGCCTCGATAAATCAAGACGTTCATCAATATTTTTCCTTCAAGCCAGGAGTCACTGGCCCGTATCACGGGCCAGTTCCTTGATAAGTCAGCGAACGCCTTCGGCAGCCACGGCATCACCGGTAAAGAAGGACTCAGGCTTCAACGGAACAATTCGGAAGATCTCGCCATTCAGTGCTTGCACATTGCTCACCGTGCCCGCCTGAAGGTTGTATACCGCTACTGGTTTAACCAGTACGGCTGGCACCGAGGGCACGACAAAGGGCAATACTTGCGAGGTTCTCCAAAGCTTACCTTCGGCGTCATAACCATCCATCAGCGTAAGCAGCCAAGTGTCCTCATCAAAATAGAACTTGCGTTTCGGAACGGCATGTCGCTTGCCGCTTGCCAGATTGGCTTCCACTACCCAAGTACGATGCAACTCCCAGCGCAGCTTGTCCGGATTGAGGTGGTGGGCGGAGAAAGCGTCTTCCACATTAGCGGTAACTTGTCCGTTCGCATTGTATGGAATGTAAGTTTCCTGCTTACCAATAACTTTCCATTCGTAGCGGTCGGGCATACCAAAGAAGCCTTGCACCTCGTCGAAGTAGTTTGCGCCGGAAGCCACAAAGTCAGGGGTGTCATAGGCAACAGTTGGCGCTCTGCGAACGCGGCGCTGACCGACCAAATACTGCCAGGCCTGCCGTGCTTGTTTGAGATTCACACTGTCCCGGATCACTAGAGTTTCGCCAGATTTGAAAGACGGCGCAGTGGTACTAAACCTCTGCAGGAAATACTCTTGCGACCAGTTATCGAGCGAACCCTTCTTATAGTAGTAGGGATACTGCTAATAGTTATCGTTACGCGTTGCCAGGGTCTGTTCACCGTCACTGGTAATTACGATGTTTTTGAAGCCGTACTCCATTGCTTCCGGCTCGACTCGCAACAGATAGTTCCAGATTACTTCCTGCCCGCTTTGAGGGATCGGGAAGGGAATTCCGCCAAAACAGCCCTCTACCGACTTACCGTCTTGCACCAGCTTGCAGTTCTGCGCGTTACGTGCAGTGTTCTGGTATACATACTCGGGGGCAGAGGCCGTACGTCGAGTGGGGTAGACGTCCAGGTGAAAGCTATCGGGGTATTTTTCCAAAAGTGCGCGAGTGCCTTCTGAAAGCTTGTCTGAATACTTCGCCATGTTCGCCGCCGTTATTTTCAGCAGCGGCTTATCTCCAGCAAACAGATCGCTGGGGATATCGTTGGGGCCACTGGAGGCTGCTTGTGGGGTGCCACCACTCCACGCGGGAATGCTACCGTCTGCATTACCCGCGCGTTCCCCGCCTAGCGGTGTCAAACTACTGCTCAATTTCGCCGCCTCTTCTGCGCTGACGGCGGCCAGGGTCTGGCTCACTACAAGCGAACTGGCAAGTGCAATGGTGAATGCGAGGAATGTTTTCTTGTTCATTTCGGTATTCCTTCTTGGGGCTAGAAAGTTCTTTGCAACGACAGCGATATGAAGTCGCGATCGGCAAAGACTTGGTCTCCGGACAGCGCTGCATTCTCATCCACGATCCCACCTGCGCTTCCGAAGAAATGGGTGAAGGTGATGCCGCCGCGCCAAGTTTTACGGTAATCAAACTGCGCGCCGAGGCTCAGATCGCCTCCACCTTCGGGGGAAAACCCTGTTCCAAGCAGTGCAGTGTTGCCGTCTATGCCGTAGCCGAGCCCAATCGGGACAGTGAGGTCCACCCCCGGAAAGACTTGGAAGTATTCGGGTTGGAATAGAACGCGCAACGACGACGCATTGCGCGTTACATTGGGATCGAGTTGATCGCGGTTCTTATCAACGCTGGTAACGCGGTTGTAGGCAATTTCACCAAGCAGCGTGGCACCATCCCAAAGCGCGCTTTCTGGAAGAACGTTGATCGCCGAAACTTGCGCATGGAAGGTATTACCCACCGGGTACAGTGGATTACTGCTTCCGTCACCGTTACCGGTGAGATCCACTACAACGTTCCCCACTGCTGCAAGCGGCGTGTCACGTCTCACTGATACTTCAGCAGCGACGTTCGTTTCGCCGATAAGAGTACTGATGCTCGCACCGAAGGTCTTGATGTCCTCGCCATAGACCAATGCATAGTCCTGCTGCCCAGGACGTAGGTAGAACTGCGGGAACTTGTCGTGATAACGAGCTGCATACAGGCCATACTCGAAATCGCCATACTTAAACTTCGCCTGCAAGCCGAACTGGCCAGAGTCACGGGCATCAATATCATTGCCGCGGGTCAGGGCTAGCCCTGGAATGAAAAACTGTTCACCACCCTCATCGACAAATTCGGCAAAGCTGAAGTAGCTGCCTGCTGCAGGCAGACGCGCCTGCTCCCATTCATACTGATAATAAGCCCCGAGAGTTAGATTTTCATTGACCAGTAGATTCGCGCCGACTTGGCCTATGGGGCGAAGAATTTCCTTAAAAGTTGAACTTGGTACGGAGAGCAGCTTAATAATATCGACAGAGGACTGTGCGTTTGCGATGCCGTTACCGCCAAAAAATAGGCTCTCACCGTAAATCTGGCTATAACGCCCTCCACGCAGAGATAGAGACATGTCGTCAAAATCAACCTTCCCATATGCGAAGGCATCCAGCAGTTCAGCATCACGACCGTGGAGACGCTCAGTTTCCTTTGTGAAATGATTGCGAGCTACTGAAAGGTTGTTACTTGTCTGACTGTCGTTGTCGTTGCTGTGATTATATACGTCGTCATACCATGCGGCGCCGCTGACTCGCACCCCATAACTACGGCGATAGCTGATGTCTAGCTCAGACAGAATGTCAAAACGATTTGAAATAAGACCCCGATCAAAGTTGTTATCTCCATCGTCAAGATTAGGATTAAAAGCTGGCCGAACTTCATCGCTTTGACCTTCAACTCTCCAGGCAGCACTGTATTTGAGGGGGCGGTTGCAGAAGCTGAGTGCAACACGGTTACTGGATTGAAGCAGGTGCATCATGCTGCAACGCCACTACTTCTGTCATGACCTCAATCGGGCATTTCCAATTGAAGCGCTTGC
>NZ_PGLR01000098.1 GCF_002803095.1 Pseudomonas sp. ZH-FAD | reverse complement strand
TGTCGAGGATCAGCCTGAGTTGGGCTTCACCGAATGAAGACGGATAGAACAGCTTGGGGAGGTCATAGCGTGCAATGACACCTACCGCCCCGCCTTGAAAGGTCGGAAGAAACGTCACACCGATGCTTCGGTAGTGATCTACGTCTATTACATTCGGTGTCATCGGAGCCTCGCTTTCTGTGGGTGTCACCCCAAAGCTCACTTCCAAGAATGGGCTTCGGGGTGACACCCACAGGCCGAGGCCTATGGAGTCACCAAACGTTAGAAGAAGGTTCTGATCAGCTGCGCGACACCGCCAGTGGCGTAAGTGAGCAGCGTGATCAACATGCCTCCCAGGAGCATGTACCAACCAAGCGCACGGCTTTGACGGCTGGAAACAGAGCGATCCTGGTACATCAAGTAGAACTCACGGTCGGCGGTGTTCGCCTTCATGACCTGGAGTTCTACGGCATCGTCGTTAAGGACACCCAACTCCAACTTCGCGTCGTAGTCGAGGCCTAGCTCGTTGTAACGGATTCGCAGCTCGCCAGCCCCTTGGGCATAGCGATAAACGAACTTCCCGTTTGCCGGGTTGAAAACCTTCAACAGGTCCCCGCGCTTCGCCAGAAAGCCTTCGCCTTCCTTCATGCGGTTGTTGTTGATCCGGCAAATGTGCTCAGTAGCGTCAGCAATGCTCAGCGAGTGAAGCTTGCCAATCGGCTGACCCGTTACGTTGACTCTCGCCGCAAAGTATCGCTGGATCGGTTTGGGATCGAGCAGCCGCAGCAAGCGCCACACAAGGCCGCAGATAGCTACGAATGCTTTTTCAGCGAAGTTCATTTGAGCGGTATGAGTTTTCATCTTTATCTCCAATAGGCGCTCGGTCGCCTTGTTTACGCACACACGTAGGTGGCGCTAACCCTGCCGCCGAGCGAGGCAGGGTTTTGCCTAGTCAGGCTGTTTTCAGTTCCAGTTCGTCATCAAGGTCTTCCTGAGCAGTGTTAGAGGCCGAAGCCCGTTCCGCCGCTCGTTTTTGCCGCATGTGCAGACGCTTCGTGATCCGACGCAACGACTCACCCTTGCGGGATGCGTCGAGGAAGTCGTGTTGCGTCATTACTGCGGTGAAGGCTTTGAGCAGTTCATACGGGTCTTCCTTCTCGTCAGCCTTGCGGAGGCGATAGCAGAACAACCAGTAGGCCCATTTGGGCAACCACGAACCTGTGTCGTCATAGGTTTCTTCCAACACTTTCTGGGCGCTGGACTGAACCATGTACAACGTGCAGTCGTGCAACATCGAACCTCTCTTGCCGAACTCACGCTGCCCGCAAACGAGCTTTGTGATTCGGTACGAGTAGAACGAACCATCTTCAACCCATTCGCCATTTCGGATTACTGGGGTCATGAACAGAGCCTGCTCCAACCTTTCGATTGTCGCGTTCTCGGTAAACGACTCAGTACCTTCAATGGACAAGCTATCGTCGTCGTCCAGGGTGGCGAGGTATCCGCCGTGTCCCCAGGCCTTTCTACGATTCAGCTTCACCACAGCACTTGGCTTGGGCGCAGCTGGAGCTTTGGGCTTAGTTGGTTGCTTGGTTTCGACAACATCGCCGAATAGATCAAGTGCTTGCATTGCAGTGCTCCTTAAAGGCGCACCACTGCCCCGTAGGGCGTGGTGTGCCCATACGGGGTTGAAGGGTTTACAGATCAGTCGAACAGGGTTGCGCCCATGAAGCCGAGGCCCATGAAGCTCTCTTGAACAGCTGGTTCGGCTTCAACTTCCACCTCTTGCGAGGCTTCCATTTCAGCTTCTTCCACCACCTGAGCGGTGGATACAGCAGGGCTAAGAACAACAGGGGTCTGCTGCGCCGCGCCCAGGCTGTTTCTCGCGGTTGCGAGAGCCTGCTGTGCAATGCTGTTCGATACTGCATGCCCGTTTGCCACCATTACTGGCGGCAGTTGGTTGCTCACTTCAACAAGCGGCTGCTTGTCACGCAGACGTGCCAGCAGTTCATGCTGGTCGCCCATCGCTTCAAGGCACGCAATCAGGTTGAAGAACTGCGACGGCTGCAATCCCAAGTCCTTCTCCACGCTTTTCGGCATGAAGGCCAGCGCAGCGTCGATGACCGAAGCCAACGGCGCGACTTGCTGGTGAACGAAGGCAAGACCGTGCAGCTTTTCAGTGATTTCCCCGATGCGAGCTACCGTCCGGTAGTTGATGGTGTAGACGCCGTGATGCTGCTTCTTACCATTCAACACTTTCAGGATTTCGTTGCTCTCACGGGTCAGATACTGAACCAGAGCACCAAACACACCTTCACGCAATGCAACCAGACCTTCGCGCTGAGCCTTGAACAGAATCGGGTCGAATTCGGCCTTGGTTTCGTCCAGTTCCAGCTTGATAGGTACAGGGGAGTAAGCGAAGTTCATGCGGCTCACGAAGTGCTCCCAGGTGGGTTGGCGCTTACGGAGTGCATCAACCAGCGTGTTTACCACATCGGCAGGAACTTGCTCGTTGTACGCCTCAGCGGCGATCAACGCGATACGCTCGTTGCAGATGCTGGCATAGCGGTGGCTGTCCTTTTCGATCTGAGCGGCCCAGTCAGCCTTGATGGCATCGAGGTCTTCGATCTTGGCGACAGCTTCGGTACGACTGCTTACAACACCCATTTCCAACCGAACGGCAGCGCCACGGTCCAGAACGGCGTTGGCGCGGTCGCGGAGACGGCTGTAGTTGTTCAGAAACTCCTTCGGAAAGATTCTCTCCTGTACGAGCTTACGGGATGCGCTAGGCAGCTTGTCCACGTCGATGCCCAGCTTGGTGAGGTCGAACTGGCGTTCGGCACTCATGCAGCTAACCATCAGGTTGAACACAACAACTTGGTCGTCGTTTACAGCGGTACGTACTTTAGAAACATAGGTCTGAGTCATGGTCTTTCTCTCACCTGCCGCCACAGGGAATTGGTTTGTACGTCCGGTGGCGGAAGCCGGACGTGTCGAGTTGCAATGAACTCAAGAAACATCCGGCGTGAGCCGAATGTTTTTTCAGCCCACTAGGGAGAAACAGCCCCCATCACTGGGGGCTTGATCAGTTACCACTTCTCACTTTAGGAACTCAGCCACCTTGGAAACCAGGGCGGGGATAAGTCCTTCTGCGTTTTCTGCATGTGCGAACTTGATGTTGGCCGATTGCAGCCAAGTGCATGCCTTGGCCGAGCCGATAACCAGATAGATGACCTCTACTCCGCCCTGGAGGACGGTTTTGGTCATGTCTCGGGCATGCGCAACATCATCTGGCAAACCGTCAGTGATCACGAATAGCAGCTTGCGCTGCGCTTCATGACCCATCAGGCGCGCTCCTGCTTGCAGGACAGCATCCCCAATGGGGGTGCAGTCGCCGCCAACAAGCCTGTGCATGCCCGCGATGCGATCCAGCGCTACACGGTGGTTATCCCCGAAGGTTTTCACCATGCAGTTGAGCTGACCGCTATTCGGAGCAAAGCCCAGGATTTCGCGAGGTGTTCCCACCTCATGCAGAACTTTCTCGATGAGCGTCAGAGCAATGCGAATTTGCTCAGCAACTGACGAACCATCACGCGACATCGCGGTCGAGCCGGAGAGGTCTGCGGTGATAGAGACAGCGGCTGTATCCTCAACACGTTCCTCTGCTTTCGCAAAGACACGGGAGTCATCCAGCGCAAACCGATGCAGATTCCGCTCGCACAGCCGCCCGTTACGGGCGTCGTACTCGTCGGTTTCTTCACGATTTGCCAGCAGTGCGCGTAGGCGGTTGCCCATCACGTTCGCCTTGCGGCCAGTCACATCGGCAATGACGTTAGCCATCACCTTGTCCGCTTCGACCACAGGCATCCCGTCAGCAAAGCCTTCGGACTTACCTGCACCTGTTGCGAAATCGAAGACCAAGCCTTCGATGACTGGCTGACCTTTATAGGCCTCGTTGGCGCCGGAGCTAATGCCCTTTGCCAGTTCTTCGATTGCCGTGCCCTTGTCGAAGACCTCCTGGTTGCCCAGTTGTTCTTTCAACATTTCATCGACCATCTGTTGTAGCGACTTGCCGCTGTTAGCTTCGGAGCACGAACCACTCTGGCTTGCGCCATTGTCATCCTGAGCACCGTTGCCTTCACCTGCATCGCCGCTGTCGCTTTCAGAGCCAGCATGCTCAGCTTTGCCTTTACCCTTCCCGTCACCTTGCGGATCGGATTCGGAGTCATCGGCGCCACCTTCACTCTTGCCGGAACCGTCGCCGTTTTGCTCAGGTTTGGAATCGTCAGCTTTGCTTTCGCCCTGCCCTTCACCTTTCGGATCAGAGCTGGACTCATCAGCATTGCCGTCGCCCATACCCTCACTTTGCGGATCGGATTCCTCTACATTGCCTTCGCCCTTGTCGTCACCTTGCGGTTCAGATTCGGATTCGTTTGCATCGTCAGATTGGCCTGGTTCAGATGCGCTGGAGCCTTCGGCATCATCCTGGCTTTCGTCTTCGTCATCAGACGGACTAGGCTGGGATTGCTCTTGCTCTGCGAGCATTTTCAGTAGATCGATGATCTTGAGGGCAAGTGCTGCGCCGTCCTCAGTGGACTTAACAGCCGGAAACTCAGCATCAAGAAGGTTGCGTAGCGCAGGAACCACTTTGTCCGCGTGCTCAGCCAGATGCTTGCGCAAGTTGGCCTCGATACGGATTTCAGCAGCGCCCACTGTTGGCCACCGCTTGGCGGTCAAGTAGGAGAGACAGTAGCAAGCCACCGCCTCACCCAAGCTCGCCGAGCCGTCCCGGAATTGACCTCGGTTGATGAGAACCATGGTCGAGTCCAGCAAGTACCGGGATGCCATCTTCTTCCAGGTTGCCATCGCGCCCTCCATAAACACGTCATCCAACGCATTCAGAAGGAACTGAGCGAAGGAGCCATGCTCCTTGCTAAAGGCCTGAAAGAACTTGATGTTGCTCTTGCGGATATGGCCGACTTCGTGGAATGTAGTGGTCTACTGATCCCGGACACCGATTTAGGCGAAAATCCTCGCCATCAAGAGGTGTTCGATGAGCAAGCAACGACGTACGTTTTCCGCCGAGTTCAAACGCGAGGCTGCTGCCT
>NZ_PGLR01000097.1 GCF_002803095.1 Pseudomonas sp. ZH-FAD | reverse complement strand
CGCAAGCGCTTCAATTGGAAATGCCCGATTGAGGTCATGACAGAAGTAGTGGCGTTGCAGCATGATGCACCTGCTTCAATCCAGTAACCGTGTTGCACTCAGCTTCTGCAACCGCCCAGTATTTGTACGTCAAGGATATTGAGGCCCTTCGGCGCCTTGTTGGGGAGCAGCAGCCGGCAAAATTTTTCCGAGACTTGGAGAGCACCTACGTTTCAGAGTTGATCGAGGAGGTGCGCATCCGTGTGCGTCTTAAGAAAAACGATGGCAGCGTTACGTTCCGAGAACTGAGCGAGGGTGAGCAGCAATTGCTGACCGTGTTGGGCCTGCTCCGCTTTACCGCTGAGGATGAAAGCCTTTTCCTGCTAGATGAGCCGGACACGCATTTGAATCCGAGGTGGAGTGTTGACTACATCTCGTACTTGAAGCAGTTCATCGCCAGCGGCACAAAGCAGGAAGAAACCAGCCATATCCTGCTCACCACTCATAACCCGCTGGCCATTGCAGAACTGGATCGCGAACAGGTGCAGATTCTGCGGATGAACAAGAAGGATGGACAGCGTCAGATTGTGGCTTGCTATCCGGAAATGGCGCCGCGCGGTATGGGCTATGCAGCCATTGTCACCAGTGACATGTTTGGCATTGCGTCTTCCCTTGATCTGCCAACACAAGAGCTGTTGGAGACTCAGCGTGCTTTTGCTGCCAAGGAAACCCTGACAGACCAAGAGCAGCAAGATCTGGATCGCATCAACGCGCAGCTAGACCGCCTTGGGTTCCGTTTTTTCCATCCGGACGACGAGTATTCGCGCTACCTGCGTTTGCGGAATGCGCTGCTTGTTCAGCAGTTTGAAACCGAGCAGCCTACGGCCTTGGCGAGGAAAGTAGTGCAGATGCCGCGCGCTGAGCGAGAGGCATTGGCCAAGCGTTTGATTTCCGAACTATTGGCTGATAAGCCCGAGGCCTCTAAAGAGGATGCTCCATGAGGTACGTGGACCGCTCAAAGCTGGTCAAACCTACGGGCTGGAAGCAGCGTGCACAGAAGGCATCGCAGGCTGTCGCAAACGGCGCTGACCCGAATGACCACGGTGTCGTCTGGCGCGAACTCAAAGATGGGCTAGCCAGCCTTTTACATGACAAGTGCTGGTACTGCGAAACGCACGTGGATCGGTCGGACAACGCCGTTGATCACTTTCGGCCAAAGAATTGTGTCAGTGATGCGACCAATCCGCACGCGGGCTACCGCTGGCTGGCCTTTGACGAAAGCAACTTTCGCTATGCCTGTACCTACTGCAACAGCCGGCGCAAAGATCAGGAGGGAGGCACCGCGGGCGGCAAGGCGGATCGTTTTCCTTTGGTCAATGAAGCGCAGCGTGTTTACGCGGCCGGGTCAGTGGCGGCGGAGCAGCCAATGCTGCTCGACCCTTGTGAAATATCCGACTGGCGTTTGCTCGGCTGTCATCAAGAGAACGGTCAACCATGCGCGACCAGTACTGACCCTACCTCCCGGCGGCGGGCTGAAGAGTCGATCGAGATCTATCACTTGCACTACGAGCCGACATGCAAGCGACGTCACACAGCGGCAGTTCAGTTGATGGCGGACGTGGATGAAGGGAAACGCTTGTTTGATCTGGCCACACAAGATCCAAATCGTGCGGGCGACTTCAAGGCGGTAGCAGCGCGACTGCGGCGCGCAATTGACCGTGATTCACCTTATAGCGGCGATATGCATTTTCTTCTGCGGGGGCAGCGAAGCGAAGCCCATCCGTGGATACAAGAGCTCTTAGAGGCCTGAGATGAACACAAGTACCCTTGTCCAGAAAGTCTGGAACTTCTGTAACACCCTGCGCGACGACGGCGTGGGCTACGGTGACTACCTTGAACAACTCACCTACCTGCTGTTTTTAAAGCTGGCGCATGAATATGCGCAGGAGCCTTACAACCGCGACACCCACATCCCCAAGGGCTATGACTGGGCGAGCCTGACTTCCAAGGTCGGCGAGCCGCTGGAGGCTCATTACCTGGCTACACTGCACAAACTGGGCAACGAGCCAGGTATGCTGGGCGCTATCTTCTTAAAGGCGCTGAATAAAATTCAGGACCCGGCAAAACTTTCACGCCTGGTGCAATTGATTGATGCCGAAAGCTGGATCAGCCTGGACGCCGACACCAAGGGGGATTTGTACGAAGGGTTGTTGCAGAAAAACGCCGAAGACACCAAGAGCGGTGCTGGCCAGTATTTCACGCCACGTGTGCTGATCGACGCTATGGTTGCCTGTGTACGTCCCGAGCCGATGAAGACCATTGCCGATCCCGCCTGCGGCACCGGCGGCTTTTTTTTGGGCGCATACAACTGGCTGACGCGCCCGGGCGCCAAGTTGGACAAGCGTCAGAAAGAATTCCTGCGTGGCCAGACTTTCCACGGCAATGAAATCGTACCGAACACGCGCCGTATGTGCTTGATGAACCTATTCCTGCACAACATTGGCGAACTGGACGGGGAGCCTTCTGTTGAGCGTTCCGATGCCCTGATCTCTGAGCCCAAACGAAAGGTTGATTACGTGCTGGCCAACCCGCCTTTCGGCAAGAAGAGCAGCATGACCATCACCAATGAAGAGGGCGAGGAAGATAAGGAAGCGCTTACCTACGAGCGGCAGGATTTCTGGGAAACTACGTCGAACAAGCAGCTCAACTTTCTGCAGCATATCGTCAGCATGCTTAAGATGGACGGTAAAGCGGCAGTGGTGTTGCCAGATAACGTTCTGTTTGAAGGCGGGGCAGGCGAAAAAATTCGGCGCAAGCTTCTGCTGAACTGCGATGTACACACAATTTTGCGCCTGCCCACCGGCATCTTCTACGCTCAGGGCGTGAAGGCTAATGTGGTGTTTTTCGACGCCAAGCCCAAGGATGGGCAGACCCACACCAAGGGCATCTGGTTCTACGATTTGCGCACCAATAAGCACTTCACGTTGAAGACGCGCCCGCTCAAGCTGGACGATTTGCAGGATTTCATCACCTGCTACAACCCGGAAAATCGTCACGAGCGAGTGGCTACTGATCGGTTCAAGTTCTTCAGCTACGAAGAACTAATGGCGCGCGACAAGGCCAGTCTCGACATCTTCTGGCTCAAGGACGACAGCCTGGACAACCTTGATGATCTGCCGCCACCGGATGTTCTCCAGCAGGAGATCATTGAGCATCTCGAAGCGGCACTGCTCGCTTTTCGAGAGGTATCTTTGAGTCTGCCTAGATCAGAAGTGGTTGATTGATTTTTCTTCTGCAGGAGAAGGCATGAGCCGAATGTGGATGGTACGTGGCGAATCTGGAAGCCTTTACGATGCTTTTCGTGAGCGTGAAGTGGCGGCAGTCGGCTGGAGTCAGTTAGCACCTCATGCAACGCCTGGTATTGGGCGTAAAGAGCTCACTGCTAAGTATCAAGAGCTTGAGCCCCAGCTCAAAAAGGGCTCGGTGGTTGCCGGTGCTTCGCAAGTTTGGCGCTTCGTCAACGAGGTCGCGGTCGGTGATTGGGTTGTTACTTATTCGCCGGCTAACCGCTTGTATCTTGTCGGTAAGGTGGTCGGTCAGGCGGAGCATCATCCGGAATGGGCAGAGCAGGGCATGGCTCTGGTGCGCAAGGTTCAGTGGCAGCAACAAGAGCTGCCCCGGGATAACTTGGGTACCAGCACCAAGAACAGCTTGGGTTCGACATTGACCTTGTTTGAAGTACCTTCCGATGCCGCTGCTGAAGTGTTTGAGGCGTTGAAAGGCAAGCCAGTAACGCAGAAGGAAGATGAGGCCGAGGAAAGCATTGCTGACCCGCTGGCAGATGTTGAAGCTCAGGCACTAGAACGCATCAAGGATCGCGTGAGCGAGCTGGATTGGGATGACATGCAGCAGCTAGTAGCAGGGATCCTTCGCGCAATGGGCTACAAGACTCAAGTCTCGCCACCTGGTTCCGATCGAGGCAAGGACATCGTTGCCTCGCCTGACGGCTTCGGTTTCGAGCACCCACGTATCGTCGTGGAGGTTAAGCACCGTAAAGGGCAGATGGGTAGCCAGGAGATTCGCAGCTTTTTGGGCGGTCGACACAAGGATGATCGAGGCCTCTATGTTAGTACGGGAGGCTTTAGCAAAGACGCCCAGTACGAGGCTGATCGAGCCTCTATTCCTCTAGCGATGTGGACGCTGGATCATGTGGTGCGTGCGCTCATTGAGCATTACGACGCAACCGACGCTGAGACCAAGCGCATTGTGCCGTTAAAACGATTGTATTGGCCCGCATGATTCTGTGTTTCTTGCTTGTGAGGATTATTCGTCTGAAGGATGTCATCGGCTCGACTGACATCGCACGATCCACAATCTACAAGCTCATTGGTGAGGGGAGATTCCCAAAACCATTTCCCCTGATTGGTCGGAGTGTTGGCTGGGTTGAAAGCGAGATTCACGAGTGGATCCGGGGCAGGATAGCGTAGCGAGATCTCAGTTAAGTTTCGATAGCCAAATTGTTTCAGTCGATAGTGTTTCACAAGGAAAGCGAATGAACATACAACAGGCAATAACTCGCTCTCGGATCCAGCGTGGTGTTGGTGGTTTACTGCTACTAAGTGGCGCAACTTTCTACTTTGTTAGCTTGCTTATGGCGATTTATCGTATAGCGCAAGCTATGAGTAATTCGGCTCTTTTGTGGCAGCTTGGTGCGGTGATCCAAAATTTTATCGCAGCACTCTATCAAGCAACCTCGCCCTACATCGGCTTTGTCTGGCGTAACGTGCCAACCATCAATCAAACAGATCCATTCACCTACGGCAATCTTCTTTTTCTGGGGCTTGTCGGCGTGATGATTGTAGGTAAACAGCTTGTACTTGCCGGGCGACGACTTAAAGCGCGCATTCAACGTCAGATTGATCGTGTCGAAGACCTCCAGTGGCGCAATTCGATGATGCAGAGTCGAGTAGTTGCCGACACAACTATCTCTGCCAGCACTATCGAGCAGGTCAACGTCTTCCAACAACCTATGCCACCGAGCCCTGAAGGGGAGTGGTGGACTCGTCCATGGGGAATCATCGGCCTGTCGATTGTCAGCGGCTACATTGTGGCCGTGATGGCCAAACTAACCGGAATGCTTTGAGGCAAGGATCTTCTCTGACTCTGCGTGGATCAAGTGGATCAGGGTAGAGGTCAGAAAGTCGAGTGCGTCTTCGACTCCCTCCTGCAGTTCAACGCACTGTAAATCGCCCCGGCTTTTGTGGAAGCCATTTCATTTAAGTCAGACCGCCATGGCCTGAGCTGTTTGTTGCCGGTAGAGAGCGTGGCGACTTCCTGAATCCTCTGATGGTTTGCATGCCTTCGAGCCAAGCAGTAAGGGGCTGTGTTAGTCATAGACCCTCCAAACCTGCTCGGCGGCCAGGAATGATGCTTTAGCCTTCATGCTCTCGGTGTGTTATTCGCCACCATCGTTCGCCACTCCCTGACACTTGGTCTTTCTTGCATGCGGGCGTGCCAGGCCCTTAGGGCTGCACACTCATCGGGTACGGCAAGCTTGACCAATGACGCGAAGATCATCCCGCCGAGCAGCGCGATATCTGCCATGGAGAAGGTGGCACCGGCAACGAAGGGCTGTTGTTCAAGCACGCCGTTGAAGTAGTGCATCCCTCTTATGGCTTTATCGCGCATGCGATTTCCCCACTCAGGGTTTTGGTACAGCTCCACGTCTGCCCCCAACCCTGGCGTTGAGTGATGAAAGTAAACGCTGACCGCATCGAGAAATTCGATTTCAGCGCGTTTTGTCATCATGTGAATGAGGCCTTTCTCTTTTGCCGTCTGCCCAGTAAGCGTGGGGTTACCGTCGAGTGCGTCTAGGTATTGGGTGATCGCAGTGCATTCGGCAATGAGCGTGCCGTCATCGAGCTCCAACACCGGCAGTGTTCCTGAGTAATTGATTGCCAGGAACTCCGGTTTCTTATGCTCCCCCTTCCACAGGTTGACTGAGATGAACTCGACATGGTCAAGCAGTCCTTTCTCCGCTGCGGATTCCACGCCATCCGGCCACCCAGTCCGCTCTCATCTGGCCAGGCATTCCAGGGCCATCTGGCCACCTGTTCCACGGCCATCCGGCCGGGCAGTCGGAGCGCAGCGACGCAG
>NZ_PGLR01000096.1 GCF_002803095.1 Pseudomonas sp. ZH-FAD | reverse complement strand
GCCATTGCACAGGCCGATCTGGATCGTGACGCGCTCTGTGGCGCTGAGTTCGTGATAGGACATGGGGCAACACCTTACCGAAATGGTCGGGTGTTGCACTCAGTTTTTGCGGCCGCCGGAGATAATAGTAAACGTCGGTAGGATAACCTCGTCGCCAGGCGCCAATCCAAGCGCCTCCACCGCTGCATCCAAAGCTGCAGTACCATTAGAGACGGCAATGGCGTATTTACGCCCCACGCTCTCAGCAAATTCCTTCTCAAAACGCTGAATGAAAGGGCCTTCAGAGGAGATCCAGCCAGTATCAATACACTCGGCTAAGTATTTCTTCTCGTTACCGTTTAAGAGTGGTTCGTTAACAGGAATAAAGCTCATAGTTATTTCAATCTCACCTGTTCGGTCGCAAGGGGCTCAAACCTTGTTTTATCTGCCTCTCCAGCGTAGGGGCCTTGTTTGACCTCAATGATCTCACTCGCCTCCAGCATTTTAAAACCATGCCCCCCAAAAGCCAGCAGGATTACATCGCCTTCACTGAGCGCCCGGCTCTCCAAGTAATTTTGATTTTCATCATAAAAATCAACTCTTACCTTGCCTGACTTTATGAACAGCACCTCTTTCGTATACTGAACTTCTCGCGGCACTGGATTGTGTACATGCGGAGGAATCACATAACCCTCAGGGCGGTTCATATAGCCCAGCTGCTGCGAAAAATCATCTGGGGTAAAAAATTGTATGCCATCTTCGTGATAGTTTGCTCGCAATATCAATGCAAGCATCTTTCCGTCCCAGACAATTTTCTCAATCATGGGAAATCCTCCTCAATAATAAACCGAGCGATGAACCCACTCACGAACTTCCAGATCATCACGATAGACCTGTTGGTGATAGTCAAAACCGTCCTTATGACCTTTACGCAAAGCCTCTAAGGCCAGTCTCAATTCTCTTCCCTCAAAAAAACGGGCTACTTTACCAACAGCTGAAACGATAATACCTCGCAAGCGATTATTCTCTATCGTTTCTTTAGTATTTTGCGCTTCCCGCAGAGAGGTATAGGAGTCAGAGATCCCTTGATTGAACCCTCGCTGGTAGAAATACCTCATCGTCATTCGCTCTGGCGTGACCTTATGATAAACCGACGCCCCTGGGTGAAATACGCATTTCATCTTAGAGCCCTCGACAAATCGTGAAACATGAGTTTCACCATCACCACGAAAGCGAATAAGTTCCTGCGGCATTCCGTCAGGGTGAAATCCTCCAGCCTGGAGCAAAACATCTTTACGAATTGAAAAATTACAGCCCCATACTAAATAAGGCGAAATATTCCTGGGTGAATGGGTGAACTCAATAACACTTAACGACGGAATAAAATGATAGCCTTGAGTATCAGAGCGCTTCCAAAGTTTTCTTAGCCAATGAGGTGGTTCTTCGAGAAATTTCGGGTAATTATTCCCTCCAACCATTGCCACATCGGAATCTTGAAAAGCCTCAGCAATACTTTCCAGCCAAGTAGGCAGCGCCTCGATATCATCATCAGCGAAGACGAGTATCTCTCCCTTGGCAGCCATCATGCCAGCATGACGGCCATTGTGCAGGCCTGGATCTGGCGCATAGATACCAATCAAATTAGGAATACTGCCGCGGTACTCCTCAATTACATCTGACGTAGTATCTGTTGACCCATTATCAACTACAACAACCTCGAACGCTGAACTGTCCATGCATTGAGAGGCGATAGAGTCCAGCGCTTGAGCCAACAGGTCAGCGCGATTTCGCGTAGGGATGATAACGGAGATCATAGTGACTTAAGCCTAGCCTTAACAAAAATACGCTGGCATCGTTTCTCATCACATTCAAATAAATATTTTTTCTGTATCTTATATATAAAACCAGACAGCCTTCGATTGTTCAGCACAAAGAACCTATTACACAGAATCACTTCTAAAAATTTCCGAATCAACCCCGAGCGCTCAAAAGGCCTTACCTCAATGACATCAAAATGCTTAGAAAAAATCTCAGAAATACAATCACATGAAAAGTGCCTGTAATGCTTATACTCAACTGGCTTGTTCGAATGAGGAACCGTAAGTAATAAAATCCCATCAGGAGTTAACAATGAACACAACCCTTCTAGAAATCTTGCAGAGTCTTCAGGGGGAATATGTTCGAAAACCTCCATCAATACGGCAACATCATACTTACGCTCATGAGACTCGCTAGTTATATCCAGCGAATGAAATACCACTCCCTTTAGATCTTGATTCATGGCCCTAGCAAGAGCAATTGCACGCGAAGAATAATCGATACCAGCTATGTACTTATCTGGAAAATTAAGCGCCATCTCTCTTGCAAGACGCCCGTCACCACAACCGACATCAACTATCGATGATGAGTCAACCTCTTGCAAGCGCTCCAACACATACTCAATAGTTGATATGTAGTTCATACCCCACGTATCGACAAAATGTTGAACAAACCCGCCTTTCCTAGGCATTTCACTTACGTAGTGATAGGGGAAGCAATATTCTTCATCTTGAAAATCTTGTACCTTATCACTCATTTTTTCTTCCCCATAACCGAGATCGAACAAATAATCAATAAAAATTCTTTCTTATTTAACATCATCAGGCCCGCGACGAAAACCAATAAAACAGAAACCTCTATTATAAAAAGCTTAATCATCCCATCCTCGATATAGTCATTAAGGATGACTCCAACCAAAAAACCGAAAAAAGCAACAATACTTGTGATTAAAAAATTTCTTCCGAGCCGAGAAAAATCCACCGAAAGAACCTTTGATATAAATAATAAATGAACCAATATACCGATAAACACCAAAAAGAATCTTGCATACAAAAACTCTTGCAGACCGATAGCTGCAAAATATACATAACAAGCCAGATACAATGGCATGGAAACGACTAACGCAAGCGTTTCTAGATGAGGCATTCCCGCAGCGCGATAATACTCTCCATTGAACCCGACAATCCACGCAAAACCATGGATTAATCCAAACATAGCAGCAATAACACCAACACCTTTCCAGCTATCGCCCAAAATAAATTCCGCCCCCCCTAGAAAAGCAACGCAAACAAGAACACCAAGGACAATACCAACTTGAACCAGCTTATTAATTAAATCATTATAAGCGATGCCATAGTTATTTTTATCAAATCCAGAAGAAGCCAATACACTATAAATCACAGGAAGTATTGGCACGATCAGCAAAGCGAACACGAAGCCTACCAACTGATTGCCCATTCGATACAATCCTAGCTCATGCCCTCCCAAATAAAACCCCACAACAAATGCGTCAGCCCATTGATAAAACCACACTAGAAGCCCTGTTATACCTACCCAAGCGCCAAATCGGGACAACTCTATAGCGACTTTCCCGTCAAAACCAAAGCATGGTTTCCATTTGCTCATCCGCCAAAGCATAAATACTTGAACTAACTGACCAAACAAGGTTCCAACGACTAGAGCCCAATATCCTAAGCCATGCCATGCCAGAGGAACAGAAGCAAGCCCAGGTAAACTAACTGTTGAAAAGCGAATCCAAAATAGCTTTTTGAATCCCATATCTTTTTGTAGCAGGGCACTCTGTACAGATCCTAACGCACCTAGTATTACCTGAAGAGTCATAACTTTCAGCACAGCGGTGACACGCTCATCTTGGAAAAGATTTCTAGCTACAGATGAGGCTGACATATAGAGAAGCGCTACAATGAATACTGCAAGAGTAATATTAATCCAAAAAGCGGCATTAGCTGCCGCATCAAGCTCTGTCTGACGTTGAATTAAAGCCTTTCCCATCCCCGCTTCCCAGAATATCTGGGAAAAAGCGATAACCATGAGAGCGGCTGTCATTACCCCAAAATCCTCTGGAGTAAGAAACCAAGCCAAAATTAAAAAAACAAATGGCTGAATTAACTTAGTAGAAAGCTCGGCTAAAAAAGACCATTTAAGCGCACTAGTAAAACTCATGATGCTATATGAGCCTTATACCACTTTACCCAAGCCCATATGCCATCGGACAAATTGGTTCGAGGCTCAAACCCTACTGCCGAACTAATAGCATCTATATCTGCATAGGTAGCGGGTACATCTCCGTTTTGCATCGGCAGGTAATTTTTTACTGCCTCAATACCAAGCGCATTCTCAAGGCATTTTATAAACTCCATAAGCTCAACTGGCATATGGTTTCCGATATTATAAATACGATAAGGTGCATGACTTACCGATGGATCCACTCCATCAGCAAGATACTGAGGGTTAGACAGTGGAATCTGATCAAGCACACGCACGGTGCCGTCGACTATATCATCGATATAAGTAAAATCTCGAAGCATCTTGCCATGATTAAACACATCAATAGAGCGCCCCTCAAGGATGGCCGAGGTAAATAACCAAGGAGCCATATCTGGTCTTCCCCAAGGGCCATATACTGTAAAATAGCGCAAGCCTGTCGTTGGCAATTTATATAAATGACTATAGCTATGCGCCATCAACTCGTTCGACTTCTTGGTTGCTGCGTATAGGGATACCGGATGATCCACATTATCGAGTACCGAGAAAGGCATTTTCGTATTAGCGCCGTATACACTTGAAGAGCTCGCGTACACCAAATGCTCAACCTCATTCCGCCGGCAACCTTCCAATATATTGGCAAAGCCTACTAGATTACTTTGAATATATGCACCCGGATTTTGCAGCGAATAACGGACACCGGCCTGCGCTGCCAAATTAACCACACGCTCCGGCCTTACTTCAGAGAAAATATTCGCAATGGCAGCACTATCAGAAATATCTTCTCGAAAGAACCTAAAGTTAGTATAGGGGCTTAATTGCTCCAGGCGCTTTAATTTTAGGGACGGATCATAATAGTCATTTAAACTATCAATACCAAAGACCTCGTCGCCGCGCTCAAGCAGTCGCTTGGCGACATGCATACCTATAAATCCAGCAACCCCAGTCACCAGGACTTTCATTAATCACCCCCAAAAAGATCACGTGTATATACCTTATCAGTGACATCTGCCAAGGTTTCACTCAAGCGGTTTGCGACGATGATATCCGCCTCCTTCTTGAATGACGCCAAGTCTCTGACTACACGCGAGCGATAGAACTGCGATTCTGAAAGTGCCGGTTCAAAAACAATTACATCTAATCCCTTCGCTTTTAATCGTTTCATGATGCCCTGAACTGCTGAAGCGCGGAAATTGTCGCTGCCAGCCTTCATAACCAATCTATATATCCCTACTGTTTTAGGGTTTCTCCGTAAAATATCTTCTGCGATAAAGTCCTTGCGTGTGGTATTGGCCTCGACAATCGCATGAATAATATTTTGAGGTACATTTTGGTAATTTGCCAGAAGTTGCTTGGTGTCCTTTGGCAGGCAATAGCCGCCATAACCAAAACTGGGATTGTTATAATGCGACCCGATACGATCATCCAGGCATACGCCTTCGATAATTTGACGAGTATCCAAATCATGTGTAAGCGCGTAAGTATCTAGCTCGTTAAAGAATGCGACACGCATTGCAAGGTAGGTGTTGGCAAACAGCTTGATGGCCTCAGCCTCGGTGCTATCAGTGAATAGCACCGGCACGTCCTGCTTAACCGCCCCTTGCTGCAGAAGCCCTGCAAACACTTCAGCCCTGGCCGATCGCTCGCCCACAACGATTCGGCTTGGATAGAGGTTGTCGTAGAGCGCCTTCCCCTCACGCAGAAACTCGGGAGAGAAGATGAGGTTTTCCGTGTTGAACTCCTGTCGAGTCCTTGCTGTATACCCCACCGGCACTGTCGACTTGATGACCATCAGCGCATCGGGATTGATGTCAACGACATCTCGGATGACCGCCTCAATGGACTGCGTATTGAAGTAATTAGTCTCAGGGTCATAGTCTGTCGGCGTCGCTATGATGACGAAGTCAGCGCCTTCATAGGCTTCGTTCTTATTAAGCGTCGCTCGGAAGTTGAGTGATTTGTTATCCAGAAACTCCTGGATCTCCGGGTCTTGGATGGGCGCTTGGCGGCGGTTCAGTAGATCAACCTTTTCAGGGACAAGATCCACAGCCACGACCTCGTTGTGCTGCGCCAGCAGAACGGCATTGGCCAGGCCGACGTAACCAAGGCCAGCGATGGCGATTTTCAATGGCTTCTCCCGTACTGATCATCAAAACGTACGATGTCGTCCTCGCCCAGGTAGCTGCCAGACTGCACTTCAATGATCTCCAACGGGATGCTGCCAGGATTCGCCAGACGATGAACCTCACCAAGGGGGATATAGGTACTCTGGTTCTCGCTGAGCAACAGTGTTTCACTACCTCTCGTAATTTCTGCTGTCCCCTGCACTACGATCCAGTGTTCGGCTCGATGGTGGTGTTTCTGAAGGCTCAGGCTCGCTTTGGGGTTGACCTGTATACGCTTGACCTTGAAGCGTCCACCCTCATCGATACTGTCATACCAGCCCCACGGACGGTGTACCTTGCGGTGAAGGGTGTGCTCCTCGCGAGACTGCTGGTTAAGCAGGCTGACAATCTGCTTAACGTCCTGGCAGCGGCTTCTGTCTGCAACCAGAACAGCATCTGCTGTTTCAATCACCACAAGGTTCTCAACGCCGGCCAGTGCTACAAGGCGGCTGCTGGCATGTACAAGCGAATTACTGCTTTCGGTTATCAGCACATCTCCGTGAAGGGCATTACCCTTGTCATCCTTGGGCGACACGCTCCATACGGCATCCCAGGCACCCAGGTCACTCCAGCCAGCATCCAGCGGTAGCATCTTGATGGGTAAGGCACTTCCTGGGCACTTCTCCATGACGGCGTAATCGATCGATTCGCTAGGAATCGCCGTAAAAGCCTCGGCGGTTGCAGAAGCTGAGTGCAACACGGTTACTGGATTGAAGCAGGTGCATCATGCTGCAACGCCACTACTTCTGTCATGACCTCAATCGGGCATTTCCAATTGAAGCGCTTGCG
>NZ_PGLR01000095.1 GCF_002803095.1 Pseudomonas sp. ZH-FAD | reverse complement strand
TAGTGCGATGGATATACACCCTCAGCCCTACGCCATTAGATGGGCGCCAGTGGATTGGGCGACTTAATCGCCAGAGGGTGGACAAGGCGAGCCAATGACCAACAAGGCACAGAAAGCCCCTGGTTCATGGCATGCACTAAAAGGACGGCGCGTTGCGCCGGCTTGCTTATGGCGCGGGAAACCCGCGCCGTTGCTGGGCTCCAGCGACGGGAGAAAGGACAGGCCTCGGCGGCGGGACAATGTCGGCGCTATCGCGCCGGCTGTTTTTGGTCTTTTGTACTTTTGGCCCGTTGTACTTTTTCACCAATGGGCCTATATTGTGCGCACCACCAACAACCGAGGAGGGCGCGGCAATGGCTGCGAAGGTGTTCGCGATACTGAATCAGAAGGGCGGCACGTCGAAAACGACCACCGCCACCAACGTGGCCAGCTGCCTGGCCGTAAAGCATGGATTCCGCGTGCTGCTTGTCGACCTCGACCAGCAGGGCTCGGCTACCGACTGGGCGGCGTCCAGGCCAGAGGCCGAGGACGATGCCGGGGTGATCCCGACAGTCTCGATGGGCAAGGCGCTGGCGCGCGACCTGCCGCGCGTAGCGGGCGGCTATGACTACGTCGTCGTCGACGGCGTGCCCCAGATCAGCGAGCTGACCGCCGCGGCCATCAGAGCGGCCGATGCCGTGCTGATTCCAGTGCAACCGAGCCAGTACGACATATGGGCATGCGGCGACCTGGTGCAGCTGGTGAAAGACCGCCAGGAGATCGCCGACGGGCGGCCGGTGGCGGCGATGATGATCGCCCGCGCTATCCCGGGCACGGTGCTCGAGCGCGACGTGCGCGGCACCCTCGAGGCCTACGAGCTGCCCATCCTGCGCAGCCAGACCTGCCAGCGCCAGTCCTATGTGGCCGGCATCGAGCAGGGGCGCAGCGTCATGGATCTGCCCGAGGACAACAAGGCCCGCCTCGAGATCGAAGCGGTAACCGCCGAACTACTGGAGCTGACCCAATGACCACCATCAGCAAGCCGACCACCACCAGGCCGAGCCGAGCCAGCCAGCTGGCAGAGGAGCACGTCGAGAAGGCCCGCCGCGCAGTGGTGGCCGACGAGGGCGAGAAGCAGCTCAAGGTGCTGGCCGCGCCCAAGTACCACAAGGGCATGGCCGAGCTGAAAAACATGACGACCGAGGGCGTGCCGGTGAAGCACTTGCTGCTCGAGGCGATCGAGGATCTGTTCGAGAAGTACGGGCGGGGAGACGGCCGGTTCAAGGTCGACGACGTGCCCGAGCTGCGTCGACGCCTTGAGGCGCTGATGAAGTGAAGAAACAGCCCGGCAGCGGCGGCAACCGCTAACCGGGCCAGACACATAGACCTTGGAGGGTTCCCTATGTCCGCACGCGACTATACCACCGCGGCAAGCCTGCCGCTGCACCTGGCACGAGATCCGCGCTATCGCGACCTGGTGCGCCAATTCGCCGAGCAACAGTGCCTGACAGCCTGGCACGGCATCCTGCGCATGATCGGGGAGGCAGCCTGATGAATACCACCCTAGAGACCGCCTCGAGCACCATCGAGCCGGAAGACGTCCACCGCGTCCGCGCGATCGCCGCGGCGCTCCTCGAGCACCAGGGGCACCGGCCGTGCGAGCTGCTCGACCTGGTCATCACCGAGGAGGCCCCGGCGGGCACCATCACGCCCCGCCGCGCTCGAGCCGAGAGCGCCGTGCGCATGGCTGCGACCATCGTCAACTACCTGCGCGGCGAGTGGGGTATCGACACCATCGACCACGAGCTCCTGCAGGCGCTGCGCCAGGAGGCCGGTCTATGAGCCGCCACACGTCCAGCCCCGCCGAGCAGCTGCTCGGCCTGCTGTTCGGCGCTGGCGCGGCCCTGGTGGCCGGCCTTGCGCTGCTGTACCGCATGACCTGCGCCGCCCTGCAGGATCCCGAGACCAACGAAGACCAGGAGCAACCATGAGCCAGATCAAGCCCACGGCCTGCAAGGAATGCGGCAGCGAGTCGCTGACATGGCAGACCCATAACCGCGTGCGCCTAACCTGCCACGTACAGCAGGGGCGCCTGAAAACCAACGAGGTAGAGTGCCTGTTCGTGCTCGGCTGCGACGAGTGCAGCGAGACCCTGGCAACGCTCAGCGCCGACCAGGTGGCCGAGCTGATGAACGCAAGCCCGGACGACCAGGAGGCAGCCGACGCGAGACGCTACCGCAAGCTGTTGCAGGCCGGCCTGCGATTCATGGCCAAGGGCGTGCTCCACAAGACCAAGGCCGAGACCGACGCGGCCATCGACGCGCTGCCGGATCCGCTAAAGGTCGCCGGCCTCGATGTCGTGATCGACGAGACGCTGCCGCCTGGTACCTGGCGCATCAGAGACAGAGGGGAATAGCCATGCGAACCCTGACCATACCCCTCAAGGGCGAATACTTCGACGCGATCAAGGCCGGCACCAAGCCCGAGGAGTTCCGCGCCGTGACGCCTTACTGGCGGAAGCGGCTAGAAGGCCGAGAATATGACCGCATCGAGCTGCTGCGCGGCTACCCGCCCCGCGGCGACGTAATCCGCCGCCTGGTGCTGCCATGGAAGGGCTACCGCCTGACGACCATCACGCACCCTCACTTCGGGCCGGATCCGGTCGAGGTGTTCGCCATCGACGTGGCGCACTAGCCCCATGTAACCCACCCCACAAGCCCGCCACCCTGGCGGGCTTTTTGTTACCCTGCCGGCCATCTGCCACACCGGAGAAGCCTGCAGGATGAAGAAAAGCACCAAGATTGTGCTCGGCCTTGGCGCCGCGGCGATCGCCATCGGCGCCTACAAAGACCTCTCGGGCCGAGAGACCAACGGGCTGGCCAATGCCCACAAGGCGGCCGGCTATGACCCCGCGTGCGAGACCCTGCAGGCCGACGGCGAGACCTGGGCGCTCTGCGCGATCGGGCAGAGCGCGCCGGCCGTATGGCTGCAGCGCGGCGAAGCCTGGGCGACCGGCAACGGCGTGGCCCAGGGCGTGGCCCGGCGCCTCGAGGCGAACGGCCCTGGCCCCTACCAGCACCTGCCGCGCCTGTACGTCGACCACGAGCAGCCCGTCATCATGCCGCCGCTGGTGCGAGCCAGGCTGTAGCGGATCCAGAAACGACAAAAGCCCCCACCGCCGCGAGGCAGTGGGGGCTTCTTTTTGGGTCAGCGGGCGGCGCGAATCAGGCCAGCAGGACGAGCGGGCGCCGCCGGGTCGCCATACAGAAAGAGGCGCTCGCGCTCGAGCACCGACGCCGCTACCTGCTCGGGAGATAAGCCCGCGGCGATCAGCTGGTCGAGAACCTTTTCCGCCCAGGGCTCGAGGGCGCCGATGGATCCTCCGCCCAGCGCGACCTGGTGGCGCTCGAGCCACTCCGCGCGCGTCAACTGCTCAGCCATTGGCCACCGCCTTGGGCAGCTTTGCCTGGCGCGTCTTGAGCATGAACAGCTCGAACAGGCCGGGGTGCATGCGGTAGTCGCCCGCCTCCCACTCCTGCCAGCGCCTGCAGGTCGCGTGCACCAGTTCGGCCGCCTGGGTCTGCGTCAGCCCTACAGCATTGCGCGCCGCGAGGATCTGCTCGGGCGGTGGATTCGAGGAGGCGCCGCGGGCGCCTCGGTTCGGGTGGTTTGCCATCAGCTCAGCCCCACTTCACTTTGCAATATGGGCCGCTAGGCCCGCCAAAAATACCCACCCAGCCAGCCCCGAGCGGCGCCCAGCGCTGCTCCATAATGACCCCGGGGGCGGTGCTCTTTACGCTCTGCCAGACCAGCATCCCGACCTTCTGCGCGCTCATGCTACGAACTCCATCTCCCAGCCCTGCATAGGGCCGCTGGCGGCGAGAATCGCCTGCTCGAGCTCCTCGTCTGTCACTTCGCCCAGGGTGGCGAACTCGACCGGCTCGCAGGTCTCGTCGTCGAAGGTGATAACAATGCGCTTCCAGGCTTGAGAGTAGATCGACTTCATGGTGTTGACTCCAGCCCCTGACAGCCCGAGGCGCGGCGTTTCATGGGCTCAATAATACGCGGTTTCCGCGTATCGTCAAGCATAAAAAAGGCCCGCCACCGATAGGCAGCGGGCAAAGGGTCAGAACTCAGCGCCGAGCGCCTGCAGGCGGCCGGCGGCCACCTGGTGATAGTGCTCGGTCAGCTCGCAGCCGGCCCAGCCGTAGCCCTCGAGCTCGGCCGCCACCAGGGTGGTGCCGGATCCCGCGAACGGGTCGAGGATCCGGCCGCCAGGCTCGCAGATCTTCACCACCTGGCGCATCAGCTCGGTCGGCTTGCCGGTCATGTGGTGCTTGTCGGCCTTGCGCACCGGCTCGCGCATCACGCCCGGCAGCACCGGGGCCTTGCGCTGCAGCGGCATGCCGCCCTTGCTGCCCCACACGACGTACTCGGCCTGGGCGCGGAAGCGGCCCAGCTGGGGCCGCACCCCCTCGGTCTTGTCCCACACGGCCACGCCGCGCCAGGTGAAGCCGGCGGCCTGCAGGGCGTCGGTGGTGATCGGCAGCTGGCGCCAGTCGGTGAACAGGCAGACCGGCGCGCCATCCTTGAGCAGGCGGAAGCACTCGGCGAGCCAGAGCGTCATCCAGAAGGCGTGCGACCGCTGGTCGCGATGGTCACCCAGGAACTCGGCGTGCAGGTGCTCGAAGCCGCCCTGCTGGTACTTGCTCGAGGTCACCTGCTGGCGCGCACCCATGTGCAAGCCGCCGCTCGAGTAGGGCGGGTCGGTGATAAGGGCGTCGAAGGTGCCGGTCTCCAGGCCGGCGAGGATCTGCAGCGAGTCGCCGCGGTAGAGGGCGTTACGGGTGTTGGTGTTGGTCATTTCCACAGCCTTTTCGGGGCCGCTCGAGGCGGTCGGCTGGGAGGCTCGAGGCCTTCAAATGGTTCAGCGTGCCGCAGCGCGGGCACTTGATCTGGATCTCGGCACCGGGGCCGGTCTTGGCGAGGAGGCGCTCACAGCCTCCACAGCGCATCGGGTTAAGCATTCTGCTAAGCCTATGATTCTGCTAGGCTCGCCGCCGCTCTCGAGAGCGCGGGGGCCTTGGCTGGCTTGCAGGCGTGATCTGCAGACTGGCACCAGGTCGAGCCGTTCCAGCGGCGCGGCCTGGTGCCCTCGTTTTTACTCCTGGCGCCCGTCTGGGTAGGACGCTTCGATGGTGCAGCGGTAGCTCTGCTGGCGGGATCCGCTGGCGGTCACCTTGTCGATCGACCAGGTGCCGCGCATGAAGCTGGGCCAGCTGCCGTCGAGCTCGAGCAGCCCCTCGGCACCGAACGCCGGGTTGCCCGGGCAGTCGATCCGTAGCTTCGCCGCCTCGCGCTTCGTCTTGCGGTGTTCGCCCTCGGCCGCGGCCTTCGCCTCGGCTTCGTCCTGGTAGCGCTGGCGCACCGTCTTGAAGGGCGCCTCGCCCACCTCCACCACGCATTCCTTGCCGGCGCTGCCGTCCCACCAGGTGGTCTTGCAGCCCTTGAAGCGGATCCGGCTGTCCTGGTCGATGCTCGCCGCGATGAACGCGCGATCGCCCGGCCTGTTGTCCTTCGTCACCGAGAGGGTGACCGGGGGCAGCGGCTTGCCGCTCAGCGACTTGACCTGGCCGCGGCGGGCCAGCACATACAGGTCGTTGACCGGCTTCGTCACGGCGTCGTAACGCCGCGCGAGGCGCGTCAGAAAGCCCATGTCCGTTTCGTTCGACTGGTCGACGTGAACGATCGGGATCGCGTCCAGCTCGGCCGCCACGCGCGGCGAGAAGCCGTGCTTGGTGGTCAGCTGGCGGAAGATCTGGCCGAGCGTCGTCATGGCGTAGCTGGCCGAGCGGCGGGCCTTGAAGCCCGTCTCGTCCTTCACCTTGAACGGCGCCGCGGTGGCCACGATCAGCAGCAGGGCCGGGAACAGCTGGGGCGTGGTGCGCGTGACGACGAACTCGCCCTTGTCGACCAGCCCCGTTTCCTTGTAGCCCACGCGCAGGCCGATCTTGCCGTCGACGCTGGGCAGCCCCTCGAGGCCTTCGATGTTCACCGTCAGCTTGAGGGTGTCCGATTCGATGCCGGCCGCGTCGACGTGCTCCCAATCGACCAGGCGCGCGTTAATCAGCGCCGCGTTGGCGCCGTAGATCTCCACCGCCGGGGTGTATCCGATGGCCATGTACCCTCCTCAGTCCCAGGCTGTGATCGGCGCCGCCTGGGCCGGCTTGCTGGCCAACTCGGGCAGGCTGACCCAGAGGCCGGACGGCAGGGCCGCGCCGTGCTCGGCCAGGCCCGGGTTGACCAGCCAGAAGGCCTCCTCGGCCTCGTCGTCGGAGCGTCCCAGCTCCCGGTAAAGCAGCACGTTTGCCGAGTCTCCGGCGATGGTTCTAACCCGTCGCATTGACGAACTCCTGCAGCTCGAGCGTCCACGACAGCAGCGTGGCAGTGCCGTCGTCGATCACCCGCTCCTGGTCTTCGTTGACGGCGTCGATTCGCCAGCGGCCCCACACCCGGCCGATTCCGTCGACCAGGGTGTAGGGCTGGCGGGCGTCGGCCATGGCGCGCAGCTCGTCGAGCTTGGCCATGCCGGCGCCCAGCTGGGCCTTGCCGCTCAGGCGCAGGGACTCCAGGCCCTGGCCGGTGTTGTGCGACATCGGCTTGCTGCTGATGATGTCCAGATCTACCCAGCCGCCCGTGGTCTTGCGCGAGAGGCGCTCATACGGGAAGCCGGTCGCGAGCCCGAAAACGAACTCGCCCAGCGCCATCTGCTGTCGCATCAGTCACTCCCATCGGTCAGCGCCGCCCCGCGCCGCACGGCGAGCGGGTCGGCCATCATCAGCGGCACGAACTCGCCGCGCATTTTCGCCATCACCTGGTTGGCCAGCGCCTCGCTGGTGGCCTGGTCGGCGCCGTTGACTTGGATCTGGGGCGCGAAGGTGATCTGCCGGTTGTCGGCATTGGTCACCGCCGCCGCGACCTCGTCGGGGCTGCGCAGGCGATCAACCGCGGATCCGGCCATGCCGCCCAGGGCGCCGCCGGCTTCGCTGCCCAGCC
>NZ_PGLR01000094.1 GCF_002803095.1 Pseudomonas sp. ZH-FAD | reverse complement strand
GGTGACTTGCTTGACCGCTTCGATCTTGAATTCTTCGGGGTAACGCTGGTTGCTCATGGCACCTCCTGATGGGCCTCATTATGAGGCTTGGAGGTGTCTACGGAACTAGGGGCGATTCAGACAACCACGGCCGCAATACCTCAATTTTGCGCAACAGCACGGGGCTGAAACTCGCCCCTATCTACGACCTTGCGCCCATGGTGATGGATGATGAAGGCGTCACTCGCACCACAAAATGGCCTCAATCCATAGAGATTGCCGGCGAGGTCAACTGGCGCCAAGCCTGCGCCGCACTGGCGCAATGGACCGACGCAGATGTTCTTTATGAAAGACTCAGAGGCGCAGCACAAGACTTCCTGGCCCTTCCCGACCTACTGAGCGATCAAGGGTTGCCAAACTCCACGATGAATCATCCGCGTATTGCGCTGCGCACCCTTCATCAAAGACTCAACCGATGGGAGCTTGTCTGAATGGATATCATCGAGCGCAACCGTATTCTGACTGAAATACAGACCCAACTGGCATCGGGCGAGTTGACCATCGGCCAGGCCGTGCGCAAATTACGCAAGGAAATCACCGGATTGCAGCAGGCCCGTTTCGCACAGATGTGCAAACTTTCACTGCGTGCCCTTCGTCAATTGGAACATGACGAGTCGAATCCAACCGTGCAGACCCTCAATAGCGTGTTCAATCCATTTGGGATGCAAGTTGGCATTGTGCCGAAGAGCCGAATTCAATAGAGGTAGCCTGGCCTTTCACGTAGCTTGCGATATTCCCGTCGGGCCGTTTCTGCCGCGATCTTGTCCTGCTTGCTGTCACTCATTTGCACCTGACGCTGCTGCAACTGCAGCCAGTCGTGCAGGGTCACGTGCGCGAACTCTTGCGCATCGATGCCAAAGAGCGGCGTCTGGATCAGCAAGGTGGCGCTGTATTGGCGAACCATCCACTCCAGGGGAAAGACACGCCAGCTGCGGTCACCTTCCTCTTATTGAACAGCAGAGTTACATGGTCATTAACCCATCATCCCTGCCAATCGTGTCGTAGCTGTCCAGCACCATGCCGCTTCATGTCGACAGGACGAAGTTGGGTAGCACGAACTGACCGAGCTCTTCGATAACCTCGCCCGCGGGGCGCTGGCCGTATTTCAAATTGACGATCACATGATTAACCCCGATCTCCTGCAAGCTTTCCAGCAACGAGATCAGGTGATATCGCCCTAGTTGATAGCCCAGGTGGATCGGTCGTGGTGGTGTCTGCGGGTTATCGGTCAGGTCGATGTATAGCGACTGGGTGAAGGGTTTGAACAGCTCACCGCATTCGGCACGAACCGCAGTGCGCCAGTTCTCGACAATCAGCTGCTGCGTCTTCGGGGCACGCGGATAACTGATCCAGCCATGACTGTAGCGGGCGATCCATTCCAGCGTCTGGCGGCTATGGCCGGTGACAAAGAAAGGAATTTCCGCCGTGGTCGGCTTGGGAATCAGATCCGCGCCCTCAAGCGTCCCGCCGGACCAGGTCAAAGGCATGAAACTGCTGCGCTGAGCCTCGCGAAATACCTCGAGGTATTCGCGGAACAGGTTGTCGCGTCGCTCCGGGTCGACACCGAATGCGGGAAACTCCACCGGCCGATCACCGGAAGCCACACCGAGTAACAGGCGACCACCGCTGAGCTGATCGACACTGGTTGCGGCCTTGGCGGTGTGCAGGGGGTTGCGGATTGGCAGGATGATCGAGGCGGTACCCAGCGCAATCGAGTGTGTGTGTGCCGCCATAAAACCCAGGTAGACCCAAGGGTCGAAGACCTGACCCGAATCACCGAAGCTGGGGTCGCGTAACGGCACGTCACGAAACCAGAGTGCAGAGAAACCCAGCTTGTCGGCACGTTGAGCCAGGCTCACCTGGTCGAGCATGCTCGGCATATCACCGGCAAAGGCCTCGAGGGGAAAGAAAAGACCCAGGGTCAAGCGGCCTTGGCGGTAAGTGCGCTGAAAGCCAGGTTGTCGCTGATAGGGAATGGAATTCGGAGTGAACATACGCCCTCCTACCTATTTCAAAAGATGCTGAGGAGCTGAATGACATCCCTTCAAATCAGCGTTATCAAGGCCACCCGGAACGCCGCGCAGGGCGTTTGTGATAGTCCGGGGGCGATGCGTTGCGAGATCACCAGTTACCCCCGCTGCAAGGCAGCGATACAGAGCGGGGCGGTCGACGGCGACAGCCCTGTACGATCCCGAATGAATGCTCACTGGGTGTCCCGCGCTTCTTGGTTCGGCGGTTCGATATGCTCGATGTTTCCCAGTACCAATGCTCGCCCGGCAAACAGACCACCCGCTGTTTCCAGAGCAAAACGCTCGGCATCGCGCATGCGCACTTCCTCGGTCACCGCGTCGGCTTCGTGCTCAGACGCACCCAGCGTCAGCACGGCCTGACGTCCGAGCAGCAGGGCCGACTCAAAGGTTTCCCGCACTATGTAGTCCGCGTCGTGCTTGACCAGCTCCAGCGCGTGTTCGCGGTCAAAGGCACGCACCAGCAATTTCACTTGCGGGCAGTAATGCCGCGTACTTTCGACTATGCGTGTCGCGGCTTTCTTGTCGTTCACACAAACGATGATGGCGCGGGCGTGATGGGCACCGGCAGCGTGCAATATTTCATGGCGGGCACCATCACCGTAATAGGCCTTGAAACCATAGGGTTCCACGGCGCGGATCACCTCCGGATCTATCTCGATGATGGAAAGTTTCGCTCCCTGAGCGAGCGGTGCCTGGCAGGCAATCTGCCCCACGCGGCCAAAGCCGATGATGAGTACATTGCCTTGCAGATTCTGTGCGGGCTCCACGCCGTCCATGGAAACGCTTTGTGCGCGCGCAAACCGCCTGTACAGCAGTAAGGCCACCGGCGTAATGGCCATGGAGAGCACCACGATAGCGGTCATATTGGCGTTGACTTCGGGACTGATGACCCTGAGCTTGAGCGCCTCGGCAAACAGCACAAAAGCAAATTCGCCCCCCTGCGCCATAAGCACGGCGCGATCCAGCGCGTCGCCATGGGAGCTCTTCGCGAGGCGCGCGACCGCATAAATACACAGCGCCTTGACCAGCATCAGCGCCAGCAGACCAGAGCTGATGAGCATCCAGTTCGTGGCCACCACTTGCAGATCCAAGGCCATGCCGACGCCGAGGAAAAACAGCCCCAGCAGCAGGCCGCGAAACGGCTCTATGTCGGCCTCCAACTGGTGGCGGAAGGTGGATTCCGATAGCAGCACGCCGGCAACGAACGCCCCCATCGCCATTGAAAGCCCGCCGATTTCCATCAGCAGCGCTGCCCCCAGCACCACCAGCAGCGCGGCGGCGGTCATCACCTCGCGCGCCCGGGCTTGGGCCAATACCCGAAACAGCGGATTGAGCAGCCACAATCCGATGGCCGCCAGTGCGCCCAAGGACAAGGCTGCGATACCTATGCGCTGCCAAAGGGGTGAGGTGGGTTCATGCACCACTTCAGTGGGCGCCAGAAAAGCCACCACCGCCAGTAACGGCACGATCAACAGGTCTTCAAACAGCAAAATGGACACGATGCGCTGCCCCCTCGGCTCGGTTATGTCACCGCGTTCCGAGAGGACTTGCATAACCAAGGCCGTGGATGTGAGTACAAAACCGGCTGCGCACACAAACGACACCTGCCAGGGGAAACCAAAGGCCATACCGACGAAGGTGAGCAGGAAGGCACAGACCACCACCTGCAGGCTGCCCAGCCCAAAGATCTGCCCACGCAGCTCCCATAGGTGCGAGGGTTTCAGCTCCAGTCCAATCACAAAAAGAAACATCACCACACCCAGCTCGCCCACCTGAATGATGGTGTGGGGGTCATGGATCAATTGCAGTCCGAAGGGGCCAATCATCATCCCCGCCACCAGGTAACCCAGCACCGAGCCGAACCCGATACGTTTGAGCAGCGGCACTGCCACCACGGCCGCAGCGAGCAACGTGATGACACCCAATAATTGTCCTGCGTTGCCTTCAGCGGCCATAGCCTTGACCCTCAGTCCGTATCAGGAGCGGTTACAGGTAAACGTTCGTACACCCTCGATTTCGGGTGCTTCACCCGACCGGATGGCACGTGCGCCATACAACTTCAGCGTCGGCGCTGCAGCTGCCGACGGTTCGGATAACAAGGCAAGTAGGCTTGCTCCCGGGGCGATCCACAGCCCCCTTTCGCCGAGTAAAAGGCCGCCGGCGAGCGATACCGATCAAAGTGCAAACCGGCAGCACTGCCTGTAGACGGTCGCTCAAGCGATGCCGTAGCCAGACTCGACGTTTGTGGACTGGGCCAGCCGCTGGCAGGCGTGGCGTCCTAGACAATTCGGTCATCGCGCTCACGCAACAGCCAATAGGTCAGCCCCAGGGCCAGAGTGGCGCCGGCCAATGCGGCGACTTTGGCCGGGCCGACATCGGGATCGAGAATCACGAACTTGCGGGACAGGGCAATCAACCCGATCAGGATGACCGTCTTGACCTGAATGATGCTGTCACGGCGCAGGGCCACGCGCACGATGGAGTGCTTGAATTCCATCGCGATCAGAAGCGTCATGATCATGCCGAACACACTCTGGAAGATCTTGTGGTCGAGCGGATTGAATGCATCGATGATCAGCAGGCTGAAGACAATTTGAATCAGCTGCACCAGAGACACCACAATAATCACCGCCATCACCGCTGAAAGGATGATGGCGACGGCCTGCTCGAAGCGTTCGTAAAACGTCATCACCGCCCAGTCACGGCGGAGTCGTTCGAGTGTCGTCCCGGTCTGATTGCTGTTGTTCATGCACCACTCCTTCAGAAACAGGCCACTCCTAGGAGAAATCGCGGTCGCTGCGCCTCTTGTGCCAGTCCAGACCTTCGTCCATGTCGAAACACGTGGTCATTTCGCGGGCGATGTCGGCAGACCAACAGGTCGTCACGACAGGATGTCGTGCAGCCTGGGCTACTCCACCACGCGCGCGCAGTAACGTCGTACTTGGATGGGCGGGGCTTAAGCCGAAAGATGCCCGGCGCCTCAAAGCGAACATAGGGGCTGCCCGTCTCCCATTTTCAGGATTAGGGCAACCCTGTGCTTCATGCCTTGCCACTTTCGGACTTCTTCTTGCGCGCCCCCTTGCTCGACTCCCTGGGTGGGCCCGGCGGTTGCGCAGATTCAGGGGATGCTTCGGCGCTGGTCGGAGCGGGTTGCTTGCGGTCGAACGCGACCCGTTCCGCCTTGTCGTCCCAACGCGCATGGGCGTGATCGCCCTTGCCGATGCCACCGCCGAGCATCTCGCGCGCCAGCGCCGTTTCCAGCTCGCTGCGAATCAGTCGCTTGAGCTCGCGAGCGCCGAATTCGGGCTTGTAGCCTTCTTCCGCGAAGTGATCGACCAGCGTCCCATCGAACGTCAGCGTTACCCCCTGGCTCGCGGCACTGCGGGCCACGCGATCGAGTTGCAGGCCGACGATGTGGCGGATCTCCTCCCTGCCCAACGCATGGAAGACGATGAGCTCGTCGATGCGGTTGAGGAACTCGGGGCGGAAGTGCCCGCGCAGCACGTCCATCACCTCTGCCTTGGTCTTCTCGTACTCCTCGCCGGCAGCTCCGCGCGCCTTCAGCCGGCGCTGAATGATGTCGGATCCCAGGTTGGAGGTGGCAATGATGATGGTGTTGGTGAAGTCCACCACGCGCCCCTTGCCGTCGGTGAGCCGCCCGTCGTCGAACACCTGCAGCAGGATGTTGTAGACGTCGGGGTGGGCCTTCTCGATCTCGTCGAGCAGCAGCACGCTGTAGGGCTTACGACGGACCTTCTCCGTGAGCTGGCCGCCTTCGTCATAGCCGACGTAGCCCGGCGGAGCGCCCACCAACCGCGCCACGGTATGACGCTCGCCGTACTCCGACATGTCGATGCGCAACAGGGCGCCCTCGCTGCCGTAGATGGATTCGGCCAGCGCCTTGGCGAGCTCGGTCTTGCCGACGCCGGTGGGGCCCAGGAACAGGAACGTGGCCACGGGCTTGCTGCCTTCGCGCAGACCCGCGCGCGACAGCCGCACCGCATCCGCCACAGCGCGTACCGCCTCGTCCTGCCCCACCAGGCGCTCGTGCAGCCGCTGCTCCAGGTGCAGCAGCTTCTCGCGCTCCTCCACCGTCAGCTCATTGACCGGAATTCCGGTCAGGCGCGAGACGATCTGCGCCACGTGTTCCGCCTTGACTTCAGCGCTGCCCGAGCCGCGCTCGCGTTCCCAGTCCTCGACCTGCGTCTTGAGTTCGGCTTCCTTGGTTTCGATGCGCTTGCCGACCTCCGCCGCATTGTCGTATTGCTTGCGGGAGGCCAGGTAGTCCTGCTCCCGGCGCAACTGGTGCAGCTCGGCCTCCGACTCCTGCACCGCAACGGGGCGGGCCGTCGCCGACAGCTTCACGCGGGCAGCAGCCTGATCGAGCAGATCGATGGCCTTGTCCGGCAGGAAGCGCGCGGTGACGTAGCGATCGGACAGCTCGGCGGCCGCGATGATCGCGTCCTCGGTGATGCTGACCTTGTGGTGCGCTTCGAAGGTATCGCGCAGACCGCGCAGGATCATGATGGTCTGCGCCACCGTTGGCTCGGGCACCATGACCGGCTGGAAGCGCCGCTCCAGCGCGGCGTCCTTCTCGATGTACTTCTGGTACTCGTTGAGCGTCGTCGCGCCGATCAGGTTCAGCTCACCGCGCGCCATCATCGGCTTGAAGACGTTGGCCACGTCCAACCCGCCTTCGCCACCACCCTGGCCGGCGCCCACAATGGTGTGCACCTCGTCGATGAAGAGGATCATCTCGCCCTGGTGCTCGGAGATCTCCTTCAGCACCTTCTGTACGCGCTCCTCGAACTCGCCACGGTACTTCGCGCCGGCCACCATGGAATTGATGTTCAGCTCGACCAGGCGCTTGTCGCGCAGCGTCTCGGGCACCTCACCGGCCACCATGCGCTGTGCCAACCCCTCGACGATGGCGGTCTTGCCCACGCCAGGCTCGCCGATCAATACGGGGTTGTTCTTCTTGCGCCGCGCCAGCACCTCGATGGTGGTTTCGATTTCCTGCGCACGGCCGATGACCGGATCCAGCTTGCCCGCATGCGCCATCTTGGTGAGATCGCGCGAATACTTGTCGAGCTCCGGCGTATTGGTCGGCGTCTCGGCGCGGCCATCCTCCGCACCTTTGCCGACCACCTTGTTTACCTGCTGACGCAGGGCCTGCGGCGTGAGGCCATAGCGGCGCAGCAAGTTGGCGGCCAGCCCCTCGCCCTCTTCGGCCAGACCGATCAGGAAATGCTCGGGCCCGACGTAGGAATGTCCTAATTCATTGGAGGCGACGAAGGCGCGACTGAGCGCATCCTTCACCCGCGGCGACACGCCGATCTCGCCTTCGAACGGCTTGTCGCCACGCTTGGCTTCGGCTTCGATCTGACGTTTGAGGTCATCGACCTTGATCTTGAACTGGCTCAGGATGGTCTTGATCACATCGCTGTCGGCCAGCGCCAGCAGCAGGTGTTCCGTATCGACTTCGGAGCGACCGAAGTCCGCGGCATGCTTGGC
>NZ_PGLR01000093.1 GCF_002803095.1 Pseudomonas sp. ZH-FAD | reverse complement strand
TGGCCGGATGGCCGTGGAATCAGTGGCCGGATGCGCGTGGAATGGGTGGCCGGATCAGCGTGGAATCGGTGGTCAGATGCTCATGGAATGGGTGGCCAGATGACCGTGGAATCCGCACAATCCATTGATCGAGCGAATGCCGACGTCCAATGGCTGGCTGATGGGGTCGCGGTTGAGCGGGTTGATGGTCGGGCCATCCACCGGCACCCAGTCCTCGGCCTTCATCCCGCCCTTGCCATCCAGGGCGCGACCAGTGCCATCGAGCACTCGGCCAAGCATGGACATGCCCATTGGCAGACGCCCGGCATCAGGCAACGGCACCACGCGCGCGCCAGGCGCAATACCCGCCAGACTGCCCGCCGGCATCAGGTAGATCTTGCCCCCGGAGAAGCCCATCACCTCGGCCTCGACCTGAACCGGATGGTAGCTGTCTTCGTTGATGACCAGGCAGCGGCTGCCTATGGCCGCGCGCAGCCCTTCGGCCTCCAGGGTGAGGCCGACCATACGCAGCAGGCGGCCTTCGAGTATGGGCTGGCTGGGCAGGCTGATCGCATCGCTGTAGCCCTCCAGACGCCGGGCGAAGCTCACGCGATCAACGCGCATCGTCGCGGTCCAGATCCAGATTGATGTCCGCTTCCGGCGGCTGAGTGCTCTGCGCGCGCTGCTGCTCGAACAGTTGCTTGAGTGCCTGCGCCATGCGCGTCTCGACGCTGGCGTCGATCTGGCTGTGCTCCGACTCGATACGGCAACCACCTGGCAGCAGGCTGTCGTCCTCAAGGATGCGCCAGTTTTCCTCATGACGCTCGCGCAGTGCCTTGATCGCCTCGAAATCCTGGGGGTTGACCTGAATGCGCACGTTGCCCGCCCCCATCGGCAGCAGCTTGAGCGCTTCGCGCAACACCTGGCGAATCTGACTGGAGTCGGTGCTCAGTTCGCGCTGGATCACCTCACGCACCATATGACTGACCAGACGCACCATGGCCACTTCCATCTGCTGGTCCTGCTCGGCAATCGGATCGAGCAACTGCGTCATGAGCTTTTCCAGGCTGCCGACCTTCAGCGCCAAGGCCGCGTCGGCCTCCTGCTTGGCCTTGATCTGGCCGGCATGAAAGCCGTCCTTCTCGCCCGTAGCGAAGCCTTCGTTGTAGGCGTCCTGGCGGATGGCTTCGAGCTCATCGAGCGTCAGTGGTTTGACATCTTCGAGTGCGACCTCTTCGACCTGCGCTGTGTCCTGCGCCTCGACCTCGGCGCAAGGCTGCACCTGTTCATCAGCTGCAGCTTCGGCTTCTTCCGGTTCTTCACCCGGCGCATCGAAGCTTGGCAACGCCCAGCGGTCGAACGTGCCGAGATCCTTGGCGCGAATCAGCTCGCTCTCAGGCTCCTTGGCAGCCATGGCTTAAACCATCTCCTCGCCACCCTTGCCGCCAAGCACGATCTCTCCAGCTTCGGCCATGCGCCGGGCGATGGTGAGAATTTCCTTCTGCGCCCCTTCGACATCGCTGACGCGCACCGGCCCCTTGGCCTCCAGGTCGTCGCGCAGCAGCTCGGCTGCACGTTTGGACATGTTCTTGAACACCTTCTCCTTGATCGCGTCGTCGGCCCCTTTGAGTGCCAGCACCAGCACTTCGGAGGAGACCTCGCGCATCAGCGCCTGGATGCCACGGTCGTCGACATCGGCCAGGTTGTCGAAGACGAACATGAGGTCTTCGATCTGTGTCGACAGGTCTTCGTCCACTTCGCGGATGGAGTCCATCAGCTGACCTTCCACCGAGCTGTCGAGGAAGTTCATGATGTCCGCCGCACGCTTGACGCCGCCCATGGTGGCGCGCGTGGTGTTGGCGCTGCCGGAGAACTGCTTCTCGAGGATCTGGTTGAGTTCCTTGAGCGCGGACGGTTGCACGGTATTGAGCGAGGACACACGCAGGATGATGTCCAGGCGCACCTTGTGGTCGAAATGGCTGAGCACTTCGCCGGCCTGGTCCGGATCGAGATAGGCGACGACGATGGCCTGGATTTGCGGGTGCTCGTAGCGGATCACATCGGCAACGGCACGCGGCTCCATCCATTTCAGGCTGTCCAGGCCACTGGTGCTGCCGCCCAGCAGGATGCGGTCGATCAGATTACCGGCCTTGTCCTCACCCAACGCTGAGGTGAGCATCTTGCGGATGTAGGCATCGGAACCCACACCGAGGCTGGTCTGGTCGCCGACGATGTCGACGAACTCGGCCATCACCTGCTCGACCTGCTCGCGGTGGATATTGCGCATGCCGGCCATGGCCACGCCGACGCGCTGCACTTCCTTCGGCCCGAGGTGACGCAACACCTGTGCAGCATCGGTCTCACCCAGCGAAAGCAGCAGAATCGCAGCCTTGTCGACCTTGTTCAGCTTGGTAGCGGTACGATTGTCACTCATCGGCGTTGATCCACTCTTTGACGACCTGGGCGACGCGGCCAGGATCTTCCGCTACCAGACTCTTGATAGCGTTCAGCTGTGCATCATACCCCTCGCTGGGGCTCGGCAACATGATGCTCTGCGGCCCGCCGAGGCTGACGCGATCGTTGGACAGCTCGCCGTCCAGACCTGCCATTTCGCCAAGTTCCACATCGCCGGAACCTGCCAGCTCCTTGCCCCTGCCGCCGCCGGTGATGTTGTTGAGCACCGGGCGCAGCACACCGAACACCAGCACCAGGATGAACAGCACGCCGAGCACCTGCTTGACGATGTCCCAGAACCAGGGCTGGGTGTAGAACGGAATATCGGGGATTTCCTCGCCCAACGAGGCCGTGAAGGCAGTGTTGATCACGCTGACGCTGTCGCCGCGACTGGCATCGAAACCAACCGAATCCTGGACCAGACGGGTAAAGCGCGCCAGGTCATCGGTTGTCCACGGCACTCGGCTGCTCTCGCCAGTAGCCGGATCGACACGTACCTGGTCATCCACCACCACCGCCACCGACAGACGGCGCAGACGCCCCTGCTGCTGACGGGTGTAGCTGATGGAGCGGTCCAGCTCGAAGTTGCGAGTCGACTGCTCACGCTTGTCTGCCGGGTACGGTGCCAGCATCGGCTGGCCGGTTACCGGGTCCATGATCTGCTGGCCATTGGCGTCGACCAGCGGCTGACCCGCAGCAACCGGGCCGGCCGGGGCGGCAGCACCTGCGGCCTGCTCTGGCGCGGCAGCCGGACCAGGTGGCTGGTTGGACAGCGCGCCCGGTACGCCCTGCGGCGGCAGGCTGCTCTGACGCTGTTCGTTGACCTGTTGCTCGCTGCGCAGCGCGGGCTGATCCGGATTGAACATTTCGGAAGTGGACTCAACCGAGCTGAAATCCACGTCAGCCGAGACTTCCGCCTTGTAGCGACCAGTGCCCAGCACCGGCTGCAGAATGTTGTGCACGCGCTGGGTGAACAGCGTTTCCATGCGACGGGTGTAGTCGAACTGCTTGCCAGCCATGGTCAGCTCGGACAGCTCCTGCTGATCGGAGAGCAGATTGCCCTTCTGGTCTACCACCGTGACCTGGCCCTTGTCCAACTCAGGCACGCTGGTCGCCACCAGGTTGACGATCGCCATGACCTGGCTGGGCTCCAATGCGCGCCCCGGGTAGAGTTCGACCAGCACCGAGGCAGACGGCTTGCGTTCGTCACGCACGAACACCGACGCCTTGGGCATGGCCAGGTGTACACGCGCCGCCTTGACGTTATTGAGGCTGGCCACCGTACGTGCCAGCTCGCCCTCGAGACCACGGCGATACCGGGTCGCCTCCATGAACTGGCTGGTGCCCAGGCCCTGCTCACGGTCGAGAATTTCGAAGCCGACGCTGTTGTCGGTGGGCGCCACGCCAGCAGCAGCGAGACGCATGCGCGCACGCGCCAGATCGTCAGCCTTGACCAGTAGCGCGCCGGAGTTGGGTTCGATGGTGTAATCGATGCCGGAAGTGGTCAGGGTATCGACCACCTGAGAGGCATCCATACCGTTGAGGCTACCGTACAGCGGACGATAGTCCGGTTGCTGCGACCAGAGCACCACGGCAAAACCGATCGCCACGCTGGCAGCCAGACCGACCAACAGGCCGAGCTGACGCAGCACCGACATCTCCGCGAGGTTTTCCAGGAAGCTAAGGCCCAGCAGGGGCTTCTTCGGCTCACCTGGCTCGGCCTTGGCCGGTACGTTTGCTACTGCTGCTTCAGCCATGAATCAACCCTCAGACCGGCATCTGCATGATGTCTTGATACGCCTGAACCAGCTTGTTACGCACCTGGGTCATGGCCTGGAAGGATACGCTGGCTTTCTGCGAGGCGATCATCACATCGGTCAGATCGACCCCGCTCTGCCCCATCTCGAATGCGGTCGCCAGTTTATTGGACGCCTGCTGGGTCTCGTTGACCTTATTCACCGCCTGGCCGAGCATTTCCGAGAAACTCGGCGCCCCTTGCACTGGCTCGCTCACAGCAGGTTTCTGACGCGCCATGGCCTCAGCCTGCATGGAACGCATTTCCAGCATCAAGCGATTGAATTCGACACCCTGGCTCATGACTTCCTCCACTGCCCGCTTTTTGACACTAGCGGCGCTATGCAGGGGTATTAGCAACAAGGGTGCCAACAAAGCGGCTTATGGGAATCAGATCGGGAACACGCAGATAGATGGGGTAGCCACCGTCATCCCCGCGAAGGCGGGGACCCAGCAACAAGAGAAGAATCACCAACAATCTCTGACCAAAGATCGCGCCATTGCGGATTTCGCTCTTCGATCAGGCGCAGCTTCCAGGCACGATTCCATTTCTTGATCGCCTTCTCCCTGGCTATCGCGCCACTCATACTTTCATGCTGCTCGTACCACACCAGCAACTTCACTCCATAGCGGAGTGTAAAGCCCTCAACGACTCCCTCTCTATGCTGCCAGACACGCTGCAGCAGATCCGCTGTAACTCCGGTATAGAGCGTGCCATTACGCTGACTGGCCATAATGTAAACGGCGGGTTGTTTCATGCTGCAGTCCTTTGCAGATTGGGCCCTCCATAGGTATGAAGGCCTATTCAGCGATTGATTTGAGCCCGAACGAAAAAATCGCTCCTACAAGCCAGGACAACCTTAGCACCGCGGCTGGATCCCCGCCTTCGCGGGGATGACGGTAGCTGCGCCTTCGCGGGGATGACGGCGATGGATCATTCGAGGTCATTCCCGCGAAGGCGGGAACCCAGGCAGCGCCCCCTCCGTCGCATCCCCTTCAGCACAGCAACATTAGCTGGCGTACAGATAAGCCTCAACATCCATCCCGGCATCTCGCATCTGCGCCAGCTTGTAGCGCAGGGTGCGCGGGCTGATCCCCAGACGCTCGGCAGCCTCCTTGCGACGACCGCGCTCGGCACGCAGGGTGTCGATGATCACCTGAAACTCACGACGGCGAAGGTCCTCGCCCAGCGCGCCGGCATCGACCGCACTCGGCGACTCGACCGGCTGCGTCATCGGCGGGGCCATACTCGGCACCACAGCCAGGTGCGGCACGGCGCTCTGCACCGTCTGACCTATGGGTGCATGCAGGCACAGATCCTGCGCCTGAATCACCCCGCCCTGCTGCAGGATCAATGCGCGCTGAATGGCGTTGTCCAGCTCACGCACGTTGCCCGGCCACTGATGCTGCACCAGGCACTGCGCGGCCGATTCTGACAAGCGCACCGGCGCCTGATTCATTTTTTTGACGTGCTTGGCCAGCAGCCGCTCGGCCAGCGGCAGAATGTCGGCAGGCCGCTCACGCAGTGGCCGCCAGGCCAACGGGAACACCGACAGGCGATAGTACAGATCCTCACGGAAACGCCCGGCCGCCACTTCGCCGGCCAGATCACGGTTACTGGTGGCCAGCACGCGAATATCCAGGTTGATTGGCTTGCGCGCCCCGACCCGCTCTACCTCACGCTCCTGCAACACACGCAACAACTTGGCCTGCAGCCCCAGCGGCATTTCGGAAATCTCGTCGAGCAGGATGGTGCCACCGTCGGCCAGCTCGAACTTGCCCGGCTGAGCGGTGACCGCACCGGTGAATGCGCCCTTTTCATGACCGAACAAGGTGGCCTCGAGCATGTTGTCGGGAATCGCCGCACAGTTGATGGCGATGAAAGGCCCGGAGGCGCGCGGCGACTGCTGATGGATATAACGCGCCAGCACCTCCTTACCGGTCCCCGACTCACCCGTGATCATCACCGTCGAATCACTCTGCGCCACGCGTGACGCCAGCTCCAGCAGCTGCACGCTGGCCGGCTCGAGCGCTACCGGACCATCGCAATCCCCCGCCGTCAATTTACCGAGAGCGTGCTTGGCCACCAGCTCCAGCAGCGTGCGCGGCTCGAACGGCTTGACCAGATAATCAGCGGCGCCCTGACGGATGGCATCTACCGCCCTTTCTACCGCGCCGAAAGCCGTCATCAGCAATACCGGCAGTTGCGGATAACGACTACGGATCTGCGCCAGCAGTTGATGACCATCCATACCCGGCATGTTGACGTCGCTGACCACCAGCCCGAACGGCTCTTCGGTCAACGCGACCAACGCCGCCTCGGCGCAATCGACCGCCCGATAATCATGCCCGCCCAGGCACAGGGTATCGGCCAGGGCTTCGCGCAGGGCGCGATCGTCTTCAACCAACAGGACTTTGGCAGCCATGGATTACTCCTGATTCGAGTGAGGCGCTGCATCAAGCAGCGGCAAAGAAACGATGGCGCAGGTGCCACGACCTGCACGTGATTGCAGCAGCAACTGGCCCTGATGAGCACGCGCCACCGCCTTGACCACCGCCAGGCCGAGGCCGGTTCCGGTAGTCTTGGTGGTGAAGAAGGGCTCGCCCAGGCGCGCCAGGGTTTCCTGGCTCATACCCGGTCCGTTATCGCTGACGCATAGCCGTAACTGGCCACCGCGGCGATACAGATGAATCTTCAGACGCGCATCGCGCCCGGCAGCCTGAATGGCGTTGTCGATCAGATTGAGGACGGTGCCGACCAGCGTGTCGCGATTGCACAGCAGTTCGCCGTCACGCACATCGCACTGCCAGCGCACGGCCATGCCACCGACATGCGCGTCGGCAGCCGCTCGCAGCGCATCGAACAGGGCCGACGGTGCCAGACGATCTGGCAATGGCAACTCACCACGGGCGAAGATCAGCATGTCGCGCACCTGGTTCTCCAGCTCGTGCAGACGCTCCTTCAAACGCCCCGCGAAGCGCTGCTGCTGTTCGGCGGGTAGCACCTGCTCATTCAGATGACTGGCGTAGAGCAACGCCGCAGAGAGCGGCGTGCGGATCTGATGCGCAAGCGAAGCCACCATCCGCCCCAGCGCCGAAAGACGCTCATGACGAGAGAGCTGATCCTGCAGGCGACGGGTTTCCGTCAGATCCGTAAATAGTACCAGCTGTCCCGGCTCGCCATGCAGGGATCGGGTGGCGATGGACAGACGGCGGCCGTCGCGCATGGAAATTTCGTGGCCATCGTCTTCGCGCGGCGCGAAATTGCGCGCAATCACCTGGCGCCAGAGCATGCCCACCAACGGCTGGCCGAGCAGCGCGCGCGCCACGGGGTTGGCTTCACGCACGACGCCCTGGCCGTCGATGACGATCACACCGCCAGGCAGCAGATCCAGAAGGCTTTGCAGACGGTGGGCCAGACGCTCCTTCTCCGCCAGCTCCTGCATGCGCTGGGCGCTGACCAGGGCCAATTGCCCCTTCAGCTCATTGACCCGCGCCTCGAGCAGGCTATAGGACTCACTGAGCTGATTGGACATCTGGTTGAACAGGGCAAAGGCCTGCTCCAGTCCTGCACGGCTGGCTTGCTCGAGCGGCGCCGGAACGCCTGGCTCGGCTGACTCGGCTGACTCGGTAGGACGAAGGTTGGCTTCCATCTGCTTCTCTCGTACGGCGCACCGTCAGAAGACGGTCGGATACAAGAGCTTTAGCAATCCCCGTGCCTACTTTTTTATCCTTATTTATCAAGCACTTGAAAAAACAAAGCCGGAGCTTGCGTCAAAGCTCCGGCTTTCTTTGCGGCGTTACGGATGTTCTGAAAAAGTTACTTACCGCCACTCCCGCGAAGGCGGGAGCCCAGGAGTTTCGCAGGTTCTGGATTCCCGCCTGCGCGGGAATGACGAGTTTTCCAGAGTTTCCTTAGCCTGAGGCTGAGGAATCAATCCTCGTCCTGACCATCCTCTTCGCGGCGACTCATACCGTACTTGCGCATCTTCTCCACCAGGGTGGTACGGCAAACCGGCTTTCTTTGCGGCGTTACGGATGTTCTGAAAAAGTTACTTACCGCCACTCCCGCGAAGGCGGGAGCCCAGGAGTTTCGCAGGTTCTGGATTCCCGCCTGCGCGGGAATGACGAGT
>NZ_PGLR01000092.1 GCF_002803095.1 Pseudomonas sp. ZH-FAD | reverse complement strand
CCGGAAACAGCCGAGCGCCGTGGTTCACCCGGCGACCCTTGGGAACCCACTTCTACCGGAATCCTGTGTGCGCTCGCCTCGGTACTGGCCGGAAACTGCCGAGCGCCGTGGCTCATCCGGCCACCCACGGGAACCCACTTCTACCGGAATCCTGTGTACGCATGCCTCGGCACAGACCGGAAACTGCCGAGCGCCTTGGCTCACCCAGCTACCCACGGGAGCCCACTTCTACCGGAATTCTGTGTGCGCACGCCCTGGCATCGACCGGAAATAGCCGAGCGCCTTGGCTCACCCAGTCAGGCACGGGAGCCCACTTCTACCGGAATCCTGTGTGCGCATGCCCTGGCAACGACCGGAAATAGCCGAGCGCCGAGGCTCGCCAATCACCCTTGGAACCCCTGCTCTACTGGAATCCCGTGTGCGCGGCCCCGATGCCGACTGGAATCAGCTGAGCGCCGTGGCCATCGAGGCAATCCAGGTACAGGAATCTTGTGTACGCAAGCATGGGGTTATCGGGTTATGGCCAGGAATCACAACCTACCGGAATCCTATGTACGGCTGCCAACGGATGGTGCCGTAGGGGCCACCACTCGGGCTTGTTGGCCCTAACAGGCTCCGAGCGAACGTCTGACGGCTGCTCGGTGATCTAAGGACTGGAATTTGCCGAGCGGCTAGATCGAGCCTGCTCTGTCGTTGCAACTGAACTGACAGGAATTTCCTGTACGCCTAGTGCGGCGCGGGCTTCATGCAGGCTTGAGGTTGCTTGGCGGCGTTGGGCATGGGGGTTGGCCTTTCCGGCTCTCACGAAATCGAGCGTTTTCGGAGGATGAGCACTGGAATCTGGCGAGCGCCTACCAGTATTGTGAGGCTCGCTTCAACCGAAGTGACAGGATTTTCGTGTGCGCCTTGCTATTCGGGGCCTCTGGCTCGCCCGCTGCTTCGTCACTTTTGGGGTTCGTGTTGTGGACAGGAATCCTGTGTACGCTTGGCGAGGAAGCCATTCGACCTCAAGCAAGGCCCTCTGGCTGGCTTATTGGCACTGGAATCAGCTGAGCGGGCAGAGCCTCGACTGGAATTTGGTGTGCGGCTCCGTCTTTCCTGGCCTTCCGAGTGTTGCGCATAACACTCTGAGGGGAGTTTCAGGCATCTGCCGTTATCCTGAGCACTCTAATCGGGCGTACACAGGATTCCTGTGTTCCTGCCTACTCCTGCCAAGAATCTCCCTGCTTATGTTGAAATGATATTAAGCAGGGGTTTAATTGGGCGAATAGACATATATGCTGTGCTTTATAGGTTTGGTGTGGTTTCGGAGAAAAAGGGAGGGATCATGAGTGACGACTTGGTGCTGACGCAGGAGGAATCCGTCCAAGGCGTCATCGACGAGCGCCGCTCGAAGCTCCGTGAAAAATTCGACTTGGCGTCTGCCCAAGGCATTCTCCCATTCACCAACGAGCGTTTCTTCGAGCAGAGCAACCCGATTGTCAGGTCGGCACTTTTCACAGCCGGCAAGATGAATGTTCGGGCGAAGTCCCATTATCTGGACTGGACTGAAATCTTTAGTCTCGGCAGTGGCAGCATCCACTATCGAGGCCCCATGCTCACCGTTGACCATGAGGTCGTGCTAGTCCGCCTGCTGGTACTCGCTCGGGGACGCTCGCTGACGCAGCCTATCTACTGCAATCAAGCTGACATCCTCCGCTGGCTCAACCTAGACCTGAACTCTGGCGCGAATTACAAGAAGGCCCGTCGCATCCTTGATGACTTGGCCGCTGCTGAAATTCGCATCAGTAGCAAGCCAGCTCTGCGCCGGCTTCTCAGCATTTTGACCTCTCCAGCGCTTTCGGAAATGGCGGACGGCAAGTTCTTCCAAGAGTATGTGAAGAACAGATTCAGCTCGCACTTGAAGATGATCGCTGATGGCCTGGAAAACGATCAGCCTGTTGATGTGAGCATGAAGTTCATTACGAACCAGACGCATAACCACATCACAAAGCGGATGATGGTCAACCTCGACCCCATATCCGCGATTTTTTTCGACGGGGTGAACACTACCCTGCTCCCCTTCGAGATTTGGGACACGCTCGACCGCTTCGGTAAAAAGCTATTGCCCTTAATCGCGTCCCATCGCGATGGGGTGTACCCCACCAAGCTCGAAAAATACCATGAGTTCAGTGGGTCGAAATCTGACTACAAGACCGTGAAGCGCCGCTTCAAATCTGAGCAGAAGAAGCGATTTGAAGAATGGGAGGCCAAGGGTTGGATCGTCCCCGGATGGAAGATCGAGCGAAACAACGAGGGCGAGGAAGTAGTCAGCGGGTTGAAAGCTGGTGAGGCGGTGAGAATTCGATCCGCACTCGAAATTCCGGTCTTAATTGACTCTCCAGAAGACATTGCCAGGGGCGACGACGAAGCTATCCAGGAGCGTTTGAATGCCTTTGCCGACAGCTTCGGCGCCGAACGTCCGGCGCCCCGCAAGAAACGCGGTTAGCCTTTCCACTCCCTGACCCGCCCCACATCGACGTGGACGAACCCGTTTCGTGAGTAGATGCCCACGCCACCAACCCCAACGGCTTTAGCTAGCCGGGTCAGGGCATCGACTTTCAAGCCGGGGATTCGAATATCGGCGGCGTTGCCTTTCACATGCTCTGAGTTCTTTGCTGCCTTGGCCAGCCTAGAGTTGTGTTCTGGCGTTCTGTAGCCACTGAGAATGACTATGTGGTACGGCAGGCCATTTACTCGCAGCCATCCCTGGATCAAGAACAGTAGGTCGATGAGCTTCGGATTCATGCGGTGGGTGACGCCACTCTCAACGTCACGCAGTAGATGGCAGGCTATGTTGTAGCCTTCACGCTCGAACCCGTAGCCGAATCGGTAGTACCTGAATTGAGCTTTTTCGCCAGTGGCTGCTCGCTCCAGGCTGAGCCATCTGTCTCTGTCGAGCAGTACCTGCCGCCAATCTTTTTGCTGCGTAGTGGCCTCCGCGTCTGGGAGGTAGACCCCGGTGATGCCCGCAGCTGTCAATGCCAAACCCAAGGCTAGGAAGCGGCGTCGTGAAGGAATTCTAGGGTCTGACAAGAGGCTGGCTCGAACAGGTTGAACTTGAAGACATTCTCGGGATTGAAGGCCCCAGCTCAACCGAACTCGATGCAGTTGCAGCCCAGCCCCTTCGGCTGAGCGGTTTACTTGCCTAAAGCCCGGTGTTACAAATGCGTTGTTCTATGCAGCTCTCTAATGTGCCTGCACTGCATCTAGCCTTGCGTCATCGCAAGCCTTTTTGCAGACCCAACCCCTCACGTCATCGTGAAGGCGCGGGTAGAAATCGTCAGACCATCCCTATCGCTCGCCTGTGGCAAGACAACATCTTGCCCTGGGCTTGGTGTTTGTCCCCGCTATGCGCGCACAACCACCACATACCTGACAGGAACTTCGTTTCGCTGCGGGTAGGGAGCACTCAAAATGTCTACTACCGTAATCAACACCCTTGTATCCGAGTCCCGCTCTGTCCCCCGTATTTGGCTGGAAGGACAGCACTTGGCGCATGCTGGTGTAGAGATTGGCGTTCAGTACATGCTGAACGTCTGTGAAAAGCTCCGTCGAATCGAGTTGCGTCCTGCGCCACAAGGTTTTTCGGGCAAAACAGTCAGCGTGAGCAAGCGCACCAGGAATGAACGGGTATACCCGCTCATCGAGGTTCGCGATTCGATCATCGCTGCTCTATTCGAGGTTGGGACGAAGCTGCGGGTGGCCATTAACAATGGTCGCATCGTGATTTCCATGTCTCACATCGCCATGCGAGTTCAAGAGCGAGTAAATCGCTTTCTGAACAAGCTAAAAACTGGCGAACCGCTCAGTGTCGCTTCTCTGTTCCATGGCGGCGGTGTTCTCGATTCGGCTCTCCATGAAGGTTTTCAACGAACCGGACTGGCAAGCTACGTGAAGATCGCAGTGGAGCTTGAGGGCGACTACATCGATGCCTCTCTGCGGAACAACCCTGAGTTGTGGCGTGACGACAGCATCGTGATCAACGGCGACATTCGTGACGTGAACATCCTGGGTAATGGCGTACCTCAAACCGATATTTTGGTGGGAGGAGTTCCCTGCACAGGAGCGTCACGGTCTGGGGCCGCGAAAAATAACCTCAGTTGCGCAGAGGAACACTCTACTGCTGGAGCGCTGTTCTTCGACTATCTGGAGTGGGTGAAAGTCCTGAATCCAGCTCTGGTAATTCTTGAGAACGTTGTCGAGTACGCCTCGACGGCAGCCATGATCGTAATCCGCTCAGTGCTCAGCCATCTTGGCTACCAGCTGAGTGAGACGGTCCTGGACGGGCATAGCCTGGGTTCTCTGGAGAAGCGTAAGCGTCTGTGCTTGGTTGCGACCACGCCAGGGGTTTGCGAACCAGTGGACTTCAACCAGTTGGTGCCTGTGCGCCAGCGTGAAGAAAAAATCGCTGATGTGCTCGAAGTCATCCCTGCCGATTCTGGCATGTGGAAAACCTACGACTATTTGGCGGACAAGGAGCTGCGTGACAAGGCTGCTGGTAAGGGCTTTGCGCGTCAGCTGCTTATAGGTGGGGAAGATGGTTGTGGTGTGATAGGTCGCGGTTACGCCAAGGCCCGCAGCACCGAACCGTTCATTGTTGCTCCGCATGATCCTCGGCTTTCCCGGCTGATGACACCAGCTGAGCATGCACGCGTAAAAACGATTCCAGAGAAGCTGATCGAGGGACTTGGCGCTACCAGAGCCCATGAAGTTCTCGGGCAGTCGGTTATCTACTGCGCATTCGTTGCGGTGGGCGTTCTGATGGCCAAGACAGTTACTGGCTTGGTGTCATCGCTCACGAAACCTCAACCTGTGAATCGAGAGGAAAAGGCTGCATCTGCAAGAAAGCCGGTGCCGGCGAATAACAAACAGCTCAAGGAATGCCCTGCAACCCTGCCGCTGTTTGCGCTGACCGCTTAATCCCCTCCCCTACCCCGCTTTGGGCTGCATTCCAGCCTAAAGGCTCGGCGTGCAGACCCAGTGCGGTCACAACGCCAAGCTTCGGGACTTGGCGTTATCCATTACATGCCTGTACCGACAGGTCGGATAGCACCATGAAAACTCAAATCCTCGCTGCACACGCAGTTCGAGCCGGCATGCAGGTTTACCTCGCCGGCAGCGTCTATGCAGTCGAAGCGAACCTGTTTGATCGCCACGGCAAAGCACCGAATCAGGCTCTCACCATCCTCGAATGCAGCTCTCAGGAAACTGAAAGCGGCTATGGGGCTAAGGAGCACTTCGGACTGCTTCCCAGCACTCCTGTGGTTGCCATCCGGGCAACTGCTTAGTTGGGGCGCTGTAGCGTCTAGGTTCACCCCGGCGAAGGCCTGCTCACCCAGGCCGAGAGGCTTGGCTGGTCAGGCTAACACCTGCTACCTCCACCAAGCCTTGGGCACTTGGCGGCCACAATCACTGCCTGTGCCCACAGGTCGGAAGAATGAAATGCAAATAGCGAACGGGCTTTCCCGGCAAACGGTGCTTCGCGGCATCGTCAAGCAAGCTGTTGATCGTGGGGTTTCCTACGATGAGGACTATCGAGGGCACATGGACAGCAACCCCGACCGCACCGATTTCCAGATCGATGTGATCGATGGGCCTGCCGATCTGTTCTTTGAATGGTTCGACGAAATTGGCGGATGCAACATTGTCCGCTATGGCGACGGCGCCGGCTTCTCCGAAATCGGCCCCTCTCAATGGACCATCCAGGAGGGGGCATTGATCGAACTGAGTTTCGACCAGTTCTTCAACGCTCGTATCGAGAGGCTTGCAAGCTATGCTCGCAACAAAATCCATTGCGAGTGCCATCAGGCGCTCATGAAGCTTTCGCTACCCGCTTAACGCTTCATTTTCGGCTCGGGCCTGACTTGTATCAGGCCCTAGGGTTTGTGCTGGTCAGGCTTGTTCCTGCTATCCACGCCAAGCCCTTGGGCACTTGGCGCCGCATCAAATCGCCTGCGCCCAACAGGTCGGAGCATCAACATGAAATCAATCCTTGCGAAGTGGAAGAACACGATCAGCTTCTGGTCGTTCTACTCGGAAATTGCCGCCCAGGATCATGGGGCAAACAAGCGATACACCCCCAGAATCCTCCGGCGACTGCTTGCCGGAACCCGTCACCACAGAGCGTGGGTATGGGGCCGCCTCAACCCCAGCGAGAAACCGAAGACTTACCTTCAAGCGAAGGCTGTTTTCTGGAAGAAGCGCTGGGCGGATCGGCTGTTCGATCTAGCAGTTCGTTACCGTGCGGTCTGGCTCATGTTTGCTTCCGCGCATGAGTTCGTGTTTCAGCGAGGCTTCATTGGGAATGGGTTTCCGCGATTCGTTCGCAGGCTGCTGGTTGGGTCTTCCCTCCATCGCTCCTGGGTTCGTGGTCGTATCACCTACTCGGTGGACTTCAAAGGTCGCTGTGCTGCTTTCGATGGGCACATGCACCGCTTCAAACCGCAACACTTCCGCTTCTAACCCCCCCGGCCTAGGCCTGATCAATTCAGGCCCATAGGGCTTGAGCTGGTCAGGCTGACGCCTGTAACACCCGCCAAGCCTTAGAGCACTTGGCGTCACACCTCAATCGCCTGCGCTCTACAGGTCGGAGATACATCATGAAAAAGCGTTATCAAATCGTACTCTGCACGGCTGTAGCCCTGTCCGGGATCAGCTTGGGTGCCGTGGATACCTACCTGCACAGCCTGAAAGAAGAAACCCACATCAGCGCCACCTGCAAATCCCAGCCAGAGCTGGATGTTTGCAAGGAGCGCCAGATTGCGGCTAAGGGCGTGCGTTATTTCTTCAATGGCCAGGAGTTCCGTGGTGGCGATGCCCCCACTGCTCTCGGCGCGAATGAATAAGGAGGTAGTCATGAAAACGAAAAATCTGCGCCAGGAGTTCGCCATTCGTGCTGCTGACCTGCGCCAAAACTTTGCAGACGCTACACCGCTCGCTGAGCGCCTTGGTTCATTCGTTGAGGATGCCGCCAAGGAGCTGGATGCAAAGCAGATTGTCCTCGATGGCATGTTCAAGCAGTTTGATGAGCATGGCTTTGGGGCGATCTACAAAAACTCGCTCAATCAGTACGGATTCGTCCTGCATGATGCGAGCGAGCAAGGGGCTTATCGCTACCAGCTGTTTGACCGGAAGGGGTTCTTTGGACACTCGACCTTTACGAGCGCCGAAGAAGCCCTGCTGGAGCTGTGCGATAACGGGTACACCGAAATGGTGAGCCCGGACACCCTGGACAAGCTCTCGGCTACCCGAGAGTGGAAGTTCTCAACCGAGGCGCTTGCGCTTCGGACTGCTGTACAGGAAGGGAAGTACACTTGGGAGGAAGCCGACCGTCTATACGCCGACCTCCAGCTCAAGTACGACCCTGACCTCTGGGCAGCTTGATGGTCTGAAATGAAGAAGCCCTCCACGGAAACGTGGGGGGTTTTTTTTGCCTGTGCTATAGGGCATGCAAGTGCTCCAGGTTCGGTTGCTCGGTGATCTGCCGATCTGTAGGTTCGCTTCCAGACTACGGAGTGACCGATGACCGAACTACTCACCAGTGCTGCGGTGATCCTGTGCGCCCTGCTAGCACTATCTTTCACCAAGCCAATCCTTTGTTTTCCAGGCTCTCCGCGTGTTTGTCAGCAGGCAATCCTGCGACTGCTCGTAGGGGTGCTTGTCGCATTCTCGCTGCATGAGACGATCCGAGAAACGGGACTCATCTATGGGTTGTTGTTCAGCTTGATCCCCCTATTTGCCGGTGCCGTGGTGATACATGTTATTGGGGCGAAAGGCTCAGCGGCGAAGCCTCACGGCCAAGACTAGGGGCTGGCGATGTTCCAAGCCGCTCGATGACACAGCCTAGTGGGATGGATGATGACAGCACACCAACTTGAGGCCATGTCATGCAACACGATCTGCATCTAATCCTAAGCGACTGCAAAGTAGTTTTTGCCCGTAGCATTCAAGGCCTCTACGCATCTGAGGGCTGCGCAGTTTTTAATGCCCCCAGGCCGCTGCTCGGCGCAAAGCACTCTTGCACCGACTGGTGTCATGGCCGCTTCTACTCTGAAATCGATCTTGGCAGTCCTCATGCCGCCGCGTTCATCGAAAAGAATAATGCCTTGGATGCCCGTGTTGTCGTGGCGATCACCGATGCAGAAGCGGTTGAAATGCTCCTGATAGGCAACCCGCATGCCGATGACTATCGAGAGTATGGGTTCGAGGAACAACTCGAAATGCTGCTGCCTCATTTCGGAGACATTCAGCACCTGCCCTACGGTGAGGCCATGGCTCTACTCGATGCTGCCAAAGCGATGCTGAAAGCTGACGCTAAGGGAGAGCAACATGGGCTGGCACTTCCCGAGCGTTTCCAGTGCAAAATCAATCTCAACGTGACTATGGCTTCGGGGCTGAGTGAGAGCATTGATTTCTGTGGTGACTTGGCTGATGCGGAGCAGATGCGAGGTGCGACCATTCCGGTGTGCCAATCGCCTGATGGGGAGCTGGTCATCGCTCCAGTCTCAACCTCTCAGGCTGCGGCTCTGGCCGAGGTGCATGGGGTCAGCTACCGACTCAGCCTAACTCGGTGCGCCGCGCCCATCGACCTGGGAACGTTCTCAGAGCCGGCAGCTATGGTTCAATCGGCGAAGCAGTTGAATGACCTGCTTGCCGTCTAGGTATTTGGAAGGCAAATGAGTCGCGGTGTTTGCAAGGTAATCTTGATTGGCCGGGCAGGTGCGGATGGGGACCTGCGCTATACCCCAAGCGGTACTCCAGTGTTGCGAATTCGCCTTGCCACAGAGACTGGGGCGAAGCGTGGCGCCGGCCAACACGCTCCTGATTGGCACAGCGTTGTAGTGACTGGCCCCAAGGCAGAGGCTCGCGAAAATGTCGTCCATAGGGGGAGTGTCTGCTACGTGGAAGGCACACTCCGAACACGCGAGCACGATGGGAAATCAGGTAGCCGTCGCAGAACAGAGGTCTTTGTTGGGCCTGATGGGGTCTTCGCGGTGTACGATAACGTCTCTCCCTCGGGGCAGGAGCAGTCATCTAGCACGCGCCCTACCCCAGATTCGGCTTTGAGCCCAGAGGCTCGCCACTCAGGGAGTGTTCTGGCCTCGGCCCGCCAACAGAGTTCAAGCGGGCCGTCTGAATTGCCCGCCCCGGACGATGACTGGCCAAGCTTTGAAGGACTATCGCTGAATGACCTCCCAGATACGCCGGAATGAAATGGCGTCCAACCCACGCAAGGCGTGCGGATTCCACGCTGACTCGGACACCCATTCCACGCGCATCCGGACAGTGATTCCACGCTGATCCGGACACTCATTCCACGAGCATCCGGACACCGACTCCACGGTCATCCGGACAC
>NZ_PGLR01000091.1 GCF_002803095.1 Pseudomonas sp. ZH-FAD | reverse complement strand
GGTCTCGATACTGGATACGATCAATCGGCTTAACCGCATGGCCTGAACCGCCGTGTACGGAACCGTACGCACGGTGGTGTGGGAGGACGGCGGCCGTGAGGCCGCCTCCTACCCGATCTGCCTCGATCCGCGCATGCGCGGAAAAAAAGTATTGAGGGTGTTGCTTGCCGATTGCTCAATTCACGCATTGCGCGGAAATTATGCCGGTATTCCGCCTTTTTCAGTCGCCGTATCACACGGCCTATGGCGTCGATGAAAAACGCTAGAGCCCTTGCAGTGCAAGGCTTCTGGATATTTTTGGGGTGAATAAGGCAGAGTGGCCGTTACGCATTGCGCGGGAAATTGCTCGAAATTGCTTGATAAAGCGCCTCAAGAGGTTAAAGTAGTGGTCGGCACTATTAGGAGATAGGCTATGACTACTCAATCCAAAACCAAGAAACCGTCGCTGGCGAAGCTTGAGGCGGTCATCAAGGCGGCACTGGCCTCGCCTGAGCATCGCCTCAGCAAGATCATTGCAATCACCAACCAGAAGGGCGGCGTCGGCAAAACCAGCACCTCTTTCAACTTCGCTCATTACCTGAATGAGCTTGGCTACCGTGTTCTCGCGGTAGACCTTGACGGGCAGGGGAACTTCACTGAGCTGTTCTTCGATCAGGGCGTGCTGACTCAGTATGTCCACACCCCCGCTCTCGCACTTTTCGAGCAGGGTGGCTGCGATAATTTTCAGCCCCTGACTCACCCGAGCGGTATCGACGTGTTGGCGACTCCACGCAACTGCCATGAGCTGAATGAAATCGATAGCCGCTCGATCAGTGTTGCCGAGGTTTTCTTCAACAACCTCTCGGCGATTGCGCAGCATTACGATTTTGTTCTGTGTGATACCCCGCCGGCCCCTGGCGTGCGAACCACTTCGGCATGCGCATCTGCGGACTACATCTTCGCGCCGGTGCTGGTGGATACGTTCGCTGACTCAGCGCTTGAGGGCGTCATCAGCAGCATTCAGAACATCGGCATGATGATTGAGGCCGAGCTGAGTCTGACCGGCATCCTGATTAACCAGCTGGTTCTCGACGGCACCGCTGACACGGCTCAGCAGTACAAAAACCTCGCCGCTCGTATCGGTCCGGCCCTCATCCCGACACCGATTCGCCAGACTAAGCCGTTCAGTCGCGCCCAGCGGAAGGGTATACCTGTCTGGCATCTTCGCCAGAGTGGAAGTGAGCGCTCGACCAGCCACGAAACGCGGCAAGCATATGGCGAAATGGCTGCTCGCATTCCTGAAATCCAGGCTGAGCGAATTGCATTTTTCAATGAAGTGAGCCGAGCAGTACGCGCCAAGATCGCGGCTGAGGCCACAGCGGTTTAAGGGGGGAGTATGAAGGTACGTAATTTCGGGAAGCTTGGTGACAGCTCCGCCGCTCAACTGAATGCCGGAACCATCGGCATTCAGAAGGACAAGGTGGTTCACCTTGACCCTACAACTGAAATCCTCTACGACCCGGCAGAGAACATCCGCAACGGCAAAGTGGTGGATGACAGCATCGAAGGTCTGATCGAGCTGCGTCTGACCATGGATGGAGCGGAACAGCTCCAACCAATCCGGGTGTATCCGCTACCGCCTGAAAAGCTCGACGCCTCTAAGCCGGCCATGAAATATGGCATCGCCTACGGCCATCGCCGGACCCTTAGCTGCCGTCTGACAAGTGCAGATCATCCGAGCATCGGACCGAAGCCCCGCAAGGTGGCAGCGGTAATCGACGTTGACTGGCTCAAGCGAGGCCGATCCTATCGTCTCCGTTGCCAAATCCATGAGAACACCGCCAAGGTTGACCTGAACCCTGTTGAGCTGGGTCAGGCGCTTCGCGACTATCAGCGAGAGCTGGGCCAAGAAGAAAAACGGCACGTCTCCCAAACGGAGTTGATGCAGGTATACGGGCTCCGTGAGAAGACCGTCTACAACCTGCTCAAAGCTGCGGATTTCCATCCTGTCGCGAAGGAGGTGTGCCACAGCCACCTGCTCAGCGACCTGGATACCATGGTTACGTTCGACGCTATCTGCAAGCTGAATGAGGACTTGGCCAAGGCAATCTTTGAGAGCCTGAAAGTGCCCGGCGCTCCCAGCAACCGCACTCTGATTCGTCAGGCGCGTGTTCTTGCCGAGGATGAGTCCTACAAGTTCGATCCAGAAACTTGGGTTTGGCCGGAAAGCGTATCTGCTGTAGTGGAGCGTCAGGCCGGGCCTGTAACTACGACTACATCGGCCACCCAGGCACCGCCTCAGCTTCCGGGCTCCCAAGGTACTAATGAGCAGTCTTCGACTGACGGTCAGCAGCAAGCTGGCGCTGCTACGCAGCAAGAATCAGGCGGTTCCGCTCAAGAGCCCCAGAGCGGGGGCTCTCAATCCGGCGCCCAGGTGAGAACTGGCGAGCAGACCCCGGCTCCGGCCCAGCCTCAAACTCAAACGGGAACCCAGCCGGTTGCTGTTTCCGCTGGTGGCGCTGGCTCAGCTGAGCAAGGCTCTCACGCTGAACTGGACGGTGCTGCGCCCGAGGCAAATGCGAAACAGTCGAGCCAGCCGATCATCATGGTGGAGTTCAAGATGGGCGAGGAAGCCAAGAAGACCTTCACGGGTGAACTGCTCGTTAGTCAGAAAGCCAAGGCGACCAGCGCGGGTGTGATTGCCTATCTCAACGAGGAAGGTCGTGAAGAAGTGATTGAGGTGCCGTTGAAGTACATCGGTCTGGTGTCGATCAATCACGCCTGACAAGCCACATCACCCCGCGCATGCGCGGGACTACAGGAGGGCACATTGCCCTCCTTTTTTTTGCCATTTTGGGGACATTTCGGCCTTGTCTCCAGCCCGCCTAGAAGCCAATCTGTACTTGCTCCATGTGACCTTTCCGCTTTACGTCATTCGTAGAGTTTGGTCACGCCTCAGAACAAACTGCGTCCTCGCGGTGGTTCTGGGAGCTGATGCAGGTGGTGGTACTCATCGCTTGTATTGGCAACCCCGGATTGGGACTAGATAGCCTCGGCTTTCAACTTCCAATCCCGCTCTCGGTTTTGGATTTTGATGGCTACGGCTTGATGGTTCTGATCGGGAGTTGTCACTTAGACGGCTTGAGCTTGCTTGGGTCTTATAGGTGACAGCTGTGTCGTCCTATTTGGTTCTTGTGTGGTTCGTCCGCCTCCCAGTGGTTCGATGCAGTGGCTTTGAGTCAATTTGGTTTGGGTTCGCCCAGGTCTTATTTGGCTTATCGTCCTGTTCGATTTGACGGCTTCGGCCAGATGGTAGACCAGGATTGCAGTTTGACGGTTTGAGTTCGCTTGAGCCTGAAATCTGCACCGTCTGTCTTTTGTCTGCGTCTCGCACGCTGGCTTGATGGATGTGCTCCGGTCGTTCGCGTTGAAAGGGGCTTGCTCCGATCCTCGTTGATGATCGAAAGATGTTTGTTGTAAACGAAATGCTCAATGTTGCGAGCACAAGGCTCCAAGCGGAAACGCTGACGATCCCATGCTTGTAACCGCCATCGGCGCCCTTGGTCGCCGATAGGCTGCTGTAGGGTCGCTTCCCAAGATTCATGAGGTGACTTGATATGAAACGTACTCTGCTGATCGTTCTAAGTGTCGCTGCTCTTGTCGGCTACAAGGCTTTCAATGATGCGCGCCACGATGTTGCAGGTGCGAACCAGTCTCGTTGTGCGGCCTACGCTGCAAATGACTTGGTATGCCCTTACAGCCAATGATGTACCCAGAAAAACCCGATCACTCGGGTTTTTCGCTTTAAGCGACATAGCCAGCAGTGAAAACTCGCAGGCAAAGCCAGGATTGATGCAAGAGCTGAAAAGCCCCGAGTCGAGCCTGGAATCCACGTCAAAGCGTGGAACGATCTTTAACAAAGCAGCACCACCAACCCATAGGGGCAGACTTCCCCTAGGGGAGCTGCCTTTTTCTTAGGAGATAGGCAGCTATGAACCGCAAACGTGAAAACTCGAAGTTTTCTGAACCTCTCTCAGTGACCGTCCAGAAACTGGTTGATCAGAACGGGGGCTGGCTGAACGTGATAGGTCGCATGACCAACACGTTTGATCATGCACTCGCAAAGGTTGGCCGGCTTACCGACTGTCCGTTCCCTTCGCGTCATGGCAAGGGGGGAGGTAAGGGCGACTTCCGATTCTCGGATTCGACTGAGAATCACAGCCACATCGGCAGGGCGATTTGCACCTGCATGCAAGATGGTGGCATGAGCGCAGTAGAGCTTTTGATGGAAGACGGGATAGGCGGAGGTGACTACACCAAATGCCTGCTCGAAATCTTCAAAGCCCTTAGTCCGGCAACGAGCGGTGAGCATGTGAGGAAGGAAACGGCCCCGAAAGTGGTACGCCCAGCTGACAGCTCCACTGCTCTGACGCCTGAGAAAATCGCAGAGAGAAAGAGGAAGCTAGACCTCATTGCCCGAGACTTAGTGACCCTCGATCATCCAAGCGCTGCGCCTGGGCGGACATACTTCAAGAAAAGGGGTATCCCGCTTAATGCAAACATTCAGGACGTGCGTTTCCATCCAGGCCTGGAGTATTGGGTGGACGATGAGAATGATCCTGAGAAGAAAAAGAAAGTCCTCGTTGGGGTGTTCCCCGCGATAGTGAGCGCGTTCCGTTCGGTTGATGGCCGTGTGGTGAACTTTCACCGCATATTCATTACAGCCGAGGGGGATAAGGCTCCGGTGATCAAAGTCAAAAAGATTTGCTCGCCGTTGCCTAAGTTCAGGGGCTCATCCATTACAGTCGCAAAAACTGAGGGGCGTGTTCTGCACGTTACTGAGGGCGTCGAGAAGGGGTGGGCAATTCATCTGGCGACAGGTGAATCCGTGAAAGTCGCTTACTCATGCAGTAGCTTACCCAAGCTGTATGTGGACAAAAGCGAGTACGACTCTGTAGTCATCTGGAGCGATAACGATCCGGTCAATCCGAAGCGTCGTCGGCCAGCTGGTGATGGTCAATACTTTGCTTGGGAACTCGCACGTCGCCTCTACCAGGAGGGTTTCGATGTGACCTTCATGATGCCAATCAGTAACTCAGTCAGCGAGAAGGGGCCGGACTGGGAAGACTTGATAGTTAGTGAAGGAGTGTTGGACCTTGAGGGGTCTTACTACCGAGTCCAAACGCTGAAAACCTTCGCGGTTAAAGGTGGTGTTCAAAAGCAGCATTCTCGTGTTGCTTGATCGCTTTCTGTCTGTCCTGTCGCGCTTTGCGCGGCAGGCAGGCAGCCTCCTACTTCTTCCTCGTTTAGCTCATAATGCGCTTCCACACACTGCGCGTACATGGCATGCCTGACGTATCCCCAGTCATTCGAGAACAAGAAGGTATTCGGCTCCGCGCTGCTTACAGGCGCATTAAGCTGAGGAAAAGGATTACACAGGCTGATTTGGCCATTGCCTGTGGCTGGCAAAGTGCGAGCACGTTTAACCGCCTGCTTAGCGGGAAGATCACGCTTACTGGTGAGGTTCTGGCTAAGCTGTGCAGTCTTCTAGAGGTGTTGCCCTCTGATATTTCACCACGCCTTGCTGAGTCCGTGGATGCCATCGCTGAGCATCTGGTGGCTAGGCTACTGCCTGTCAGCTATGTCAATTCAGTTACTCGCGGGAGTTGGGGAGAGCCATTTCTCACCACCCAGCGGATCATTCATTTCACTTCTGACAGCAATGCCTTCGCTCTAGCCTTCGAGGCAGCCGCAGCCCCTGCTGGTCTTGAAGGCTGGGTGCTGGTAGTAGAGCCTGCTGGGAAACCCATGCCCGGTGACTTTGTTGTGCTTCGCCATGGCGCCGGCAAATACTCGTATGGTCGGATCGGGCAGCCGCAGCCAGATGGTGCTTGCCCTGTAGAGGTAGTGGGGCGCGGAGTGATATTGGCTCGCCCCAAGCAGTGCATGCTGGTTGCGACCCTCGTTCGACAGCGGGCGCTACAGGAATCCCGCGCATGCGCGGAAAATCTTCATCACTAACTCAGTCGGTATTGCTTGCGGTAAGACGGCAGATGCGCTAAAAAAGCAGTGTTCTATGTGCCAAGCTCTGCTTGCACAACCAGACTACCTTTGCGTCATCGCAGACGTTTTCTGGACCTGACCTCACATGTCATCGTGTGATGGGAAGGAGACATTGCTAGACCATTTTGGTACGCAGCTTCTGTCTGTCGTACCGCATCGATTTAGCCAACCGTGTCCTCCGTTGAGTAGATGCGGCCAGGAGGCTAATTCATATAAAACGCGAGCCTCGCGTTTACTTCCTTGCTCCCCTTGCAAGGTAAGTCTTTGTCCTACAGTCCAAGTATCACTGCGTTCTTTGATCGCTCGGTGATTTTGGAATTCCATTTCCCACTTTGGGACTTCACGCCTTGGGCTGACCTTGTTCAGCTCCGGCTGGGTATTGTCTGCGCATTGCGTAACTACCCGGCCAACCGCGCTCCGGGTATCAAACAAATGCCCCTGTGCGCGGCAGGTGGAGAAGAAAATGGCATATCTTGAATATCAAAAGTGCTTGCTCCATGAGCAAAGGCAGGTCCAGAAGCGTCGAGAGGCGGAACTTTTGGAATCCTTCCATCGTGGTTCTGCGCGTGTTGCAGCCATGATTGCGGAAGGCGCTTTGATTGATGAGGTGCTTGCACCTTTGAAATTAAGTTGCTTGGAGAAGATGGAGTACGTTGCTAACAACAGCGTTTTCATCCGTGCCAAAGATGGGCATGAAGCCATCCAAGTTGTCTGGGCAGAGTCTCAGATAATTTGCGTACATCGTTTGCTCTCGAAGGAGTTTCGCAATGAATTTCAGGCCTTGTGGCTTGGAGTTTGGAGTGAGCAACTTGAGGGCCGATCAAGGGATGCTGTAGTAGCTTCGTTCAAGCAAAAGGTCGAGTACCGTGTGCTTATGCGTCAATCCGCAGGTGCAAACAGTGAGATACAGTTCGCTGCGAGCCCTGCTGTAACGATGCCGAGTTACAAACTGCGTTCCTAAAAAACCTAACCGGCGACGGTTTCCAACGTCGCCGGGGATTTCCTTGCGCGTTGGTTTTTTCTAGCCGACTTTAAAGCGAGGTAAATCCAATGAGTAATAGCTCAAAATTTAAGGCTGCGGCCTATAGCATCAACGTGTTCGTACTTGGTTTAACTGGTGGCTGGATAATCCCTGCCGATTTTTACAAGCCAGTGTCCGTAGTCACCGCACTAATACTGCTGGTGATGTTCCTGTCTGACCTCAAGCTGTCCTTTCCCAAGGACAAAGCGAAAGGAAAGACCAATAAGGTCAAAACCAAGAGGAAGCGTCCACCGAAAAAGAGAAAGAGAAACAAGAGAAAGTAACAAGCTCGACCTTTCTACGACTTTTATTAGGTGAATAAAATGCACGACATTATCGCAAATGCTGGTGTAACACTGCTGCTCATCGCTGGAACCAGTCTCTGGTTGTATGCGAAATGGCAGGAAAGCCCATCACGATAGTCGCGTAACCAATCGCCCTCAGCCATCTGGCTGGGGGCGATAACTCTGTAATTCAGAGGGCTGCAAGAAAAACTCTTGGCCCTCTGGGGCTAGGTGTTTTTCTGGAGTTCTCAATTCCATGCCTAGTCCCCGCGACCTAGGCATTAAATCAATATGCACTGTTCGCGGCAGTTGCGGAGAAACATCATGACTCAAGTTAAACCATCCAAGAAATCGATCTACGTTCACAAAGCTTTCGGGTTTAACGATCCGATTCCAGGCTTTGAGCAAATGATCCAAATCGACGAAGTACCGTCCCCTTACGTCCCTGCGATCAACCCTGACTACGTGTTTGAGCCAGACATGGTTGCTCGGGTGCTGCGGTCATACGCTTCATCCGAGAACATGATGTTCAACGGTGAAAAGGGCACTGGTAAGTCTTCATTCGTGCAGCAGTTCTGTGCGCGTCTGAACATCCCGCTTATGACCATCACTGGTGGTCCTGGCTTGGATGAGACTTACCTGATGGGGTCGAAGACAATTGAAAACGGCAGCGTCAAAGCTGTTGATGGAGTGTTGAGCTATTGCCTGCGTCACGGCATCGCCGTGCTGATCGATGAGATTGCAGCCATTAAGCCCAGCGTGTTGGTATCCATCAACGATGTGCTGAATGGTGATCAGGTGATCACCCTCAAGCATCACGGCCTAGACCCGACCGTCAACCCTGATGACCTAGCAAAAGTCGAAGGGAACATGACCATCAAGCGGAACCCTCGGTTCCGTCTGTTCGCCACTGACAACACTGGCGGCAAGATGAGCCGTGATCCCCGCTATGCCGGTGTCCACACTCAAAACAGTGCAGTCCGTTCCCGCTTCACCTGCTTCAAGATGAGCTTCATGAAGCCGGCGCTAGAGTTGAAAGCTCTGCTCGGTTCTACGAAGGGAATCCTGCCGGTGTTCGTGGGTAGGTCCATGGTCGAATTGGCGATCCGCATCCGCGCATCGTTCGAGATCGGCGAAATGACTGATACGGTTTCTTTCCGTGAGCTTCAACGCTGGGCACGCAAGTCCCTGGTGTATGCGAAGTTCGATGCTAATCAACTTGTTGATGGCAAGCCGAAGATGATCCCCGACTGCGCGAAAGCGTTCGTTGATGCGATCTATACCGGCATGGAGGAATCGGATCAGGAAGTGTCGGCCAACTTCTACGAGTTGGTTTTCGGTACTGAACTTGACCTTCCAAATGAGTACAAGGCGACTGCGAGCAAGTTCCTGGAACAGCTCGATGCCGGCAAACTCGATTGGGATGAAGCTGCATAACTTAAACACCCTCCCCGAAAGGGGAGGGCTCTCTCCCGTGAGTTGGGATAAATCATCCAGCTCACGCTGGAAGGTTTATCCGAGCCCACAGCTCAAACCTTCCAGCCTCCGCACCTGGAAGATACAAACCAATCCACGACGCGGCGTGTGAGAGAAAAACCATGAAGAAATTCATCAGCAACGCAAAGAGTGTTCTCAGCAAGGCAATCCTGGTGGCTTCGTGCCGCGTGGAGATTGCTCGCGCTGTTCTGGCCTACACGGTCGCGGAGTACCGCTTGAAAAAGCTGCATCCCGTGCGCCATGCCCGTAAGCGCGACACCATCAGCTATCAGTACAGAGCCAACCGGCTCGCCTGTGATCTGGCGGTACAGAAACTGGGCAACCTTTAAATCAACTCCCACCCAAGGGCAGGAATCGGCCCTTGGCCGACTCCTGTTCTACGGATTGGGAATCGCCCGTGCTGGCCTCAAATCACCCAGCAATGGGTTAGGAGTTTGATATGCGTTCTGTAAAAACTGCACCCGAAGGTTGGATTCAGTTCCTGCGCTCTCTGGCTTGCGACAACAAGTTGAAAGTCGTCGTTGGCCACGGCGTGGGCGCTGCAACCGATGGCAAGACTCTGTGGGTTCCTGCGCTACCTGAAAAACTGACACCGGACGATTTGGTGCTGTTCAAAGGAAATGCTTTCTGTAGTGGTCAACCCATCCCGGACAGTGGGTTAAGTTTTTCTTCGGCCACCGCAGGCGGCAGCCCGTCGTTGAATTGATGCGGTCTGATCCAGTTGTAGCGATGCATCAGGTAATGGCT
>NZ_PGLR01000090.1 GCF_002803095.1 Pseudomonas sp. ZH-FAD | reverse complement strand
GGCCGGATGGCCGTGGAATCAGTGGCCGGATGCGCGTGGAATGGGTGGCCGGATCAGCGTGGAATCGGTGGTCAGATGCTCATGGAATGGGTGGCCAGATGACCGTGGAATCCGCACCCATCTTGCCGTCGACGGCGGGAATGCCACGGTCGAACACCGAGTCGGTGCGGGAAAATTCGCTGTCGATCATCAGCAGGGTATCGGGCGACAGCTGCCAGCTGAAGGTCGGGTTGACGATCTGCCGCTGATTGCCGACGTGATCGCGAAAGCTGCCGTTGTCTTCGACTGCCAGGTTGACCCGCGAAAGCAGGGTGCCGTCCTCGTTCAGCGGCGTATTGACGTCGAGGCTGCTGCGGTAGCGATCCCAGCGTCCGGCGCTGGCCTTGAACTGGGTGAAGGGCTCCAGTTGCGGGCGCTTGGTGACGATGTTGACCAGCCCGCCTGGATCGCCGCGGCCGTAGAGGGCTGCCGCCGGCCCCTTGAGCACTTCCAGGCGCTCGATGGCCGCTGCGTCCGGCGAGCTGTAGCTGCCGCGGTTGATGGCAAAACCATTGCGGTACAGCTCGCCGGTGGTGAACCCGCGCACGCTGTAGTTGAGGAAGGTCAGGCCGCCGAAGTTGTTCTGCCGCGAGACGCCGCCAGCGAAATCCAGGGCGCGGTCGATACGGCTACTGCCGAGATCGTCCAGCACCTGGGCGGGGACCACGCTGATGGCCTGGGGAATTTCGCTGATCGGCGTGTCGGTGCGGGTGGCGCTGGATGAGCGTTTGGCACGGTAGCCCTGTACCGGCCCATCGGCTTGTTCGCTGGGGGCACTGATGATGCTATCAGCCAGTTGGGCCGGAGATTCGGCGGCAAGAGCGCAGGGTGTTAACAGGCTGCCGGCAAGCAAGGCGGTAGTGACGCGCAAGGGGGAAGTCTCCGGATGATTGTGATTAATGTAATAACATTACAATAAACTCAATCGAGAAAAGTTCCCACTTGAAATTGCTCGCCGATCAGTTGCCGTTAACGGGGGGGCGAATACCTATCTCGGCGGTCAGCTGCAGCGGTTTGCCGTTGCGCAACACGTCGATGTGGATCTTGTCACCTGGTTTGGTACGCGCGACCTGATTCATCGAGCGGCGACCGTCGCTGGCCGGCTCACCATCGATGCTGAGAATCAGGTCGCCAGGCTGCAGGCCGGCTTTCTGCGCCGGGCCGTCGCGATAGACACCGGCGACGACGATGCCGGGGCGGCCATCGAGGCCGAAGGACTCGGCCAGCTCTGGCGTCAGTGGTTGCACCTCGACACCGAGGTAGCCGCGAATCACCTTGCCGTGTTCGATGATTGCCTGCATCACTTCCATGGCCAGTTTCACCGGGATGGCGAAGCCGATGCCCTGCGAGCCGCCGGACTTGGAAAAGATCGCCGTGTTGATGCCCACCAGGTTGCCGTGCGCATCGACCAGCGCGCCGCCGGAGTTGCCCGGGTTGATCGCCGCATCGGTCTGGATGAAGTCTTCGTAGGTGTTGAGGCCCAGCTGGTTGCGCCCGGTGGCGCTGATGATACCCATGGTCACGGTCTGGCCGACGCCGAAAGGGTTGCCGATGGCCAGGGTCACATCGCCGATGCGAATGCTGTCGGAGCGCCCCAGGGTGATCGCCGGGAGATTGGGCAGGTCGATCTTCAATACGGCCAGGTCGGTTTCCGGATCGCTGCCGATCACCCGTGCCAGGGTTTCGCGGCCGTCCTTGAGGGCGACGACGATCTGGTCGGCGCCGCTGACCACGTGATTGTTGGTCAGCAGATAGCCTTCACGGCTCAACAGTACGGCCGAGCCGAGGCTCGACTCCATGCGCTGCTGGCGTGGCAGGTTGTCGCCGAAGAAACGGCGGAAGGTCGGATCTTCGAACAGCGGATGAGTCGGTTTGCTCACCAGTTTGGTGGTGTACAGGTTGGCCACTGCTGGCGATGCGGTATCGACTGCCTCGGAGTAGGACACCGGGCCTTCCTGCAGGCGGCTGTAGAGCGGTGCCTGTACCAGCTGCACGTCCTGGCGTGGCAAGCCGACCCACTCCGGGTAGCGCTGGATCAGCAGCAGTGCGAACAACACACCGACCAGCAGGGGCCAACCGAGAAAACGCAGTGCCTGGGGCATCGAGACAATCCTGAGGGTTGCGGGGGCCAAATCCGGCCCTTAAGGTGGCGCATTATAGTGAGGCGCTCGCCAATTAGGCAGCGGCCCGCAACAGCTTGTGAGGAATCTTCATGGCCATTGCCCTGTCCACGCTAGTGGAAGAAGCTGACGCTTTTCTTAACGCGTCGCGTATCAATGATTACTGCCCCAATGGCCTGCAGGTCGAGGGTCGTCCGCAGGTCAGCCGCATCGTCAGCGGCGTCACCGCGAGTCAGGCGCTGATCGAAGCGGCCATCGAGGCCGAGGCTGATGTGCTGCTGGTGCATCACGGCTATTTCTGGAAGGGCGAGAACCCCTGTGTCACCGGCATGAAACAGCGTCGCTTGAAAGCGCTGCTGACCAACGACATCAGCCTGCTGGCCTATCACCTGCCACTGGATGTGCACCCCGAGGTGGGCAACAACGTGCAGCTCGCACGGCAGTTAGGCATCGTCGTCGAGGGCCCGCTCGAACCGGAAAATCCGCGCACCGTTGGTCTCGTTGGCTCGCTGGAGGAGCCGATGAGCGCGGCCGACTTCGCCCGGCACGTGCAGCAAGCGCTGGGGCGTGAGCCGCTGCTGGTCGAGGGCGACGGGCTGATCCGGCGCGTCGGCTGGTGCACAGGTGGCGGGCAGGGCTATATCGACCAGGCGATTGCTGCCGGTGTCGACCTTTACCTGACCGGCGAAGCCTCCGAGCAGACTTTCCACAGCGCGCGTGAGAATGGCGTGAGCTTCATCGCTGCCGGCCATCACGCCACCGAGCGCTACGGCGTGCAGGCGCTGGGGGATTATCTGGCGCGGCGTTTCGCCCTCGAACACCTGTTCATCGACTGCCCCAACCCGATCTGAATCGCCCGTACGGGCAGGCATAACGCTAGATCGTTTCGGTCTAACTGGCGTCCTGAGTATAAGCAGACGCTGTGATAGAGTGCGCGCTCGTCCACGGCCCGCCGGCCCCATAACAGCAAACCGTGAGTAGCCATGCTCGACAAATTGACCCATCTGAAGCAGCTGGAGGCGGAAAGCATCCACATCATTCGTGAAGTGGCCGCCGAATTCGACAACCCGGTGATGCTCTATTCCATCGGCAAGGATTCAGCCGTGATGCTGCACCTGGCCCGCAAGGCATTCTTCCCTGGCAAGTTGCCGTTCCCGGTGCTGCACGTCGATACCCGCTGGAAGTTCCAGGAGATGTATCGCTTTCGCGAGAAGATGGTCAGTGAATATGGCCTGGAACTGCTGACCCACATCAACCCTGATGGTGTGGCGCAGGACATGAACCCCTTCACCTACGGCAGTGCCAAGCACACCGACGTGATGAAGACCGAAGGCCTCAAGCAGGCGCTGGACAAGTACGGCTTCGACGCCGCCTTCGGTGGTGCGCGCCGCGACGAAGAGAAGTCGCGCGCCAAGGAGCGCGTGTATTCCTTCCGCGACAGCAAGCACCGCTGGGATCCGAAGAACCAGCGCCCCGAGCTGTGGAACGTCTACAACGGCAAGGTCAAGAAGGGCGAGTCGATCCGCGTCTTCCCGCTGTCGAACTGGACCGAGCTGGACATCTGGCAATACATCTACCTGGAGCAGATTCCAATCGTGCCGCTGTACTTCGCCGCCGAGCGCGAAGTGATCGAGAAGAACGGCACGCTGATCATGATCGACGACGAGCGCATCCTCGAGCACCTGTCCGATGAAGAGAAGGCGCGCATCACCAAGAAGATGGTGCGTTTCCGTACCCTCGGCTGCTACCCGCTGACCGGCGCGGTGGAGTCCACGGCGCTGACCCTGCCTGAAATCATCCAGGAGATGCTCCTGACCCGTACTTCCGAGCGCCAGGGCCGCGTGATCGATCACGATGCCGCCGGGTCGATGGAAGAAAAGAAACGTCAGGGCTATTTCTGAGGATCGCGCACCATGAGTCACCAATCCGATTTGATCGGCCAGGACATTCTCGCTTACCTGGCCCAGCACGAGCGCAAGGAACTGCTGCGCTTTCTTACCTGCGGCAACGTCGACGACGGCAAGAGCACGCTGATCGGCCGTCTGCTGCACGACTCCAAGATGATCTACGAGGATCACCTGGAAGCCATCACCAAGGACTCGAAGAAAGTCGGCACCACCGGCGATGACATCGATCTGGCACTGCTGGTCGACGGCCTGCAGGCCGAGCGCGAGCAGGGCATCACCATCGATGTGGCCTACCGCTATTTCTCCACCGCCAAGCGCAAGTTCATCATTGCCGACACCCCCGGCCATGAGCAGTACACGCGCAACATGGCCACCGGCGCTTCGACCTGCGACTTGGCGATCATCCTGATCGACGCCCGCTACGGCGTGCAGACCCAGACCAAGCGCCACAGCTTCATCGCCTCCCTGCTGGGCATCAAGCACATCGTCGTCGCCGTCAACAAGATGGACCTGAAGGACTTCCATCAGGGCGTGTTCGAGCAGATCAAGGCCGACTACCTGGCCTTCGCCGAGAAGATCAACCTGCGTGCGACCACCCTCGAGTTCGTGCCGATGTCGGCGCTCAAGGGCGACAACGTGGTCAACAGGTCCGAGCGCTCGCCCTGGTACACCGGCCAGTCGCTGATGGAGATTCTCGAGACCGTCGAGGTCGCTGGCGACCGCAACTTCGATGACCTGCGCTTCCCGGTGCAGTACGTCAACCGTCCTAACCTGAACTTCCGCGGTTTCGCCGGCACCCTGGCCAGCGGCGTCGTGCGCAAGGGCGACGAGGTCATGGCGCTGCCTTCGGGCAAGACCAGCAAGGTCAAGTCCATCGTCACCTTCGAGGGCGAGCTGGAGCACGCCGGCCCCGGCCAGGCCATCACCCTGACCCTGGAAGACGAGATCGACGTGTCGCGCGGCGACATGCTGGTGCACGCCGACAACCGTCCGCAGGTCACCGACAGCTTCGAGGCCATGCTGGTGTGGATGGGCGAAGAGCCGATGCTGCCGGGCAAGAAGTACGACATCAAACGCGCCACCAGCTACGTGCCGGGCTCGATCCCGAGCATCGTGCATCGCGTCGACGTGAATACCCTGGAGCAGGGTGCGGCCAGCGAGTTGAGGCTCAACGAAATCGGCCGGGTCAAGGTGGCGCTGGATGCGCCGATCGCCCTGGATGGTTACGAGTACAACCGCACCACCGGCGCCTTTATCATCATCGATCGCCTGACCAACGGCACCGTCGGTGCCGGTATGATCATCGCCGACCCGGTCGCCCATGGCGGCGGTCAGCATGGCCGCCTGGCCCATGTGTCGACCGAGGAGCGTGCTTCGCGCTTCGGCCAGCAGCCGGCCACCGTGCTGTTCAGTGGCCTGTCTGGCGCGGGCAAGAGCACCCTGGCCTATGCCGTGGAGCGCAAGCTATTCGACATGGGCCGTGCCGTGTACGTGCTCGACGGCCAGAACCTGCGCCATGACCTGAACAAGGGCCTGCCGCAGGATCGCGCCGGCCGCGCCGAGAACTGGCGCCGCGCCGCCCATGTGGCGCGTCAGTTCAACGAGGCCGGCATGATCGCCCTGGCCGCCTTTGTCGCTCCGGATGCCGAAGGTCGCGAGCAGGCCAAGGCGCTGATCGGTGCCGAACGCCTGGTTACCGTCTACGTCCAGGCCTCGCCACAGATCTGCCGCGAGCGTGACCCGCAGGGGCTGTACGCCGCCGGTGGTGACAATATCCCGGGAGAAGGCTTCCCCTACGACGTGCCGCTGGATGCCGATCTGGTGATCGACACCCAGGCGCAGTCGGTCGAGGAGGGCGTCAAGGCGGTGCTGGATCTGCTGCGCAGCCGCGGCGCGATCTAAGATTCGCGATGCAGCATGATGAGCCCCGCTTATTAGCGGGGCTTTTTTATTCCCGGCCACGCAAGGCGCCGACCGGTTGCAGGAGCGAGCTCTGCAATGTTTGACCAATAAAAAGCCCCGCAATCGCGGGGCTCGGTATTTCTGGCTGGCGGGTTACTTCTTCAGCCCGTAGCTCTCGTCGAGCATGCCGGGGCCGTCGCTTTTCGGCGCGTAGTCCTTGGGCATCTCGTGATTCTTCGGCGGAGTCAGGCGCTCGCGCTTTTCGCCGGCTTCTGTGCTGTTCAGGGTGGCCAGCAGGCGCTGACGGGTCAGCTCATCCAGGGCCAGGCGGTTGGCGCCGTCGGACAGGTGCTCCTGCACGTCCTGGTAGCTCTGGGTGAGTTTCTTCACCAGGCTGGCGGTGGTGTTGAAGTGGGTCACCACTTCGTTCTGGTAGGCCTCGAAGCGTGCCTGCATCTCATCCATCTGCCGCTGCGTACGGCCCGGTGCAGCATTGGGGGCCAGGCGGGCGAGCAGAAAGCCCACGGCGATGCCGACCACCAGGGTCAGGGCGGGTATCAACCAGGCTGTAACGGTCTGTTCCACGAGTCCTTCCTCTCAAAACGGCTTTGCTTTACGTTAGCGGCTCGAACCTGCGCTGTATACGTTTACCTCGCAGGCAGTTTGCTAGACGAGTCGACCCGTTGCGGGGTCACGGAGTTCAGTGTTGCTCAGTCGCGAAACCCCTCTTTTCATTCAAGGCCCGGTGGGTCAACTCGAAGCCCTTCTGCTGGAGGTAGCGGACGCCCGAGGCGTGGCGCTGGTCTGTCATCCCAACCCGGTACAGGGTGGCACCATGCTCAACAAGGTGGTGAGCACCTTGCAGCGCACCGCGCGTGACTGTGGATATCACACATTGCGTTTCAATTATCGCGGTGTCGGCGCCAGTGCCGGCAGCCACGATATGGGTACCGGCGAGGTGGACGACGCCGAAGCGGTGGCCGCTTGGCTGCAGGAGGAATATCCGAACCTGCCCGTCACCTTGCTCGGCTTTTCTTTCGGCGGCTTCGTCGCCGCGGCGCTGGGGGCGCGCCTGGAAGCACAGGGGCAGGTGCCGAGCAAGCTGTTCATGGTGGCGCCGGCGGTGCATCGCCTGACCGCCGAGACGCCGCCGGCCAGCCAGTGCCCGTTGGTGGTGATCCAGCCTGATGCCGACGAAGTGGTCGAGCCACAGGCCGTATATGACTGGTCGGCCAATCTCGGGCGTGCCCATGAGCTGCTGAAAGTGGCAGAATGCGGTCACTTTTTTCACGGCAAGCTGACGGATCTGAAGGATCTTCTTCTGCCGCGTTTATAAAACCGTCATTCCCGCGCAGGCGGGAACCCAGAGGGCCGCAGCACCTAGGCTCCCGCCTTCGCGGGAGTGACGGCAAATGAAGGCCTGCCACGTCATTGCAGCAAGACAAGCGAATTACTATGACCACCCGTATCCTTACCGGTATCACCACCACCGGCACACCGCACCTGGGCAACTACGCTGGCGCCATCCGCCCGGCCATCGTTGCCAGTCGCGACCCGCAGATGGACTCTTTCTACTTCCTCGCCGACTACCACGCGCTGATCAAGTGCGATGATCCGGCGCGCATTCAGCGCTCGCGCCTGGAAATCGCAGCCACCTGGCTGGCACTGGGCCTGGATACCGACAAGGCGACCTTCTACCGCCAGTCCGACATCCCCGAGATTCCCGAGCTGTGCTGGCTGCTCACCTGCGTCGCCGGCAAGGGCCTGCTCAACCGTGCCCACGCCTACAAGGCCTCGGTGGACAAGAACGTCGAACAGGGCGAAGACCCGGATGCCGGCGTGACCATGGGCCTGTTCAGTTACCCGGTGCTGATGGCAGCGGACATCCTGATGTTCAACGCGCAGAAGGTGCCGGTCGGTCGTGACCAGATTCAGCACGTGGAAATGGCCCGTGATATCGGTCAGCGCTTCAACCATCTGTTCGGCAAGGGCAAGGATCTGTTCGTCCTGCCCGAGGTGGTGATCGAGGAAGAAGTGGCTACGCTGCCCGGCCTCGACGGACGCAAGATGAGCAAGAGCTACGACAACACCATCCCGCTGTTCGGCAGCGCCAAGCAGCTCAAGGACGCCGTGGCGCGCATCGTCACCGACTCCAGGCTGCCGGGTGAGCCCAAGGATGCCGAGGGTTCGCACCTGTTCACCCTGTACCAGGCCTTCGCCAGCCACGCGCAGCAGGCCGAGTTCCGCGCCGAGCTGGAAGGTGGCCTGGCCTGGGGCGAGGCGAAGAACCGTCTGTACCAGTTGCTCGAAGATACCCTGGGCGAGGCGCGCGAGCGCTACAACGCGTTGATCGCTCGGCCGGCCGACTTGGAAGACATTCTCCTCGCTGGTGCAGCCAAGGCACGCAAGATCGCCACGCCGTTCCTCGGCGAGTTGCGCGAGGCCGTGGGCCTGCGCTCGTTCCGCGAGCAGGTGCAGGTTGCTACTGGCGAGAAGAAGAAAGCCGCCAAGAGCGCGCGCTTCGTCAGCTTCCGTGACGACGACGGCAGCTTCCGCTTCCGCCTGCTGGATGCCGATGGCGAGCAACTGCTGCTGTCGAAATCCTTCGCCGATGGCAAGTCGGCCGGCATGATCAACAAGCGCCTGCAATCCGGCGAGCCGCTGGATGTGCGCGCCGAAGGCCAGGTGTTCTCGGTCTGGGTCGACGGTGAAAGCGTGGCGAGCAGCCCAGAGTTCGCCGATGGCCAGGCGCTGGAAGATGCCATCGCCCGTCTGCGTGAGGCGCTGGCGCCGCAGGAATGAAGAGGTTTTTGCTCCCCTCTCCCGCTTGCGGGGCGGAAGCGGAATGAGCGAAGCATGGCTTCGCCCGCTGGAGCGCCCTGAGCTCTGCGAAGGGCTGGGGCGCGGAGCGGGGGCTGGGGGAGAGGGTTTTCCGGTGCACCGCGTCGTCGGCCTGCCCTCTCCCCGACCCTCTCCCATAAATGGGAGAGGGAGTGTGCCTAGCTTGCACCGATTGCCAATCAACGGGGGCGTCGCTAAAGTGACGCCCCCGTTTTTACTTGCCGGCCGAGAGCCTGTTGAAAGGCTCGCGAGCTAGAGGCATGCAAGGCAGAGATAGGCGAGGAAGCGGAGTGTACTGGTGTACATGAGCATTCGACCGGGCTGGCGTTCCAGACTGTTTCTAACGCAGCAGGCCCGACGCGCAGCAGACTTTGAACAGGCTCTAACGAATCATGACTCCTCTCGAGCGTTATCAGGCCGATCTCAAGCGGCCCGACTTCTTCCATGATGCGGCCCAGGAAAATGCCGTCCGCCATCTGCAGCGTCTGTACGACGATCTGATCGCGCGTGACCAGGGCAAATCCGGGCTGATGGGCAAGCTGTTCGGCAAGAAGCCGCAGGGGCCGGTCAAGGGCCTGTATTTCTGGGGTGGCGTCGGGCGCGGCAAGACCTACCTGGTCGATACCTTCTTCGATGCGCTGCCGTTCGAGCAGAAGATGCGCACCCACTTCCACCGCTTCATGAAGCGCGTGCACGAGGAAATGAAGACCCTCAAGGGCGAGAAGAACCCGCTGACTATCATCGGCAAGCGTTTCGCCGACGAGGCGCGGGTGATCTGCTTCGATGAGTTCTTCGTCAGCGATATCACCGATGCCATGATTCTCGCCACGCTGATGGAAGAGCTGTTCAAGAACGGCGTTTCCCTGGTAGCCACTTCCAACATCGTGCCGGACGGCCTGTACAAGGACGGCCTGCAGCGCGCGCGCTTCCTGCCGGCCATCGCCCTGCTCAAGGAACACACTGATATCGTCAACGTCGACAGCGGCGTCGACTATCGCCTGCGCGCGCTGGAGCAGGCCGAACTGTTCCACTTCCCGCTCGGCCAGGCAGCTGAAGACAGCCTGCGCAAGAGCTTCCAGAGCCTGCTGCCGGACTGCACCCA
>NZ_PGLR01000008.1 GCF_002803095.1 Pseudomonas sp. ZH-FAD | reverse complement strand
ATCGCCCATATCCCGCAGCCCTACTGGTTCGGTGAAGGTGGCGATATGAGCCCGGAGGCCTTCGGCATCTGGGCCGCCGACCAGTTGGAGAAGAAGATTCTCGAGCTGGGCGAAGAGAACGTCGCGGCGTTCATTGCCGAGCCGATCCAGGGCGCTGGCGGCGTGATCATCCCGCCGGAGAGCTACTGGCCGCGCATCAAGGAAATCCTCGGCAAGTACGACATCCTGTTCGTCGCCGACGAAGTGATCTGCGGTTTCGGCCGTACCGGCGAGTGGTTCGGCAGCCAGTATTACGATCTCAAGCCTGACCTGATGACCATCGCCAAGGGCCTTACCAGCGGCTATGTACCGATGGGCGGGTTGATCGTCAGCGACAAGGTGTTCGAGGTGATCGAGGCGCACGGCGATTTCAATCACGGCTTCACCTATTCCGGCCATCCGGTGGCGGCAGCGGTGGGCCTGGAGAACCTGCGCATTCTCAAGGAAGAGGGCATCGTCGAGCGGGTGAAGGCAGAATCGGCACCGTATTTGCAGCGTCGTCTACGTGAGCTGGCGGATCACCCGCTGGTGGGCGAAGTGCGTGGCGTCGGCATGCTTGGTGCCATCGAGTTGGTACAGGACAAGGCGACGCGCACACGTTATCCGGGTGACAAGGCGGTAGGCATGATCTGCCGCGGCCACTGCTTTAATAACGGTCTGATCATGCGCGCCGTGGGCGACACCATGATCATTGCGCCACCACTGGTGATCAGCCAGGCGGAAGTGGATGAGCTGGTAGAGAAAGCACGCAAGTGCCTGGATCTGACCCTGCGTGACCTGTCGGTCTGAAAGCCCGCAGTCACGGAAAGTTGTCAGCGGTGCCATGACCTTGCCAGACTGCGCCAGAGTGCACGAGCCGGCCTGATTCGAACGGCTTGCGCGACCTCTGGAATAACGACACAACAACAGGAGCTGTACGCATGAAAACATTCGGCAAGACCCTTCTCGCGTTGTCCCTGACCGCAGCCGTGGCAGGCGCTGCTCAGGCTGACAGCAAGGTGCTGCATGTCTACAACTGGAGCGATTACATCGCCGAAGACACCCTGGCCAACTTCGAGAAGGAAACCGGCATCAAGGTCGTCTACGACGTCTTCGACAGCAACGAAGTACTGGAAGCCAAGCTGCTGGCCGGCAGCTCCGGTTACGACGTAGTCGTGCCGTCCAACCCGTTCCTGGCCAAGCAGATCAAGGCTGGCGTGTTCCAGAAACTGGACAAGTCCAAGCTGCCGAACTGGTCGAACCTGGACAAGGACCTGCTCAAGGCCCTGGAACCGAGCGATCCGGGCAACCAGTACTCGATCCCCTACATGTGGGGCACCATCGGCATCGGCTACAACGTCGAGAAGGTCAAGGCCGTGCTCGGCGAAGACGCGCCGGTCGACTCCTGGGATCTGGTGTTCAAACCGGAGAACATGGAAAAGCTCAAGGCCTGCGGCGTTTCCTTCCTCGATTCCCCAACCGAAATTCTCCCGGCCGCTCTGCACTACCTGGGCTACGCCCCGGACAGCAGCAAGGCTGATGAGCTGAAGAAGGCCGAGGAACTGTTCCTCTCCATCCGTCCTTCGGTGGCTTACTTCCACAGCTCCAAGTACATCTCCGACCTGGCCAACGGCAACATCTGCGTCGCCATCGGCTACTCGGGCGACATCTACCAGAGCAAGGCGCGCGCCGAAGAAGCGAAGAACGGCGTGGAAGTCGGCTACAACATTCCGAAGGAAGGCGCGGGCTCCTTCTTCGACATGCTGGCGGTGCCGGCCGACGCCAAGAACGTCGAAGCTGCACACGTGTTCCTCAATTACCTGATGGAGCCGGCGGTGATGGCCAACATCACCAACTACGTGCAGTTCCCCAATGGCAACGCCGCAGCCACGCCGCTGGTCGATGAGGCGCTGCGCAACGACCCGGGCGTTTACCCGACTCCGGAAGTGCTGAAGAAGATCTACACCTTCCCGGACCTGGCGCCGGCGGTGCAGCGCAACATGACCCGCAGCTGGACCAAGATCAAGTCCGGTCGCTAAGCAACGAAGCAACGCCGCCTGGCGGGTCCGCCCGCCAGGTACCCAAATCGCGAGAAGAGGAAACGTCATGCGTCGTTCTACCCTGCTGGCTGGCCTGATCGCCGCTGCCATTGGTATGTCTGTTGCCCAGGCCGCCGACCGTGTGGTCAAGGTCTACAACTGGTCCGACTACATTGCGCCGGACACCATCGCCGAGTTCGAGAAGGAAACCGGCATCAAGGTGGTGTATGACGTTTTCGATGCCAACGAAACCCTCGACGGCAAGCTGGCCACCGGCCAGAGCGGCTATGACGTGGTGGTGCCTACCAACCATTACCTGGCCAAGCAGGTGCGTGCCGGCACCTACCTGAAACTGGACAAGACCAAGCTGCCCAATCTGGTCAATCTCGACCCGACCATCATGGAAAACCTGGCCGCGGGCGACCCCGGCAACGAATACTCGGTGCCTTACCTATGGGGCACCAATGGCATCGGCCTGAACGCCACCAAGGCCCGTGCCGTGCTCGGCGATGACGCCCCGCTGGATTCCTGGGCGCTGCTGTTCGACCCGCAATATGCCGAGAAACTCGCCTCCTGTGGCATCGCCCTGCTCGACTCGGGCGACGAAGTGCTGCCGCAGACGGTCAACTACCTGGGCCTGTCGCCCCATACCACCAAGCGCGAAGACTACGAAAAAGCCTTCGAGCAGATGATGAAGGTGCGTCCCTACATCACCTACTTCCACAGCTCCAAGTTCATTTCCGATCTGGCCAACGGCGAGATCTGTGCTGCCTTCGGTTATTCCGGCGATGTGCTGCAGGCCGCCGACCGCGCCGAAGAGGCCGGCCGCAGCGACGAGATCATCTACATCATTCCCAAGGAAGGCACCGCCATGTGGGCCGACCTGCTGGCGATTCCCAAGGACTCGAAGAACGTCGATGAGGCGCATGCCTTCATCAACTACCTGCTGCGCCCGGACGTGATCGCCAAGATCAGCAACTACGTGGCCTACGCCAATGCCAACCGCAAGGCCACCGAGCTGGTCGACGAGAGCGTGCGCGAGAACCCGGGCGTTTATCCCAGCGAGGCGGTCATGGCCAAACTCTACGTTGCCGAGGAGCGTACGCCCGAGGTGCAACGCTGGCTGACCCGCGACTGGACGAGAATCAAGAGCGGACGCTGATCGGCGGAAGATTTTCCTATAAAGTGCCGCGCCTTTTTCGGGCGGCACACAATAACGAGGATGATACTGTGCGAGTTACCCTGCCCAAGTCTCTGATCGCCCTGGCGGCCTCCGTTGCCTGTGGTGTGGCCCTGGCCCAACCCAAGGTGCACATCTACAACTGGAGCGATTACATCGGCGAAGAGACGCTGGCCAAGTTCGAGGCGAAAACCGGCATCAAGCCGATCTATGACGTCTTCGACTCCAACGAAACCCTCGAAGGCAAACTGCTCGCCGGCCGCAGTGGCTACGATGTGGTGGTGCCGTCCAACCATTTCCTCGGTAAGCAGATTCGCGCCGGCGCCTTCCAGCCGCTCGACCGCAGCAAGCTGAGCAACTGGGACAATCTCGATCCGGCGTTACTCAAGCAGCTGGAAACCAACGACCCCGGTAACCAGTATTCGGTGCCCTACCTGTGGGGCACCAACGGCATCGGCTACAACGTCGAGAAGGTCAAGGCGGTGCTCGGCATCGAAGAGATCGATTCCTGGGCCGTGCTGTTCGAAACCGAGAACATCAAGAAGCTCAGCCAGTGCGGCGTCGCCTTCCTCGATTCCGGTGATGAAATGATCCCGGCCATGCTCAATTACCTTGGCCTGGACCCCAACAGCACCAACCCCGACGACTACGCCAAGGCCGAGGCCAAGCTGCTGGAAGTGCGTCCCTACGTCACCTACTTCCACAGCTCCAAGTACATCGGTGATCTGGCCAACGGCAACATCTGCGTGGCTGCCGGATTCTCCGGCGACATCCTACAGGCCGCCGACCGTGCCGACGAGGCCGGCAAGGGCATCGAAATCGCCTACAGCATTCCCAAGGAAGGCGCCAACCTCTGGTTCGACATGATGGCCATTCCCGCCGACGCGGCCAACGCCGAACAGGCGCATGCCTTCATCAACTTCCTCCTCGAGCCCGAGGTGATCGCCGAAGTCAGTGACTACGTCGGTTATGCCAACCCCAATACCAAGGCGGATGAATTCATGGATGAGGAGGTGCGCAACGACCCCTCCGTTTACCCGTCACAAGCGGTGCTGGACAAACTGTACATCTCCGCCGAGCTGCCGGTTCGCGTGCAGCGCCTGATGACCCGCAGTTGGACCAAGGTCAAGTCGGGTCAGTAATCGTTCCTGCCCGGCCGCAGGGGTCGGGCACAATCTTCCGGGAGTTTTCCTAAATGGCTGTTGCCTCCAGCGCCTACAAAAAAGCCCTCGAGGGGGATCAGACACCGAAAGAGGTGCTGGTCAAGATCGATCGGGTGACCAAGAAGTTCGACGAGACGGTGGCCGTCGACGACGTCTCGCTGACCATCAACAAGGGCGAGATCTTCGCCCTGCTGGGTGGCTCCGGCTCCGGCAAGTCGACCCTGCTGCGTATGCTTGCCGGCTTCGAGCGTCCGACCGAAGGGCGCATCATCCTCGATGGCGTCGACATCACCGATATGCCGCCCTACCAGCGGCCGATCAACATGATGTTCCAGTCCTACGCGCTGTTCCCGCACATGACCGTGGCGCAGAACATCGCCTTCGGCCTGCAGCAGGACAAGCTGCCCAAGGCCGAGATCGAAGAGCGCGTGGCCGAGATGCTCAAGCTGGTACACATGACCCAGTACGCCAAGCGCAAGCCACACCAGCTCTCCGGTGGTCAGCGTCAGCGCGTGGCCCTGGCCCGCTCCCTGGCCAAACGCCCCAAGCTGCTGCTGCTCGACGAACCGATGGGCGCGCTGGACAAGAAGCTGCGTTCGCAGATGCAGCTGGAACTGGTGGAAATCATCGAGCGTGTCGGCGTGACCTGCGTGATGGTGACCCACGACCAGGAAGAGGCCATGACCATGGCCCAGCGCATCGCCATCATGCACCTGGGCTGGATCGCCCAGACCGGTAGCCCGATCGATATCTACGAGACGCCGACCAGCCGCCTGGTGTGTGAGTTCATCGGCAACGTCAACCTGTTCGACGGTCAGATCACCAGCGACGAGGCCGACCACGCGATCATCGACTGTCCGCATCTGGACAAGCCGATCTACATCGGCCATGGCGTCAGTACTCGCGCCGAGAACAAGTCCGTCAGCTACGCCCTGCGTCCGGAAAAACTGCTGATGGCCACTGCGCTGCCGGATGACCACGAGCATCCCGAGTACAACTGGAGCCGTGGTCACGTGCACGACATCGCCTACCTCGGCGGTCACTCGGTGTACCACGTCAAGCTCACTTCCGGGCAGATCGTGCAGTGCTTCATCGCCAACGCCGAGCGCCGCGGCAAGCGCCCGACCTGGGACGATCCGGTGGTGGTGTACTGGGAAGACGACAGCGGCGTGGTACTGCAATCATGAAACCGAGCAAACTGGCGCGCTATCTGCCCACTGGGCGGCATGCCGTTATCGGCATACCCTTCCTCTGGCTGTTCATGTTCTTCCTGCTGCCCTTCATCATCGTGCTGAAGATCAGCTTCGCCGAAGCCGACGTGGCGATTCCGCCCTATACGGAAATCTACCAGTGGGCGGACAACAAGCTGACGCTGCTGTTGAATTTCGGTAACTACATCTTCCTCAGCGAAGATGCCCTGTACCTGTCGGCCTACCTGGGTTCGCTGCAGATCGCCTTCTTCAGCACCTTGCTCTGCCTGGTGATCGGCTACCCGATGGCCTATGCCATCGCGCGTGCGCCGAAAGAGCACCAGACCGTACTGCTGCTGCTGATCATGATGCCGACCTGGACCGCGATCCTGATCCGCGTCTACGCCTGGATGGGCATTCTCGGCAACAACGGCCTGCTCAACAGCCTGCTGATGGGCATTGGTCTTATCGATACGCCGCTGCAGATTCTCAACACCAACACCGCGGTCTATATCGGCGTCGTGTATTCGTACCTGCCGTTCATGATCCTCCCGCTCTACGCCAACCTGGTGAAGCACGACCTCAGTCTGCTGGAGGCCGCCTCCGACCTGGGTTCGAGCAATTTCAACAACTTCTGGAAGATCACCGTGCCGCTGTCGAAGAACGGCATCATCGCCGGCTCCATGCTGGTGTTCATTCCGGTGGTCGGCGAGTTCGTCATCCCCGAACTGCTTGGCGGCCCGGAGACCCTGATGATCGGCAAGGTGCTGTGGCAGGAGTTCTTCAACAACCGCGACTGGCCGGTGGCGTCCGCCCTGGCGGTGGTGATGCTGGCGATCCTGATCGTGCCCATCATCCTGTTCAACCGTAACCAGGCTAAAGAGCTGGAGGGCCGGCCATGACTGAGCTAATCGCAATGAGCCCGTCATCCTGTTCAACCGGCTTTTTAACCAGAAGCGTGGCAAAAGAACTGGAGGGCCGCCCATGAAGCGTTTCAGTTTCTCCAGCATCATGCTCTGGGCCGGTCTGATCTTCATCTACCTGCCGATGGTCATCCTGGTCATCTACTCGTTCAACGCCTCGCGGCTGGTAACGGTGTGGGGCGGCTGGTCGGTGAAGTGGTACGTCGGCCTGCTGGACAACACCCAGCTGATGAACTCAGTGATGCGCTCGCTGGAAATCGCCTGCTACACCGCCATCGCGGCGGTGGCGCTGGGCACCCTGGCGGCCTTTGTGCTGACCCGCATCACCCACTTCAAGGGGCGCACCCTGTTCGGTGGTCTGGTCACCGCGCCGCTGGTGATGCCGGAAGTGATCACCGGTCTGTCGCTGCTGCTGCTGTTCGTGCTGATGGCGCAGTTGATCGGCTGGCCGATGCAGCGTGGCATGACCACCATCTGGATCGCCCACACCACTTTCTGCTCGGCCTATGTGGCGGTGGTGGTGTCGTCGCGTCTGCGTGAACTGGACATGTCCATCGAAGAGGCGGCCATGGACCTGGGGGCGCGGCCGTGGAAGGTGTTCTTCCTGATCACCGTGCCGATGATCGCGCCGTCGCTGGCAGCAGGGGCGATGATGTCCTTCGCCCTGTCGCTGGATGACCTGGTATTGGCCAGCTTCGTCTCCGGTCCGGGTTCGACCACCTTGCCAATGGAGATCTTCTCCGCCGTGCGCCTGGGGGTTAAGCCGGAGATCAACGCGGTGGCCAGCCTGATCCTGCTGGCAGTATCGTTCGCCACCTTCCTGGCCTGGTTCTTCGCCCATCGCGCCGAGGAAAAACGCAAGAAGGCCATGCAGCAGGCCATGGACGAGACCACCAATCCGTCCTGGCAGCAGGTCGTCGACAGCCGTCGCAGCACCAGCAGCAACTGAGCTTCTGGCTGAAAGCAAAAACGGGCCCCGTGGGGCCCGTTTTTCATGGGTGTGTGGGAGGGGCTTTAGCCGCGACGTCCACGCTCGCCGCTGAAGCGCCTCCCACGGCTGTGTACCCGATTATTTCACTAATGCCTTCCAGGCCTTGAGGCTGTTCACGATCTGCGTCTGAGTCGCACGCAGTTGGCGCTGCTCGTCGTCCAGGTCCTGCTGAGCCAGACCATACAGCTTGTTCAGCTCGCCATACAGGCGGTCGACCTCGGGCACTTCCAGCACCCCGCGCGCCAGACGCAACCAGACCAGCAGGCGCTCCAGGCGCGGCATCTGCTCGGCCAGGTCTTCCGGTTGCTGCTGGTAGCGGCGCAGTTGCAAAGCTGTGCCTTCTTCGTTCAGCAGGGTCGGCAGCCAGTTGCCCAGGGCTGCGTTCCCCTGGCGATTGCCGCGATTGTTGCGCTCTGTCGTCCAGCTGCGTTGCAGCAGCCAGTGCGACAGCTTCAGCGACAGCAGGCCCCAGCGGCAGCCATCCAGTTCGGCGGCGAACAGCGCGGGAGCGTTGCGGCGCATGCTGTCGTCGTGCTGCCCGGCCGCCAGGCGCGGACGCCAATCGTCGAGCAGGGCATCTAATGCTTCGCGCAGTTCCCGCGAGCTGGCACGCGGTGCTGCCTGGCCGAGGCTGGCGAGCAGGGCGCGCAGGTCGATCAATTGCTCCAGCCATTGCTGCAAAAGGCTCCAGTGACCATTCCAGCGATACTGCTCGGCCAGGCGCTGGCTGGCGCCGAGCAGGTGCCAGGCGAGTGCGGCAAAAGCGTCGTCCAGGCTCATCTCGCCCTGCAGCTCGGGTGCTGGCAGGCTGAGGTTGTAGCTGCCAGCATCGAACAGACGATAGCCGCGTTCGGCCTTGCTGATGTCGCAAGGCATCAGCGGCAGTTCGGCGGCCAGCTCGCAGGCCAGCTCCAGCAGCGCGGCGGGTTCACCCTGGCGCAGCTCCAGCTCCAGCTCGCAGATCTCTTCTTCTCCCTCACCAGCGATGACCTTGCCCAGGTCCAGGGCCGCCTCGATGACTACCTTGGCCTTGCCGCGGCCCCAGGCGATCTCGGCCTTCTCGCGGACGAAATCGGTGGTGAACAGCGGCTGCAGGGTTTTCTTGTCCAGTTCGGCCAGGCTGGCCGGCCAGCAACTGTCGTCGAGCTTTTTCAGGTCGAGTTTGGCCTTGCTCAGGTACCAGTCCCACTCGTTGCGTTCGGACAGGCCGGCGACGCTCTGGCCGCGGCTCTTCAAGGTCTGGATGAACTGCTCGCCGTCGCGGCGCAGGCGCAGGGCGACCTTGGCCCCGGCCAGCTCGCGGTCCGGGGTGTCGTAATACTGGTTGAACAATTCGCCGCGTTGCCAGCCGCTCTTGTTGCGCTTCTTTAGCAGCGGGTGTTCACGCAGGGCTGCCAGGGTGGCGCGGCTGGCGCGCAGTTTGATTTCGGTTTCTTTGACCATGGTGAGGAGCTAGATAGCCTTTTATGAAAATGTGACAGACCGATGACACGCGCTGGCGGATGACGAAGCCGGTCCCTATACTTGCGGCCTTCTCAAAACGGGGGCTTACCCTATGCCTATCAATCCCTTTGTCAGCCTGTTCGGTCGTTCACCCATCGGCCCCATGCAACAGCATATCGCCAAGGCCCACGAGTGCGCGGCGAACCTGGTGCCCTTCTTCGAGGCCATAATGGCCGAGGATTGGGCCAAGGTAGAACAGGTACAACAGGAGATGTCCCGGCTGGAGCACGAGGCCGACAAGCTGAAGAAAAGCGTGCGTCTGCACCTGCCCAAGAGCCTGTTCCTGCCGGTGCCGCGTTCGGACCTGCTTGAGCTGCTCAGTGTACAGGACAAAGTCGCCAACCGTGCCAAGGACATCGCCGGCCTGATGCTTGGCCGCCAGATGGCCATTCCGCAGGCGCTGCAGCCGCTGATGCGCACCTACGTGCAGCGCAGCGTCGACGCCAGCGCCCAGGCGCTGAAGGCGATGAACGAATTGGACGAGCTGCTCGAGACCGGTTTCGCCGGCCGTGAAGCGGTGCTTGTGGAAACCCTGATCGAGGAGCTCGGTTCGATCGAAAACGATACCGATCGCCTGCAGATCGAGGTGCGCCGCAACCTGTTCAAGCTGGAGCAGGATCTTCCTCCGGTCGATGTGATGTTCCTCTATCAGATTATCGACTGGATCGGCGATGTCGCCGATCGTGCCCAGCGAGTGGGCAACCGTCTGGAACAACTGCTGGCGCGCTAAGCGCCAGTGTCCTTTCTGGGATCTACGGAAACTAACTTTATGTCTCTAATTGCGGACTACGGGCTCGTTCTGCTCGTGCTTGCCTGCCTTTTCGGTTTTTTCATGGCCTGGGGTGTTGGGGCCAACGATGTAGCCAATGCTATGGGTACATCCGTTGGCTCGCGAGCATTGACCATCAAGCAGGCGATCATCATCGCCATGGTCTTCGAATTTGCCGGTGCCTACCTGGCCGGTGGTGAGGTGACCGAAACCATCAAGAATGGCATCGTCGATGCCAACATGATCAGCCCCAACCTCATGGTGCTGGGCATGATGTCGGCGCTGCTGGCTGCGGGAACCTGGCTGTTGGTCGCCTCGACGCGCGGCTGGCCGGTATCGACCACGCACACCATCGTTGGCGCAGTCATCGGCTTTGCCGCTGTGGGCGTATCCATGGATGCGGTGCACTGGGGCGGTGTCGGCCCCATCGTCGCCAGTTGGGTGGTCACGCCGATGCTGGCCGGGATCATCTCCTTCTGCCTGTTCGTCAGTGTGCAGAAGCTGATCATCGACACTGATAACCCCTTCCTGAATGCCAAGCGTTTCGTGCCGCTGTACATGTTCATTACCGGGTTCGTCATCTCGCTGATGACCATGACCAAGGGCCTCAAGCATGTTGGTCTGAACCTTTCCAGCACCGAAGGGTTCCTGCTTTCGATCGCTATCGGTGTGCTGGTCATGCTCATCGGTATTGCCCTGCTCAGCCGCATTCATGTCGATGTCGAGGCTGACAAGGCCTTCCATTTCTCCAGCGTGGAGAAAGTGTTCGCCATCCTGATGATCTTCACCGCCTGCTCCATGGCTTTTGCTCACGGCTCCAACGACGTGGCCAACGCGGTCGGTCCGCTGGCCGCCATCGTCGGCGTGATCCAGAGTGGCGGTGAGATGGCTGCCGGGGAAAAGTCTCTGGTACCGGGCTGGATTCTGCTGCTGGGTGCACTGGGTATCGTGGTCGGCCTGGCCACCTACGGTTACAAGGTCATCGCCACCATCGGCAAGGAAATCACCGAGCTGACGCCAAGCCGTGGTTTCGCTGCGGAACTGGCTGCCGCCACCACCGTGGTCAGTGCTTCGGGCCTGGGGCTGCCGGTTTCCACCACCCACACCCTGGTCGGCGCCATTCTCGGGGTCGGTCTGGCACGCGGTATCGGCGCGCTGAACCTGGGCATGATCGGCAAGATCTTCCTGTCCTGGATCATCACCCTGCCGGCAGGTGCGATTCTGTCGATCATCTTCTTCTTCATCCTGCGCGCTCTGTTCGGCGGGGTTTGATTCCACTTCGGCGGTTTCACCGACAGGACGATGCCCCTATGATGGGGCATCGTTTTAGGAGATCGCCGATGCCCCTGCCGTCCTTTCAAGAGCAGTTCGCTGCGCTGATCGCTGCGCCATCGGTGAGCTGCACCCAGCCCAATTGGGACCAGAGCAACGCGCCCGTCATCGAGCTGCTCGCTGCCTGGCTGGGTGATCTGGGTTTTGCCTGCGAAACCCAGCAGATCGCTCCCGGCAAATTCAACCTGCTCGCCAGCTATGGCTCCGGTCCCGGCGGTCTGGTGCTGGCCGGGCACAGCGATACCGTGCCCTTCGATGCCGCGCTGTGGCAGAGCGACCCACTCAAGCTGACCGAGGTCGGCGACCGCTGGGTGGGCCTCGGCAGTTGCGACATGAAGGGCTTCTTCGCCCTGGCCATCGAAGCCGTGCGGCCGCTGCTCGATCAGCCGTTCCAGCAACCGCTGTTGATCCTTGCTACTTGTGATGAAGAGAGCTCCATGGCCGGCGCCCGCGCCCTGGCCGAGGCCGGCCGGCCGCTTGGCCGTGCGGCGGTGATTGGCGAGCCGACCGGCCTCAAGCCCATCCGCCTGCACAAGGGCGTGATGATGGAGCGCATCGATATTCTCGGCCAGAGCGGCCATTCCTCCGACCCGGCGCTTGGTCGCAGTGCGCTGGAGGCCATGCAGGACGTGATGGGCGAGTTGCGCGGCCTGCGTGCGCAGTGGCAGCGCGAATTCAACAACCCGCAGTTCGGCGTGCCGCAACCGACGCTGAATCTTGGCTGCATCCATGGCGGCGATAATCCCAACCGTATCTGTGGCCAGTGCGCGCTGGAGTTCGACCTGCGCCCGCTGCCGGGCATGGACCCCGAGCAGCTGCGTGAGGCGATTCGCGGCAAGTTGCAGCCGTTGGCGCTCAAGCATCAGGTGCGCATCGACTACGGCCCGCTGTTCCCGGCCGTGCCGCCCTTCGAGCAATCTGCCGATGCCGAGCTGGTACGCCTGGCCGAGCGTCTGACCGGGCACAGCGCGCAAGCGGTGGCATTTGGCACCGAGGCGCCTTATCTTCAGCAACTTGGCTGCGAGACCCTGGTGCTCGGCCCCGGCGATATCGACTGCGCCCACCAGCCGGGGGAACACCTGGAGCTGGCGCGTATCGAACCTACTGTGGCGCTGCTGCGCCAGTTGATCCAACACTATTGCCTGACGCGGAGTGAAGACGTGCAACGACGATGAGAGCCAGCCCCGAGCCCGCCCTATCGCTCATGGCGGGTTGTACCCGCCCTACGTCTGGACGCTAACGGGCATGCCCTCCCTCATCCGGCGCCTCGCGCCACCTTCTCCCGGAAGGAGAAGGGTATAAGGAGGACGTCGCTGCGCGACTTTCACGCTAACGGATCTCTACATGCACGACTACGTCACCTGGTTACGCCACGCTTCGCCCTACATCAACGCTCACCGCGACTGCACCTTCGTGGTCATGCTGCCGGGCGAGGGCGTTGCCCACCCGAACTTCGCCAATATCGTTCACGATCTGGTGCTGCTGCACAGCCTCGGCGTGCGCCTGGTGCTGGTGCACGGCTCGCGCCCGCAGATCGAAGCGCGCCTGGCTGCCCGTGGCCTGATCCCGCACTACCATCGTGACCTGCGCATTACTGACGCACCGACCCTGGAATGCGTGATCGACGCGGTCGGCCAACTGCGCATCGCCATCGAAGCACGTCTGTCGATGGACATGGCTGCCTCGCCGATGCAGGGCTCGCGCCTGCGCCTGACCAGCGGCAACTTCGTCACCGCGCGGCCGATTGGCGTGCTCGACGGCATCGACTATCACCACACCGGCGAAGTGCGGCGTATCGATCGCAAGGGTATCAATCGCCAACTCGACGAGCGCAGCATCGTGCTGCTGTCGCCGCTCGGCTATTCGCCCACCGGGGAGATCTTCAACCTGGCCTGTGAGGACGTCGCTACCCGTGCGGCCATCGACCTGGGTGCGGACAAGCTGCTGCTGTTCGGCGCCGAAGACGGTCTGCTCGACGAGCAGGGCAGGCTGGTGCGTGAGCTGCGCCCGCAGCAGGTGCCGGCGCATCTGGCGCGCCTGGGCAGCAATTATCAGGGCGAACTGCTCGATGCCGCAGCCGAGGCCTGCCGGGGTGGAGTCAAGCGCAGCCACATCGTCAGCTACGCCACCGATGGTGCGCTGCTCAGCGAGCTGTTCACCCGCACCGGCAACGGTACTCTGGTGGCGCAGGAGCAGTTCGAATCGCTGCGTGAGGCGACCATCGAAGATGTCGGCGGCCTGATCGAGCTGATCAGCCCGCTGGAAGAGCAGGGCATTCTGGTGCGTCGTTCGCGCGAGGTGCTGGAGCGCGAGATCGAGCAGTTCAGCATCGTCGAGCGCGAGGGGCTGATCATCGCCTGTGCGGCGCTCTATCCCATCGCCGATTCCGACTGCGGCGAACTGGCCTGTCTGGCGGTCAATCCCGACTACCGTCACGGCGGTCGTGGTGACGAGCTGCTGGAGCGCATCGAGGCCAGGGCGCGGGCGCAGGGGATCAAGACCCTGTTCGTACTCACCACCCGCACCGCCCACTGGTTCCGCGAGCGCGGCTTCGAGCCGAGCAGCGTCGAGCGCATGCCCACCGCGCGGGCCTCGCTGTACAACTACCAGCGCAATTCCAAGGTGTTCGAGAAGACGTTGTAGGAAGACAAATGCGATGAGTGGGAGGGGCTTTAGCCGCGAGCGATGAACCAGTCGCGGCTAAAGCCCCTCCCACAATGCGTTCAGAGTGTCAGGCGCTGTGCTGTTGCAGGCGCATCTGCTCGAAGCCGTCGTCCCAGCCGGCCTCCCAGGCCGCAGCGGGGATTTCGTCAGGGTAGGGCTGGCGGGTCCTGGGTTGGCCAGTAAGGCCGGCCATATAACCTTGCTGGTAGGCCTTGGTCAGGCTTTCCAGGCTCCATTGCGGCGTGGCGTCGTCGGCCATGGGCGCTGCTCGTCTATCGTCCTTTACCCGGCAATGCTAGCTGGCCGGGCGGCCAGGGGAGTGGCCGCCCATCCCGGCTTTTGCTCCGCTGGTTGGCTTTGTGACGCAGTCGACGGTTCTTCGCCCTACACAGCCAAAGCCAGAATGCTCGCCTGGTAGGCCGCGACGAAAGCATCGAAATCACCCTTGGGCTGCGCTTCAAGCTCTGCCTGCGCGGCCAACGAGTCGTGGGCGGCCTGTTCGAAGGCTTGCTGCTGCTGCGCGCTAAGCGGTTGCCCGCGGAAGTATTCGGCGTGGCGCAGGCTCTGCTGCAGGGCGAACTCGGTGAAGCTCTTGCCCTGACGCAGAACCGCCAGCACCTGGGCCGATGGCGTCATTTCCACATCCGCGACCTTGGCTTGCTGTTGCGCCAACGCCTCGATATGCACGCTGCTGCCCTGGCTGCGATCGAGCAGTTCGGCCAGCGGCAGGATGCGTTCGAGCAGTTCGCTGGCCCAGACCTTGAGTTCCACCTGCTGGTTGCCTCTGTGCAGATGCAGGCCGGGACGACGCCCTTCCTTGACCACCTTGAGGAAGTTGCTGGTGCAGCTGCTGCACTCGCCGTTCCCCAGCAGCGGGCTGTCTTCCAGCGCGCAGAACAGCAGGAAGGCGTCGATGAAGCGTGCCTGCGCCACATCGATGCCCAGCGGCAGGAAGGGGTTGATGTCCAGGCAGCGCACTTCCACGTACTGCACGCCACGGCTCATCAGCGCCTGGATCGGTCGCTCGCCGCTGTAGGTGACACGTTTCGGGCGGATGCTCGAGTAGTACTCGTTCTCGATCTGCAGGATGTTGGTATTGAGCTGCAGCCACTCGTCGCCGCGCTTGATGCCTGCCTCGACATAGGCCGGGTAGGGCGTGCCGACTGCCAGACGCAGGCTGTCGGTGTAGCTGGTCAGGTCGTTGTAGCAGGGGGTCAGGCCGGACTGCGCGCTGCTCTGGTAGCCCAGGTCGCTCATGCGCAGGCTGGTGGCGTAGGGCAGGTACAGGGTGCTGGCGTCCAGTTCCTGAAGGTGGTGCGGACGGCCACGCATGAAACCCTTGTCCAGCGCCGGCGAGGCACCGAACAGGTACATCAGCAGCCAGCTGTAGCGACGGAAGTTGCGGATCAGCGCGATGTAGCGCGCCGACTGATAGTCACGCGCACTCTGCTCGCTGCCTTCGCTCTGCTGTTGCAGCTGCCACAGCCCCTCGGGCAGGGAGAAGTTGTAATGGATGCCGGCGATGCACTGCATGGTCTTGCCGTAACGCAGCGCCAGGCCCTTGCGGTACACGTACTTGAGGCGGCCAATGTTGGAGCTGCCGTAGCGGGCGATGGGAATGGTCTCCTCGTCCGGCAGGGCACAGGGCATCGACGGACTCCACAGCAGTTCGCCATCGAGCTTGTCGTAGGCGAAGCGGTGGATGCTGTCCAGTTCGGCGAGGGTGGCGGCTGGATCATTGGCGGTGCCGGTGATGAACTCCAGCAGCGACTCGGAATAGTCGGTGGTGATCTGCGCATGGGTCAGTGCCGAGCCCAACGCCTGCGGGTGCGGGGTCAGGGCCAGCTGGCCGTCGCGATCGACGCGCAGGCATTCGCGCTCGATGCCGTGCAGACACTCACCCAGCAGGGACAGGTTGGCCGGCTCGCCGAGCTGAGCCAGGCGGCGGGAGAGAAGATCGCTCAAGATGCAATTCCTAACTGGGCAGTCGCCACAATATGGGGATCGCCCCTGCACTCTGCAAGGGGCGAACGGTTTGCCAGATTAGACCAGACCGAGCGCAGGCGATTACACGCAGGCGAAAGTGCCTTGCGCCTTGGCGACCAGCTTGTCGCCCTGCAGTACTTCGGCTTCCACCACCTGGGTGCGGCGCCCGGCGTGCAGCACCTTGGCGTGGCACAGCACGCTGCCCTCGGATACCGGGCGGATGTAGTTGATCTTGCACTCCAGGGTCACGCTGCTCGGGCCGCCATCGCCCAGGCTGTGGCTGGCCTGACCCATGGCGGTGTCGATCAGCGAGAACAGCGCGCCGCCGTGCAGCTTGCCGTGCAGGTTGCGCAGCTCGTCGGTAAGAGTAAGGCGCACGCGCGCCTCGCCGCCGCCGACCTGGAGAATCTCCAGGCCGAGCAGGCGGGAAAAGGCGCTGCTGGCGCCCACGTTGTCAGTCGTGCTCATTTCTTCAACTGCTTGGCGTTGGCGAACAGGGCGGCCATGCCGCCGGTGGCAGGTGCCGGTTTGTCCTGGCTGGAATGGCGTTCGCTGCGTGGGGTATTACCGCCGCGGTTGCCACCGCGCGACTGGCCGCCACGCGCGCCCTCGACTTTCTCGCCGGGGGTGTCGCCCATGCGCATGGACAGGGCGATACGGTTACGCGGGATGTCCACTTCCATCACCTTGACCTTGACCACGTCGCCGGCCTTGACCGCCTCGTGCGGGTCCTTGATGAACTTCTCCGACAGAGCGCTGATGTGCACCAGGCCGTCCTGGTGCACGCCGATATCGACGAAGGCGCCGAAGTTGGTGACGTTGGTCACCACGCCTTCGAGCACCATGCCCAGTTTGAGGTCGTTCAGCGTTTCCACGCCTTCCTGGAACTCGGCGGTCTTGAACTCCGGGCGCGGGTCGCGGCCAGGCTTGTCCAGCTCCTTGAGGATGTCGCCGACGGTGACCAGGCCGAAGCGCTCATCGGTGAACTTGGCCGGATCGAGGTGCTTGAGGAAGCTCGAATCGCCGATCAGCGAGCGGATGTCGCGGCCGGTATCCTGGGCGATGCGCTCGACCAGCGGGTAGGTTTCCGGGTGCACCGCGGAGGCGTCCAGCGGGTTGTCGCCGCTCATCACGCGGAGGAAGCCGGCAGCCTGCTCGAAGGTCTTCTCGCCCAGGCGCGGTACCTTCTTCAGCTCGGCGCGCGAGGCGAAGGCGCCGTTGGCGTCGCGGTACTGCACGATGTTCTGCGCCAGGGTCGCGTTGAGGCCGGAGATGCGTGCCAGCAGGGCGGCAGAGGCGGTGTTGACGTCCACGCCGACGGCGTTAACGCAGTCCTCGACCACGGCGTCCAGGCTGCGCGCCAGCTTGAGCTGCGACACGTCGTGCTGGTACTGGCCGACGCCGATGGATTTCGGGTCGATCTTCACCAGCTCGGCCAGCGGGTCCTGCAGGCGACGGGCGATAGAGACGGCGCCGCGCAGAGAGACGTCGAGATCGGGGAATTCGCGGGCGGCCAGTTCCGAGGCCGAGTACACCGAGGCGCCGGCCTCGGAGACCATCACCTTGGTCAGTTTCAGGCCCGGTACTTTCTTGATCAGCTCGGCGGCCAGCTTGTCGGTCTCGCGGCTGGCAGTGCCGTTGCCGATCGAGATCAGGTCGACGCCATGCTTGGCGCACAGCTTGGCGAGGATGGCCAGGGTGCCGTCCCAGTCGTTGCGCGGCGCGTGCGGGTAGACGGTGGCTGTTTCCAGCACCTTGCCGGTGGCATCGACCACGGCCACCTTGCAGCCGGTACGCAGACCCGGGTCGAGCGCCAGGGTGGCACGCGGGCCGGCGGGGGCGGCCAGAAGCAGGTCGTGCAGGTTGCGGGCGAACACGGCAATCGCCTCGTCCTCGGCCTTCTCGCGCAGCTCGCCGAGCAGATCGGTTTCCAGGTGGTTGTACAGCTTGACCTTCCAGGTCCAGCGCACCACCTCGGCCAGCCACTTGTCGGCGGCACGGCCTTGCGCGCTGATGCCGAAGCGCTCGCCGATCATCACCTCGCACGGATGCATGGTGCCGGGCAGCTCTTCGCCGACCTTCAGGCTGGCGCTGAGAATGCCTTCGTTGCGCCCGCGGAAAATCGCCAGTGCACGGTGCGACGGCACGCCCTTGAGCGCTTCGTCATGCTCGAAGTAGTCGCTGAACTTGGCGCCTTCGTTTTCCTTGCCCGGCACCAGGCGCGCGCTGAGGGTGGCGTTGTCCTTGAGGAAGCTGCGCAGCTTGTCGAGCAGCGCGGCGTCTTCGGCGAAGCGCTCCATGAGGATGTACTTGGCACCTTCGAGCACGGCCTTGACGTCGGCGAAGCCCTTCTCGGCGTCGATGAAGCGCTCGGCTTCCTGCTCCGGAGTCAGACTCGGATCGTTGAACAGCGCATCGGCCAGCTCGCCGAGGCCGGCTTCCAGGGCGATCTGGCCCTTGGTGCGGCGCTTCTGCTTGTACGGCAGGTACAGGTCTTCGAGACGGGTCTTGGTGTCGGCCAGGTCGATCTCGCGCTTGAGCTCGGGCGTCAGCTTGCCCTGTTCCTCGATGCTGGCGAGGATCGCCACGCGGCGCTCGTCCAGCTCGCGCAGGTAGCGCAGGCGCTCTTCCAGGTGGCGCAACTGGGTGTCATCGAGACTGCCGGTCACTTCTTTACGGTAACGGGCGATGAAGGGCACGGTGGAGCCTTCATCGAGCAGGGCCACGGCGGCGGCAACCTGTTGCGGGCGCACGCCCAGTTCATCGGCGATGCGGTTGTTGATGCTGTCCATATAAAAACTACCCACTGAAGCGACAGGGCGGCCGCAAAGATGCTGGCCAGACACGAAAGCGGCGCATTATAAACACCGCATTCGCGAGAGCTGCGAACCGTTGGGGAAAAATCTGCTAACAATGGCTAAAGCGCCCACCCATGCGCCTGAGCGATAATGCCGCCACTTGCCGTCCTCAGTACGGCTGTCCAAGGAGACGCCATGACCCAGTCCGCTGCCCCTGTCGCCGAAGGCGAGAAGATCCTCATCGTCGATGACGACGCCCGTCTGCGCCGCTTGCTCGAGCGCTTCTTCGATGAGCAGGGCTACCGGGTTCGCGCAGTGGAAAACGTCGAGCAGATGGATCGTCTGCTGGCGCGCGAACTGTTCAATCTGGTGGTGCTGGACCTGATGTTGCCGGGCGAAGACGGTCTCTCTGCCTGCCGCCGCTTGCGTGAAGCCGGCAACCAGATGCCGATCATCATGCTCACCGCCAAGGGCGATGAGTCCAGTCGTATCCAGGGCCTGGAGCTGGGTGCTGACGACTACCTGGCCAAGCCCTTCAACCCGCGCGAGCTGCTGGCGCGGATCAAGGCGGTGCTGCGTCGTCAGGCGCCAGTGGTGCCAGGTGCGCCGGGCAGCGAAGACGAGAGCGTCAGCTTCGGTGAATACGAACTGTCCCTGGCCACTCGCGAGCTGAAGAAGGGGGAGCAGGTGCACATGCTCACCACCGGCGAGTTCGCCGTGCTCAAGGCGCTGGTGCAACATGCGCGCGAGCCGCTGACCCGCGACAAGCTGATGAACCTGGCCCGTGGCCGCGAGTGGGATGCGCTGGAGCGCTCCATCGACGTGCAGATCAGCCGCCTGCGTCGCCTGATCGAGCCGGACCCGTCCAAGCCGCGCTATATCCAGACTGTCTGGGGTGTGGGCTACGTGTTCGTGCCCGACGGCAACAAGTGACATGTAGGAGCGGGCGCTGCTCGCGAAAACGTTGTTTCGATTCGCGAGCTGTGCTCGCTCCTACGGTTGTGTATTGATGAAAGCCCCCTACTGGTTCCCGCAAAGCTTCTTCGCCCGCACCCTGTGGCTGGTGCTCGTGGTCGTGCTGTTCTCCAAGGCACTGACCCTGGTGTACCTGATGATGAACGAGGACGTGCTGGTCGACCGCCAGTACAGCCACGGTGCAGCGCTGACCTTGCGTGCCTACTGGGCAGCCAATCCCGATGATCGCGACCATATCGCCCAGGCCGCCGGGCTCAAGCGCATCCCGCGGGACAAGGTACCGGCCAGTGAGCAGCACTGGCCCTACAGCGAAATCTTCCAGCGGCAGATGCAAACCGAGCTCGGCCCTGATACCGAAACCCGCGTGCGCGCGACCACGCCGCCAGCGCTGTGGGTGCGTGCGCCGAGTCTCGGCGATGGCTGGGTGCGGGTGCCGATGTATCCGCATCCGCTGCGTGGCCAGCGCATCTGGAGCGTGCTCGGCTGGTTCCTCGGCATCGGCCTGCTGTCCACGGCCGCGGCCTGGATCTTCGTGCGCCAGCTCAACGCGCCGCTCAAGCGCCTGGTCTATGCCGCTCGCCAGCTTGGTCAGGGGCGCAGCGTGCGCCTGCCGGTGGGCGATACGCCAAGCGAGATGACCGAGGTGTACCGCGCCTTCAACCAGATGGCCGAGGACGTCGAGCAGGCCGGGCGCGAGCGCGAGCTGATGCTGGCCGGTGTTTCTCATGATCTGCGCACGCCGCTGACGCGTCTGCGCCTGGCCTTGGAATTCATGGACAACGATTCCGAGCTGACCGAGGACATGGTGCGCGATATCGAGGACATGGACGCCATCCTCGATCAGTTTCTCGCCTTCATCCGCGACGGGCGCGACGAGCCGGTGGAGGAACTGGACTTCTCCGAACTGGTGCGTGAAACCCTGGCGCCCTATAACCAGAACGGCGAGTGCGTGCGCCTTTGCCTGGAACCGATCCCGCCTTTCCCGCTGCGCCGCGTCTCGACCAAGCGTCTGCTCACCAATCTGGTGGAGAATGCTCTCAATCACGGCGGTGGTGATGCTGTCGAGGTGGTCGCCAGCCTGGCCGGCGACCACAATGCGCCTTATGTGGTGCTGAGCGTGCTGGACCGTGGCAACGGTATCGATCCGGCCGAGCTGGACAGCATCTTCAACCCCTTCATTCGCGGTGATCGGGCGCGCGGCGGGCGCGGCACCGGCCTTGGTCTGGCCATCGTCAAGCGCATCGCGGCCCTGCATGGTGGCAGCGTCGAGTTGCGTAACCGCTCCGGCGGCGGCCTCGAGGCGCGGGTGCGGCTGCCGCTCGGCCTGCTGTTGCCGCGCGACGCGGTGTAGCTGACGACCGACCGTCCTGGCGACGGCCAGGGTGCTGGCAATATGCTGCCAAGCGCTCTGGCGCTGGGCTATGCTGTGCCAGCGCATCAAATCGAGGCCTGCATGCCTGCCGCCTTCCCCAACCGCTTGCCTTATTGGACCTGGTGGCTGCCGCTGCCGATTTTCCATCTGGCAACCTGGATTTCCCTGGCGACCCGTCTGAATGACGGGGTGGCGTTGTGTTATCTGCCCTTGGTGCTCGGCCTTGCCCTGTGCCTGTGGTGGGGGCCGCGGGTGCTGCCTGCGTTGTACCTCAATGCCCTGGTCAGCGTGCCGCTCTGGGGCCTGCCCTGGGAGTGGGCGCCGCTCTATGCCCTGCCGGAAACCGCTGCCGTTGCTCTGGGTTGGTGGCTGTTGCGGCGTCAGCCTTTCGATCCTGCCCTGGGACGTTTGAGTGATCTGCTGAGATTTTTTGCCTTCGCTGTGTTGATGCCGAGCGCCTTGGTGGCGCTCGGCTTGCAGAGCAACCTCTGGCTGACCGGTTTTCAGGTAAGCGGGCAATGGGCGCAGGACAGCCTGGCGATCTGGTTGAGCGACACCATCAATATGCTCGCCCTGATGGCGCCTTTGCTGGCGTACGGTACCCCGCTGCTGCGGGCACGCGGCTGGACCCGCGAGCTGCTGGCAGATAGCGCGCCGACGCTGAGCATCAGTCGCTCGCCAGGTGGCTGGCTGTTGGCGACAGGTGTATTTCTGGTGCTGATGTTGCTGAGCGCCAGCCTGCCGTCTCAACTCGCCCTGCCGCTGCTTGGCCTGAGCATGCTGGTACTGGCGCTGAGGCACGCCTTCGCTGGTGCTCTGTATGGCGTGTTGCTGGTGTACGCCGCGACCCTGCCGCTACCGCTGCTGCGCGGCAGTCCGAGCTTCGGCGAGCTGGATCTGCAGCGTAGCCAGTTGCATTTCGTCGTCATGCTGCTGATGGGCGCCACCTTGCTGGTGGGGCGGGCGCTCAGCGATCTGCGTCAGGCGCTGGCGCGCAGCGCGCAGATGCAGCAGCAACTGGCTCGTGCCAACCTGGCGATGGAGGCCAGCCCGCTGGGCGTGACCATTGCCGATGCGCGCCAGGCCGATACGCCATTGGTGTACTGCAATGCCGCATTCAGCCAGATAACCGGCTACAGCGCCGAGGAGGCGCTGGGGCGCAACTGCCGTTTCCTGCTCGGCCAGGATCGCGCCCAGCTGGAGCTGCAACCATTGCGCCGTGCCCTGCGAGAAGGGCGCAGTGGCCACGCGGTGGTGCGCAACTATCGCAAGGACGGCAAGCCGTTCTGGAACGAGGTGGTGTTGGCGCCGATGCGCGACGGGGAGGGCATCAGCCATTTCGTCGGGCTGCAGCATGATGTCACCGAGCGTGTCGAACTGGCGGCCAAGGTCGAACTGCAGCGCGCGCAATTACTGCGTCAGAGCCATCTGTTCAGCCAGACCGAAGACATCGCCAACCTGGGTGGCTGGGTGCTGGAGATCAGCGACTACGGCATGTTCTGGAGTGATGGCTGCTACCGCATCGTCGACCGCGACATCCAGCAGGGGCCACCCGATCTGCAGCAGGTGCTGGACTACTACGACACGCCGAGTCAGGCGCTGATCATGCAGACCCTGCAGGCAGCCTTGAGCGGGATGGATGACCTGGATATCGAGGTGCGCCTGGCCGCGCGCCTGGGCGGACGCCTGGTGCGCCTGCGCGGCATGGCCGAGCGCGATAACGACGGCAGCCTGGTGCGCATCTATGGCGTGGTGCAGGACATCAGCGAGCGCAAACGCACCGAGTCGCAACTGCGCGAGCGTGACGAGCGGCTGCGCCTGTTCTTCGAGGCCCCGCTGATCGGCATGGCACTGACCACCCAGAGTTTTGGCTGGGAGGAGGTCAACCAGAAGCTGTGCAGCATCCTCGGCCGCAGTCGCGACGCATTGCTCGCCAGCAGTTGGCAGCAGTTGTCGCACCCGGACGATCTGCCGATCGAGCAGGCCCATGTGGAGCAGGTACTGCTGGGTAGCAGCGATGGCTTCGAGATGGACAAGCGCTTTCTGCGTGCCGATGGCTTGGTGGTCTTCACCCGTGTCAGTCTGCGCGCCGTGCGCGGCGGTGGTGGCCGGCAGACGCTGTTCCTGCTGCTGGTCGAGGACATCAGTGCCCGGCGCGAGGCCGAGGCGCGCTATCGAACGCTGGTCGAGCACGCGCCCGAGGCGATCTTGCTGTTCGACCCGGAGGGCGGCATCGTCGAGTGCAACGAGAACGCCCTGGGTCTGTTTCGCTATCGCCGCGATGAGCTGCTCGGCAAATCGATTCAGAGCATCAGCCCGCTGCGTCAGGCCGATGGTCGGCTGTCCTCCCGCGCAGGCAAGGCCTTTCTGCGCCGTGCCATTGCCGGTGGTGCGCCGGTGTTCGAATGGAGCCATCGCGACAGCGCCGGTCGCCAGTTGCCCTGCGAGGTGCGCCTGGTGCGCATGCCGGGGGAGAACCTGCTGATTCGCGCCAGCATCACCGATATCTCTGAACGTCAGCGCTACCAGCGCGAGATCGAGCGCCTGGCCTACAGCGACGAACTCACCGGCCTACCCAATCGCCGCCTGCTGCTCGATCGCCTGCAGCACGCCATGGATCGCGAGAATCGTGAGGGCAGCCTGGGCGCGCTGCTGTTCATCGATCTGGATCACTTCAAGACGGTCAACGACAGCCTGGGTCATCTGGTTGGCGATGCCCTGCTGGTCGAGGTGACCACACGCCTGGCTCGTGAGCTGCGCACTGAAGACACCCTGGCGCGTCTCGGCGGTGACGAGTTCGTGGTGCTGCTCGAAGCGCTGGGCCATGAGCCGCAGGCGGTTGCCGAGCAGGCCGCAGCAGTGGGTGAGAAATTGCTGCGCGGCCTGCATGGCAGTTGCCTGATCGACGGCCATGAGCTGGCGATCAGCGCCAGTATCGGCATCGCCCTGCACCCGTTGGGCCTGCAGCAGGCCTCGGACATTCTCAAGCAGGCCGATACCGCCATGTACCGGGCCAAGCATGCCGGGCGCAACGCCCTGCATTTCTTCGCCCCGGAGATGCAGGTTGCCATCGACCAACGCCTGCAGTTGCAGAGCGAGCTGCGCCAGGCCATCGCGCGTCAGCAACTGCAGCTGGTGTTCCAGCCACAGCTGATGCTGGCTGACAACAGCGTGGCGGGCGCCGAGGTGTTGCTGCGCTGGATGCACCCGGAGCGCGGTGAGATCGGTCCGGATCAGTTCATCCCCCTGGCCGAGGAAACCGGGCTGATCCAGGACATTGGCCAGTGGGTGCTGGAGCAGGCCTGTGCGGCGTTGGCGCGTTGGCAGGCGCAATGGCCGCGACTGGTGCTGGCGGTCAATCTCAGCCCGCGTGAGCTGCGTCAGGCGGGCTGCGTGGAGCGTGTCGAGCAGTGCCTGCGTGATCACGCCGTGCCGGCCCAGTCCCTGGAGCTGGAAATCACCGAGGGCGTGCTACTCGAAGATGTCGAGCGCTGCATCGGCAACATGCAGCAGCTCAAGGCGCAGGGCGTGCGCTTCGCCATCGATGACTTCGGTACCGGCTACTCGTCGCTCACGTACCTCAAGCGTCTGCCGCTGGACCGGCTGAAGATCGACCGCAGCTTCGTCGCCGATCTCGACGGCGAAGCGAGTGGGCGCATGCTGGTGCAGACCATCCTGATGATCGCGCGCAACCTGGGCCTGGAGTGCGTGGCCGAAGGTATCGAACACGACAGCCAGCTGGCGCTGCTGCGTGAGCAGGATTGTGCCCTCGGGCAAGGTTATCTGTTCGGCAAACCGATGGTCGAGGCCGAGTTTCTCGCCTGGATGCAGTCGCGTCAGCGCTGAGGTGACCTACCAGCTCAGGCTGCTAGCGCTCAATCGCGCCTGCTGACCGTAGGGCCAGGGGAAGTTGCTGTCGCCATGTCCGCTCGGCAGGTCGCCATACAGCGGCACGCCCAGCGGCGCCAGGTATTCGGCAATGATCTGTTCCAGGCTGTGATGCACGCCGCGTCGCGGGCAGTCGGTGAAACTGCCCAGGCACACCGCACGCGGGCGCTTGCCGGCGAAGCTGTGCAGCAGTTGCCAGAGACTGCGCTCCAGGCGGTAGTAGGGCTCGCCGACGTCCTCCAGAATCAGGATCGAATCCTCGGCCAGACGCAGCTCGGCGTGGGTGCCGCAGGCGCTGGCCAGGGCCGTCAGGTTGCCGCCCTGCAGGCTGCCCTCGATGACATGTTGCGGGCCGCTGATATGCCGCAGCGGCAGTTGCCGGTGCTGGCCCTTGAGCAGGCCCCACAGCGCCTGCATCGAGGCCAGGCGCTCACGCTGGCCGCCGGGCGCTGACAGCACCTGCTGGCCGAGCGCCGTGGCTACCGGCCCATGAATGGCTGGCAGCCCGCGCTGCGCAAAGGCTTCGAGCAGAATCGACAGATCGGAGAAGCCGATCAGCGGGCGCGGGCTGGCCTGGCGCAGCAGCGCCCAGTCGATATCCGCCACCAGTTGCGCGCAGCCATAGCCGCCACGCAGGCACCAGACGGCGCTGATATCCGGCAGGGTGAATGCCTGATGCAGGTCTTCCAGGCGTTGCTCCGGCGTGCCGGCCAGGTAGCGATGGCGGGCGCGCACGTGCCTGCCCAGGTGGTAGCGGATACCCAGCACGTCGAGCTGCGCCAGGGTCGCCTCGAGCACGTCTTCGGCGATGGCAGAGGCCGGCGCGATCAGCGCCAGGCGACCGTCGAACACTGGGTTCATCCGCGGCCCTTGGTGCGGGTCTGGCCGGGTTCGGCGTTCTTTTCCAGGTACTGAATGATCATCCCGGCGACGTCCTTGCCGGTGGTGGTCTCGATGCCTTCCAGGCCGGGCGAGGAGTTCACTTCCATCACCAGCGGGCCGTGATTGGAGCGCAGGATGTCCACCCCGGCGACGTTCAGGCCCATCACGCGGGCTGCACGGACGGCGGTCATGCGCTCTTCCGGGGTGATCTTGATCAGGCTGGCGCTGCCGCCGCGATGCAGGTTGGAGCGGAACTCGCCGGCCTTTGCCTGGCGCTTCATCGCCGCGATCACCTTGTCGCCGACCACGAAGCAGCGAATGTCGGCGCCGCCGGCTTCCTGGATGTATTCCTGAACCATGATGTCCTGCTTGAGGCCGAGGAAGGCCTCGATCACCGACTCGGCCGCCTTGTGCGTTTCGGCCAGTACCACGCCCATGCCCTGGGTGCCTTCCAGCACCTTGATGACCAGCGGTGCACCGCCAACCATCTGGATCAGGTCGGGAATGTCGTCCGGCGAGTGGGCGAAGCCGGTCACCGGCAGGCCGATGCCCTTGCGCGATAGCAGTTGCAGGGCGCGCAGCTTGTCGCGTGAGCGGCTGATGGCCACCGACTCGTTGAGCGGATAGACGCCCATCATCTCGAACTGGCGCAACACCGCACAGCCATAGAAGGTCACCGAAGCGCCGATACGCGGGATCACCGCATCGAAGCCCTCCAGCGCCTGGCCGCGATAATGAATCTGCGGCTTGTGACTGGCGATGTTCATGTAGGCGCGCAGGGTGTCGATCACCTGCATCTCATGGCCCCGCTGCTGACCGGCCTCCACCAGGCGGCGAGTGGAATACAGACGCGGGTTGCGCGACAGCACGGCGATCTTCATTGGGCACCTGGAAGGGACGAGGAGAGTGAGGGTTTGTCCTGCACGTAGCTGAGTGCCGGATTGACCACCAGTTGGCCGGTGATCAGCGCCTTGGAGCCGAGTAGTACGCGATAACGCATGGTCTTGCGACAGGCCAGGGTGAACTCCACCGGCCACAGACGATCGCCGAGGGCCAGGTGCGTGCGAATCACGTAGCGGCTCTGCGCCTGGCCGTTGGAGCTCTTGATGCGTTTGACCGAGACCATCTGTGCCTCGCAGCGATGACGGCGTTGCACCTGGGTGCCGAGGTAGGCGGTGAAACGCACCCAGTCCTCGCCGTCCTTCTGGAACGGCTGGATATCGCTGGCGTGCAGGCTCGAGGTGCTGGCGCCGGTGTCGATCTTGGCACGCAGGCCGATGATGCCGAGCTCCGGCAGGTTGATCCACTCACGCAGGCCGATCACGCTGAGCTGGTCGAAAGTCTTCAAGGTGAGAGTGTCCCCTGCGGCCGACAAGGCCTATGATTGCGCGCATTCTAGTTGTGTCGTGTGACAACTGCATCTGCCGTGCGTGCGAATGCCAAATCCCTTCAGAGAGTGAGATGAGCGAAAAAGACGACGATAAGATCCGCCTGGACAAATGGCTGTGGGCGGCACGCTTCTTCAAGACGCGCGCCCTGTGCAAGGCCGCTATAGAAGGTGGCAAGGTCCATCATCGTGGCGAGCGCTGCAAGCCGGGCAAGGAACCGAAGATCGGCGACGAATACGTGCTGCGCACCGGTTTCGATGAACGCACCGTGGTCGTGCTGGCGCTATCCAGTGTCCGTCGCGGCGCGCCCGAGGCGCAACTGCTGTATCGCGAGACGGAAGAAAGTATCGCGCGCCGCGAGCAGGCTGCGGCGATGCGCAAGGCTGGCGCCGTGGGTATGCAGACCGATGGTCGGCCGAGCAAGAAGCAGCGCCGGCAGATCCATCAGTTCAACGAACAGCAGGAAGGTGGCTTGCGCCACCCCTGGGCGGATGAGGATTAGGCGTAAGCCTGTAGGGGCGAGTCGCGTTGTTTGTAGCCCGGATGAAATCCGGGGAATCATATCGACCCTCCCGGATTGCATCCGGGCTACCCGCTTCAGCGCCCGCTGACGATGCTCATGCGGCCCAGCAGCGGCAGCTTGGCCAGGCGCGAGGTAATTGGCAGGGTGATCTTCTCCAGCCATTCGCTGGCGCGATAACCCAGTGGCGTGTAGCAGCTCCAGGCCAGGGCCAGCAGGCTGAGGAATACGCCGCCGACGAAGGCATCCGCCCCCCAGTGGGCACCGGCCACCAGGCGCGGCAGGATGCCGATCGCGGCAATCGCCCAGACCAGCAGCAGGCGCCAGCTGCGGGCGAAGAACGTCATGAAGTAGGCCCAGATCAGCAGCACCGAGGCGTGGTCACCGGGGAAGCTGCGGCTGGCGCTGTCCTTCAGGTCCCAGCGCTCTTCCCAGGCCGGGAACATTTCCGTCAGGCGCGCGCTGCCTTCCACCACCAGCGACGGACTGGCGTGCTGCCAGCCCATGTATTCGACCAGGTCGGCGAACAGCACGCGCATCAGCAGCATGACTGTCAGCGCGATGAGAAAGGCGAACAGCGCCCGACGCACCTGGGGTCCGGTGAAGATCAGATCGGCCTTGAGCATCACCGCCAGCATCACCACACCGACACCCGCATCCACTGGGCGCATGCTGCCGATGGCCCAGACATGTGCCCACAGGCCGCCAGCATGTACTGGATCGTTGAGCAGCTTGAACAGCCACAGGTCAAAGGCGTCCCACAACTCGCGAGTGGGCTGCCACAGCCAACTGACGAGCAGCACGATGGCCGCGACATGGCAGACCAGCATGGCGCGTGGCTGCCAATGGCGATTGATGAACGTGCTCGACATGAAAAGTCCCTTTGCTGATTTATGACAGGCCCTACCCGGGCGCGCGGATAATAGGCAGTGCTGGCGGCAGTACAAGGCCAGCAGTGCGGTCGTTCAGCCACAGTTCAGGGGCTGGTTCTTGCCGTGTGAGCAGACGCACATGACGGTCGGGCCTTGGTTGTGATGGCGTTTGTGCATAAAATCGCCAGCCTTTTACAGACCCTGGGCCAGCCGCCATGTACGACTTCAGTCAACGCTTTCTCTTCGACGACACCGACGTGCGGGGCGAAATGGTCGCGTTGCGCGAAAGTTACGCTCATGTGCTGGCCAAGCACGCCTACCCGCAGCCAGTGGCGCAACTGCTCGGCGAGATGATGGCCGCCGCCGCCCTGCTGGTCGGTACCCTCAAGTTCGATGGCCTGCTGGTACTGCAGGCGCGCTCGGAAGGCCCGCTGTCGCTGCTGATGGTGGAATGCTCCAGCGCCCGTGAGCTGCGCGGTATCGCCCGCTATGAAGCCGAGCAGATCGGTGCCGATGCCGACTTGCAAAGCCTGATGCCCAATGGTGTGTTGGCCATCACCATCGATCCGACCCGCGGTCAGCGCTACCAGGGCATCGTCGACCTTGAAGGCGCCGACCTGGCCGAATGCCTGTCCAACTATTTCGCCAGCTCCGAGCAACTGCCGACCCGCTTCTGGCTCAAGGCCGACGGCCAGCGTGCTCGCGGTCTGCTGCTGCAACAGCTGCCGCCGCACCACCAGATCGAGCCCGAGGCGCGTCAGGAAAGCTGGAACCATGTGCTGACCCTGGCTGACACCCTGAGCGCCGAAGAACTGCTCGGTCTGGACAATCCGACCCTGCTACATCGCCTCTACCACGAAGAGAATGTGCGTCTGTTCGACGAGCAGCCGCTGCAGTTTCGCTGCAGCTGCTCGCGTGAGCGTTCTGCCAGCGCCCTGGCCAGTCTCGGCCAGGCCGATGCCGAACTGCTGTTGGCCGAGCAGGGTGGCAGCGTGGTGATCGATTGTCAGTTCTGCAACGAGCGCTATGCCTTCGACGCAGCCGACATCGCCCAGTTGTTCGCCGGTGCCGGTAGCGAAGCGCCGTCGCAGACAAGACATTGATGAACTTTTCGAAACGATAGGCGTTCTCTATCAGATCGGAGGCTGCCAAGCAGTTCGCTTTTCTGGCATACTCCCGCGACTTTTTTACCGTGTAGTGCAGTTGCCCCTGTACTACACAACGTTCGGAAGACTCGGCCAGCGGCCGACGGGGACCCTCATGACGCAAGCCAACAACGCCGTGTACACCGACATCAGCGCCGCGCAACTGGTCGAAGAAGCCATTCGCCGTGGTGAAGGGGAACTGGCCGCCAACGGCGCGCTGGTCGTACGTACTGGTCATCGCACTGGCCGCTCGCCGGCAGACCGCTTCATCGTTCAGGAGCCGAGCACCGAGGCGCAGATCGCCTGGGGCGCCATCAACCGTCCGTTCCCGGCCGACAAGTTCGACGCCCTGTGGGATCGCGTCGCGGCGTTCAACAACGCCCAGGAGCACTTCGTCTCCCACGTTCACGTAGGTTCTGCCGAAGAGCACTACCTGCCGGTCAAGATGACCACCGCGACCGCCTGGCAGAACCTGTTCGGCCGTCAGTTGTTCATCAACCCGACCACCTACAACCAGGCTGGCAAGGCCGAGTGGCAGATCCTCAACGTCGCCAACTTCGAGTGCGTGCCTGAGCGTGACGGCACCAACTCCGATGGCTGCGTGATCATCAACTTCGCCGCCAAGAAAGTGCTGATCGCCGGCATGCGTTACGCCGGTGAAATGAAGAAAGCCATGTTCTCCGTGCAGAACTTCCTGCTGCCGGAAAAGGACGTGCTGCCGATGCACTGCGCCGCCAACATTGGCGAAGAAGGCGACGTCACCCTGTTCTTCGGTCTGTCCGGCACCGGCAAGACCACCCTGTCCGCCGACGAGTCGCGTTACCTGATCGGTGACGACGAACACGGCTGGGGCGAGGGCGTGGTGTTCAACGTCGAAGGCGGTTGCTACGCCAAGTGCATCGACCTGTCCGAGAAGAACGAGCCGGTGATCTGGAAAGCCATCCAGTTCGGCACCGTGCTGGAAAACGTGGTGCTCGACGAAAACCGCGTGCCGAACTACGCCGACGACAGCCTGACCCAGAACAGTCGCGCGGCCTACCCGCTGGAGTACGTCGAGAAGCGCAGCGAGAAGAACCTGGGCGGCGAGCCGAATGCCGTGATCTTCCTGACCTGCGACCTGACCGGTGTACTGCCGCCGGTGTCGATCCTCAACAACGAGCAGGCGGCCTACCACTTCCTGTCCGGCTACACCGCGCTGGTCGGTTCCACCGAAATGGGTTCGGGCGGCGGCATCAAGTCGACCTTCTCCACCTGCTTCGGCGCGCCGTTCTTCCCGCGTCCGGCCGGCGTCTACGCCGAGCTGCTGATCAAGCGCATCAACGCCTTCGGCTCCAAGGTCTACCTGGTCAACACCGGCTGGACCGGCGGTGGTTACGGTGTTGGCAAGCGTTTCAACATCCCCACCACCCGTGGTGTGATCGCGGCCATCCAGAGCGGTGCGCTGATCGGTGCCGAGACCGAGCACCTGCCGATCATCAACCTGGATGTGCCGAAGTCGGTGCCGGGCGTCGAGACCAACCTGCTCAACCCGCGCAACACCTGGGCAGACAAGAATGCCTACGACGAAGCCGCCAAGGGCCTGGCCAAGCTGTTCATCGACAACTTCCAGAAGTTCGATGTCAGCGAAGCGATCAAGAACGCCGGCCCGCAGCTGTAAGCTGACCTGCGCTCTCTGACAAAGCCGCCTTCGGGCGGCTTTGTCGTCGTTGGAGGCTGCGTACAGCGTAGGGCGGGTGAAACCCGCCATGGCCAGCGTGGAGGGTTTCACCCGCCCTACGAGGATGCACACAGCAGAGTAGGGCGTACTCGCCGAAGGCAGTACGCCATTGCTGCGCTAGGTGCAGGTTGCGAGGCCGAACCTGGCATTGCGGCGGGCTGTTCGCTGGCGCTCCTGAGCCCGCCCTACGCACTGCAATACGTCGCTGCGCATGACGCACCCTACCTAACCGCGTTATGGTCAGGGACCATTCAGCGGTCAATGGAGTGACAGCGCATGTCTATCCTCAAACGTGTCTTCGGTTTCGATAAGCTGCGTCCCGGTCAGGAAGCGGTGATCAGCGCCGTACTCGCCGGTCGCTCGGCGGCGGCGATCTTTCCCACCGGTTCGGGCAAGTCGCTGTGCTACCAGCTGCCGGCCCTGCACCTGCCGCACCTGACCCTGGTCATCTCGCCGCTGTTGGCGCTGATGCAGGATCAGCTGGCCTTCCTGCATGCCCATGGCATCGCGGCGGCCAGCATCGATTCGGCGCAGAGCCGCGAACAGGCTGCCGAGGTGATGAATCGCGCGCGATCCGGCGAGCTGAAGATCCTGATGATCTCGGTGGAGCGCCTGAAGAACGAACGCTTTCGCAACTTCATCGCCCAGGTGCCGATTTCCCTGCTGGTGGTCGACGAGGCGCACTGCATTTCCGAGTGGGGCCACAACTTCCGCCCCGACTACCTCAAACTGCCCGATTACCAGCGTCAGTTCGGCATCGCTCAAGTGTTGTTGCTGACTGCCACGGCGACGCCCAAGGTGATTGCCGACATGCGCGAAAAATTCGCCATTGCCGAGACGGACGTGGTCACCACCGGCTTCTATCGGCCCAACCTCAATCTGCTGGTCGAGCCGGTGGCAGGCTCCGCCAAGGCGCAGCGCCTGCAGCAGTGGCTGGCGCCGCGGCGCGGCCAGGCGAGCATCGTCTACGTCACCCAGCAGAAGACCGCCGAGCAGGTCGCCGAGCGCCTGGCGCGAGACGGTCTGGCGGTCAGCGCCTACCACGCTGGTATGGCGCATGAGGCGCGTGAGTCGATCCAGCGGCGCTTCATGGCCGGGGAGCTGGAATGCATCGTCGCCACCATCGCCTTCGGCATGGGCATCGACAAACGCGATATCCGCAACGTGGTGCACTTCGACCTGCCCAAGTCGGTGGAAAACTACAGCCAGGAGATCGGCCGCGCCGGGCGTGATGGCCAGGCCTCGGACTGCCTGGTGCTGGCCAGCCGCGACGGTCTCAGCGTGTTGGAGAACTTCGTCTATGGCGATACGCCGGAGCTTGCCGGCATTCGCGCCGTGCTCGACGACCTGCGCGCGGTCGGTACGGGCGGGCAGTGGGAGCTGATGCTCGGTCAGCTCTCCGAGCACAGCAATATCCGTGCGCTGCCGCTCAAGACCCTGCTGGTGCAGCTGGAACTACGCGGCATCATCGCGCCGCGCTACGCCTACTTCGCCGAGTACCGCTTCAAGCTACTGCTGGAAGACGAGGCCCTGCTGGCGCAGTTCGAGGGCGAGCGGCGCCAGTTCGTCGAGGCCATTCTGGCCAGTTCGCGCCGCGCCCGCACCTGGAGCACCCTGGATTTCGACGTGCTGTATCGCGACCATGGCGCCGAGCGCGCGCGGGTGGTCAAGGCACTGGACTACTTCCAGGAAAAGGGCTGGCTGGAGCTGGAAAGCAAGCAGATGACCGAGGTCTACGCCGTGCTCGATGGCGACTTTGAGGTCGAAGCATTGGCGGCCGATCTGCACTCGCATTTCCGTGCCCATGAGGCCAGCGAAATCGCTCGCATCCAGGCCATGCTCGCCCTGTTCGAGAGCCGCGAATGCCTGAGCCGCCGTCTGGCGCTGTACTTCGGCGACGAACAGGCACCCGAGCGCTGCGGGCATTGTTCTGTGTGCCAGGGACGTGTCGCCACCCTGCCGCCACCACCGGAGCTGCCGTCATTGAACGGTCGCGATGCCCAGGCGCTGTGCGCCGCCTTCATCGAGAAGCACCTGCAGCATGTCGGCTGCAGGCCGAGCCAAGAATGCCTGACGCGCTTTCTCTGTGGCGTGACCACGCCCTTGTTCACCAAGCTCAAAGCGCGTCAGTTGGCTGGCTTCGCTGCGTTGGAAGAGTACCCCTACGCCGAGGTGCGCGATTGGTTGACGGCGTCGTTCGCGTAGGGACGCCTGGGCGTGCGCACCGGGGATTACGCGCAAGGCATTGGTGCGCACGGCGCACCCTACGGGGTAACGCGCTGCCCCTCGTTCAGCGTCCAGTCCACCAACTCCTGAGCCAGGCGATCCCCCGCCTGGCCGAAGGCGGCTACCACCGCGGGGACCGACGTATCACCTGCCGGTTGGCTGACGCTGAAGCGGCGGCTGGCGAGGATGCGTTGATCGCGGGCATCGACCAGGCGCACGTCGAGCTGGATCAGCGCCTCGGGGCGGCCGTCGCGATACTGGCTGTGGAAGCTGCGCAGGTCGCTGACCAGCTCCAGGTCGGCCTGCAGGCGCTGCTCTTCGTTGCTCAATGCCTGAACTCGACCGTCGTCGTGAAAGGCGTCCAGCATGCGGCCACGCAGTAACTGCGGCGTGCGTTCGCTCCAGCGTACGCCCTGGTAGGTGTTGACCCGACCGGGCTCAGGCAGCACGACGATGCGCGTGCCGTCGAGCAGCTGGTTGCTGACCGGACTGTTGACCCGCAACGACCAGTCGACGCGCTGAGTTTGCGCTGGCAGCGCGGCGCCTGGCAGCAGGTAGATATCCAATGGTTCACTCTGCGGCAGGATCGAGCAGGCGCTGAGCAGGCCAGCGGCCAGCAGCAGGGACAGACGCTTCATGGTTGGAACTCCTTGATGCTGTCGTTGCGCAGCAGGTAGCCGGTGGGGTCCTGCTCCAGGCGGCGGGAGAAGCTGCGCAGGGCGCCGAGGGTATCGCGCAATTCGCCAATCGTCGGGCCCAGCTCGCCGAGGCCCTGCATGCCGCTGTCCAGCGCACTGCGATTGCTTTCCAGCAACTGCTCGATGCTGCGGCTGCTGCGTTCCAGCGAGGCCATCAGACGCTCGGCATTGTCCAGCGCCTGACTGCCCTGGCCGTCGAGCAGACGGTTGGCGGTGCGCATCAGTTCGGCCGCTTCGCGGGTGGCGGCGCCCGCCTGTTGCAGGGCTTCACTCAGCTCGCCGCGTTGGTCGGCCAGGCCGGCGGTGGCCTGCTCCAGATTCTCCAGGGTGCGCGAGACACGCTCGGCATTCTCGCGTGAGAGCAGGCGGTTGGCGCGGTTGAGCAGGCGGGTGATATTGACCACCAGGTCCTCACCATTGGCCATCAGCCGGGACAGTGGCGAACGGTCGGCGATGATGATGCCTGGCTGGCCATCCTTGCCCTCCAGTGGCGGGCTTTCCGGGCTGCCGCTGTACAGCTGGATCACCGCCAGGCCGGTAATGCCGGTGATCGACAGGCGCGCGCGGGTATCCTGCTTGATCGGTGTATGGCCGACGATGCGGATGCGCGCGCGCACCGTGCGCGGATCGTCCGGGTCGAGGCCGAGGCTGATCACGTCACCGACCTTGATCCCGCTGTACTGCACCGCGCTGCCCTGCGACAAGCCGCTGACCGCCTCGTTGAAGATCACCTCGTAATCGGTGAAGGCGCGATCGGCACCGGCCTTGTTCAGCCACAGGGCGAACAGCAGCGCGGCGCCCACCGTGAGCACGGTGAACAGGCCGATCAGCACGTGATGGGCTCTGGGTTCCATTCATTGACTCCCTGCCGCGGTGGCGGCCTGTGCAGCCGCGCGTCCGCGCGGGCCGTGAAAATATTCCTGAATCCAGGCGTCGTCGGTGGCGGCCACCACGTCCAGGCGGTCGGCCACCAGCACCTTCTTCTGCGCCAGCACCGCGACCCGGTCGCAGATGCTGTAGAGCGTGTCCAGGTCATGAGTGACCAGAAATACACTCAGACCCAGGCTGTCGCTGAGGGTGCGGATCAACTGGTCGAAGGCCGCCGCGCCAATCGGGTCGAGGCCGGCGGTGGGCTCGTCGAGAAACAGGATGTCCGGGTCCAGTGCCAGGGCGCGGGCCAGGGCGGCGCGCTTGACCATGCCGCCGGACAGCGAACTGGGGTATTTGTCGGCGGCATCCTGTGGCAGGCCGGCCAGGGCGATCTTGACCCTGGCCAGGCGTTCGGCTGCCGCGCGCGACAGACCGGCGTGCTCGATCAGCGGCAGGGCGATGTTCTCGCTGACCGTCAGCGAGGAGAACAGCGCGCCGCGCTGGTAGAGCACACCGAAGCGCCGCTCCAGCTGCGAGCGTCGCTCGGCCGACAGGCTCAGCAGTTCTTCGCCGAACACCCGTACGGTGCCAGCATTGGGCTGGCGCAGGCCGACGATGCTGCGCAGCAGTACCGACTTGCCGGTCCCCGAGCCGCCGACCACGCCGAGTATCTCACCGCGATAGAGGTCGAAGTCCAGATGCTGATGCACCACCTGTGTGCCGAACTGGTTGCACAGGTCGCGTACCTCGATGATGGTCTCCTGGCTCACCAGCCCATCTCCATCAGGAACAGCGCCGCCAGGGCGTCGAGCAGGATCACCACGAAGATCGACTGCACCACCGCCGAGGTGGTGTGCTCGCCCACCGATTGTGCACTGCCGCTGACCTTGAAGCCTTCCAGACAGCCGATCAGGGCGATCAGGAAAGCGAAGATCGGTGCCTTGAGCAGGCCAACGAGGAAGTGCTGCAGCAGGTCGCTGTCCTGCAGGATCGACAGGTACATGGTTGGCGAGATGTCCAGGCTCAGTGCACAGACCAGCGCGCCGCCGAACATGCCGCTGAGCATGGCGATGAAGGTCAGGATCGGCAGGGCGATGAGCATGGCGAACACCCGCGGCAGCACCAGCAGCTCGACGGGGCTCAGGCCCAGGGTGCGGATGGCGTCGATCTCCTCGTTGGCTTTCATCGAGCCTATCTGCGCGGTGAAGGCGCTGGCGGTGCGCCCGGCCATGAGAATCGCGGTGAGCAGCACGCCGAACTCGCGCAGGAAGGAGAACGCCACCAGGTTCACCGTGTAGATGGTGGCACCGAAGTCGGCGAGGATGGTGGCGCCGAGAAACGCCACCACGGCACCCACCAGAAAGGTCAGCAGGGCGACGATGGGCACGGCATTGAGACCGCACTGTTCCAGATGAGCCGCCAGCGAGGTCAGGCGCCAGCGCGCCGGGCGCAGCAGGATCGTCAGCATGCCACTCAGGGTCAGGCCCATGAAGCCGAGCAGTTCCCGGCCATGGCACCAGGTGGTTTCCACCGCCTCGCCGATATGTCCGAGCACTTCGCGCAGTGCCGAAGGTGTGGCGTGTTCCTGTACCTGTTGAGTGCCCGCCATGGCGTCTGCCACTGCCAGCAGCAAGGCGCGGCGCTCGGCGCTCAGGGTGTCCTGTTGCGCCAGTTGGCGCAGGCGTTCGCAGCCCAGCAGTTCCACCAGCAGCGCAGCGCCGGCGGTATCCAGTGCGGCCAGTTCGTCGAGGTCGATGTTTTCCCGGCCGTGCAGGCGTTCGCGCAGGGCTAGGACCTGAGGTTCGAGTCGGCTGTAATGGGCCAGCGTCCAGTCGCCACCGATGCGCAGGCCGCTGGCGGCGTCCGTGCTGCTGGTCTGGAGCGGGGTCAGGTATGGCGTGGTCATGGCGACAGCTTAGCGCTGCCAGGGTCTGCCAGGCCAGTCGCGCAGTTCAGACTGTGTCGGCGGCACGGCGCATGAGCCGCTCGGTCACCCCAACGTTCGGATGACGAGCGCATGGGCTAAGGTGATGCTCATTGCCCGAGTTTCGTGAGCGTGCGCCATGTCCGTGGAACATCTGGATGTCCTGATCATCGGTGCCGGCCTGTCTGGTGTCGGCGCCGCCTGCCATCTCAAGCGCCTTTGCCGCGGCAAACGTTTCGCCATTCTCGAGGGGCGCGAGGCCATGGGTGGCACCTGGGACCTGTTTCGTTACCCGGGTATCCGCTCCGACTCGGACATGTACACCCTCGGCTACAACTTCAAACCCTGGAACGATGCGCAGGCCATTGCCGACGGTCCGTCGATCCGCCGCTACATCGAGGAAACAGCACGTGAGTATGGCGTCGATGGGCTGATTCGTTATCGGCACAAGGTGCTCAAGGCGGATTGGTGCAGTGTCAGCGCCACCTGGCAATTGCTGGTGCAGCGCGACGACGAGGCCGAGCCGCTGCGCCTGAGCTGCCAGTTTCTGATGATGTGCACCGGTTACTACCGCTACGAGGCCGGCTACACCCCCGAATTCGTTGGGCGTGAGGATTACCGTGGCACCTTCATTCATCCGCAGTTGTGGCCCGAGGGTTTCGACTACAGCGACAAGCGCATCCTGGTGATCGGCAGCGGAGCCACGGCGGTGACCCTGGTACCGGCACTGGCCGAGCGCGCGGCGCAGGTCACCATGCTGCAGCGTTCGCCCAGCTACGTGATCAACCTGCCACAGCGCGATGCGCTGTCCGACGCGCTGCGGCGAGTGTTGCCGGAGACGTGGGTGTACCGCCTGGCGCGCGGGCGCAACGTGACCCTGCAACTGGTCTTCTACAAGCTGGCCAAGCGTTTTCCCAATCTGGTGCGGCGCGTGCTGCTGGGGCTGGTGCGCCGCCAACTGGGCGAGCGGGTCGATCTGCGCCATTTCAGCCCCCGCTACAAACCCTGGGATCAGCGCGTCTGTGCGGTGCCCGACGGCGATCTGTTTCGCGTGCTGCGCCAGGGCAAGGCACAGGTGGTGACGGCCGAGATCGAACGTTTCACCGCCCAGGGCATCCGCCTGAAAAGCGGCGAGGAGCTGGCTGCCGACGTGATTGTCAGCGCCACCGGTCTGCAACTGCAGTTGTTCGGCGGTATCGACGTGAGCGTCGATGGCGCGCCCTTCGAGGCACCGACGAGCATGGGTTACCGCGGCATCATGTTGCGTGACCTGCCCAACCTGGCGGTGGTGATGGGCTACACCAATGCCAGTTGGACGCTCAAGGCCGATCTCTCCAGCGAGTACTTCTGCCGCCTGATCCGCCACATGGACGCCATCGGCCGGCGTCAGGTGACTCCGCGCGACACTGGCGGTCGAGTGCGGCCGGAGCCGTTTCTCGATCTGCAGTCAGGCTATATCGAGCGGGCTTCGCACCTGCTACCGGCGCAAGGTGACCGGGTGCCTTGGAAGCTGCATCAGAACTATCTGCTCGATCTGGCGCTGCTGCGTTACGGCAAACTCGAAGACGACTATCTGGTGTTTTCAGCCCCTCAGGGCGAGCAGCAAGGCGTATTGGCGCAGCCCTGATCCGGCGTGAGCTATAGCGAATGTCCTACAAGAAATTGCACAATCGCGCCGCTTTATTTCCTGGCATTGCGCCACTACCATTTTGCGATCTGAGTCACGGATGAGCCAGTGGGTGCAGCGTCACCTATCACATGAGGAGTCGGCCATGAAGGAACAGCGCCATCTACCCGCACTGCGGGCGCACATCGAGCAGTTATTGAGCAAAGGCTGGGTGATCGCCAGTCGCAGCCCGATGACGCTACGTAACGGCAGGCGCTGCTATCTGGTGTCACACGGCATGCTGATCAGCGAGTCCGCCACGCGCGCGGCCTGATAACTCTTTCCCGACCGCTGCGCCGTTATCCCGCCTGGCGCAGCGGCGTTTTTGGTTACCGGATATTGCGTCCGTAGCCTGCCGTATTTCCCCTCTTTCCCCCGTCATAGCCGGGCTGCAGGCATTTCACCGGCATGCTTTCTTTTCCCGATACCTGATCGGCAACGGATGTAACGTCTTGGTCTGAGCGTGGTCAGTGCCTATAACCAACCGGTCACTGATTAGAGGAGCCACGCCATGCCCAGTCGTCGTCGATTCCTGCACGGCAGCGCCAGCCTGGCGGCGTTAGCCGCCCTGATGCCCTGGTTGCCGTCATCCGTCTTCGCTTCCGGCACTTTGCTGAGTCGGGCGATTCCCAGCACTGGTGAACTGCTGCCGGTGATCGGCCTGGGGACCTCGCGTACTCACGATGTGGCGATGACCGACGAGGCATTACAACCCTTGCGTGAGGTGCTGCAGGCGCTGGTCAATGGTGGCGCCAGTCTGGTGGATACCGCGCCCAGCTACGGACGAGCAGAGGCCGTGTGTGGTGCATTGGCCGCAGAAGACGACATGCGCAAGAAACTGTTTCTGGCCAGCAAGGTGTCCTCCTCCGGGCGCGCAGCAGGCGAGCGGCAGGTCGAGGCCAGCTTCGCCGCGCTCAAGACCGACACCATCGACCTGATGCAGGTGCACAACCTGCAGGACACCGCCACTCAACTTGCGCTGCTGCGCGAGCTGAAAGAGCAGGGCCGGGTACGCTACATTGGCGTGACTCACTACCTGGATTCCGCCCATGAGCGCCTGCTCGAGGTGCTGCGCCAGGAGCCGGTGGATTTCGTCCAGTTCAACTACTCCATCGGTGAGCGCAACGCCGAGCGTGAGTTGTTGCCTTATTGCGCCGACAAGGGCATCGCGGTGCTGATCAACCGGCCCTTCCAGCGCTCGGCGCTGTTCGACCGAGTCAAGGGCAAAAGCCTTCCCGACTGGGCTGCGGTGGAGCTGGACGTCACCTCCTGGGCGCAACTGATGCTCAAGTTCATCCTCGCCAATCCGGCGGTAACGGCGGTGATTCCGGCCACTTCCAATCCGCGTTACATGGCCGACAACATCCTCGCCGGGCAGGGCCGCCTGCCTGACGCGGCACAGCGCCAGCGCATCATCGAGTTGTTCGCCTGATATGCAGGCGCTCACCCGGCGCCTGGCGCGGGCGATCAATGCCGAAGGAGAAGAGTTGGCGGCCGTTCTGGCCGGCTTCGCCCTGTTCTTCTGCCTGTTCGCCGGCTACTTCATGCTGCGGCCCATTCGCGAGGCGATGGGTATCACCGGCGGGGTGAACAACCTGCAGTGGCTGTTCACCGCCACCTTCGTCGTCATGCTGCTGGCAGTCCCGCTGTTCGCCTGGCTCAATTCGAAAGTCCCGCGTATTCACTTCATCGACTGGGTATACGGCTTTTTCTGCCTCAACCTGCTGGTCTTCGTCCTGCTGTTTCGTGTCGATCACGACAGCGTGTGGCTGGCGCGGGTGTTCTACGTATGGATCTCGGTCTACAACCTGTTCGTCGTCTCGGTGGCCTGGAGCCTGATGGCCGATGTATTCGACGGCGCCCAGGCGCGCCGGCTGTTCGCCTTCATCGCCGCCGGTGCCAGCGTCGGCGGGCTGTGCGGGCCACTGCTGAGCGCTCTGTTGATCGGCGTCATCGGCGAGTCCGGGCTGATGCTGATGGCCGCTGTGCTGCTCGGCGCGGCCATGGCGCTCAAGCGCTACCTGATGACCTGGCGTGAACGCCAGGGCGCCGGGCGGCCGGGAGCGGCGCCAAGCGAGAGCCCGCGCAGGCCGGTGCCGGGCAATCCGTTCAGCGGGCTGACGCGTATGCTCGGTTCGCGTTACCTGCTGGGTATAGGCGCGTTCATCCTGCTGCTGACCTCGGTCAGTACCTTTCTCTACTTCGAGCAGGCGCGCCTGGTAGCCGAACTGTTCCCGGATCGCGCCGCGCAGGTGCGGGTGTTCGGCGTGATCGATTTCGTCGTGCAGGCCGGTGCCCTGGCAACTCAGGTATTCATCACTGGCAGGGTGGCGCAGAAGCTCGGCGTGCGCGTGCTGCTGTCGCTGGTGCCGGCGCTGGTCTGCCTCGGCTTTATCGGCCTGGCACTGGCGCCGACCTTCGCCATGCTGGCGGGGCTGATGATCGTGCGGCGCATCGGTGAATACGCCTTCGTACGGCCGGGGCGGGAAATGCTCTTCGCCCCGCTGGATGCCGAGAGCAAGTACAAGGTGAAGAACTTCATCGACACCGTGGTCTATCGCGGCGGCGATGCCCTCAGTGGCTGGGCCAAGGCGGGGTTGGACATGCTCGGCCACGGGGCCTGGCTGGTGGCCATGGTCGGTGCGCTGTGCGCCGCGCTATGGGGCGTGCTCGGCTGGTACCTGGGTGGCCGCGCCGATAGGCAAGTCGAAAGGTAGGCTGTGCTGTGCGCACCGACATTGCACCACCCGCAGATTGAAGAATGGCTGGTGCGCACCGCCTGTGGCGGCTCCGCGACACCCTACGGATTGGCCACTGCGACGATCTCCTCGATCAACCATTGCAGCGCGGCATCGCGCTGGCGCTGCGCCAGGCTGACCACTTCGAGGTGGAAGGGCCCGAGGGTGAAGGGGAGGTCGAACAGCTGCAGCGGCAGCAGCGTGGCGAAATGCCGGGCCAGGGCGGTGGGCAGCACCGCCGCCAGCTCGCTGCCGGCGACGATATGCGCGGCCTGCAGGTAGTTCGGCGTGGTGTAGAGGATCTGCCGCGACAGGCCCTGTTCGCCCAGCCATTGATCGACCATGCCGCGGGTCTGTCCGCCGTGTACCCAGAGGTGACGCAGGCGTAGGAAGGTCTCCAGATCCAGATTGCCCTGACGCAGCAGAGGGTGCTCGCGGTGCACCGCCAGTTTGAGTGTCTCGCTCATCCAGTGGCGGCGGGCGAAACGCGCCGGCATCTCGTCGAAACGGCCCAGCACCAGGTCCAGCTCGCCCTTGTCCAGCGCCTCCATCGGCAGGCTGGGGCTGAGGTGGCGAATATCGATGCCGATGCCCGGTGCCTTGTGGCTGAGGCGGTCGAGCAGGCGCGGCATGCACACCAGCTCGACGTAATCGGTGACGGCGATGCGAAAGCGCTGGCGGCTTTCGCCCGGCTCGAAGGCTTCGCCGGCGCTCAGGCTCTGCTCCAGCTGACGCAGCGCGCTGCGGATCGGCGCCTCCAGTGCCATTGCCCGCGGCGTTGGCTGCATGCGCCGACCGACGCGCACCAGCAGCGGGTCGTCGAGCAGCACGCGCAGGCGATTGAGCGCATTGCTCACCGCCGGTTGGCTCAGCGCCAGGTGTTCGGCAGCGCGCGAAACGTTCTGCTCGCGCAGCAGGGCGTCCAGTACGCGTAGCAGGTTGAGGTCGAAGTTGCTGAAATTCATCTACTGAATACGTCGTATCACAAGACTAAATTTCAAAAATAGTAGCGGCTTGCTTATCGTGACCCAAGCTTCTGGGTGCCTTTAAAAACGTAGGCGAGGCAGTCAGCGCAAGGCGAAAACAGGCGAAGAAGCGCAGTTTACGTGCTGTAAATGAGCATTCTGAGCCTGTTTTTAACGCAGCGATGACAACGCAGGTAGTTTTTAAGGGTGCCCAGCCTGTTCGTGCACGAGAGGAATAACAATGAACAAAGTCGTCTCGCCGCTTCGCTGCGCCGCCGTGATCGGCGCCGGCACCATGGGCCGCGGCATCGTCATCAGCCTGGCCAATGCCGGCTTGCAGGTGCTGTGGTTGGACAACAACCCGCAGATGGTCGAGCAGGGCCTGGCGATGGCCGAGGACACCTGGGCGCACAATGTCGCCAAGGGCCGTATCGATGCGGCCGAGGCCGCAGCGCGGCGGGCGCGGGTCGAGGCGGTGGACGGCTACGCGGCGCTGGCCGACGCTGATCTGGTGATCGAGGCGGTGTACGAGAATCTCGAGCTCAAACAAAGCATCTTCCGTGAGCTGGACGCGGTGCTGAAGCCGGGCGCCATCCTCGCCAGCAACACCTCGGCGCTGGATGTCGACGCTATAGCTGCAGTCACCACGCGACCAGAGTCGGTGCTGGGCCTGCACTTCTTCAGCCCGGCGCACATCATGAAACTGCTGGAGATCGTCCGCGGCGCCAGGACTGCGCCTGCCGTGCTGCAGGCCGCTCAGGAGCTGGGCGAGTGCATGGGCAAGGTGGCGGTGGTGGCCGGCAACTGCCACGGCTTTATCGGCAACCGCATGCTGCATACCTACGTGCGCGAGGCGCGCATGCTGCTGCTCGAGGGCGCCTGGCCGCACCAGGTGGATGCGGCGCTGCAGGGCTTCGGTTTCGCCATGGGGCCGTTTCGCATGTACGACGTGGTCGGCATCGATCTCGAATGGCGCGCCCGCGAGCTGGCCGGCCAGGGCCAGGATGATCCGGCGGTGCAGGTGGACAACCGTCTGTGCGAGTTGGGTCGCTTTGGCCAGAAGAGCGGCCAGGGCTATTACCGCTATGCGCCCGGCAGCCGCCAGGCCGAGCATGATCCGGTCGTCGATGGGCTGGTGCAGATGCAATCGGAGCGCCTGGGCTTCACTCGCCGCGATATCGGCAACGAGGAGATTCTCGAGCGCTGCCTGCTAGCGCTGGTCAACGAGGGGGCGAAGATTCTCGAAGAGAACATTGCCGCCAACAGCCGCGACATCGATCTGGTGTATCTGAACGGCTACGGTTTTCCCGCCGAGCGTGGTGGCCCGATGAGCTGGGCCGACGGCGAAGGTGTCGCTGCCATCCGTCAACGCCTGCTGCAACTGACCGAGCGCTTCGGCGCGCACTGGCAGCCGGCGGCGCTGATCGAACGCCTGGCCTCGGCCGGCAAGCAATTTTCCGACGTACAGGAGGGCCGAGTATGAGCTATCAGGCGCCATTGCGCGATATGCGCTTCGTGCTGCACGAGTTGTTCGACGCTGCCGGCCACTGCGAGCGCCAGGGTAACGGCCTGGATCGCGAGCTGATCGACGGTGTGCTGGAGGAGGCTGCGGCCTTCGCCGCAGGCGAGGTCGCGCCGCTCAATCGCAACAGCGACGAAGAGGGCTGCCGCCTGCAGAATGGCCAGGTCAGCACGCCCAGGGGCTTTGCCGAGGCCTACCGGCAGTACGTGGACAACGGCTGGGCGAGCATGACCGGCCCGGTGGAGTACGGCGGCCAGGGCTTCCCGCAGCTGGTGGCCTTCGCCTTCCACGAAATGCTGATGGGTGCCTCGCTGTCCTTCCGCGTCTACTCCGGGCTGACCGAGGGCGCCGTGCTGGCGCTGCACAAGCACGGTAGCGAAACGCTGAAGCAGCAGTACCTGGGCAAGCTGGTCAGCGGCCAGTGGACCGGCACCATGTGCCTCACCGAGCCGCAGGCCGGTACCGACCTGGCCCTGCTGCGCACCCGCGCCGAGCCGCAGGCCGATGGCAGCTACAAGGTCAGTGGCAGCAAGATCTTTATCAGCGGCGGCGAACAGGACATCTCCGAAAACATCATCCATCTGGTGCTGGCGCGCCTGCCGGATGCGCCTGCTGGCGTGAAGGGCATTTCGCTGCTGCTGGTGCCGAAATTTATCGCTGCCGCCGACGGCACACCGGGTGAACGCAACACGCTGTCGTGTGGCGCTATCGAGCACAAGATGGGCATCAAGGGTGCCTCCACCTGCGTGATGAACTTCGACGGCGCCACCGGTTGGCTGGTGGGCGAGGCCAACCAGGGCCTGGCCTGCATGTTTACCATGATGAATGACGCGCGCTTTCAGGTTGGCTTGCAGGGCTTGGGGATAGGCGAGGCGGCCTTCCAGGGCGCGCTGCGTTATGCCCGTGAGCGCCTGCAGTCGCGTGGCCTGGCGGGTGCGCAGGCGCCGGACAAGGCTGCCGATCCGATCATCGTTCACCCCGATGTGCGGCGCATGCTGCTGACGCAGAAGACCCTGGTCGAGGGCAGCCGCATGCTCGCCGCCTACACCGCGCGCCAGCTCGACCTGGAGCATGGCGCCGAGTCGGCCGAGGCACGCAAGGCGGCCGGCAAGCGCGCGGCGCTGCTGATCCCTATCGTCAAGGCGTTCTTCACCGACATGGGCCAGGAAGTGGCCAGCCATGGCGTGCAGGTCTATGGCGGGCATGGCTTCATCCGCGAGTGGGGCATGGAACAACTGATGCGCGACAGTCGCATCACCCAGCTTTATGAAGGCACCAACGGCATCCAGGCGCTGGACTATATCCGCCGTAAATTGCTGGGCGACGGTGGTGCGGAGTTGTCCGCACTGCAGGCCGAGTTCAGCCAGCTGTGCGATGCCGAGGCGGATCGACCAGCCCTGGCTCAGATGGCCAGTGTGGTGCAGGCCCGCCTGGGCGAATGGCGCGAGCTAAGCACAGAAGTGATTGCCGCCTGTCAGCGCGACCCGCAGGAGATCGGCGCCACTTCGGTGGATTTTCTCCAGTACTCGGCCTATGTGCTGCTCGCCGGTTTCTGGCTGCAGGCCGCGGCGCGGGCGCAGGATGCGCTGGAAGCGGGCAGCGGCGAGGCGGCGTTCTATCAGGCCAAGCTGCACAGCGCCGAGTTCTACCTGCGCCGCGTGCTGCCGCGCGCCAGCGCGCACCGCGAAGCCTTGCTGGGCGGTGCGGATTGTCTGATGGCCATGGACGAGGAGAGCTTCGCGTTCTAGCGCGGGTTATTGGTGCGCACGGCGCACCCTACACGTGAGACGTGCAGCGGCGTAGCCCGGATGCAATCCGGGGACATTTGTACGACCGACCCCCGGATTTCATCCGGGCTACAACAAGAGGAGCACCCCATGCATCCCTTCAGCTTCGCCACCACCGCGCAGATCCTCTGCGAATCCGGCGCCAGCCTGCGTCTGGCCGAACTGTGCCGCGAGCGCGGCGCACAGCGCGTGCTGATCGTCACCGATCCCGGCATCACCCGCCTGGGCCTGCTGGAGCCCTTGCTGCCGGGCTTCACCCGCGCCGGCATGAGCGTGCAGGTGTTCGACCAGGTGTTGGCCGACCCGCCCGAGGCCGTGGTGCTGGCCGCCGTGGCCCAGGCCCGTGAGTTGCAGGCGGAGCTGGTGGTCGGTTTTGGCGGCGGCAGCTCGATGGACGTGGCCAAGCTGGTGGCCTTGTTGGCGCATTCCGACTGCGGTCAGGTGCTGAGCGAGATCTACGGCGTGGGCAATGCCCGCGGCCGGCGCCTGCCGCTGATCCAGGTGCCGACCACCGCCGGCACCGGCTCGGAGGTGACGCCGATCGCCATCGTCACCACCGGCGAGACCACCAAGATGGGCGTGGTTTCGCCGCTGCTGCTGCCGGATCTGGCTTTGCTCGATGCCGACCTGACCCTCGGCCTGCCAGCGGCGGTCACCGCGGCCACCGGCGTCGACGCCATGGTGCATGCCATCGAGGCCTACACCAGCGCGCTGAAGAAGAACCCGCTTTCCGACCTGTTGGCTCGCGAAGCGCTGCGTCTGCTGGCAGCCAATCTCGATGAGGTAGTGCGCAACGGCAGCAACCGCGAGGCGCGCCAGGCCATGCTGCTCGGCGCCTGCCTGGCCGGGCAGGCCTTCGCCAACGCGCCGGTGGCGGCGGTGCATGCCCTGGCCTATCCCCTGGGCGGGCATTTCCACATCCCTCACGGGCTGTCCAACGCCCTGGTGCTGCCACAGGTGCTGGCCTTCAATGCGCCGGTGGCTGCGCCGCTGTATGCCGAGTTGGCGCCGCTGGTACTGGGCGAGCAGTTGCGGGCCGGCAGTGCGACGGCGCAGACCGAGCAGTTGATCGAGGCGCTGGCAGCTTTCAGTCTGCGCAGCGGCCTGCCGACGCGGTTGCGCGACGCCGGAGTGAGCGAGGCCATGTTGCCCACTCTGGCGGCGGACGCCATGCTGCAGCAGCGTCTGCTGGTGAACAATCCGCGCGAGATGAACGAGCAGCAGGCGCTGGCCATTTATCAGGCTGCTTACTGATTCAGGTCGCGGCTAAAGCCCCTCCCACAGATCCGCAAGCTTTGTGAGAGGGGTTTTAGCCGCGATTCCAAACCAAGGATCATCGATGAGCCAACCCCAACACCTGCGTGGCGACTACCGTCACTTCCAGCCGATCACCACGCGCTGGCACGACAACGACATCTACGGCCACGTCAACAACGTGACCTACTACAGCTACTTCGACAGCGCGGTGAATGCCTACCTGATCGCCGAGGGTGGTCTGGATATCCATGGCGGCGAGGTGGTCGGCTTCGTGGTCAGCTCAAGCTGCGACTACTTCGCCTCCATCGCCTTCCCCGATGCCATCGAGGTCGGGCTGCGCGTCGGCAAGCTGGGCAACAGTTCGGTGCAGTACGAGCTGGCAATCTTCAAGGTGGGCGAAGAGCAGGCCTGCGCCGCTGGGCGTTTCGTCCACGTGTTCGTAGATCGTGCGAGCAACCGCCCCGTAGCGATCCCCGAGACCTTGCGTGCAGCGATGGCGGCATTGCGGGTGGATTGAAACTCGCGCCGGGTGCGCTGTGCGCACCTTCTGGCTCGGCCTGCTAGGCTGTGGGCAATTATCCGCCAGGGAGTGCCCATGTCCGATCTTGAGCGTGAGCAGGCGCAGCAGCGCGCCGCCCGCATCACCGCCTTCCGTGAGGAGCTGGATGAGCTGCGCCGCGAGCAGGTGCTGCAACTGAGCGAAGCTCAGGAACAGGCGGTCGCCGCCCATCATCGGCAGTTGCTGACGCATTACCGGCAGACTCTGGACATCGACGCCGATGCCCGCGCGCGCCAGCTATCGCTGGGCATGCGCCTGGCCTCGCTGCTCGGTGCGCTGGCGCTGGCGGCCGGACTGTTTTTCCTGTTCTACCAGTTCTGGGGGCTGTTCGATGCTGCCGCTCAGGTCGCCATCCTCCTCGGCAGCAGCCTGGGCAGCCTGCTGCTGTGCTTCTGGCTGCAGGCCCGCGACACCTCTGGCTATTACGCCAAGCTGGCCGCGGTGCTGGCGTTCGTCTGCTTCGTTCTGAACCTGTCGATGCTCGGGCAGATATTCAATATCACCCCGTCGGACAAGGCCCTTTTGCCCTGGGGAACGTTGGCGCTGCTATTGGCCTACCAGTGCCGCCAGCGGCTGTTGCTGGTGGTGGCGTTGCTCTGCTTCGGCCTGTTCGTCGCGGCTCGCCTGGGTGATTGGGCCGGCTGGCACTGGTGGACGCTGGGCGAGCGGCCGGAGTTGTTCATACCGCTGGCGGCGCTGCTGCTCGTCCCGCAATGGCTCGATCAGCGGCGCTATGCGGGGTTCGCCGCCTGCTACCGAGTGGTTGGGTTGCTCTACCTCCTCGGCCCGGTGCTGGTGCTCTCCTACTGGGGCGGCGGCAGCTACCTCGCTTGGCCGACCGGCTGGATCGAGGCCTTCTACCAGACGCTCGGCTTCGTCCTCGCCGGGTTGACGATATGGCTTGGCATTCGCCGCGGCTGGGGCGATGGTCTGGTCTTCGCGTTGATCATGCTCTTCGCCAAGCTGTTCGACTGGTGGTGGCAGTTGCTGCCGCGCTACCTGTTCTTCCTCCTGCTCGGGCTGATCGCCGTGCTGCTGCTGGTGATGCTGCAACGCTGGCGGCGTAGCGCGCCGGGCGGTGTGCAATGAAGCGGTCAGCGTGGCTGGGGCTCGGCGTGGTGCTGCTGAGCAACGCAGTGGCACTGGGCGGCGTCTGGTACAACCGCAGCGGCGCGCCCGAGGCGCAGCTGCTGTTCAGCGAGCGCGAGCTACAGCGCGTCTACGGTGGCTGGTTGCGCGATGAGGACGATGGCGTACTTCGTCTGCAACTGAGCTGGCAGCGTCCCGGTGATGGCTGGCAGTTGCCCTGGCTGGATAAGGCCAAGCTGCGCGAGCTGGGGTTCTCTGCCACGGATGAACGAGCCTTGAACAGGCAGACAGCACGCGAAGTCTGGTTGGTGCTGGAACTGGATGGGCCGTTGTACCGACATCAGGTCGAACAGGCTCGCCAGGCACTGGCCGCTGCTGAAGCCGAATCGAATGCCAAGCCCGAGAGTGAGGTGTTGCGGCAGGAACGTGATGATCGCCAGCGTCGCCTGCACTTCGTCGAGCAGCAGGCCAGCCGTCTGATGCTGGTGGATGCGGGCGTGGATGCGCAGGTACTGCGCCAGCGCTGGCCGGATCGGCAGCGCCAGGTATTACTGGCCGGGAGTATCGAGCCTTATCGCCATGGTGCCGAGGCCGGTTATGGCGCGACCATTCGCCTGGAAAATGATCGCCTGAGTGTTCCCCATGCCTATCGCGAGCTGGCGCGTGGATGGGAGCGTAGCTATGACCAAACAGGGTTCAAGGCGCAGGTCGAAGTGGCCTTCGGTCGTCGTCATGAACCCTGGGTGCTCAGCATCCGTCAGTGACGGCGCCAGTGTTTGTGGTGCTTCTTGTGTTTCTTGCCATGGTAGTGGCGGTGATGCTTGCCGCGACGGTCATCGTCATAGCTGGCATTGCCCATGTAGTTGCCCAGTGCACCACCTGCGCCGCCACCGACTGCCGCACCGACCACGCCGCCAGTGTTGCCACCAACCTGCTGACCGACGACGTTGCCGCCGGCTGCGCCCAGCGCGCCGCCAATGGCGGCTTCGGTACGGCTGCGACGGTCTGCACCGACCATGCTACCGGCTGCGCCGCCGAGACCCGCACCGACTGCAGCCCCGGTGTTGCCACCGACCTGCTGGCCAACCATCGCGCCTACTGCGCCGCCCAGGGCACCACCCAAACCGGCTTCGGTACTGCCGGCAAAGGCGAAGCCGCCGCTGCTCAGGCCAAGGGAAAGAAAGAACAGTTGCAGAGACTTCATGGACACCTCGATCACAGGATTCGCCGGTCAATGGCGAGCGTTACGCCATAGACCGGTGATTTGCGCAGGAGGTTCCTGGCCGCCTGTCAGCTCGATGCGCTAGTACCCAGCAGATTGCCGCCGCTGGCGGCCTGCAGACGGATGGCGACGAACTTCGAAGTCGGTGTGCTGCTGCCGACGCCAGCGCTTTCCAACGGTACCAGCGGGTTGGCCTCGGGGAAGTAGGCCGCGGCCTGGCCGGCCGGGATGTCGAAGGCGAGCAGGGTGAAACCGCTGACGCGGCGCTCGATCCCGTCGTTCCACAGCGAGCGGATGTCCACCTTCTGCCCGGGCTTGAAGCCCAGACGGAGGATGTCCGCCTCGTTGGCGAAGAGCACGTCACGCTGGCCGCGTACGCCGCGGTAGCGATCGTCGAGGCCATACACCGTGGTGTTGTACTGGTCGTGCGAACGCAATGTCTGCAGGATCAGATCCGGCGTTTCACCGCTTTCGCGCACCTGCGGGGGGAGCAGGTCGGCGAGCAGGGCATTGGCCTTGAAGTTGGCCTTGCCGGACGCGGTCTTCCACTGTCGCGCGCCGGCCGAATTGCCGAGGTAGAAACCGCCGGGGTGGGCAACGCGCTGATTGAAGTCATGGAAGCCGGGGATGGTATCGGCGATCAGCTCGCGGATACGGTCGTAGTCGGCGATCAGTGCGTCCCAGTCCACCGGGTGGTTGCCCAGGGTGGCCTTGGCCATCCCGGCAACGATGGCCGGCTCCGAGCGCATCTCGCTGCCGGCTAGCGGTTCGAGCTGGCCGTAGGAAGCGTGGATCATGCTGAACGAGTCTTCCACCGTCACCGCCTGCGGGCCGCCGGCCTGGTGGTCGATATCGGTACGGCCGAGGCACGGCAGGATCAGGGCGTCACGGCCGACAGTGAGGTGGCTGCGGTTGAGCTTGGTGCTGATCTGCACGGTGAGGTCGCAGCTCTGCAGCGCCTTGTGCGTGCGCGGGCTGTCAGGGGTGGCCTGGGCGAAGTTGCCGCCGAGGCCAATGAACACCTTGGCCTGGCCGTCGATCATGGCGTTGATCGCCTCGACGGTGTTGTGGCCGTTCTCACGCGGCACCTTGAACTGGAAGCGCTTTTCGATGGCGTCGAGCAGCGTCACCGGCGGGCGGTCGTTGATGCCCATGGTGCGGTCGCCCTGCACGTTGCTGTGGCCGCGCACCGGGCACAGGCCGGCGCCGGGGCGGCCGAGGTTGCCGCGCAGCAGTTGCAGGTTGACGATTTCCTGGATGGTGGCCACCGAGTGGTGGTGCTGGGTGATGCCCATGGCCCAGCAGATGATCACTCGCTCGGCGCGGCGGTACATGCGCGCAGCCTGTTCGATCTCCAGCAGGCTCAGGCCGGACTGGGCTTGCAGCGCCTCCCAGCTGCAATTGTCGAGCAACTGCAGATAGGCCTCGACGCCGTCGGTGTGCTCGGCGATGAAGGCATGATCGAACACTGCTGGTTCGCCCTTGGCCTGCGCCTCGCGCTCCCACTGCAGGAGAAACTTGGCGATGCCGCGCAGGGCGGCCATGTCGCCGCCCAGCGCCGGACGGAAGAACGCGGTATTCAGTGGCTCGGAGCCGTTGGTGAGCATCTCCAGCGCGTGCTGCGGATGCTGGAAGCGTTCCAGGCCACGCTCCTTCAGCGGGTTGAAGCAGACCACCTGGGCGCCGCGTTTGACCGCTTCACGCAGCGGCTCGAGCATGCGCGGGTGATTGGTGCCAGGGTTCTGACCCAGCACGAAGATGGCATCGGCATGCTCGAAATCGTTGAAGGTCACGCTGCCCTTGCCGATCCCCACGCTTTGGCCGAGGGCGACGCCGCTGGCCTCGTGGCACATGTTCGAGCAGTCGGGGAAGTTGTTGGTGCCGTAGGCACGGACGAACAACTGGTAGAGAAACGCCGCCTCGTTGCTGGCCCGGCCGGAGGTATAGAACTCGGCATGATCCGGGCTCGGCAGTGCCTTGAGGTGCTCGGCGATCAGGGCGAAGGCGTCATCCCAGCTGGTCTGCACGTAGCGATCGGTGCTGGCGTCGTAGCGCATTGGATGCGTCAGGCGACCCTGGTACTCGAGCCAGTAGTCACTCTGCTCGCGCAGTTGGCTGACCGTGTAGCGGCCGAAAAAGGCTGGATCGACACGACGTTTGGTGGCTTCCCAGTTGACCGCCTTGGCGCCGTTCTCGCAGAACTTGATGTGACCGTCCTCGGGCGAATCGCCCCAGGCGCAGCCGGGGCAGTCGAAGCCGCCGTTCTGGTTGGTCTTGAGCAGCGCGCGCAGGTTCTTGAATGGCTGTTTGCTGTCCAGCCAGAAACGTGTGACGGCATTCAGCGCGCCCCAGCCAGCGGCCGGGCCTTTGTAGGGCTTGTAACGGGGATTGACGGGTTGCAGGCTCATGGTCGTTCTTCTTCGTCAGGCGCGGGGCTGTAGACCCGCGGCGTGCTGTGATGGGGCAGGTGGATCAGGTTGAGTCGGTGGCGCCGCGCCCAGTCCACGGTCAGGGCGGTGGGCGCGGACAGGCTCACCAGCGTGTCGATGCCGGCGCGTACCGCCTTGTGCAGCAACTCCAGGCTGCAGCGACTGGTGACCAGGGCAAAGCCACCCAGGGTGTCGATGCGCTCGCGGGCGATGGCGCCGATCAGCTTGTCCAGCGCGTTATGGCGGCCGATGTCTTCGCGGCACAGACGAATCTCGCCGCTGGCGTCGATGAACAGGGCGGCATGCAGCGCGCCGCTGTGGCGTGCCAGTTGTTGTTGCTCACCGATGCGCTCGCGCAGCCCGGTCAGGTGCTCCAGTGGCGGCAACGCTGCGCCGGGCAGGGCGGTCAGGGCCGGTAGCGCCTGTTCCAGTGCATCCACACCGCACAGGCCACAGCCACTGGTGCCGGCCATTTGCCGGCGTTGTTGCTTGAGCGCCCAAAAGGCGCGGCTGCTGACTTGCAGGCGCGCTTCGCGGCTGTCACCGAGGCCGCGCAACTGGATGTCATAGATGTCGTCGATGGACTGGATCAGGTCGTTACCGAGACTGAAACCGACGGCAAAATCTTCCAGATGATGGGGAGAAACCATCATCACGGCCTGGCTCAGGTCGTTGTAGCTGATTGCCAGGGCACATTCTTCGGCCAGTGCAGCGTGTTGCGCACGACCATCACCGAGTTCGGCGTAGGTGTAGGCACTGGCGATGTGCGACTGGGCGGCTGGCTTGGCCATCGAGGCGCGCTCTGTGACAGATTGACACAGCTAAGCCTAGGCCCATGGGCGAGGAGCGTCTAATCGTTGGCTTTGATGTGTTGATCGAGCAAATCTATCAAGCGTCCGCCAGCCACTCTCGCGCCTCTTCGAAGCAGGCTTGCGCGAGCGGTGAGGCAGGGGCGCTACGACGCATGATCAGGCCCTGAGGTGCCAGGGTATGAGCGTCCTCGATGGGTAGCAGGCGCAGATGACCGTCGGTCGGAGCACCGTCGGCCGGTAACGGCATGACGCTGCAGCACAGACCAGCGCTGACCGCTTGAGTCAGGTGGTGCACGGCATCGGCCTCCAGGCGTACCTGCGGGCTGAGGCCGCGCGCACGGAAGCTGTGATCGATGGACTGGCGAAAGTGCATGCCGGTGGAGAGCAGGCCCAGGGGCAAGTTGGCCAGTTGTTCCCAGCGCAGGCTGGCGCTGACGAAGTGGAAGTGGCGCTGATCGTAGAGCAGGCCCATGCGTGCTTCGGCCAGCTCCAGGCTGGCGAAGTGCTCGCGGTCGAGTCGGTCGAGATAGGACAGGCCAAGGTCGAGTTGATTACGTACCAGCCCCTCCAGAATCTGATCGCTGCTCAGCGCATGCAGCTGAAAGCGCAGCCCGGGGTGACGCTCGGCGAACAGGCTGATCAGGCGCATCGGGTCGAAACTGGCTAGCGGCACCACGCCCAGACGCAAGGTGCCGACCAGATGGCCACGGCAGGCGGCTGCCTCGGCGAGCAGGCCATCCTGCGCCGCCAGCAGGCTGCGCGCCCAGGCCAGGATGCGCTCACCCTCGGCGCTGAAGCCCTCGAAACGTTGTCCGCGGCGCACCAGTTCCAGGCCCAGTTCGTCCTCCAGTTGGCGCAGGCGCATGGACAGCGTCGGCTGGGTCACGTGGCAGCGCGCGGCGGCCTGACCGAAGTGGCGGGTCTCGTCGAGGGCGACGAGAAATTTCAGCTGCTTTATGTCCATGGGGGCTCCTGGTTTGCTCGGATTCTAATGCGCGAATGCTAATCAGGGGTGTTTCCTGAACTAGACTTTGGTCTCCGGGGGCTTTGCCCGGTCATTCACAAGGAACGAGAGGAATCGCCATGAGTCTGTTTGCCTTTGTCAAAGACGCCGGGGTCAAGCTTTGGGAGTCGCTGGTGGGTCAGGAGGCGCAGGCCGCCGAATCACTCAAGGACCACGTTACCAAGGTTGGCCTGGGTAACCCGAACATCGAGGTCAGTGTCGAAGGTGACAAGGTCATCGCCCGTGGCGAAGTGGCCAGCCAGGAAGAGAAGGAAAAGATCCTCCTGGCGCTGGGCAACGTTGCCGGTGTCGGTGAAGTCGATGACCAGATCAGCGTGACCACGCCCGCCCCCGCAGCGCGCTTCGTTACGGTGAAGAAGGGCGACACGCTGAGCGCCATTGCCAAGGCCGAATACGGCAATGCCAATGCCTACATGAAGATATTCGAGGCCAACAAGCCGATGCTCAGTCACCCGGACAAGATCTACCCGGGGCAGGTATTGCGCATTCCCGAATAAACCCCCATCCCCGCAGGCGTAGCGGGGGGGCCTGGCCTTGCCGGCGATCGAGGTCTTCCGGGATCGCCGGCAAGCCGGCTCCTACAGCGAGTGCGCCGCAGGCAGCCCCAGCACCAACTCCCGATAATCCTCCACTGCGGCGAACTCCTCGGTGTCCTTCGGCCCGGCCTGGCTGTCCGGCTGACGCACGGCCAGCAGATGGGCGACGCCGAAGCGACCGGCGCTGCGCAGGATCGGCAGGCTGTCGTCGATGAACAGGCTGCGCGCGGGGTCGAAATCGACGTCCTGGCGCAGGGCGAACCAGAACTGCTGGTCCTCCTTGGGAAAGCCATAGTCGTGGGAGCTGATCAGGCGTTCGAACCAGGGCGCCAGCTCGACGCGCTCCAGCTTCAGCGACAGCGAATCGCGGTGCGCGTTGGTGATCAGCACCACGCGCTTGCCCGCTTCGCGCAGGGCGCGCAGAAACAGCTCGGCATCCGCGCGCAGGGCGATCAGGTGTGCGACCTCGCGCTTGAGGTCGCGGATCGACAGGCGCAGCTCGCGGCTCCAGAAGTCGGTGCAGTACCAGTTCAGCGTACCGGCATGCTGGCGAAACAGCGGCAGCAGTTCGGCCTGGGCCAGCGCCAGGCTGACGCCATGGTGCTCGGCGTAGCGCTGCGGCAGGTGGGTGAGCCAGAAGTGGTTGTCGAAGTGCAGGTCGAGCAACGTGCCGTCCATATCCAGCAGGACGGTGTCGATCTGCTGCCAGGGTAGTACGGGCATGCTCATCTCTCTGATCGGGAACAATCGATCCGTGGCCTGTTTCGCCTTGATGCAATCTCGGCCACGGATAATGGCGAAAGCCGCTGTATGATAACCCGCTCGGTCCCGCCAAGGAGTCGCCTCATGCGCCAAAAACCCACGGTTCTCGCTCGCGAGATTGTCGCCAGCAGCCGTCTGTTTCGTGTCGAGGAAGTGCAGTTGCGCTTCTCTAACGGCACGGAGCGCACCTATGAGCGACTGGTCGGCAAGGGTTCTGGCTACGGTGCGGTAATGGTGGTGGCAATGCTCGACGCCGAGCACGCGGTGTTGATCGAGGAATACTGTGGCGGCACCGATGACTACCAGCTGTCGCTGCCCAAGGGCCTGATCGAACCGGGTGAGGACGTGCTGGTCGCCGCCAACCGCGAGCTCAAGGAAGAGGCCGGTTTCGGCGCGCACGAGCTGGAGTACATCACCGAACTGAGCCTGTCGCCCGGCTATATGAGCCAGAAGATTCAGGTGGTGCTGGCGCGCAACCTGTACGAGGAGCGCCTGCCCGGTGACGAGCCCGAGCCGATGCGGGTCGACCGCATCAGCCTGCGCGAGCTATCCAGCCTGGCTCAGCACGAGCAGTTCAGCGAGGGGCGTGCGCTGGCGGCGCTGTACCTGGTGCGCGACCTGCTCACTCAGCGCGGGGAGTTCTGCCCGTGAGTCATCCCTTTATTCCCCAGGTGATCGAACTGGTTCGTGCGGCGGGTGCGGCGACGCTGCCGTACTGGCGCAGTGGCGTGGCAGTGACGGAGAAGGCCGATGCCTCGCCGGTGACCGCTGCCGACCTGGCTGCGCACCATATTCTTCTCGATGGCCTGCAGGCGCTGGCGCCGGAGGTGCCGGTGCTGTCGGAAGAGGCCGCCGATATCCCGCTGGCCGAGCGTGCCGCCTGGACGCGCTGGTGGCTGGTCGATCCGCTCGATGGCACCAAGGAATTCATTGCCGGTTCCGAAGAGTTCACCGTCAATGTCGCCTTGATCGAGCGTGGCCGCGTGGTCTTCGGCGTGGTTGGTATTCCCGCCAGCGGGCGCTGCTATTACGGCGGCGCCGGTTTGGGTGCCTGGCGCAGCGATGTGTCGGGTGATGAACAACCGATTCGCGTGCGCCTGGCACCTGCGCAGGGCTTTACCCTGGTGGCCAGCAAGCGTCACTCCAGTGCCGCCCAAGAAACCTTGCTCGCCGGTTTGGCCGCCCGTTTTGGTGAGCCGGCACTGGCCAATATCGGCAGCTCGCTGAAGTTCTGCCTGCTGGCCGAAGGCAATGCCGACTGCTACCCGCGCCTGGCGCCTACGTCGCAATGGGACACCGCTGCGGCGCAGGGTGTGCTGGAGGGGGCGGGTGGTGAAGTGCTGGACCTGGCCGGCGCGCCGCTGACCTATGAGGCGCGTGAATCCTTCCTCAATCCGTCTTTCCTGGCGCTGCCGGCTGCCGCCGAGTGGCGTGGCGAGTTGATCGAGCTGGCGCGGGCGCTTTAATCGTAGGGCGGGTGAAACCCGCCGTGATATTGGCGGGTTGCACCCGCCCTACGGGAACGCGACAGGCTCAATCGAGCATATCGCTGTAGCGCGCGTCCTTCTTGAACACCAATGGCTGGTCGAAACCCGGCACCTTCACTTCTTCGGTGGTGATGGAGATCGCCTGGTCGTCGATCATGTCGTTGCCGAAGTTGTAGATGATGTCCAGCTTGCCCTGCAGGGCAAGCTGGTCGTACGCGGCAGCGGCGGCACGGGTGCTCTCGCGGCGCTCTAGGTAGGCGTCGAAGGCGGCCTGGCCGTGGCGTTTGCGCAGCATGCGCTCGGTCACGTGCGGGGCCAGCACCAGGGCGCTGGCGTTGTTGCCGCCAAAACCCTTGGAGTTGATGAAGGCCACGTCCAGGGCCTGCTCACCCACCTTGCGGTCTTCGGTGGACAGGCTCAGGTGATCTTGATGCACGTCGCCGGCGACGGCGTCGATGGTCTTCAGGCCCGGCACGATGCCGTACTTGAAGGCACCGAGGGCTGCGATCACCTGGTCGCCGCTGGCAGTGGCCAGGGAGTGGCCGACGAAGGCCTTCACCGCCGTGATCGGCCATTGCTCGATACCGAAGGCGGCAGCGACGCGATCGAGGATTTCCGACTCGGTGACGCGGTTGGCCGGTGTGCTGGAGCCATGGGCATGGACGAAGCTGCGGCTGCGCACGGCGTCCAGGCCGAGCAGCTGCACGGCGCTGGCCACGGCCTTGGCCACGGTCAGGTAGTTACCCGGACCGGGGGCGGAGATGGATTTCTTGAAACCATCGGCGTTGATGAACACGTCCGGCACCGCGCCGTGGATGTCGGCACCCAGCTCCAGGGCCAGCTCGTCGTCCATCAGCACCACGAACTGGCAGGCTTCGGCCAGGGTGAAGCCGCAGTTATCGCCGAACGGACGGCTGGCGCGGCGGAAATCCACGTCGCTCTTGCCCTCGATCTGGCGCAGGCCTTCTTCGGTGGCCAGTGCGCCCATGGCACCGTAGCCCTCGATGCACTCCTGGTTGATCGGCGCCTCGCTGCTGCCAACGATCACCACACGGGCCTTGCCCGAGGCGATCTGCTCGATACCTTTCTGCAGGTTGTAGAGGAAGGTGGCGCATGCGCCGGTGATGCTGCCGGTGGTGCCGACGCTGCCGAGCACGTAGGCGTTGATGAAGTCCGCCGGCATGGTGTTCAGGCCCAGGGCCAGTTGCTTGGCCGTGACGCGGCCACCCTTGAGGCGCGACTGCATCATGCCGCCGAAGCCGTTCTCGTCGAGCTGGCTCATGATGCAGCTGGCGAATACGGCGATTTCGTCTGGTGCGACATGTTGAACGATGCGCTGCCAATCGATGCCGACCGAACGCAGGGCGTCGGTGACGCCGACCACGGTCATGGCCAGGCCGCGCGGGTGGAAGCGCGAATTGTACAGCTCGCTCGGCTCGAAGCCGGTGGGCAACTGGCCGGCGGATTTCACTGCCAGCGGGCGATAGCTGTCGACCTTGAATTCGCAACTGTCATGCAGGGTGACGCGTACTTCGTTGCCTTCGAGCTCTTCGACCGACCAGTTGGCCGGCAGTGGCTCGGGCAGTTGCTTGCGCTGGGTGATGAAGCTCAGGCTGGCGCCATTGACGGGGGCGACGCTGATGCTCTTCTGCCAGTGGGCCGCGTCCGGGTCCAGGTGCTGCTTCTCTAGGCGGCGCACCAGGGTGCCGGCCAGAATCTCCTTGGCGTAGCGGCTTTCGATCTCCGCCAGACTGAGTGCTTGATCGTCCTGATCGCGGTACTGGCCGTCGACCACGCGCACCAGCTTCATCATCTGCGCCAGCCCGGCCAGGGTTTCCTGGCGCGCCTGGGGTTCCAGCGACTCCTGCACGGTGCGCCGGAAGCCATGGTGGAAGGAGCTGCGCCCGGCTGCGTTGTAACCCCCAAAACCCACGATCACAGGTAAGCGCGACATAAATCAAAAGCTCCTGAACAAGGCCAGCGCGACGCCAGGCCGGCGCCTCTGGGCGCGAGCAGGGTCATAAGGCGGTGGCATTTGGAAAATTTCGGCTGCCTAACCTGACGTGGATCATGACTGTCGAGTCACTACTTCGTCCAATGTCGTGGCGAGTGCAAGGCGTGTCATGGATGGGAGGGGAGAGTAGGGCGGACTCAGGAGCGAAGCGAACAGTTCGCCGACTCACGCCAGACCCGGCACCACAAAGCGGCGTACTGCTTCGCGACGACTGCATGGATGCAGAAGGTAGAGCGCCGAGTACCCCCTACGAAAAGCGAGCCCGCTAGGTAGCGGGCCCGTGGTGGCTCAGCCCTTGTAGCTGATATGCCCGTCGACCAGCGTGTAGCGCACCGCACCGGGCAGACAATGGCCGAGGAAGGGGCAGTTGCTGCCCTTGGAGTACCACTGCTCACCGGCGACGGTCGAAGCCTCTGCATCGAACAGCACGATATCGGCAGCGCTGCCGACGCGCAGCGAGCCGGCCGGCAGACGCAGTGCGGCTGCCGGGCCGCTGGACAGGCGTGCCAGCAGCGTCGGCAGATCCAGCAGGCCGTCCTGCACCAGACTCATGGCCAGCGGCAGCAGCAGCTGCACGCTGCTGATGCCCGGCTCGGTGGCGGCGAAGGGCGCCAGCTTGGCATCGCGCTCGTGCGGTTGGTGGTGGCTGGCGATGGCCGAGATAACCCCGGCCTTCACCGCTTCGCGCAGACCATCGCGGTCGTTTCGCGAGCGCAGTGGCGGCTGCACGTGATAGAGGCTGGAGAAGTCGATCAGCGCCTCGTCGGTGAGGATCAGCTGGTACAGCGCCACATCGGCGGTTACCGGCAGGCCGCGCGCCTGGGCGTTGGCGATCAGCTCGGCGCCACGAGCGCTGGTGATCTGGCTGAAGTGCGCGCGCACGCCGCTCTGTTCCACCAGCAGCAGGTCGCGGGCCAGGGCCACGGTTTCGGCGGTTTCCGGAATGCCGGCCAGGCCGAGGAAGCTGGCGGTCGGGCCCTCATGCGCCAGACCGCCTTCGGCCAGATCAAAGTCCTGCGAATGGAAGATCACCTGCAGGTCGAAGGTGGCCGCATATTCCAGCGCGCGGCGCAGGGTGCGGCTACTGCGGAAGTTGTCCAGGCCGTTGCCGAAGGCCACGCAACCGGCATCGCGCAGCGCAACGAGCTCTGCAAGTTGTTCACCGGCCAGACCTTTGCTCAGCGCACCAATGGGGAAGACCTTGGTGTGCCCGGCTTCGCGGGCGCGGTCGAGGATCAGCTCGGCCACCGCCGAGGTATCCAGCACCGGCTTGGTGAACGGTGGGCAGCACAGGCTGGTGACACCACCGGCCGCAGCGGCCAGGGTTTCCGTGGCGATGCTGCCCTTGCGGCTGTAGCCCGGCTCGCGCAGGGCCACCGATAGGTCGACCAGACCGGGAGCCGCGATCAGGCCCTGGGCGTCGAGGGTCTGGTCGGCAACAAAGCCAGAGGGCGCATGACCAGTGGCCACCAGCTTGCCGCCATCTATATAGAGGTCAGTGACCTGATCCAGGCCGCTGGCTGGATCGATCACGCGGGCGCCGAGGATTGCGGTACGCATCAGTTGGCCTCCTCGGCGTTGAGTTGACGTTGAGCGTTCTGCCCGCTCATGGCCATCGACAGCACGGCCATGCGGATGGCGATGCCGTAGGTGACCTGGTTGAGGATCACCGACTGCGGGCCGTCGGCCACCGCCGACTCGATCTCCACGCCGCGGTTGATCGGGCCCGGGTGCATCACCAAGGCATCGGGCTTGGCCAGCTTGAGGCGCTGTTCGGTGAGGCCGAACAGGCGGTAGAACTCGCCCTCGCTGGGCAGCAGGCCGCCCTGCATACGCTCGCGCTGCAGGCGCAGCATGATCACCACGTCGACGTCCTTGAGGCCCTCGTTGGCATCGGTGAACACGCGCACGCCGTAGCTTTCCTCCAGGTCGATGGGCAGCAGGGTCTTCGGTGCGATCACGCGGATATCCGGGCAGCCCAGGGTCTTCAGTGCCAGCATGTTCGAGCGCGCCACGCGCGAGTGCAGGATGTCGCCGACAATGGCCACCGATAGATTCTCGAAGTCGCCCTTGTGGCGGCGAATGGTGAGCATGTCGAGCATGCCCTGGGTCGGGTGCGCGTGACGGCCGTCGCCGCCGTTGATGATCGCCAGGTTCGGGCACACGTGCTCGGCGATGAAATGCGCGGCGCCGGAGTCGGCATGGCGCACGACGAAGATGTCGGCGGCCATGGCCTCGAGGTTGCGCAGGGTGTCGAACAGCGTCTCGCCCTTGCTGGTGGAACTGGTGGAGACGTTGAGGCTGATGACGTCCGCCGACAGGCGCTGGGCCGCCAGCTCGAAAGTGGTGCGGGTGCGCGTGGAGTTCTCGAAGAACACGTTGCACACGGTCTTGCCGCGCAGCAGTGGGACCTTCTTCACCGCGCGCGCGCCGACTTCGAGGAAGGAGTCGGCGGTGTCGAGGATTTCGGTCAACAGCTCGCGGGGCAGGCCGTCGAGTGAGAGGAAGTGGCGCAGCTGACCTTGGTCGTTCAGCTGCAGCGGGCGCTTGGCGGCGAGTGGCGTCATCGCAGGGAGTCTCAGTTGGCGAGCGTCTGGAGTTCGAGGGTCAGCGGCGTGGGGCCGGACAATTTTACCCGCTCGTTGGTCGCCAGCGACAGGCTGGCACCGACCACGTCGGGGCGGATCGGCAACTCGCGGGCGCCCAGGTCGAGCAGGCTGACCAGGGTCACACTGGCTGGGCGGCCATAGTCGAACAGCTCGTTCAGCGCGGCGCGGATGGTGCGCCCGCTCATCAGTACGTCGTCGATCAGCACCAGGTGCTGGCCTTCGATCTCGAACGGCAGCTCGGACGGTTGAACCTGTGGATGCAGACCGTTCTGGGTGAAGTCGTCGCGGTAGAAGGACACGTCGAGGATGCCCAGTGCATCATCGCGCCCCAGGGCGGCAAGCAGGGCCTGGGCGACCCAGACGCCGCCGGTGCGGATGCCGATGAAACGCGGCTCGCTGATCTGGCGTTGGTTCAGATGCTGGGTCAGGGCGCTGGCCATGGCCGGCAGCAGGTCGTTGGGGTTCGGTAGCATGGCGAAACTCCTTGGTGCGGGCCGACTCGCTCAGCCCGGACAGTTTTCCTCGAGCCAGCCCTGTAACACCAGGGCGGCGGCAATGGCATCGACCGGGCGCTCGCGATAGCCGCCACTCTGGCCTTCGCGCAGGCGTTGGCCTTTGGCCTCGAAGGTGGTCAGACGTTCGTCGTGGGTGTAGGCCGGCAGGTTGAAGCGGCCGTTGAGGCGGCGGGCGAATTTCTCGGCGCGGGCGCTCATCTCGCTGGGTGTGCCGTCCATGTTCAGCGGTAGGCCGACCACCACGGCATCCGGCTGCCACTCCTTGATCAGTGCTTCGACGCGGTTCCAGTCCGGTACGCCGTTCTGCGCCTTGAGCACGCACAGCTCACGGGCCTGGCCGGTGATCACCTGGCCGACGGCGACGCCGATCTGCTTGGTGCCATAGTCGAAACCCAGCAGCAGGCGCAGTGGCTTGTCGCTCATCAGGCGTGCCCGACCTGCGAGGTCAGCAGGCTGAGGTTGACCCCCAGGCGTGCGGCGGCGGCGTTAAGACGCTGGTCGAACGGCAGGTCGAAAAGAATGTTGCTGTCGGCGGGGCAGGTCAGCCAGGCGTTGTCGGCCAGTTCGGCTTCCAGTTGTCCGGCATCCCAGCCGGCGTAGCCAAGGGTGATCAGGTAGCGATCCGGGCCGCTGCCGTCGGCTATGGCGAACAATACGTCCTGCGAGGTGGAGAGGCCCAGCTCGCCCAGCTCCAGAGTCGCCTGGAACTGCGGGCCAGCGGGGTGCAGGACGAAGCCGCGGTCGGTCTGTACCGGGCCGCCGGCGAAGATCGGCAGGCTGTGGCACAGCGCCGCCGGCTCTTCGTCAGGGCGTAGTTGTTCGAGCACGTCAGCCAGATTCAGGCCATTGGGCTTGTTGATCACCAGGCCCATCGCACCTTGCTCGTTGTGTTCGACCAGGTAGGTGACGGTCTGCGCGAAGTGCGGATCGGCCATGTGCGGCATGGCAATCAGGAAGTGGTGCTTGAGCGAAGTGGGGGCTGATTTCTTCATGACGCCTAGTTTGGAACGACAGGCGGCAAGCTACAAGCGTGAGCAGCGCTTTGCCGGATCTCATCCAGGCTGCTGGCACCGCTTCGCAGGGGGGCGCCGTGCGCACCGATGATCAGGGTTGGCTAATTACTCGACAGCCGATCACCGCGCTCGAAGCGCCAGGTGCGGATGATTTCCAGGCGGTCGATATCGGCAAGGTCGCCGGTGAAGGGTGCATAGGGCGCGGCCAGGCGCACGATGCGTTGTGCGGCCTGGTCGAGCACGGCCTGGCCGGAAGATTCCAGCACCTGTACCTCGTACAGCGAGCCATCACGGTTGATCGATACCAACAGGCGCAGGCTGCCATATATACGTTGACGACGAGCGTCGTCGGGGTAATTGAGGTTGCCGATGCGTTCGACTTTCTTGCGCCATTCGTCCTTGTACCAGGCGCCCTTGTCGCGCATGGTCGAGGCGGCGTTGAGGCGATGGATCTTCGGGCGCTTGGCGTACTGCTGAACTTCCTGGGCCAATTCGGCTTCCAGGCTGGCGATCTCGGCTGACAGCTGAGCGGAGTCGAACACCGGCGCCGGCCGGGTCTCCGGAACCGGTTTGGCTTCTTCGCGTTTGACCGGGGTTTTCTGCTGCTGCGGTGCGCGTGTGGCGACTGCTGCCTTGGGGGCTTCCTGTCGGGTGGCAGGCTGCTGCGGGGTGGCGGGCGGGGTGACCTTGCGCACCTCGCTGTCCTGAAAGGGCGCCTGTTCGGTGGTCTTGGGTGCTGCAGTGTGTTCCAGCGTACCGCTGCCCTGCTGGTTGTCCTGCGCCAGGAAATCCGCTTCCTTGGGCTTCTCTTCGCTCTTGAAGGTAGACAGGGTGATTTCCAGCGTCTTGCTGATTTCCGGCGGCGACTCCAGGGTGAAGCCGACGCCGAGGATCAGTGCCGCGTGCAGTGCTGCCGCGAGAAACAGGGTGAATCCCAGGCGGTCCGCCGGTCGGGCGTTGGCGGAGGAGCTGGTCGGTAGGGAGGCTGCTGCGTTCATCGCGTATCGGGTCTGCTTTCGAATGTCGCGCAGTCTGCCGGGTAGCAGTAGGCGCCTGCAAGTTGCGGGCGCCAGGCTGCCACCTGCGTCAAGCTTTTAACCCGCGTTTGCGCGCAATGCAGTCCATTAGCTGTTCGCCGATACGGGTGTCGAATGCGGCATCTATCTCGCGGATACAGGTCGGGCTGGTGACGTTGATTTCTGTCAGGTGCTCGCCGATCACGTCGAGTCCGACGAAGATCAATCCTTTTTCACGTAGGGTAGGCCCGACTGCTGCGGCAATTTCGCGATCGCGCTCGGTCAGCGGGCGCGCCTCGCCGCGACCGCCGGCGGCCAGGTTGCCGCGAGTCTCTCCGGCAGCCGGAATGCGTGCCAGGCAATAGGGTACCGGTTCCCCGTCTATCATCAGGATGCGTTTGTCGCCGTCCTTAATAGCTGGCAGGTAGGCCTGCGCCATGATCTGCTGGTGGCCGTGCAGGGTCAGGGTTTCCAGAATCACCGAGAGATTCGGGTCGCCTTCACGGTGGCGAAATATCTGCGATCCGCCCATACCATCAAGGGGTTTGAGAATGATGTCACGGTGCTCATCGGCAAACTGGCGCACAATGTCGGAACGCCGGCTTACCAGAGTCGCTGGTGTGTATTGGGGAAACTGGGTGGCGAAGAACTTTTCATTGCAGTCGCGCAGACTCTGCGGCCGATTGACCACCAGTACGCCGTCGTTCTCGGCCTGCTCAAGCAGGTAGGTGGAGTAGACGAATTCGTTATCGAAGGGCGGGTCCTTGCGCATCAGGATCACGTCCAGCTCGGCGAGCGGCGTGTCCTGTTCCGTACCAAGGGTGAACCAGCGCTGCGGATCGTTGAACACTTCCAGAGAGCGCAGGCGGGCACGGGCCTGGCCGCGAACCTGATAGAGATCCTGCTGCTCCATGTAGAACAGTGACCAGCCGCGTGCTTGAGCGGCCAGCAACATGGCCAGCGAGCTGTCCTTCTTGAAGGATATGCTGGCGATAGGATCCATGACGATCCCGAGGCGAAGGCTCATGGGGGATAAACTCCGTGGGATAAGGGCGAAGGCCGGGCTGGCCGCGCCGAACAATGGCTGTCAGGGTGGCGCCGGCCGGGCCGCGCGGTCAAGGGTGGCGCTGCCCTGGCAGGCTTATAGATTGCATCTGGAGAGTGTGCTAAAAAGGCCCGACGATTGGGTCAAGCCCCATCGAAGACTGGGCCTCAGGCATACTGAATAACGCGAATATAACGACTCACCGAGGCGATGGTAGGGCGAACATGGAACAGCATACCGAGGGTTTGAAAGTGATGGTGATCGACGATTCGAAAACGATTCGTCGCACCGCTGAAACTCTGCTGAAAAAAGTGGGTTGTGATGTCATCACCGCGGTCGATGGCTTCGATGCCCTGGCCAAGATTGCCGACACGCATCCCAGCATCATCTTTGTCGACATCATGATGCCGCGTCTCGATGGGTATCAGACCTGTGCCTTGATCAAGAACAACAGTGCTTTCAAGTCCACGCCAGTGATCATGCTGTCCTCCAAGGACGGTCTGTTCGACAAGGCCAAGGGGCGTATCGTCGGCTCCGATCAGTACCTGACCAAGCCTTTCAGCAAGGAAGAGCTGCTCGGTGCCATCAAGGCTCACGTGCCCGACTTCACCCCGGTGGAACAAGCCTCCTGACGTTCCGGCCTGACCGCCGTACGCCACTTCTGTATTGGGAAACACCATGGCTCGAATTCTGATTGTTGATGACTCCCCGACCGAGATGTACAAGCTGACCGCCATGCTGGAAAAACATGGGCATCAGGTACTCAAGGCGGAAAACGGCGCTGACGGCGTGGCTCTGGCTCGCCAGGAAAAACCTGACGCGGTGCTGATGGATATCGTCATGCCCGGCCTCAACGGCTTTCAGGCGACCCGTCAGTTGACCAAGGACGCCGAGACCAGCCACATCCCGGTGATCATCGTCACCACCAAGGATCAGGAAACCGACAAGGTCTGGGGCAAGCGCCAAGGCGCCAAGGACTACCTGACCAAGCCGATCGACGAAGATACCTTGCTGAAGACCCTCAATGCGGTACTGGCCGGCTAATGCCGTGCTGTCCGTGTACTAAATAAAAAGAAGGCCAAGGCTGGCATGTCCGTGCAGACTCCTTTCCAGATTCTCCTTGAGATTGACCAGCGCTGCCGAGTCTTGGCGGCTGGCCTGCCGTCGCAACAGGCGGCGGTACAGAGCTGGAGTGGTATCGGCTTTCGTATGGGCGAGCGATTCTTCGTCGCGCCGATGGGGGAAGTGGGCGAGGTGCTGCACGAGCCACGCTACACCCTGCTGCCGGGTGTAAAGAGCTGGGTCAAAGGGGTGGCCAACGTGCGTGGCCGCCTGCTGCCGATCATGGACCTGTGCGGGTTCTTCGGTAATGAACTGTCGCCGCTGCGCAAGCTGCGGCGAGTGCTGGTGGTGGACCACCAGGAAATCTTCGCTGGCCTTACCGTCGACGAGGTTTTCGGCATGCAACATTTTCCGGTGGATGCATTTTCAGAACAACTGCCGCCTCTCGAGGCGAGCATTGCGCCGTTTATCCACGGAGTCTTTCAACGAGAACAACCCTGGTTGGTGTTCAGCCCTCATGCGCTGACCACCAATCCGGGCTTTCTCGATGTGTCCTATCAGTAGATTTTCGGTTGGGCCGGCTTTGCCGGCTCTTTGGCGTTACATGGGAACCGTAGTGCGGTCGGTCCAGGCGGGGGCCAGAAAATGAAAAAATTCAATGCAGGTAATTTGTTGGTCGGAGCACGCAGCAGCACGCTGATCGCGGCGCTGTTCGTCGTGCTTATCGTCTCCATCGTGCTGTTGTTCGCGAACTTCGCCTACATCAACACCCAGTCCAACTACGATACCGAGTACATCAGCCACTCCGGTGAGCTGCGGGTACTGTCCCAGCGTATCGCCAACAACGCCACTGAGGCTGCGGCGGGCAAGGCAGAGGCATTCGGCCTGCTGCGTGCTGCGCGTAACGACTTCCAGCAGCGCTGGAGCTACCTGACCGATGGCGATGCCAATACCGGCTTGCCTCCGGCACCCTCTTCGGTGCAAGCGCAGATGGCAGCGGTGCAACAGGACTGGGACAGCCTGCGGCAGAACACTGACGCCATTCTTGCCAGTGAGCAGACCGTACTGTCGCTGCACCAGGTAGCCGCCACCCTGGCGGAAACCATTCCGCAACTGCAGGTCGAGTACGAGGAAGTGGTCGATATTCTCCTGGAGAGCGGTGCGCCGGCTGCCCAGGTCTCTGTGGCCCAACGTCAGTCGCTGCTGGCCGAACGTATTCTCGGCTCGGTGAACAAGGTACTGGCCGGTGACGAAGACTCGGTACAGGCCGCCGACATGTTCGGTCGTGATGCCAGCCTGTTCGGTCGTGTACTGGCTGCGATGCTCGAAGGCAACGCGGCGATGGAAATCAGCCAGGTGACGGACGAGGAGGCCCTCGAGCGTCTGGCCGAGATTTCCGAGCTGTTCGAATTCGTATCCGGTTCGGTGGACGAGATTCTCGAAACCTCGCCGGAACTGTTCCAGGTGCGTGAATCGGCCAGCTCCATCTTCACCGTTTCTCAGACCCTGCTGGACAAGGCGTCCGAACTGGCCGTCGGTTTCGAAGACCTGGCCTCGGGCCGTGCCATCAATACCCTGTTCGGCTACGTGCTGGGTGCCCTGGCGCTGGGTTCGATCATCCTCACCGCTCTGGTGATGGTGCGCGAGACCAACCGCCGTCTGGCCGAAACCGCCGAGAAGAACGAACGTAACCAGGCGGCAATTCTGCGTCTGCTCGACGAAATCGCCGACCTCGCCGACGGTGACCTGACCGTGGCCGCGACGGTAACCGAAGACTTCACCGGTGCCATCGCCGACTCCATCAACTACTCCATCGACCAGCTGCGCGATCTGGTGGCCACCATCAACCTGACCGCCGTTCAGGTAGCCGGTGCGGCCCAGGAAACCCAGGCCACGGCGATGCACCTGGCCGAAGCTTCCGAGCACCAGGCGCAGGAAATTGCCGGTGCCTCCGCGGCGATCAACGAAATGGCCGTGTCGATTGACCAGGTATCGGCGAACGCCTCGGAATCCTCCGCGGTAGCGGAACGTTCCGTAGCCATCGCCAACAAGGGCAACGAAGTCGTACACAACACCATCACCGGCATGGATAACATCCGTGAGCAGATCCAGGACACCTCGAAGCGGATCAAACGCCTCGGTGAATCGTCCCAGGAGATCGGTGACATCGTTAGCCTGATTAACGACATTGCCGACCAGACCAACATCCTCGCACTGAACGCCGCGATCCAGGCGTCCATGGCCGGTGATGCGGGCCGCGGCTTCGCCGTGGTAGCGGACGAGGTACAACGCCTCGCAGAACGTTCCTCGGCGGCGACCAAGCAGATCGAGGCGCTGGTAAAGACCATTCAGACCGACACCAACGAAGCCGTTATCTCCATGGAGCAGACGACTTCCGAAGTGGTTCGTGGTGCTCGCCTGGCGCAGGACGCCGGTGTGGCACTGGAAGAGATCGAGAAGGTATCGAAAACCCTCGCGGCCCTCATCCAGAACATTTCCAACGCCGCCCGTCAGCAGGCCTCTTCGGCCGGCCACATTTCCAACACCATGAACGTGATCCAGGAGATCACCTCGCAGACGTCCTCGGGTACCACCGCCACCGCCAAGAGCATTGGTAACCTGGCCAAGATGGCCAGTGAGATGCGCAAGTCGGTGTCCGGCTTCACCCTGCCAGACGCCTGATAAAGGAGTGCGAAGGCTGTCGGCAGCCTTCGCTACACAGCCATGACTCAGGGCGAAGGTATGCAGTCAGCGGGCGTTTGGGCATTGCGCCCGGTGGCCGATATGTCGCAAGCCGATTTTCACGACTGGCAGACGCTGCTCGAGGCGCGTACCGGTGTGGTGATCAGCGAGCAGCGGCGCGCCTTTCTGCAGACCAATCTGAGTGCGCGCATGCGCGAACTGGGCATCACGGATTATGCCAGCTATTACCGTCAGGTCACCGACGGGCCGCGTGGTGCGGTGGAGTGGTCGACCCTGCTGGATCGTCTGACCGTGCAGGAAACCCGCTTCTTCCGCCACCCACCGTCCTTCGAGGTGCTCTCGCAGTACTTGCAGGAGCGTCTGGCGGCAGGCCTGGGCAAACCCTGGGAACTGTGGAGCGTGGGTTGCTCCAGTGGTGAAGAGCCGTATTCGCTGGCGATTCAGGCTGCGGAGGTTCTGCAAGGCAGTGAGTTGCCCGAACACTTCGCGGTGACCGGTACGGATATCAGCCAGGGGGCACTGAGCAAGGCACGCGAGGCGTGCTACTCGGCGCGACGCCTGGAGCAGGTAAGTGACGAGCTGCGCGAGCGCTACTTTCTCGCTCAGGCCGATGGACGCTTCAAGGTGGTACCGAGCCTGGCAGCGCGTGTGTGCTGCGCCAAGCTCAATGTGTTGGAACTGGCCAAGGCGCCGATGTCCGGCATGGATGTGATTTTCTGTCAGAACTTGCTGATCTATTTCCGCCGCTGGCGTCGCCGCGACATCCTCAATCGCCTGGCCGAAAGCCTGGCGCCGGGTGGCCTGCTGGTCGTGGGCGTGGGCGAAGTAGCCGGTTGGCAGCACCCGCAACTGGTGCCGGTGGCCGACGAGCGAGTTCTGGCGTTTACCCGCAAGGGATAAGGCCAAGTTTATGAGTGGAGTGGCTATGGGTGATCGGCATGATTATGTCGCCCTGGAGTGGGTCAAAGGCGAGATCGGGGAAACCCTGAAGCAGGCGCGGCAAGCCCTGGAGGCGTTCGTCGAGAACCCGCAGGACCCTACGCGCATGCGCTTCTGCCTGACCTACGTGCACCAGGTTCACGGCACCTTGCAGATGGTCGAGTTCTACGGCGCGGCTCTGCTCGCCGAGGAAATGGAGCAGTTGGCCAAGGCACTGATGGAAGGTCGCGTGGCCAACCAGGGCGAAGCCCTGGAAGTGCTGATGCAGGCCATCCTGCAGTTGCCTGTGTACCTCGACCGTATCCAGACCGCTCGCCGCGACCTGCCCATGGTGGTGTTGCCGCTGCTCAACGACCTGCGCGCCGCCCGTGGCGAGAAGCTGCTGTCGGAAACCAGCCTGTTCTCCCCGGACATGTCCGCACGCCTGCCGGCGCTGCCGTCCGATAGCCTGGCGCGCCTGCGTACCGCCGAGCTTCCTGTGCTGCTGCGCAAGCTGCGACAGATGCTGCAAATGGCCCTGGTCGGCGTGATCCGCAATCAGGACCTGGCGACCAATCTCGGTTACATGGCGCGCGTCTTCGCTCGTCTGGAAACGCTGTGCAAGGACGCCCCGCTGGGCGGTCTGTGGCAGATCGCTTCCGGCATGGTCGAAGGCCTGGCCAACGGCAGTGTGGTCAACGGTACCTCGGTGCGTACCTTGCTGCGTCAGGTCGACAAGGAACTCAAGCGCCTGGTCGAGCAGGGTGCCGATGGCATCAACCAGCCCGCTAGCGACGAACTGACCAAGAACCTGTTGTTCTACGTGGCCAAGGCGCCGGCGCAGTCGCCGCGTATTCGCGCCCTGAAGGAACAGTATCGTCTCGACGAAGCGCTGCCCGACAACGAAGTGGTGGATGAGGAACGTGCCCGTCTGGCAGGTCCCGACCGCGATGCCATGCGTTCTGTGGTGGCGGCTCTCTGTGAAGAGTTGGTGCGGGTCAAGGATAGCCTGGACCTGTTCGTGCGCAGCGATCGCAGTCAACCCGGCGAGCTGGACGCCCTGCTGGCGCCGCTCAAGCAGATCGCCGATACCCTCGCGGTGCTCGGTTTCGGCCAGCCACGCAAGGTCATTCTCGACCAGATCGATGTCATTCACGGCCTGTCCCTCGGTCAGCGCGAGCCCAACGATGCCGTGTTGATGGATGTGGCTGGCGCGTTGCTCTACGTCGAGGCGACGCTGGCCGGCATGGTCGGGCCGAGCGATGACAGCAAGAACGAACAGAGCCACCTGCCCACTACCGATGTGGCGCAGATTCATCAGTTGGTGATCAAAGAGGCGCGCAACGGTCTGGAACAGGCCAAGGACGCCATCATCGAGTTCATCGCCTCGCAGTGGAACCACGAGCATCTGGCACGTGTCCCCGGCCTGCTGACGCAGGTTCGTGGCGGCCTGGCGATGATTCCGCTGCAGCGCGCCGCCGACCTGCTCAATGCCTGCAACCGCTACATTCAGGAACAGTTGCTGGCGCGCAAGGCCGTGCCCAACTGGCAGAGTTTGGACACCCTGGCAGACGCCATTACCAGCGTCGAGTATTACCTCGAGCGCCTGGCCGAGGACCATGGCACGCAAGGCGACCTGATTCTCGATGTCGCCGAGGAGAGCCTGGAAGCACTGGGTTATCCGCTCAAGGAAAAGCCGTCGATTCTCGACCGCGTCGAACCGCAGGAGGAAAGCCTGGCGCCGCTGGCTGACCCGCTGCAGGAAATCGAACTGCTGGGCGCCGAGGACGAACAGCTCGAAGAGCCCCTCGCCGAGATCGAGCCGCTGGCCTTCAATTCGGTCGATGCACCTGACGAAGCCGTGGCCGAGCTGGAGCTGGTCGACGTTGAGCCTGACCTGCCGGCAGTGAGCGAGAGCGCCGAGACCTTCACCTTCGAACTGGGCGAGCTCGAAGAGCTGCCCACTGCGCAGAGCGAAGAGGTCATCGCCGCACCGTTGTTCGACGCCCAGGCCGAGCCGGCATTGGAACTCGAAGAGCTGAGTCTGGAGCAACTGGCCGAAGCGAACCAGTGGGACGAGCTGGAACTGGCCGATCTGGAACTACCAGAAGTCGAGCTGCCCAGCGCGCCGCACATCCAGGTCGAGGAGCCAGTGGCAGAGAAGCCGCTGTCAATGGCTGACGTGATGGCCGCACCGGTACAGGCGATCAACCCGCCTGCCGCCGACGTACCGCCGAGCCTGTTGCCGCCGCCTGCCGATGAAGAGCCGGTGGATGAAGAGTTGCTGGAAGTCTTTATCGAAGAAGTCGGCGAGGTGCTGGAAACCATCGGCGAATACTTGCCGCAGTGGCAGGCCGATACCGATAACAAGGACGCGCTGATCGAAGTCCGTCGCGCCTTCCACACCCTCAAGGGCAGCGGCCGCATGGTGCGTGCGCTGATCATCGGCGAACTGGGCTGGTCCATCGAGAACCTGCTCAACCGCGTGCTGGACCGCAGCATCGAACCGAGTGCACCGGTGCAGCAGGTGGTGCTCGACGTAGTAGCGCTGATGCCGGCGCTGGTCGAGGAATTTGCCGCCAAGGCTCAGCGTCAGCGCGACGATGTCGATCTACTGGCGGCCACCGCGCATGCCCTGGCCAAGGGGCTGACGCCCCCAAAATCTGACGCCCCGGCCGCCCAGCAGGTAGCCGAGCCCGTGGGCGTTGACGACGCTACCGAGGTCGTCGAGCAGGTCGAGTCGGTCACCGACCAACCGCTCGATAGCGAGTCTCTTGACCCACAGTTGCTGGAAATCTTCCGCAACGAGGCGGAAACCCATCTCGATACCCTGGTGGGCTTTCTCGCCGATTGCGCCCAGGAGCTGCCGCAGCCAGTCACCGACGACCTGCAGCGTGCACTGCACACCCTCAAGGGCAGTGCCTATATGGCCGGCATCCTGCCGGTGGCAGAAATCGCTGCGCCGCTGGAGAAGCTGGTCAAGGAGTTCAAGACCAACCTGATTCAGGTAGATCTGGCGGCCGCCGAGTTGTTGAGCAGCGCCGAAGGCGTGTTCCGTATCGGGCTCGACAATCTCGAAACTCAGCCTCTGGCACCTATTCCGGGTGCCGACGCATTCCTTGCCCGCGTCCAGGCGCTGCATCAGGAGCGTCTCGCCAACGCCGAAGACGAGCGCATGGCACAGAGCGGTGAAAGCCGTGATCCGCAGATGATCAGCATCTTCCTCGCCGAAGGCATGGACATCCTGCTGGATGCCGAGGACCTGCTGCGTAAATGGCGCGAGCATCCGTCCGAGCGCCAGGAGCTGTCTGCGCTGCTGGAAGAGCTGACCACCCTCGGTCGTGGCGCCGAAATGGCCGAGCTGCCGCAGATCGACGAGCTCTGCGAGGCCCTGCTGGATCTCTATGGTGCCGTCGAGGAAGGCAGCCTGGCCGTCAGCGAACGCTTCTTCGATGAAGCAGAAAAGGCTCACGAAGCACTGATCGGCATGATGGATCAGGTTGCTGCGGCCTTGCAGGTCAGTCCGCAACCCGAGCGCGTACAGGCGCTGCGTGAGCTGCTCAGCGAAGCCATCGATCCGCATACCCTGGCCTTGCTCGCGCCTGGCGCCGAGGGGCTGGAAATCATCGAGCTGGACCAGGCCACTGCCGAGCTGGAGCAAGCTGAGGCAGAGCCGGCGCAGTGGCAAGAGATGTCCACCGAGCCGGCAATCGTCGAGGACGCTGGCCTGGAATTGCAGGCCGAGGCCGAACTGGGCTTCAGCCCTGTCGCCGCCGACCTCGATGAGGAAATGGTCGAAATCTTCCTCGAAGAGGCTGTGGATATTCTCGACAGCGCCGGTCAGGCGCTGGAGCGCTGGCTCAGTGAGCCGGACAACACCATGCCGTTGTCGTCGCTGCAGCGCGATCTGCACACTCTCAAGGGTGGTGCACGCATGGCCGCGATTCGCCCGATTGGCGATCTTGGCCACGAACTGGAGTCGCTCTACGAGGGTTTGGTCGACCGCCGTTACAGCTATTCGCCGGCGCTGGGCAACCTGCTGCAGCAAAGCCATGATCGCCTGGCGCAGATGCTCGATCAGTTGCAGGCCCGCCAGCCGCTGGTTTCTGGTGACGACCTGATTCAGGCAATTCGTCAGTTCCGCCAGGGTGGTACGCCGCAGAGTCTGTCGGCCGCCGTGGCTCAGGTTGAACCGGTGCTGGACGACTCACCCGGTGAGTCGATCGAAACCGTGGAGCCCGATAGCTTCGATCTGCCGCCTTTGGCACTGGTCGAAGACGACATCGTGCTCGACGAAGTGCCACAGGCTGAGCCTGAGGCAGAGTTGCCGCTGATCGACGAAGTCGAGCTGGTGTTGCCAGAAGACGAACTACCGCCTCTGGCTGAGGCTATCGTCGAGCCAGAGCCAGAGCCAGAGCCAGAGCCAGAGCCAGAGCCAGAGCCACAAGGCACGCTGGCCAACTGGCATGAAGAGCGCGATCCCGAACTGGTGGAAATCTTCCTCGAGGAAGGTTTCGACATTATCGACAGTGCTGGCGCCGCTCTGCAGCGCTGGATGGGCGATGTCGACAACAGTCTTGAGCTTGAAGCCCTGCAGCGTGACCTGCACACCCTCAAGGGTGGTGCACGCATGGCCGAGATTCGTGAAATCGGTGATCTGGCCCATGAACTGGAGTTCCTTTACGAGGGTCTGGGTGGCGGTCGCCTGCGAGCCAGTCAGGAGTTGTTCACCCTGCTGCAGGCCTGCCACGACCGTTTGGCCGAGATGCTCGAAGCCGTGCGCGGTCAGCGAGCGGTGCCGCAGGGCCATGCCCTGATCGAGACGATCAAGCGCTTTCGTGCCAACCCTGACGAGCAGTTGAGCATGCCGTCGGCGGTCCAACTCAGGGCGGTGGTCGAAAGCGACGAAGCCGAAGAGGCTGACAGCGACATCCTCGATATCTTCCTGGAAGAAGGCGATGACCTGCTCGAAGCGATGGAGGCAGCGATCGGGCGTTGGGAAGAACAACGTGATGATGTCAGCGCCATCGACGAGATGCTGCGCACGCTGCACACCCTCAAGGGCGGCGCACGCCTGGCGGGGCAGAAGCGCCTTGGCGATCTGAGCCACGACCTGGAGCAGCATCTCAGCGAGGCGCTGCAGCAGGGTGCACCCTGGCCGGAGAGTCTGTTGCTCGATGTGCAGTCCGGTTTCGAAGGGCTGCAGAATGAGCTCGACGTGCTGCGCCAGCGCCTTAGCGCCAGCCTCGGCGATGAGCCAGTGGTTACCGAACCAGCGGCGGCGCCTGCGAGCAATCTGCTCAATCCGATCATTGCTGCCAGTGACGTGCCGAGCCAGTTGCAGGCACCGAAGGTACTGCCGTTCGTGCAGCGTGCGCAGGAGGCAGCTCTGGAGGCAGCATCCCGCCGCGCGCCACAGGAGCTGGTCAAGGTACCAGCCGAGCTGCTCGAAGGTCTGGTCAACCTGGCTGGTGAGACATCGATCTTCCGTGGCCGTGTCGAGCAACAGGTGAGCGATGTCGGCTTCACCCTGAGCGAGATGGAAGCGACCATCGACCGCGTACGTGATCAGCTGCGCCGTCTCGATACCGAGACCCAGGCGCAGATCCTCAGCCGCTATCAGGCCGAGGCCGAGCGCGCCGGTTATGAAGATTTCGACCCACTGGAGATGGACCGCCACTCGCAGCTGCAGCAGCTGTCCCGTGCGCTGTTCGAATCGGCTTCCGACTTGCTCGATCTGAAGGAAACCCTGGCGGCGAAGAACCGTGACGCCGAGACCCTGCTGCTGCAACAGGCGCGGGTCAACACCGAGTTGCAGGAAGGTCTGATGCGCACCCGCATGGTGCCGTTCGATCGTCTGGTGCCGCGTCTGCGCCGCATCGTGCGTCAGGTGGCGGGTGAGTTGGGCAAGCAGGTGGAATTCGTCGTCGGCAACGCCGAAGGGGAAATGGACCGTACCGTTCTCGAACGCATCGTCGCGCCTCTGGAACATATGCTGCGTAACGCCGTCGATCACGGTATCGAGCCCACTGCTGTGCGCCGCGACATCGGCAAGCCGGAAACCGGCACCATTCGTCTCAATCTCGGTCGTGAGGGTGGCGACATCGTTCTTACCCTGGACGACGACGGCGGTGGTATTCGCCTGGAGGCCGTGCGACGCAAGGCAATCGAGCGTGGGTTGATGGACGCCGACAGCGATCTGAGCGATCACGAAATCCTGCAGTTCATCCTCGAGGCGGGTTTCTCCACTGCCGAGAAAGTCACGCAGATTTCCGGTCGTGGCGTCGGTATGGACGTGGTGCACTCCGAGGTCAAGCAGCTTGGCGGCTCGATGAGCATCGACTCGACGCTGGGTCAGGGTACGCGCTTCACCATTCGCCTGCCGTTCACCGTGTCGGTCAACCGCGCGCTGATGGTGTACTCCGGCGAAGACCTCTACGCCATCCCGTTGAACACCATCGAGGGTATCGTGCGGGTGTCGCCGTATGAACTGGAGGCCTACTACGCCCCGGATGCGCCGCGCTTCGAGTACGCCGGACAGGCCTACGAACTGAAGTACCTGGGCGACCTGCTGAACAACGGTCAGCAGCCCAAGCTGGTGGGCCAGAGCCTGCCGCTGCCGGTGATCCTGGTGCGTTCCAGCGAGCACGCCGTGGCGGTGCAGGTGGACAGCCTGGCCGGCTCGCGCGAAATCGTGGTCAAGAGCCTCGGCCCGCAGTTCGCCGGAGTGCACGGGATCTCCGGTGCAACCATCCTCGGCGACGGCCGCGTGGTGGTGATTCTCGATCTGCTGGCGACGATTCGTGTGTTGCATGCACATCTGCAGAATCAGCTGATGCCACGCCTGGCTTCGCGTCAGGCTGCGGCCAACGAAGAGGTCGAGGCCGACCGGCCGCCGCTGGTCATGGTGGTGGACGACTCGGTCACCGTGCGCAAGGTTACCAGCCGTCTGCTTGAGCGTAATGGCATGAACGTGGTCACCGCCAAGGATGGGGTCGATGCCATCGCCCAGCTGCAGGAGCACAAGCCTGACATCATGCTGCTGGACATCGAGATGCCACGCATGGACGGCTTCGAGGTGGCCACGCTGGTGCGCCACGACGAGCGCCTCAAGGATCTGCCGATCATCATGATCACCTCGCGTACCGGCGAGAAGCACCGCGAGCGAGCCATGTCCATCGGCGTCAATCAGTACCTCGGCAAGCCCTATCAGGAGTCCTTGCTGCTCGACACCATCGCTCAACTGGTGGATAGCCATCGGGTCAAACGGACATGACAGACAAAACCTCCGCGCGTATCGCAGTAATCGCCGACACCTCGCTGCAGCGCCATGTGTTGCAGCAGGCATTGGCCGGTGGTGGTTATCAGGTGGTGCTCAACAGCGACCCGGCGCGGCTCGATGAGGAGCAGCTGGCAGCCTGCGAGACCGACCTGTGGCTGGTGGACCTGGCCCAGTCGGAAGATTCGCCGCTGGTCGACAGCCTGCTCGAGCGTGCCAGCGCCCCGGTGCTGTTCGGCGAGGGCCATGCCCCCGAGCGCCATTCGGAGAACTACCCGCGTTGGGAGCGCAGCCTGTTCGGCAAGCTCAAGCGCCTGGTCGGCGATCCGACCCAGGCGGTCGGGCCGAGCCTGCAGGCACTGCTCGACGAAGCACAGCGTCCGGCACGCCTGGAGCTGCCACAAGCACTGGCCAATACGCCGTTGCAAGCTGGCGAGCCGGCCCGTCAGGTATGGTTGCTGGCTGCCTCGCTGGGTGGTCCAGCGGCGGTCAAGGCATTTCTCGATGCCCTGCCGGGCGGCCTGCCCATCGGCTTTATCTATGCCCAACACATCGACGCCAGTTTCGAGGCGGCATTGCCGCAGGCGGTCGGTCGGCACAGTCAGTGGCACGTCAATTCGGCACGTCATGGCGACCCGGTGCGTTGTGGTGAGGTGGTGGTGGTGCCGATCAGCAACGAGCTGGGTTTTGCCGAAGACGGCGCAATGCAGATCGCCGAACGCGGCTGGCCAGAGCCCTACAGTCCTTCCATCGATCAGATGATGCTCAACCTGGCGCAGCAGTTCGCTGCCCAGTGCGGCGTGATCGTGTTCAGCGGCATGGGCAGCGATGGCAGCGCCGCCGCCGCCTACGTCAAACGCCAGGGTGGCGTGATCTGGACCCAGCGCGCCGACAGCTGCGCCAGTCCGAGCATGCCCGACAGCCTGCGCGAAGGCGGTTACAGCAGCTTCAGTGCCGACCCGCGTGAGCTGGCCGTGGCGCTGGTCAATCACCTCGCCGAACATTGCAGTTGAGGACGTTTCAATGAGCCAAGCCGTCGCCACCCAGAACAGCGCCGCCAGTCTCACCGGCTTGCTGGTGCCTCTGGCCGACCGCACCCTGCTGCTGCCCAACGTGGCGGTGGCGGAGCTGATTCCCTATCGCGCGCCGCAGGTCACTGAAGGCACTCCCGACTGGTTTCTCGGCCAGATCGCCTGGCGTGATCTGCGCTTGCCGCTGCTCTCCTTCGAGGCCGCCAGCGGCGGCCAGGCACATGTCGCCAGTGGTGCCCGCGTTGCGGTGATCAACGCTCTGGGCGGCCGCCCCAAGGTCAAGTTCATCGCGCTGCTGGTGCAGGGTATTCCGCGCTCGCTGAAGGTCGGCAGCGAGCTGCAAGGCGCCGATGTCGAGCTGGCGCCTCTGGAACTGGGGGCGGCGCGCGTCGGTGAGGAGGTGGTGCGTATTCCCGATCTGGCCGCACTGGAACAACTGCTCGCCGATGTCGGCCTGATCTGAACCGAGACCCGGCGCGATCACATCGCCCATGAAAAAGCCCCGGCACTGGCCGGGGCTTTTTCGTTACTGCTGTGCGGCTATCAGCGCTGCGGTTGCTGCGCTTCGCCGTTCTCGGCCGTCAGGTTGTCTTCCGAGGTGCTGCTGCCCCAGTAGTCGGCATTCTTGATACCGAGCTTCTCCGGATGGAAGACCGGGTCCTTGCCCTCGTCCAACTGCTGCTCGTAGTCCTTCAGGCACTTGTAGGCGACCTTGTGCATGAGCAGGATGGCGATGATGTTCAGCCAGGCCATCAGGCCGACGCCGAGATCACCCAGGTCCCAGGCGAAGGTGGCAGTGTGCACGGTGCCGTACACGGTAGCCGCGATGATGCCGAACTTCAGCAGCAGGGTGAGGATGGGACGCTTCACCTTGCGGTTGATGTAGGCAATGTTGGTTTCGGCGATGTAGTAGTACGCCAGGATGGTGGTGAAGGCGAAGAAGAACAGGGCGATGGCAACGAAGGCGTTACCGAAGCCGGGCATCATGTTCTCCATCGCGGTCTGCACGTAGCCCGGGCCTGCCGCTACGCCAGCGATACCGGTGAATATCGCGCTGCCATCCGGGGCCTGCACGTTGTACTGACCAGTGATCAGCAGCATGAAGGCGGTGGCGGAGCAGACGAACAGGGTGTCGATGTAGACCGAGAAGCCCTGAACCAGGCCCTGCTTGGCCGGGTGGCTGACCGCTGCGGCCGACGAAGCGTGCGGACCGGTACCCTGGCCTGCTTCGTTGGAGTAGACACCGCGCTTGACGCCCCACTGGATGGCCATGCCGACGATGGCACCGAAACCGGCTTCGAGGCCGAAGGCGCTCTTGACGATCAGCAGCACGACTTCCGGCAGCTTCTCGATGTTCAGCAGGATGATCACCAGCGCTACCAGGATGTAGCCCAGCGCCATGAACGGTACGACCACCTGGGTGAAGTGGGCGATACGCTTGACGCCGCCGAAGATGATCAGGCCGATCAGCACGGCCAGCACAGCTGCAGTCACGTTCGGGTCGATACCGAAGGCGGTATTCACGCTGGAGGCGATGGAGTTGGCCTGTACGCCTGGCAGCAGCAGGCCGCAGGCGAACACGGTAACCACGGCGAACAGCCAGGCGTACCACTTCAGACCCAGGCCACGCTCGATGTAGAAGGCCGGACCGCCACGGTATTCACCGTTGAGCTTTTCCTTGTAGACCTGACCGAGGGTGGACTCGACGAATGCCGAGCTGGCGCCGAGGAACGCCACCATCCACATCCAGAACACGGCACCCGGACCACCGAAGGTGATCGCAGTGGCCACACCGGCGATGTTGCCGGTACCGACGCGACCAGCGAGGGTCATGGTCAATGCCTGGAAGGAGGTGATGCCATGTTCATCGGTCTTGCCGGTGAACATCAGACGAATCATTTCTTTGAAGTGGCGAACCTGTAGAAAGCGGCCGCGCAGGGAAAAGTAGAGACCAACGCCAAGACATAGATAGATCAGCGCCGGGCTCCAGACCAGACCGTTTAGGGTCGAGACCAGTTCGTTCATGCAATGCTCCTGGGCACGCGGCCGCCTTTTGGGCGGGGCCGAGGCCCGTTGTTTGTTATTGGAAGAGGGACGACGCTGCGGGGCGCCGGCCTCGGCCGCGCGTGGATTGCTGGTGAGCGGGTCGTGCGAGCGGCGCGCAGAGCATGACAAAGACTGCCGGTCTTGCAATCTCTTGAGGTCACATTTAGTTACGCCAAGGCGACATTTTACGTCTGGAGGTCGCCCCAGAGCTGTTGGGCGACGCTCAGCGCCACCACGGGAGCCGTTTCCGTGCGCAGAACGCGTGGCCCCAGGCGGGCGGCATGGAAGCCGGCGTCCTTGGCCTGATCCACTTCTGCATCGCTCAAACCGCCTTCTGGACCGATCAGAAAGGCCAGGCTGTTCGGTTTGTCGTGGCTTTGCAGGGGAGCAGCGACCGGGTGCAGCACCAGCTTCAGGTCGGCCTCAACCTGCTGCAGCCAAGTGGCCAGTTCCAGCGGTGGGTTGATCAGCGGCAGCACCGAGCGGCCGCATTGCTCACAGGCACTGATTGCCACCTGGCGCCAGTGGGCCATGCGTTTGTCGGCGCGCTCGTCCTTCAGGCGTACTTCGCAGCGCGCCGAAACGATCGGGGTGATCTCCGCTGCGCCCAGCTCGGTCGCTTTCTGAATGGCCCAGTCCATGCGTTCGCCGCGCGACAGGCCCTGGCCGAGGTGGATGCGCAGCGGGGATTCACTCGTCCCGGTGATGGCTTCGCGCAGTTCGACGCGCACGCTCTTCTTGCCCACTTCGATCAGCTCGCCGAGGTATTCCTGGCCGCTGCCGTCGAACAACTGCACGGCGTCACCCACTGCGTGGCGCAGCACGCGGCCGATGTAATGGGCCTGCGCCTCGGGCAGGTCGTGTTGGCCGAGGGAGAGCGGGGCATCGATAAAGAAGCGGGATAGGCGCATAAGGGTAGCTGCAGGCGGTAAGTTCGAAGCGGCAAGTTTAAAGCGCTGATGGGCACGGCGCACCTTACGGCAAGGGCGCCGCGTTTTCGCACGGCGCGCCGTGCCCACCGGGCTTCGCTCAACCCGGATCGCGATGATCGGGAAAGCGGTTATCCACGGCCACGCTGACTGATTCGCGTGTGGCGATATCGATGCCCTCGCTGGCCACCTCGGCGAGGAAATCGATTTCCTCGGGCGTGATGACGTAGGGCGGCAGGAAATACACCACGCTGCCCAGTGGGCGCAGCAAAGCGCCGCGTTCCAATGCGTGCTGGTAGACACGCAGGCCACGCCGTTCCTGCCAGGGGTAGGCTGTCTTGCTGGCTTTGTCCTGCACCATCTCGATGGCCAGGGCCATGCCGGTCTGGCGCACTTCGGCCACATGCGGGTGCTCGGCCAGGTGCGCGGTGGCGCTGGCCATGCGTGCCGCCAGGGCCTTGTTGCGCTCGATCACATCGTCATCACGGAAGATGTCCAGGGTCGCCAGCGCAGCGGCGCAGGCCAGCGGGTTACCGGTGTAGGTATGCGAGTGAAGGAAGGCGCGCAGGGTGGCGTAGTCGTCGTAGAACGCGCTGTAGACCTCATCGGTGGTCAGCACCGCGGCCATCGGCAGGTAACCACCGGTCAGTGCCTTGGACAGCACCAGGAAATCCGGGGTGATGCCGGCCTGCTCGCAGGCGAACATCGTGCCGGTGCGGCCGAAGCCGACGGCAATCTCGTCATGGATCAGGTGCACGCCATAGCGGTCGCAGGCCTCGCGCAAAAGCCTGAGGTAGATCGGGTGGTACATGCGCATGCCGCCGGCGCCCTGGATCAGCGGCTCGACGATCACGGCTGCGACCTCATGATGATGCTCGGCCAGCGTCTGTTCCATATGGGCGAACATGGCGCGTGAGTGTGCCTCCCAGCTCAAGCCTTCGGGGCGCAGGTAGCAGTCCGGGCTGGGCACCTTGAGGGTGTCCAGCAGCAGGGGTTTGTAGGTGTCGGTGAACAGCGACACGTCGCCCACCGACATCGCCGCCACGGTTTCGCCGTGATAGCTATTGCTCAGGGTGACGAAGCGCTTCTTGCTCGCTTGGCCGCCGTTGAGCCAGTAGTGGAAGCTCATCTTCAACGCCACTTCGATGCCTGAGGAACCGTTGTCGGCGTAGAACACCTTGTTAAGGCCTGCCGGGGTGATCTGCACCAGGCGCTCGGAGAGCTCGATGACCGGTTGGTGGGTAAAGCCGGCGAGCATCACATGCTCGAGGCTGTCCAGCTGCTCGCGAATACGCGCGTTGATGCGCGGGTTGGCGTGGCCGAACACATTGACCCACCAGGAGCTGACCGCGTCCAGGTAGCGCTTGCCGTCGAAGTCCTCCAGCCATACGCCTGAGGCCTTGCGAATCGCCACCAGTGGCAGGCGCTCGTGATCCTTCATCTGGGTGCAGGGGTGCCACAACACGTCGAGGTCGCGTTGCATCCAGCGGTCGTTCAGGCTCATGCGAAATCTCCCAGGGTTCGGCGGCACAGCCTACCAGAAGCCGCCAGTGAGACGTGGTCGCTGCCGCTGGTCTGGTGCAATGCACCGTCCGTTCTGCTGCTGATGAACTCTGCAACGAGCGCGTTGAACTAAACTGGTCGGCGAAAGGAAGCTGAAATGAAAGATCGCATTTCTCGATGTTTCATAGCGAAATTTTCCGCTTTAAATCGATATATTTGTCGTTAGTCTTGCTCGGAACTGAATTAGGGAAGCATCCCATGCAATGGCGCAATACCTCTGTTCGTTATGGTCTGGTCAGCGTCGTGCTGCATTGGCTGGTGGCGTTGGTCGTGTTCGGTCTGTTCGCCCTCGGCTTCTGGATGGTGGGGCTCAGCTACTACGACCCGTGGCGCCAGAGTGCACCTGACCTGCACAAGAGCATCGGCATCCTGTTGTTCGCCGTGATGTTGCTGCGTGTGTTGTGGCGCCTGTGCAGCCCAGCGCCGGCAGCCCTGGCCAGCCATGGCCGGCTCACACGCCTGGCTTCCAAGCTGGGTCATGGCGTGCTCTATCTCGGTCTGTTCGGTGTGATGGTCTCCGGCTACCTGATTTCCACCGCCGATGGCCGCGGGATCGAGGTGTTTGGCCTGTTCAGCGTACCGGCAACCCTGACTGGCATACCCCAACAGGAAGACATTGCCGGGACGATCCACGAATACCTGGCCTGGGGTCTGGTGATTTTCGCCGGCCTGCATGGCCTGGCCGCTCTCAAACACCATTTCATCGACCGCGACAGCACCCTGCTGCGGATGTTCGGGCGCTGAAGCACTTCATAACCGGGCCAAGGCCCATCTAGATCGACAACCTCGCAAGGAGAACACCCCCATGTTGAAGAACGCCCTCGCTGCACTGGTTCTGGGCTCCGCTCTGATCGGCGGCCAGGCCATGGCGGCCGATTACGCCATCGACAAGCAAGGCCAGCACGCCTTCGTCAATTTCAAGATCAGCCACCTGGGCTACAGCTGGCTGTACGGCACCTTCAAGGACTTCGACGGCACGTTCAGCTTCGATGCCGCTAACCCCGAGGCCAGCAAAGTCAACGTGACCCTGAAGACCGCCAGCGTCGACACCAACCATGCCGAACGTGACAAGCACATCCGCAGTGCCGACTTCCTCAATGCGAGCAAGCACGCTACTGCCACCTTCGAATCGACTTCGGTCAAGTCCACTGGCGAAGGCACTGCCGACGTGACCGGCAACCTGACCCTGAACGGCGTGACCAAGCCGGTGGTGATCGCTGCCAAGTTCATTGGTGAAGGCAAGGATCCGTGGGGTGGCTACCGCGCTGGCTTCGAAGGCACCACCACTCTGACGCTGAAGGACTTCGACATCTCCATGGATCTCGGCCCGGCTTCGCAAACCGTCGAGCTGATCATTTCCGTAGAAGGCATTCGTCAGTAAAGAAGACGGCCGCTTGCGGCCAGCTGATTCGCCCGCAGGGCGGGAGAGGGCTATTTAGCCGTTTATCCTAACTCTGCCGGCAGCAACAAAAACGCCACCCCATGGGGTGGCGTTTTCGTTAGCGCGGCAGCTTACTCTTCGCGGTTACGCGTCAGCAATGCCGGCTTCTCGCTGCGAGGACGAGTGCTGTTGCTCAGCTCGTCGAGCTGCTCGGCGCTGGGGAAACGATCCAGGCGCGAGCCCTTGTGCACGATGATCGGCTGCTTTTCGCGCGGGTTGCGCACGGCCGCTTCGGCGCGTGGCAGCTCGTCGCGATCCAGCGAGGTGATGCGACCATCCGCCGGTCGGCCACGACCACCGCCGTTACGGCCCTGACCACCCTGGCCACCTTGACGACGATTCTTGCCGGGGGGGGCGCCAGTGTTGCTGCGTGGCTGCCTGTTGTTGCTGTTGGCCCTCTGGCCTTGGCCCTGAGCAGTGCCGTTGCCAGCCGACCCGCCGCCTGAGCGACGGCCGCGACCTTGTGGCTTGTTCTGCACCGGTACGTAATCGGCACGGTTGCCAAAATTATCGATTTCGTCGTCGAGGAATTCTTCCGGGTCGCGATCCGGAGGCAAGGGTGGAATGGCCGGCGCTGCGCCACGACTCTGGTTGCGCGGCTGCTGACCGCGGCGGTTCTGGCCCTGGCCTTGCTGCTGCGGCTTGGCTTTCTGATCCTTGCCGCTGTCCTTGCCCTTGTCTCTGCGCCCACCGTTGTTGCGCTCGCCCTTGGGCTTGTCGCCGCCCTGGGCATTCGGCGCCTTGGCTTGCTTCTGCCCGCGCGGCTGGCGCGGTTCGCGGGTTTCCGGGCGCTCGGCCTCGACGGTGCTGGCGTCGAAGCCCAGCAGATCGCCGTCGGGGATCTTCTGCTTGGTCATCCGCTCGATGCTTTTCAGCAGCTTCTCTTCGTCCGGCGCGACCAGCGAGATGGCCTCGCCGCTACGGCCGGCACGGCCAGTACGGCCGATGCGGTGAACATAGTCTTCCTCGACGTTGGGCAACTCGAAGTTGACCACGTGCGGCAGTTGGTCGATATCCAGGCCGCGTGCGGCGATATCGGTGGCCACCAGGATGCGTACCTGGTTGGCCTTGAAGTCGGCCAGGGCCTTGGTGCGCGCATTCTGGCTCTTGTTGCCATGGATCGCGGCAGCCGGCAGACCATGCTTGTCGAGGTACTCGGCGAGGCGGTTGGCACCGTGCTTGGTGCGGGTGAACACCAGCACCTGTTCCCAGGCGCCCTGGGTGATCAGGTGGGCGAGCAGGGCGCGTTTGTGGCTGGAGGCCAGGCGGAATACGCGCTGTTCGATGCGTTCGACCGTGGTGTTTGGCGGCGTCACCTCGATGCGCTCGGGGTTGTGCAGCAGCTTGCCAGCCAGGTCGGTGATGTCCTTGGAGAAGGTGGCCGAGAACAGCAGGTTCTGGCGCTGTGCCGGCAGTTTGGCCAGCACCTTCTTGACGTCGTGGATGAAACCCATGTCGAGCATGCGGTCGGCTTCATCGAGCACGAGGATTTCGACATGAGACAGGTCGATGGCTTTCTGATTGGCCAGGTCGAGCAGGCGACCGGGGCAGGCCACGAGCACGTCGACACCCTTGGCCAGGGCCTGGACCTGCGGGTTCATGCCAACGCCGCCGAAAATGCAGGCGCTGACGAATTTCAAATCGCGGGCATAGACCTTGAAGCTGTCATGCACCTGGGCGGCCAGTTCGCGGGTGGGTGTCAGCACCAGCACGCGCGGTTGTTTCGGGCCGTGACGTTGTTCGCGATCCGGATGACCGCCCGGAAACAGGCGTTCGAGGATCGGCAGGGCGAAACCGCCCGTCTTACCTGTACCCGTCTGGGCCGCCACCATGAGATCGCGACCTTGCAACACGGCGGGAATGGCCCGCTGTTGCACCGGAGTGGGTTGGGTGTAGCCGGCGGACTCGACCGCACGGACTAGAGCCTCGGAGAGACCGAGGGAGGCAAAGGACATGAGCAATCCTGTACTAAGTGAGGGCGTGGCCCTGGGGGTGTAGAGCCTGGCTTGAATCACACGTGGGGGCGTGATCCCGTCCGGTACTGCTGGCTTCTGGGAGCTAGCATCCGGGCGCAAGCCTGGCGGGAAGCCCCGAGTATAACAGAGCTGAGGCCTTGCGCAGCTACCAGCCTGTCGGTTGGTTCACGGCTTGGGCTGATCAGGGTTGGCGTAGCGCAGCTGCAGCTGGGCATAGGCAGGTTCGCGCTTGAAGCGGCGCAGTTCGTCAGCGAAGTCCTTGGCCAGGCGTGCCAGGACAGGGTCGTGACGCAGTGCGAGGTACAGCCGGTCATGGCCGACCGCCTTGCGGTTGTAGTCGACCTGCTGTTGCAAGCCCATCTGGGTGGTCAGATAGAGGCCGGCGCGACGGTCATTGATGACCAGATCGACGCGGTGGCGGATCAGCTTGCCCAGATTGGCCTCGTGAGTCGGAGCCTCTTCGCGACTGAACAAGGGCGAGTTGCGGAAGGTTTCGTCGTTGTACCAGTAGCCCGGCGAGATGCCGATCACCAGGTCGCGCAGGTCTTCCAGGCTCTCATAGGGGTAGGGGCGGTTACGTGCGTAGAACAGCACGAGTTCGACGTCACTCAGCGGCTCTTCGACGAAGAGCATGCTCGCTTCGCGCTCGGGTAGATGGAAAATATCCAGAATGCCGTCTGCATTGCCTAGTTCCAGCTCCAGCAGGCAGCGCTTCCAGGGCATGAACTGCAGGTCCAGCTTTACCCCCAGGCGCTGCAGCACCTCGCGGGTGATCTCGTAGTCGAGGCCAGCGGCTTGGCCGTCTTCCTCGTAGACGTAGGGCGCCCAGGCATCCGTGACCAGGCGCAGCGTTTCGCTGCGAGCGGTGAAAGCGCAACAGCACAGCAAAAGAGTGGCGATAATCTGGCGCTGGAATAATGGCATAGCGCCAGATTAGCGATTTTGCGGGTGCCTTGAAAGTGCGTCTTGCGCAGCCTCAGTCGACTACCCGATAGCAGGGCTCATAGGCACTGCCGCCAGGCAGCTTCATGCGGTGCTGCTCAACGAAGGACTGCAGTAGGCGATCCAGCGGGCGCATGATGGTGGTCTCACCACGAATCTCGTAGGGACCGTGCTCCTCGATCAAGCGGATGCCGTTCTCCTTGACGTTACCGGCGACGATGCCGGAGAACGCACGACGCAGGTTGGCGGCCAGGTGATGCAGCGGCTGCTCGCGGGTGAGGTTGAGGCTGGCCATGGCTTCGTGGGTCGGCTCGAACGGGTGCTGGAAGCTTTCGTCGATCTTCAGCAGCCAGTTGAAGTGGAAGGCGTCGTTGCGCTCGCGGCGGAACTGGCGCACGGTCTTGATGCCGACGGCCATCTCGCGGGCGACTTCGGCTGGGTCATTGACGATCATGCGATAGCGCTGCTGTGCGGCCTCGCCGAGGGTGGCGCCGATGAAATCATGCAACTGCTGCAGATACGGCCCGGCGCTCTTCGGGCCGGTAAGGATGACCGGGAAGGGCAGGTCCTGGTTGTCCGGGTGGGTGAGGATACCCAGCAGGTAGAGGAACTCTTCGGCAGTGCCGGCACCGCCGGGGAAGATGATGATGCCGTGGCCGACGCGGACGAAGGCTTCCAGGCGCTTCTCGATGTCCGGCAGGATCACCAGTTCGTTGACGATCGGGTTCGGCGCTTCGGCAGCGATGATGCCGGGTTCGGTCAGGCCCAGGTAACGGCCCTTGAGGTTGCGCTGCTTGGCATGGCTGATGGTGGCACCCTTCATCGGCCCCTTCATCACGCCCGGGCCGCAACCGGTGCAGATGTCCAGGCCGCGCAGACCAAGCTCGTGACCGACCTTCTTGGTGTACTTGTACTCCTCGGTGCTGATCGAGTGGCCGCCCCAGCACACCACCATCTTCGGCTCCACGCCGCTGCGCAGGGTCTGGGCGTTGCGCAGCAGGTGGAAGACGTAATCGGTGATGCCTTCGGAGCTTTCCAGATCGATGCGTTTGTTCTCCAGCTCGCTCTGCGTGTAGACGATGTCACGCAGGGCGCTGAACAGCATCTCGCGGGTGCTGGCGATCATCTCGCCATCGACGAAGGCGTCGGCCGGCGCGTTGATCAGCTCCAGGCGGATGCCGCGATCCTGCTGGTGAATCTTCACTTCGAAGTCCGGGTAGGCCTCGAGGATGGTCTTGGCGTTGTCGCTGTGCGAGCCGGTGTTGAGGATCGCCAGTGCGCACTGGCGAAACAGGCGATAAACGCTACCGGAGCCGGTTTCGCGCAGTTGCTGAACTTCGCGCTGCGAGAGGGTTTCCAGGCTGCCCTTGGGGCTGACTGAGGCGTTGATCTTGGTGCGTTTGAGCATGAGGGGCGATCCTTCGGCGGCAAGGCGGGAGGGCGAAGCGAGCAGGCTGCCCAAGGTGGGCAACCTGTGAGTAAGCGGCCTGCTAACGCGGCAGCTTGAGATTGTTCCAGATGGCCAGGCTGGGGCCGGCCAGGTTCATGCTGTAGAAGTGCAGACCGGGCGCGCCGCCTTGCAACAGGCGTTCGCACATCTCGGTGATGACCTGTTCGCCGAAGGCGCGAATGCTGTCGGCGTCGTCGCCGTAGGCTTCCAGCTGCTTGCGTACCCAGCGTGGAATTTCCGCACCGCAGGCGTCGGAGAAGCGTGCCAGCTTGCTGTAGTTGGTGATCGGCATGATGCCCGGCACCACCGGAATGTCCACGCCCAGTTTCTGCACGCGCTCGACGAAGTAGAAGTAGCTGTCGGCGTTGAAGAAGTATTGGGTGATGGCGCTGTCTGCGCCGGCCTTGGCCTTGCGCACGAAGTTGGCGATGTCGTCCTCGAAGTTGCGCGCTTGCGGGTGCATCTCCGGGTAGGCGGCAATTTCGATATGGAAGTGATCACCGGTTTCAGTGCGAATGAACTCGACCAGTTCATTGGCGTAGCGCAGCTCGCCGCTGGCCATGCCCATGCCGGATGGCAGGTCACCACGCAGGGCAACGATGCGTTTGATGCCGGCATTCTTGTACAGGTTCAGCAGCTCGCGCAGTTCGGCCTTGCTGTCACCCACGCAGGACAGGTGCGGGGCGGTGGGCACCTTGATCTCGCCATCGAGCTGCAGCACGGTGTTGAGGGTGCGGTCGCGGGTCGAACCGCCGGCGCCGTAAGTGCAGGAGAAGAAATCGGGGTTGTAGGTCGCCAGTTGGCGCGCCACGTCCATCAGTTTTTCGTGCCCGGCTTCGGTCTTGGTGGGGAAGAACTCGAAGCTGTAGCGGCGTTCTTGGCTCATAGGGTTTCTAGCCTTGGAGACGTAGGGTGGATGGCATTTTTCCATCCACCTTGCGGGAAGTCGGCGGTGGATAAGCCATGGGCTTACCCACCCTACGCATTAGTAGCGGTAAGCGTCCGGCTTGAACGGGCCTTCCACGGTCACGCCGATGTACTCGGCCTGCTGCTTGGTCAGCTGGGTGACCACGCCGCCGAAGCCCTTGACCATTTCCAGCGCCACTTCTTCGTCGAGCTTCTTCGGCAGTACTTCGACGGTCAGGCGCTCGGCCTTCTTCTCGGCGGAGAGGTCGGCGAACTTCTGCTCGAACAGGAAGATCTGCGCCAGTACCTGGTTGGCGAACGAGCCGTCCATGATTCGGCTCGGGTGGCCAGTGGCGTTGCCCAGGTTCACCAGGCGGCCTTCGGCCAGCAGGATCAGGTAGTCGTCGTTGGTCGGATCGAAGGTACCGGCACCGGTGCGGTGGATCTTGTGCACCTGCGGCTTGACCTCTTCCCACGCCCAGTTCTTGCGCATGAAGGCGGTGTCGATCTCGTTGTCGAAGTGGCCGATGTTGCACACCACGGCACGCTTCTTCAGGGCCTTGAGCATGCCGGCGTCGCACACATTGACGTTGCCGGTGGTGGTGACGATCAGGTCGATCTTGCCCAGCAGCGCAGCGTCGACGCTGGCCTCGGTGCCGTCGTTGATGCCGTTCTTGTACGGCGAAACCAGCTCGAAGCCATCCATGCAGGCCTGCATGGCGCAGATCGGGTCGATCTCGGAAACCTTGACGATCATGCCTTCCTGACGCAGCGACTGCGCCGAGCCCTTGCCCACGTCACCGTAGCCGATGACCAGCGCCTGCTTGCCCGACAGCAGGTGGTCGGTGCCGCGCTTGATGGCATCGTTGAGGCTGTGGCGGCAGCCGTACTTGTTGTCGTTCTTGCTTTTGGTCACGGCGTCGTTGACGTTGATCGCCGGGACTTTCAGGGTGCCGGCCTTGAGCATGTCGAGCAGACGGTGCACGCCGGTGGTGGTCTCTTCGGTGACGCCGTGGATGCGCTCGAGCATCTGCGGGTATTTCTTGTGCAGGATCTCGGTCAGGTCACCGCCGTCGTCGAGCACCATGTTGGCGTCCCACGGCTTGCCGTCCTTGAGGATGGTCTGCTCGATGCACCACTCGTACTCTTCTTCGGTCTCGCCCTTCCAGGCGAACACCGGGATACCGGCAGCGGCGATGGCGGCAGCGGCCTGATCCTGGGTGGAGAAGATGTTGCAGGAGGACCAGCGGACTTCGGCGCCCAGGGCGGTGAGCGTCTCGATCAGCACGCCAGTCTGGATGGTCATGTGGATGCAGCCGAGGATCTTCGCGCCTTTCAGCGGTTGGCTGGCGGCGTACTTGCGGCGCAGGCCCATCAGTGCCGGCATCTCGGATTCGGCGATGATCAGCTCTTTGCGGCCCCAATCGGCCAGGGAAATGTCGGCGACCTTGTAGTCGTTGAAAGCGCTCATGAAAGCTCTCCATTCGTTGTCTGCGAATGGGCGCCGTTGATGCGTATGGTTAACGCCCCATCCGAGCCTGACAGGTTGCCCTGCTGCAGCGCCCCTCGGACAGGTGGCGGGAGCGACCGGAGCTGTGCCGGTCGTTTGAAGCTGGCGGATTATAGCTGCGTGCGGCGTGCAGCCCAAGGCTTTCCGTCGCTCCGTTGGCATCGCCAGTGTTAGCCTTGGCACGTCTAGTCGCAACGGATCGGCCATGGCCAACCACAAAATCGAAATTCGCCGTCGCAACGTCAAGAAGATTCTCCTGGCCGCTGAAAAGGTCTTCGCCGAGAAAGGCTACGGCGGCACTGCCATGGCCGATATCGCCGAGCAGGCCGAATTGCCACGCTCCAACCTGCACTACTACTTCAGCACCAAGGACGAGCTGTATCGCGCGGTGTTGCTCGACCTGCTCGAAGTGTGGAAGCAGGACGCCCAGTGCTTCGAGGTGTTCGATGATCCGCGGGTGGTGCTGAGCAGCTACATTCGCGCCAAGATGAACCACTCGCGCAGTCGGCCGTATGGCTCAAAGGTCTGGGCCAACGAGATTATCCATGGCGCGCCGGTGCTCGGTGTCACCCTCGACGAGGGTCTGTACGACTGGGCGAAGATGAAGGAGGCGAAGATCCGCCAGTGGGTCGAGGGTAAGCGCATCCTGGCTGTCGAGCCGTCGGCCTTGCTCTACATGATCTGGGCCTCGACTCAGCATTACGCCGACTTCAGCCATCAGGTGGCGGTGCTCAACGAGCACCAGGCGCTGTCGGAATTGCAGTTCGAGCGCGCGGTGCAGACGGTGACCAGCGTGATATTGCGCGGGATTGGCCTGGAGCCCTGATCGCAGCCGCTGCTGGTCGCGGCTAAAGACCCTCCCAGGGCCTTTGTCTTAGCTCATTCCGTCGGCTAAAGCAGAGCGCCGCCGGGGCCCCTCCCACAAGAGCACTACTATCCCGTGGAAGGGGTTTTAGCCGCGAACTGTTTTAGCCGCGAGCCATTTTCAACTGGCCACGCGGTACGGATTGCGCGGGTCATGGTTCCAGTCGAGGAAGGGTTTGCCAGTGTCCTGAGTCACCATCTCGATGCAGTCCTGCACCGGGCAGGTGATCTGGCACAGGTTGCAGCCCACGCACTCTGCGTCGATCACCTCGTACTTATGCGTGCCGTCGGCCTGGGGCAGGCTGGCGATGGCCTGGTGCGAGGTATCTTCGCAGGCAATATGGCAGCGGCCGCAGCCAATGCAGGCGTCCTGGTCGATCCTGGCGATCACCTGGTAGTTGATGTCCAGGTATTTCCAGTCGGTGGTGTTGGCCACTGCCTTGCCCGAGAAGTCCTGCAGGCTTGAGTAGCCCTGGCTGTCCATCCAGCGTGACAGGCCATCCTTCATCTCCTCGACGATGCGAAAGCCATGCAGCATGGCCGCTGTACACACCTGCACCGCGCCGCAACCCAGTGCGACGAACTCCGCCGTGTCGCGCCAGCTGCCGATGCCACCGATACCGCAGATCGGCAGGCCACGGGTTTCCGGATCGCGGGCGATCTCGGCAACCATGTTCAATGCAATGGGTTTGACCGCTGAACCGCAGTAGCCGCCGTGGGTACTCTGCGTGCCGACGATGGGGAGAGCGACCATGCGCTCCAGGTCGATGCTGGTGATCGAGTTGATGGTGTTGATCAGCGACACCGCATCGGCGCCGCCGCGATGGGCGGCGCGCGCCGAGGTGCGAATGTCGGTGATGTTCGGCGTCAGTTTGACGATCACTGGTAGTGAGCAATAGGTCTTGCACCAGCGGGTGACCATCTCCACGTATTCCGGCACCTGGCCGACCGCCGCGCCCATGCCGCGTTCGGGCATGCCGTGGGGGCAGCCGAAGTTCAGCTCGATACCGTCGCAGCCGGTGGCTTCCACCAGTGGCAGGATGGTTTTCCAGGATTCCTCGACGCAGGGCACCATCAGGGAAACGATCAGCGCGCGGTCCGGCCAGTCCTTCTTCACCTGGGTGATTTCGCGCAGGTTGATTGCCAGCGAACGGTCGGTGATCAGCTCGATATTATTGATGCCCTGCACCTGGCGGTTCGGACCAAAGTGCGCCGAGTAGCGTGACGACACGTTGACCGCTGCCGGGTCTTCGCCGAGGGTCTTCCAGACCACGCCGCCCCAGCCGGCCTCGAAGGCGCGGACCACGTTGTAGGCCTTGTCGGTGGGCGGCGCGCTGGCCAGCCAGAAGGGGTTGGGGGCCTTGATACCGGCGAATTCGATGGATAGATCGGCCATTTATGCGGCCTCCACATTGAGCATCAGGTGAGAGTGGATGGCCTCGGCGGCCAGCTTGCCGTGTTGCACGGCCTGGACGGTGAGGTCCTGACCCAGAGCGGTGCAGTCGCCGCCGGCATACACGCCGGGGACACTGGTTTGCAGCTGGGCGTCGACCCAGATGCGTTCGCCCTCGCGTTTCAGTTCGCGGGCCAGCGGGTCGGCCAGCGCGCCGCCGTCAAAAGCCTGGCCGATGGCGGTGAAGATGGCGTCGGCGGCCAGCTCGAAGGTTTGTCCGGTGCTGTGCAGGCGGCCGTTCTCCACGCGCGTGCGGGCGAAGCGCATGCCGCGCACCTGACCCTGATCGTTCAACAGCACCGCGTCCGGCTGGGCCCAGGTCAGCAGGCGCACCTGATTGGCCTTGGCGATGTCCTGCTCATGCTCGGTGGCGCCCATTTCCTCGAAGCCACGGCGATAGACCAGGTTGACGTCGCGGGCGCCGAGCTTGCTCATCTGCACCGCCATGTCGATGGCGGTGTTGCCGGCACCGAGGACGATACAGCGCTCGGCCACCGGCAGTTGCGTCAGGTCATCGCTCTGCCGTAGTTCGCGGATGTAGTCGGTGGCGGCGAGCAGGCCCGGTTCCTCTTCGCCTGGTAGGCCGAGGCGCTTGCTGGCGGCCAGGCCGATGCCGAGAAACACGGCGTCGAACTGCTGGTGCAGCTCGCTCAGGCTGAGGTCGTCACCGAGTGTATGGCCGTGGCGGATCTCGATGCCGCCGATCTGCAACAGGAACTCCACTTCGCGCTGGGCGAAGTCGTCGACCAGCTTGTACTTGGCGATGCCGTATTCATTGAGGCCGCCGGCCTTCTCGCGGGACTCGAAGATCACCACTTCATGGCCGTGCATGGCCAGGCGGTGGGCGCAGGACAAGCCCGCCGGCCCTGCGCCGACCACGGCAATGCGCTTGCCGCTGGCCGGGGCGCGCTGGAACGGGTGCTCGCTGAACTGCGCATTGTCGATGGCGTAGCGCTGCAACAGGCCGATCAGCACGGGTGCGCATTCCTGGGCATTGTTACGCACGCAGGCTTGCTGGCAGAGAATCTCGGTGGGGCAGACGCGGGCGCAACTGCCGCCGAGGATATTCGCCGAGAGAATCTTCTCGGCCGCGCCCTGAACGTTCTCGTGGCTGATATTGCGGATGAACGAGGGGATGTCGATCTCGCTGGGGCAGGCATTCACGCAGGGTGCGTCGTAGCAATACAGGCAACGGGCACTTTCCAGGGCGGCCTGGCGGGCGGTGAGCGGTGGGGCCAGATCGCTGAAACGATCGGCCAGTTCGGCCGCCCCGGCATCCGGTCGCGGCAAATGGCTGAGGGTGTCTATCACGGTTATGCCTCACGGTTTTGTGGCTTTTATTCGGCAGTTAACAGCGGATAAGCGGCCATCCGGCCTCTGCGGACCGGTGTGGCGGAACAGCGTGTTGCTCAAGTGGATGGGGTTTTGTGGGAGGGGCTTTAGCCGCGAGTGCCGCGGGCCTCAATATCTTTCGCGGCTGAAGCGGTATGCCGCCCGGCCCCTCCCACGGCCCCAGATTCTGTCTCAGCGCTCGACTGCAACCGGCCGGCTGTGCTCGGCGCGCTTGCTCAGCAGGTCGAACACCGCCGGGTAGGCCGGGCGCTCGACATAGCGGCCGGCACCGCGTTCGGCGCGCAGGTCGCCATCGACCCAGACCAGCTTGCCGGCGCTGATGGTGTGGCTGGGTACGCCGCGCACGGTCTTGCCTTCGAAGATGTTGAAGTCGACCTGCTGGTGATGCGTTTTGGCCGAGATGGTCCTTGTGCCTTGCGGGTCCCACAGGACCAGGTCGGCATCGGCACCAACCTGCAGCGCGCCCTTGCGCGGGTAGAGGTTGAAGATCTTCGCGGTGTTGGTGCTGGTCAGCGCGACGAAGTCATTGATCGACAGCTTGCCGCTGCCCACCCCTTCGTCCCAGAGCACCGCCATGCGGTCCTCGATGCCGGCGGTGCCGTTGGGAATCTTGCTGAAATCATCGCGCCCGGCGGCCTTCTGCTCGGCGCAGAAGCAGCAGTGGTCGGTGGCGGTGGTGTGCAGGTTGCCCGACTGCAGGCCACGCCAGAGTGCCTGCTGATGACCCTGCGGGCGGAACGGCGGACTCATCACATAGCCGGCGGCGGTTTGCCAATCGAGGTGGCGGTACACGCTGTCGTCCAGCAGCAGATGGCCGGCCAGCACCTCGCCGTATACCGGCTGGCCCTTGGCGCGAGCGTAGGTGATCTCGTCCAGGGCTTCCTGGGTCGAGACGTGCACCAGGTACAGCGGCGTACCCAGGGTTTCGGCGATGCGGATGGCGCGGCTGGCGGCTTCGCCTTCAACCTGCGAGGGCCGCGACAGCGGGTGTGCTTCCGGCCCGGTGAGGCCTTGGGCGAGAAGCTTCTGCTGCAGGTGATAGACCAGCTCGCCGTTTTCCGCATGCACCGTGGGCACTGCGCCCAGTTCGAGGCAGCGCTCGAAGCTGGCCACCAGGGTGTCGTCGGCGGCCATGATGGCGTTCTTGTAGGCCATGAAGTGCTTGAAGCTGTTGACCCCGAACTTCGCCACCAGCTCGCCCATCTCGCGGCTGACCTCGTCGCTCCACCAGGTGATGGCGACATGGAAGCCGTAGTCGGACGCGGACTTTTCCGCCCAGCCGCGCCAGGTGTGGAAGGCTTCGAGCAAGGATTGCTGCGGATTGGGAATCACGAAGTCGATGATCGAGGTAGTGCCGCCGGCCAGGCCTGCGGCGGTGCCGCTGAAGAAGTCCTCGCTGGCCACCGTGCCCATGAAGGGCAATTGCATGTGGGTGTGCGGGTCGATGCCGCCGGGCATCAGGTACTGGCCGCTGCCATCGAGCACCTGGCAGCCGGCCGGGGCGTCGAGATCGTTACCGATGGCCTGGATCAGGCCGTCTGCGCAGAGCACATCGGCGCGGTAGCTTTGCTCATGGGTGACCAGGGTGGCGCCACGGATCAACAGCGACATGGTGGGTTCCTCGCAGGCTGGCCGATGCGTGTCGGCTCTTGGCTTTCTGGTGCTGACGAGGGTTAGTTTCAATTCCTGTCAGCAGTGACAGGAATTGAATCTAGTTGCAGTAATCTGATTGGGCAAGATTATTTTTTGATCAGTTTATTTTCTTTTAAGTTATTGAAAATAAACAATAAAAATTAAAAATCACCAAAATGGTGAGGGCTCTCACCATTTTGACGCACTTGACAGAATGCCAATATGGTCAAGATTTCTCATGGAAAATCAGCCGCTTGTGCCCTGGCATGGCGCGGCCTTGGGCAGCGAAAAAAAATTCGCTTGCACCAGTTTGAATCCTGACTGACAGGACAAGCCGCCCCGAGGATGTCAGTGGGGTGTGCGGGCGACGCCCGTGGTTTCAGATAAAACGTTTTCAGATCAGATGCTTAATGTGTTCAAGCAGGCAGGATGCAGGCCCCGCCGGGGAATGCGGCACGCTTATTGAGTGGCGCTGCCCCCGTGCTGGCCGGCTCCTGAACTCCGGCCATCGAATTAGCCCGATGCGCTAACAATCAGAAAAATACTGGAGAGGCCCATGCAGCAGAGCAGATCGGAAGTGACCGAGCGGGAGGGCTTGTACGAGCTGAACGCTGGCAGCGATGTACTCGACAGCCCGCGCTACAACCACGACATCGCCCCGACCAAGGTGCATCAGCGCACCTGGAACAAGTGGCACATCACCGCGCTGTGGGTCGGCATGTCTATCTGTGTGCCGACCTACACCCTGGGCGGTGTGCTCACCGCCTACTTCGGCCTGTCGGTGGGCGAGGCGCTGCTGGCGATCCTGCTGGCCAACGTGGTGGTGCTGATCCCGTTGACCCTCAACGCCTTTGCCGGCACCAAGTACGGCATTCCCTTCCCGGTATTGCTGCGTTCCTCGTTCGGCATACTCGGCTCCAACGTGCCCTGCCTGATCCGCGCCGTGGTGGCCTGCGGCTGGTTCGGCATTCAGACCATGTTCGGCGGCCTGGCGATCCACCTGCTGCTGGGTTCGATTTTTGAGAGTTGGAAGGCGCTCGGCGGCACCGGCGAGGTGATCGGTTTCATGATCTTCTGGGTACTCAACCTGTGGATCGTGCTGCGCGGCGCCGAGTCGATCAAGTGGCTGGAAACCCTGTCTGCGCCGCTGCTGGTGCTGGTCGGTGCCGGTCTGCTGGTGTGGGCGTTGCCCAACGTGTCGATGAGCGAGTTGCTGGCGCAACCGGCCAATCGTCCCGAGGGTGCCAGCGTCACCGGTTACTTTCTCGCCGGGCTGACCGCCATGGTCGGCTTCTGGGCCACCCTGTCGCTGAACATTCCGGACTTCAGCCGCTACGCGAAGAGCCAGAAGGACCAGATTCTCGGGCAGATCTTCGGTCTGCCGCTGACCATGTTCCTCTTCGCCGCACTCGGTGTAGTGATGACTGCCGCCTCGGAAAGTCTGGTGGGGCAGACGGTGGCCGATCCGGTCAGCCTGATCGGCCATATTCAGAGCCCCGGCTGGGTCGCTCTGGCCATGGCGTTGATCATCGTCGCCACGCTGTCGACCAACACGGCGGCGAATATCGTCTCGCCGACCAATGATTTCCAGAACATCGCGCCCAAGCTGATCGACCGTACCAAGGCGGTGATCCTCACCGGCCTGATCGGCCTGGGTCTGATGGGCCATGAGCTGCTGAAAAAGCTAGGGCTGCTGGTCTCCGAGCTGAGCCTGGAGAGTGTGTACTCCAACTGGCTGCTGGGCTACTCCAGCCTGCTCGGGCCGATTGCCGGGATCATGGTGGTCGACTACTTCCTGATCAAGAAACAGCAACTGGACCTGGCCGGGCTGTACCGCGATGACGTCTACCCGGCGTGGAACTGGATCGGCTTCGTCGCCTTCGCCGTGCCGGTGGCGCTGACCCTGCTGTCGCTCGGCAGCAGTGCCTTCAGTTGGTTCTACGACTACGGCTGGTTTACCGGCTCCTTCCTGGGCGGCTTGATCTATTTCGGCTTGTGCAGCCTGCGTAGCGCACAGCCGGTGGTGGCCAAGGCGCCGGTGTAGGAGCGGGCTTGCCCGCGAAGCGATCCAGCAGGCGCGCCCCGTTGTCGTGGGCGCGTCACAGACAACCAGAGAGGCCGAGGAAATGACCATGAACACTGCCACCGAGGTTCTGCAATCCAGCCAGCCGCACGTCAACGGCGAGCGCCTGTGGCAATCGCTGATGGAGCTGGCGCAGCTCGGCGCCACCGTCAAGGGCGGGGTCTGCCGTCTGGCCTTGACCGACCTTGACCGCCAGGCGCGTGACCTGTTCGTGCGCTGGTGCGAGGAGGCCGGCTGCACCGTCACTGTCGATGGCGTCGGCAACATCTTCGCCCGTCGCCCCGGGCGCAACGCCGCGCTGGCGCCGGTGATGACCGGCAGCCATATCGACACCCAACCCACCGGCGGCAAGTTCGACGGCTGCTTCGGCGTACTGGCCGGCGTCGAGGTGCTGCGTACCCTCAATGACCTGGGCATACAGACCGAAGCGCCGCTGGAAGTGGTGGTGTGGACCAACGAGGAAGGCTCGCGCTTCGCCCCGTGCATGATGGGCTCCGGGGTGTTCGCCGAGAAGTTCACTCTTGAAGAAACCCTGGCCAAGCGCGACGCCGAGGGCATCAGTGTCGGCGAGGCGCTGAATGCCATCGGCTACGCCGGGCCACGGGCGGTGAGCGGCCATGCGGTGGGCGCCTATTTCGAGGCGCATATCGAGCAGGGGCCGATTCTCGAAGGTCAGGGCAAGACCATCGGCGTGGTGCTCGGTGCGCTCGGGCAGAAGTGGTTCGACCTCACGCTCAAGGGCGTCGAAGCTCACGCCGGGCCGACGCCGATGCACCTGCGCAAGGACGCTCTGGTCGGCGCTGCGGCCGTGGTCGCGGCGGTCAACCGGGTGGCGTTGGAGCATCAACCGCATGCCTGCGGGACGGTCGGTTGTCTGCAGGCCTACCCCGGTTCGCGCAATGTGATTCCCGGTGAGGTGCGCATGACCTTGGACTTCCGCCATCTTGAGCCGGAGCGCCTGGATTCGATGATCGAGGCGGTGCGTGGGGTGATCGAGGCGACCTGTGCCAAGCATGGCCTGGGTTTCGAGCTGACGCCGACCGCAGATTTCCCGCCGCTGTATTTCGACCAGGGTTGTGTCGAGGCGGTGCGCGGTGCGGCCGCCGGGTTGGGCTTGTCGCATATGGATATCGTCAGTGGTGCCGGGCATGACGCGATCTTCCTCGCCGAGCTGGGCCCGGCCGGTATGATCTTCGTGCCGTGCGAAGGCGGTATCAGCCACAACGAAATCGAGAATGCCGCACCGGCAGATCTCGCTGCCGGCTGCGCGGTGTTGCTGCGCGCCATGCTCGCTGCCTCCGTGGCGCTGGCAGAGGGCAAGCTGGCGGCATGATTGGCCGAATCACCATCGACTTGGACGGTGGCAGTCATGGACGCTCGTACCTGCTCGGGACAAGCTGCGCACTCCATTACCGAGCTGCGGAGCCTCCATGACCCTCGCCTACTGGTGCGTGCTGATCGCCATCTTCCTGCCCTACCTGGGTACCGCCACTGCCAAGTTCCTTGGCCCCGGCTATGGACCGCGCGCCAATCAGGATCCACGCGCGTTCCTGAGTACCCTGGACGGCTGGCGCAAGCGGGCTAATAACGCCCAGCTCAACGGCTTCGAGGTGACCCCGGCGTTCGCCGCCGCGGTGATCATTGCCCACCAGGCCGGTGGTGCCGAGCAGGGGCTGCTGGATCAGTTGGCCATGGCATTCGTCGTCAGCCGCGTGCTGTATTTCATCTGCTACCTGGCCGACTGGGGGCCGATCCGTTCGCTGGTTTGGTTCGCCGGGATGGGGCTGATCGTGGCGTTGTTCGTGGTGTCCGCCTGATCGACATCGCCGTGGTCGCCGACGAGGTGCGCACCCTGGCCAGTCGCACCCAGCAATCGACTGGCGAAATCCAGGTGATCATCCAGCGTTTACAGGGCGGTGCGCGTGATGCGGTTCTGGCGATGCAGCGCAGCGCGGCCCTGGCCGACGGCAACCTGCAGCACATTCGTCAGGCCAGTGAGGCGCTGGAGACCATCGTCGGGGCGGTGGCATCAATGCCCTGAACGCGCAGATCGCCACGGCCGCAGAACAGCAGAGCCAGGTGGCGCAGGAGATCGACCAGCGGGTAACGCACATCTTCAGCCTGGCCGAGCGCAGCCAGGGCGAGACCGAGAGCGTGGTGCAGGTCAGTGCGCAGATTCAGGGCGAGGTGCAGCAACTCAACAGCCAACTGGGGCGTTTCCTTACCTGAACCCTGGCTGACCAACGCATACAAACGACAGCTGTTGTGACAAGAGGTCGCTTGGCCCGACCGAGGCGAGCCGCGATACTGGCGGCCCCTTGTCGCCCGGAAGTCGTGTCGATGACCCTGAAGAAACTCCTGCTGCTCACCTGCGCCTGCCTGACCCTGGCCGCCTGTGGTGGGGTCGACCCCAATTCGCCGTTGGGCAAGCGTCAGGCAGCGTTCAAGGAGATGCTCAAGGTCAGCGAAGACCTCGGTGGGATGCTGCGCAATCGTATTCCCTACGACGAAGCCGCATTCATCAGCGGAGCCGCCGAGCTAGACCGCCTGTCGCACGAGCCCTGGCAGCATTTCCCCGAGGTGGCGGACGACGAGCGCAGCAAAGCCAATGCCGAGGTCTGGCAGCGCCAGGAGCAGTTCCAGAAGATGGCACGTGATCTGGAACAGGCCACTGCCGCACTGGTACAGGCCACGACCGCACCGCCGCTACGTCGCTCCGAGCTGGAGCCGGCGGTGCAGGCCGTCGAGGATAGTTGCGAGGCGTGCCACAAGGCGTTTCGCGCTTACTGATCGGCGCGCGCTTCGGCCTCGGCCTGCTCCAGTTCGGCGCGTGCTTCGGCCAGTTTGGCCTGACGCTTGGCGATCTTCTCCTGATCGCCCTTGCCCATGGCTTCGCGCAGATCCATCTCGCGCTCCTGCACTTCCTCCCGGGCTTCCTTGACGCTGGCCAGGCGCTCCTTGTGCAGTGACGCGTCATCGCAATGGGCATCGACATTGCCCAGTGCTCGTTGCAGTCCATCCAGCTCTCGCGAGTTGCCGCTCTTGTGCGCTGCGTCGATCTTCTCCTGGAGCACCTGGCGTTTGACGGCGCAGCCGCTATCGCCCTCGGCGGCCAGAATCGGTGTGGCGTTCAGGTTGGCGGCCAGCAGCAGGCCGAGCAAAGCGGTTTGACGAATCATGGTCTCTCCTCGTGAAGGTCTACTTCGAAGTGACCCTGGTTGCTACGCGAGGTTCGACCCGATTGAGCCATCTGCTGACCTGGGTCAACTGCGCGGTGAATTTTCCTGCGGCAGGAAACCGACGGTGCCGGCTTCCTGCAGTTGCGCGCCCAGGCGCTGAACCTCCGGGTGGCTGAAGAACGCCAACAGGCGCTCGGCGCTGTTCTGGCTCATGCCGGGTTGCTGCATCCACTCGGCGTGGCTGCGAGCCACTAGCGTGGCCCAGTCATCCGCCGCGGCGAGCTGGAAACCGGCTGGTGCACCGAGAGCCTGCAGCCATTGCTGCAGTGAGCGTTGTTGGGCCAGGGCGAAGGCCTGCTGTAGCTGCGAGGCGCGCCGTGGGCCGACACCCGGCAGCTGTTGCAGGTGTTCGCTATCGAGCGCCAGCCAATCGAGCAGGCCCTCCAGTTTCTGCCCTGCCAGCAGTGCGCTCCAGGTGCCTGGTCCTACGCCGGGCAGGTTCAGTCCTTGCTTGCCGGCGAGCCAGTTCAGGCGTGCCTGGAACTGTTGCTGACATTCGCTGCTGAGTCGCCAGCAACTGAGCGCGTGGTATCGATTGGGATCGGGAGCCTGGACTATTGCACGCTCCGGGCTGCGCCAGATCACCTGATCGAGGCGTGGAATGGTCAGGCCGGCCAGGCGTATCGCCACCTGATCGCCGGGGCGTATGTCCAGCTGTTCCCAGGTTTGCAACGAGCCGAGAGCGACCCGGCTGATGCGCCGCTCGTCAAGGTCGACCGGCTGCAAGCGCAGGATCGGCGTGATACGTCCAGTGCGACCGATGCTGAAATCCACCGCTTGCACCACGGCCAGCGCCTGGCTGGCCGGGTATTTCCAGGCAATCGCCCAGTGCGGCGCTTCTGCCTGCCAGCGCTCTCCGGGTGGTCGCGTGCCCTGACGCAGGACCACTCCATCGCTGGCAAACGGCTGCGGCTGATCGAACCAGCGTTGGCGCCAACTGCGGGCTTCCTTTGCGTCCCGCAGGGGCTGGGTGTAGTGCAGGCTGTCGCCGAAGCCCAGTCTCTGCAAGGTTTGCAGGCGCTCACGCATGTTCACCGGGCCATCCGGCCAATCCCAGACGAACAGGCCGATGGCATCGACCTGTTGCTGGTCGAGCGTTTGTCGCGCCATCAGGCCTGCCACCTTGCCACGGGCCCCAGCCCCACCGTCGCGGCCCTGTACGTGGCCGTTCAGGCGCCAGTAGAGCTCGCCCTGCAACACGGCATCGAGTGGTTCCTGCAGGCGTGCGGGAATGGCCGGCAGCTGCCGCGCGCGGGCTGTCCAGTCCTGGCCCAGGCGTCCATCGCCACGGCTGATGGCTTGTCGCAGCGCGCCGTCTCGGTAGACCAGGGTGACCGCGACACCGTCGACCTTGGGCTGAATCCACAGGTCGTCGCGGGTGTTGATCCATTCGGCGACTGCTGCATCGTTCAGTTTGCGCAGCCCGGTCTGCGGCACCGGGTGCGCGATCGTTCCGCTGCTGCCAGCCAGAGGGTCTGCCAATGCCGTGCGGGCGCTCGGAAAGCAGCGATGCCAGGATTGCAGGCGCTCGCGGGCCTGGTCATAGATTTCATCGGCCACCAGCGAGCGGCCCTGATTGTGATAGGCGTCGTCCCACTCGGCGATCTGCTGATTGAGCGCGGCGAGCTCGGACTTGGCGCGGTCAGCGGGCCAGTCGGGGCAGGGGCTGGCCTGGGCGGTGAGGGGAAAGAGCAGCAGAGCGATCCAGCGCTTCATATTGAGCATCCTTGCTCCGATTGGACGAGTGGCCTGGGCCTGTGATTGCAATACCAAGTCGCGGTACTGGGGAGTCTAGACCAGTGTGGGCTGCTCACCAGGCTGGTGTAGATGCGGAAACATGATCAGGGCACGGTAAGGTGCGGGCCATGTCTACTAACCTGTTCGGCGGCGGCCCGGTCAGGGTTGGTAAGGAACTCGTTCATTCAGAGGGATTTTCATATGCAGGACATGCGTTTTACCAAGCGAATCACTCCGCTGCTGACCATTGCCATGCTGGTTGGTTGTGGTGAAAACGCTGACAAGCAAGTCGCCAAGACCGGCGCTGTCAGTGAGGAAGCGGTTGCCGCGCCTGCCGAGGTAACCCAGGTTGAGGCAGCAGCCAGTGGCGGCAGTGCGGCCTGTCTCGATGCGCCCACTCTACGTACGATCGGCAATACCTGGACGATCACCACCGACGGCCAGCGCGACGTCAATACGGTTGCAGAGCTGGCCGACTATCGTGGACAGAGTGCTTATCGCACTCATACCGAGAACAGTGTGGGAACGGTGGCGGACGCCTACGGCAACGTCGTGGATGGCCTCGTCCATTGGTATGGAAGTGTGATGACCCAGCCGGCAGTCAACGAAAGCTACAATCAGCCGAGCTTTTCCGTGCCTGTGGATTTACCCCAGGATCAGACCCACTCGGTCAGTTTCGACTCGATCACCGTGCAGCCGGGGGCGGAGCCTTTCGTCATGAAGCTGACCAACACGGTGACGTACCGAGGGCGTGAGCGCATCGAGACGGAGTTCGGTGCCTTCGATACCTGCAAGATCGAATTCTCGACCGAGGGCGCCATGGTGCCGAAAACCACCTGGCAACAATGGATCGTCGCTTCGGGCAAGTTCGCTGGTCTGCCCTTGCGCATGAGCAACGCCCAGGGCACCACGCAGGCCAGCAGTATCGAGGTGAGCTGGTAAGCCATAGCGATCTGCGGGCATGAAAAAACCGATGCCGTTGCCGGCATCGGTTTTTTGTTTTTCGCGTAGGGCGACGGGCTTACAGGCCGGCAGCGGCGCGCAGGTCGTCGGCCTTGTCGGTGCGTTCCCAGGTGAAGGTGGTGAAACTGTCGTCGCCGACGGTCTTGGACTGCGGCGTGCGGCCGAAGTGGCCGTAGGCAGCGGTGTCCTGATACATCGGGTGCAGCAGGTCGAGCATCTTGGTGATGGCGTAGGGGCGCAGGTCGAACACGTCACGCACCAGTTTGATGATCTTGTCTTCGGCGATCTTGTGGGTGCCGAAGGTATTGATCGAGATGGAGGTCGGCTGGGCCACGCCGATGGCGTAGGACACCTGGATCTCGCAGCGATCGGCCAGGCCGGCGGCGACGATGTTCTTGGCCACGTAGCGGCCGGCGTAGGCGGCGCTGCGGTCGACCTTGGACGGGTCCTTGCCGGAGAAGGCGCCGCCGCCGTGACGGGCCATGCCGCCGTAGCTGTCGACGATGATCTTGCGCCCGGTCAGGCCGCAGTCGCCCACCGGGCCACCGATGATGAACTGGCCGGTCGGGTTGATGTGGAACTGGGTATCCCTGTGCAGCAGCTCGGCCGGCAGCACGTGCTTGACGATCAGCTCCATCACGCCTTCGCGCAGGTCGTCGTATTTCACTTCCGGGTTGTGCTGGGTGGACAGCACGACCGCGTCGATGGCCGCGACCTTGCCGTTCTCGTAGCGGCAGGTGACCTGGGATTTGGCATCCGGGCGCAGCCACGGCAGCAGGCCGGATTTGCGCGCTTCGGCCTGACGCTCGACCAGGCGGTGCGAGAAGCAGATCGGCGCCGGCATCAGCACGTCGGTTTCGTTGCTGGCGTAGCCGAACATCAGGCCCTGGTCGCCAGCGCCCTGATCTTCCGGCTTGGCGCGGTCGACGCCCTGGTTGATGTCCGGGGACTGCTTGCCAATGATATTGAGCACGCCGCAGGTGGCGCCGTCGAAACCGACGTCGGAACTGGTGTAGCCGATGTCGCAGATCACGTCGCGGACGATCTGCTCCAGGTCGACCCAGGCGCTGGTGGTGACTTCGCCGGCGACAATGGCCACACCGGTCTTGACCAGGGTTTCCACAGCCACGCGGGCGTGCTTGTCCTGGGCAATGATGGCGTCGAGCACCGCATCGGAGATCTGATCGGCGATCTTGTCCGGATGCCCTTCGGACACGGACTCGGAGGTAAACAGGGAATATTCGCTCATCTATCGGTTCCTTTCTTGCCGGAGGCTGAAGGCGCTGTGCGCATCGGGTTTGGCAAAGTGCCGTAATTGAATCTGAAAGCCGTTTTTCAGGCCTATGTAGAGGCTTTCGCCGGGCGTCAGGCCGGCGGCCGTCGCCCAGCGCGCCAGGTCTTCCTGTTCGAAGCCGAGCCATAGATCGCCGCAGGCTTCGCGTGCCCAGCTCTGGTCGTGGCTGCACAGCTCGCTGAGCAGCAGGCTGCCGCCGGGTGCGACCAGGGCGGCCAGTTTGCGAAAGGCCTCGGCCGGCGTGGCGAAGTGGTGCAGTACCATGTTCAGTACCACGCAGTCAGCGGCGGTCAGCTCGTCCTGCAGGGCGTCGGCCAGTTTCAGCTCGACGTTGTGCAGGCCCTCGGTGGCGCAGCGCTGGCTGGCCAGTTCGAGCATAGCCGGGCTGTTGTCCAGGGCCGTGACCTGGGCGAAGCGACGCGCCAGCTCGGGCAGGAAGGCACCATCGCCAGGGCCGATTTCCAGCGCCGTGGCGTCCGGCGCGAAATGCAGGGCGTCGAGCAGGGCCAGCAGGCTGTCGCGGTACTGCGGCAAACCGGCGATCAGATCTTGCTGGGCCTGGAAGCTGGTGGCCATGCGCGCGAAGAAATCGCGGCTGACGGTGGCGCGTTGCAGATGCACGGCGGCGATGCGCGTTTGCACATCGCCGGGCAGCGGCAGTTCGTCGATATCGTCCAGCAGGGCGGCGTGCAGGCGGCCATTGGGCAGCGCGCGGCGGTAGAAGATCGCATTGCCTTCACGACGCGTCGCCACCAGACCGGCCTGGGCCAGTACCTTGAGGTGGTGGCTCATGCCCGACTGACCGATGGCGAAGATCTGCGCCAGTTCCAGCACGCCGAACGAATCGTTGCTCAGCGCGCGCAGCACGTTCAGGCGCAGCGGATCGCCGCCGGCCTTGCACAGGGCGGCGAGCTCGTCGCAGGGGTCGAATTCCAACTGGGGTGCGCGCAAGGTCATGGTGGCGCAGTCTAGTCGGTCATTTTTCATACAGCAATACCAATATCAAAAAGTTTTGATATTGGTATTGGGCGGGCTAGGCGATGCCTTTGAGAATCTCGCGGAAGCTGTTCAGCCCTGCCTCGATATTTTCGATGATCTCTTCGGCCAGATCGTCTGACTCCGGCAGGTTCTTCAGGTCGGCCAGTGACTTGTCCTTGCGCTCCATCTTGTTATCGAAGAGCAACACGTTGGCCTTCACGCTCTGGGCATAACGAAGATGCCGGTAGGCGGGCGCAGTCCGGGCTGCTTGGCGCACTCGTCGGCCATCTTCCGGAAGATCAGATAGGTCACTGTTCCAGGTGGTCGCCGTAGCCCAGGCCTTCATCGCGCAGGGTGGTGCATAAGCTCGAGGCTTTGGAGGCGATGACATCGGTGCTCATGGGGGGTAGTCCTGCAGATTCAGATGTGCTCTACCGGCAGCGGTCAGGCGGTATTGTTGCAAACGGCTGTTGGGTTTGGTGGGCAGGGTGTACTCGATCAGCCCGGCGTCGAGCATGCGGCGCACGAGGCGATTGAGGGCGCCGCTCACGGTCGTCAGGCCCAGGTGCCTGGCCAGTTCGGCTTTGCTCAGTGGCATAGCAGCCAGGGCGACGAGCAGTCGCTGTTGCAGCGACTCTGCCCCTGACTCTGCCCCTGACTCTGCCCCTGACTCTGCCTGCGCTGCTGGCGCCCCGGCCTGCGGGCCGGGTGGCAGCATCACCGTCACGCGAAAGATCGCCTCCTCGCGCATGATCGGATCCTGCCCGCCGAAGGCACGGGCGAGCTTGAACAGGTTGCGCACGCCGGAGCCCAGCTCCTCAGCCCACTGCATCTCGCGGAACACGCGGGCGATGGCGGGGTTCTTCGGCGACGGGGCGAAATCATCGGGGCGCAGCAGTCCCAGGCCGTGCGGATTGTTGCTGTTTTCGGTGATGACCCGGTCGCGCTGAATGATCAGCTTGGCCGGAAAGGGGTTGAGGTATTCACGGTGGATCAGCAGGTTGGCCACCACCTCGCGAAAGATCAGATCGCGCAGGCTGATGCGTTGGTTGCCCAGCAGATGGAAGGGGTCGGCAATGTGCCGGCTCACGAAGGCCATCAGCCGGTCATAGCTTTCCAGCAGGTTGGTGCGGATGTCGTCGCGGTCATCGTAACGGTCGAGGTCATGCACACGCACGATGGCGTCAGTGCGATGGTGCGGCACTACGCCCAGCACTACGTCGTCCTGGCCGAACAGCAGGGCGCCGGCCATCGACACACCCTCGGCGCCGGTCTGGTAATCGCGCTGGTACAGACGGGCGCTTTTCAGCAGATCCAGATCGTCCAGCTCGGCCCAGGGATGCGCTGCGCGCTGCAGGCGCACGTTACGCCGTACCCGCTCGATCAGGTCGCTGCGCAGGTCACTCAGGCGGATGTGCGGGAAAATACGGTTCTCGCTGTAGCCCACCTGCTTGCGCAGATACAGCTCGGCCAGCAGTTGCCCATGGCCGGTGATATCGAAGTCACCGTCCTCGTTGCGGCTGAAGATACGGTTGTTGCAGCTATGCACCTGGGAGCTTTCCGGCACGCTGAGCACCAGCAGGGTTTGCCCGTCCAGTACCACCGGCTCAGGCACCAGAGGCATGGGCGGGTTGATCTTCTGCGGGTTGTGCAGGGTGTTGGCCAGATCCTTGCGCATCTGCGCCAGAGCCTCGGGGGAGATGCCGGTTACCGTGCCGTCGTCTGCTGCCCCCAGCACCAGGGTGCCGCCGCGCTGGTTGAGGAAGGCGCAGATGGTTTCGTAGAGATCGCGGTTGAGCCCCTCACGGGCGCGCTTGAACTCGACCATCAGCCCCTCGCCTTCACGCAGCAGTTGCGCCAGGTGCTGCGGGGTCATGCATGAGCCTCTTGCGGCAGATGCCAGTCCGCTGCTTCGAGCTGGGCGTCGATCTTGTCACGGGCGATTTGTTCGGGGGGCTGGTTGAGGGTCATCAGGCTGCCTTGACTCTGCCATTCATCGGGCGCTGTGATGGTAATACGTTTGGCTGTCCCAGTGTCTGGCAGGTGGCTATTGTCATGTTTGCGTCGGAATTAGCTCGGCTCCTGGCTCAGTTGCAGAAAAGCGGCGGGGGCCGGGCTCAGGCTGGTGCCGAGTCGCCACAGCACATGCAGTTCACGCTCGATCTGCAGGTCCTGCACTGCCAAGCGCTGCAGTTCGCCGCTGGCCAGTTCACGTTCGACCACCCGCTGCGACAGCCAGGCGATGCCCTTGCCGTCGGCGAGCAGGCGCTTGAGCGCTTCGGTGCTGCCGATGGCCATGCCGGCCTGTGGCTCCAGTCCGTGGTCGCGATAGGCCTGCTCGATACTGGCGCGAGCGCCGGATCCGGGTTCGCGCATGTACAGCGGGTACGCCTGCAGGTCGCGGGCCTCAAGGCGCTCGGCCCTGGCCAGCGGGTGCAGCGGCGATGCCACCGGAAGCAGGGCGTCGCGCGCCAGCAGGTGATGTGCGTAGTCGGCCTGGACGAACGGGCCTTCGACGAAGCCCAGGCTGATGCGGCCCTCGTCCAGTTGCCGGGTCACGACGTCGGTGTTGCTGACTTCCAGGCTGACGAATATCTGTGGATGCAGGGCGCGAAAACGGGTGAGCAGGGGCGGCAGCAGGTAGGCGCCGAGCGTGGCGCTGGCGCCCAGATGCAGCTCGCCCTGCTCCAGTTGGGCGAAGTCACGCAGGTCGCGTTCGGCGGCGCGCTCCAGGGCGAAGATGCGTCGCGCATAGTCGTGCAGACGCAGGCCTCCTTCGGTCAGTCGCACGCCGCGTGGCTGGCGATCGAACAGGCGCAGGTCGAGGCTGGCTTCGAGGTCGCGAATCTCCCGCGTTACGGCAGGCTGGCTGATGTGCAGGCGCTCGGCTCCGGCGCTGATGCTGCCGGCCTCTGCCACGGCCAGGAAGACCTTGAGATGGTGCAGGTTCATGGTTAATGCATAAGTGAAAGGTATGCATCGAATGCTGAATATGTATTTTTCATATGGCAAGCCAATTCTTACCCTTGTGCCATCACTCATGTCACGGGACCACCCGACTCATGCCGCGCCCCTTCAGCCGTTTACCCGAGCCCCTGGCTTTCATTCGCCATTTCACTCCCAGCTGGTTCGCCGTGACCATGGGCACTGGTGTGCTGGCGTTGGTGATCGCTCATCTGCCCTGGCCTTTGCCGGGATTGTCGATGCTTGCCGAGGGGTTGTGGTTTGTCGCGGTCGGTCTGTTCGCGCTGTTCAGCCTGCTGTTTCTGCTGCGCCTGGCGCTGTTTCGCGAAACCATCTGGCCGATGTTGTTGCATCCGGTGCAGTCCATGTTCCTTGGTGCCATTCCCATGGGCCTGGCGGTTCTGATCAAGGGCTTGCTGCTGTTCGGCGTGCCGCGCTGGGGCGAGGGAATCTACGCGCTGGCCCATGCGCTGTGGTGGCTGGATGCGGCGCTGGCGCTGCTTGGCGCCCTGTTGGTGCCCTATCTGATGTTCACCCGCCAGCATCATGCGCTGGAGAAACTCACCGCGGTCTGGCTGCTACCTATCGTCGCACCGGAGGTCGCCGCCAGCACGGCAGGGGCGCTGGCGCCGCATCTGGCGGCCGAGGCGGCGCAACAGTTGCTGGTCGCCGGTTTCGTGCTCTGGGGATTGTCGCTGTCGCTGGCGTTCTCGCTGATCACTCTGGTGTTGCTGCGCCTGGCCCTGCACAAATTGCCGGATACCGATTTCGCCGCCACCAGCTGGCTGCCGCTAGGGCCGCTGGCTACCGGCTGTCTGGGCTTGCTCAGCATGGGTCAGGCGGCGCCGCTGGCTTTTGCCGGTACGCCGCTGGTCAGCGCCGCCGAGCTGGCGCGGGATTTCGGTCTGATCGGCGGCTTGGCCTTGTGGGGCGCTGGGCTGTGGTGGCTGGTGATCGCCACACTGTTCACCCGTCACTACATCCGCGACAACATGCCGTTCAACCTCGGCTGGTGGGGTTTTACCTTTCCGCTGGGGGTATTCGCCCTGGCCACCTTCGAGTTGCAGGCCGTGACCGGTTTGAGCCTGTTCGCCTTCATCGGTCTGCTGCTGGCGGTGCAACTGGCGGCGGTCTGGACGCTGGTATTCAGTCGCACGCTCGCCGGCGTCTGGCATGGCGAGTTGTTTCAGGCACCTTGTCTGGGCGGACCGGGCAGCCCGGCGGTGAGCGTTCTGAGCGAACAGGCGGGCTGATTTGGTCTCTACGACCATCTGTCATTGCCCCATGGGGGCCGGCTGGGCGAAAATAGGCGTCTTTTTTCGCCCCCTTCATTCAGAAGCAGCCCCCGTAGGAGATTCAGCGATGCCCAGCCGTCGTGAGCGAGCCAATGCCATTCGTGCCCTGAGCATGGATGCCGTGCAGAAAGCCAACAGCGGCCACCCCGGTGCCCCCATGGGTATGGCGGACATCGCCGAAGTGCTGTGGCGCGACTACCTCAAGCACAACCCGAGCAACCCGAACTTCGCCGACCGTGACCGCTTCGTGCTGTCCAACGGCCATGGCTCGATGCTGATCTATTCGCTGCTGCATCTGACTGGCTACGACCTCGGCATCGAAGACCTCAAGCAGTTCCGCCAGTTGCACAGCCGTACCCCGGGCCACCCGGAATACGGTTACACCCCGGGTGTCGAGACCACCACCGGCCCGCTCGGCCAGGGCATCGCCAACGCCGTCGGCTTCGCCATCGCCGAGAAGGTGCTGGGTGCGCAGTTCAACCGTGAAGGCCACAACATCGTCGACCACAACACTTACGTGTTCCTCGGCGACGGCTGCATGATGGAAGGCATTTCCCACGAAGTCTGCTCGCTGGCCGGCACCCTGGGCCTGGGCAAACTGATCGCCTTCTACGACGACAACGGCATCTCCATCGACGGTGAAGTCGAGGGCTGGTTCACCGACGACACGCCGAAGCGCTTCGAAGCCTACGGCTGGCAGGTGATTCGCAATGTCGACGGCCACGACGCCGAAGAGATCAAGATGGCCATCGAGACCGCGCGCAAGAGCGTGGACCAGCCGACCCTGATCTGCTGCAAGACCACCATCGGCTTCGGTTCGCCGAACAAGCAGGGCAAGGAAGAGTGCCACGGTGCGCCGCTGGGCAACGATGAAATCGCCCTGACCCGCGCCGCGCTGGGCTGGAACCATGGCCCGTTCGAAATCCCGGCTGAAATCTACGCCGAATGGGACGCCAAGGAAGCCGGCGCTGCTGCCGAAGCCGCCTGGAATGACAAGTTTGCCGCCTACGCCGCTGCCCATCCCGAGCTGGCTGCCGAGTTCAAGCGCCGTATTGCCGGTGAGCTGCCGGCCGACTTCGCCGAGAAGGCCGCTGCCTATATCAAGGACGTCGCCGAGAAGGGCGAGACCATCGCCAGCCGTAAGGCCAGCCAGAACGCGCTGAATGCCTTCGGTCCGCTGCTGCCGGAGTTCCTTGGCGGTTCGGCCGACCTGGCCGGCTCCAACCTGACCCTGTGGAAGGGCTGCAAGGGTGTCTCCGCTGAAGACGCGTCCGGCAACTACATGTTCTACGGCGTGCGCGAGTTCGGCATGAGCGCGATCATGAACGGTATCGCCCTGCACGGCGGTTTCGTGCCGTACGGCGCGACCTTCCTGATCTTCATGGAGTACGCGCGCAACGCCGTGCGCATGTCCGCGCTGATGAAGAAGCGTGTGCTGTACGTGTTCACCCACGACTCCATCGGTCTCGGCGAAGACGGCCCGACCCACCAGCCGATCGAGCAACTGGCCAGCCTGCGTGGCACGCCGAACCTCGACACCTGGCGCCCGGCCGATGCCGTGGAGTCCGCCGTGGCCTGGAAATACGCCATCGAGCGCGCCGACGGCCCGAGCGCCCTGGTGTTCAGCCGCCAGAACCTGCCGCACCAGAGCCGCGATGCCCAGCAGCTTAGTGATATCGAGCGTGGCGGATACGTGCTCAAGGACAGCGCTGGCGAGCCGGAGCTGATCCTGATCGCCACCGGTTCGGAAGTCGGTCTGGCCGTGGCCGCCTACGACAAACTGACCGCCGCCGGGCGCAAGGTGCGCGTGGTGTCGATGCCGTCCACCAGTGTGTTCGACGCTCAGGACGCCGGCTACAAGCAGGACGTGCTGCCGCTGCAGGTCGGTGCGCGCATCGCCATCGAGGCCTCGCACGCCGACTACTGGTACAAGTACGTGGGCCTGGAAGGTCGCATCATCGGCATGACCAGCTTCGGCGAGTCGGCCCCGGCTCCAGCCCTGTTCGAGCACTTCGGCTTCACCGTCGACAACATCGTCGCCACTGCCGAAGAACTGCTGGACGCCTGAGTTGAGAACGACGCTGTAGTGGTGGATCGGGGCGCGTAACTGGCGCCCTGTTCATCCACGTTACAGCGCCCGGTGGATCGATGAAGCGCGATCCACCTTACGTTCATCCGAGACCTCTTATGTCCAATCGCCCCTATCGTGTCGCCCTCAACGGTTATGGCCGCATCGGCCGTTGCGTGCTGCGCGCGCTGCACGAGCGTGGCAATTCAGCGAGCCTGGAAATCGTCGCGCTGAACGATCTGGCCGACCAGGCCAGTATCGAATACCTGACCCGCTTCGACTCCACCCACGGGCGCTTTCCCGGCGAGGTGAAGGTAGATGGCGACTGCCTGCACATCAACGGCGACTGCGTGAAGGTGCTGCGCCAGAGCGAACCCGAGGCCATCGACTGGGCGGCGCTGGATATCGATCTGCTGCTGGAATGCTCCGGGCAATACACCACGCGTGCTGATGCCAAGCGTTTTCTCGATGCCGGCGCGCCGCGGGTACTGCTGTCACAGCCGATGGCGAGCGAGGCGGATATCGACGCCACCGTGGTCTACGGGGTCAATCAGCAGTGCCTGAGCGGTGCCGAGCGTCTGGTGTCGAATGCGTCCTGTACCACCAACTGCGGCGTGCCGCTGTTGAAACTTCTCGATGAGGTGGTGGGTCTGGAGTACGTCTCCATTACCACCATCCATTCGGCGATGAACGACCAACCAGTGATCGATGCCTATCACCACGAAGACCTGCGCCGCACGCGCTCGGCCTTCCAATCGGTAATTCCGGTGTCCACCGGTCTGGCCCGGGGTATCGAGCGTCTGCTGCCGGAGCTTGCCGGGCGTATCCAGGCCAAGGCCATCCGCGTGCCGACGGTCAACGTCTCCTGCCTGGACATCACCCTGCAGACTGCGCGCGACACCTCCGCAGAAGAGATCAACCGCGTGCTGCGTCAGGCGGCGGAAAGTGGCCCGCTCAAGGGACTGCTGGCCTACACCGAGCTGCCGCACGCCAGCTGCGACTTCAACCACGACCCGCACTCGGCCATCGTCGACGGCAGCCAGACCCGCGTGTCCGGCCCGCGCCTGGTCAACCTGCTGGCCTGGTTCGACAACGAGTGGGGGTTTGCCAACCGCATGCTCGATGTCGCTGAACATTTTCTCGCTGTATCCACTTCCTCCGTACAACCAGCCTTTGTGAAGGACTGATCCATGACCGTTCTGAAGATGACCGACCTCGACCTCGCTGGTAAGCGCGTGTTGATCCGCGAAGACCTCAACGTCCCGGTGAAGGACGGTGTGGTCAAGAGCGACGCGCGTATCCTCGCCTCCTTGCCGACCATCAAGCTGGCGCTGGAAAAGGGCGCTGCCGTACTGGTCTGCTCGCACCTGGGCCGTCCGGAAGAGGGCGTGTACAGCGAGGAAGACAGCCTGGCGCCGGTCGCCGCCTACCTGAGCAAGGCGCTCGGTCGCGACGTGCCGCTGGTCAAGGACTACCTCGGCGGTGTCGAGATCAAGGCCGGTGAGCTGGTGCTGCTGGAGAACGTGCGCTTCAACAAGGGCGAGAAGAAGAACACCGATGAGCTGGCCCAGCAGTATGCGGCGCTGTGCGACGTGTTCGTGATGGACGCCTTCGGTACCGCTCACCGCGCCCAGGGCTCGACCCATGGCGTGGCCAAGTTCGCCAAGGTCGCCTGTGCCGGCCCGTTGCTGGCTGCCGAGCTGGACGCCCTGGGCAAGGCTCTGGACAAACCGGCGCGGCCGATGCTGGCCATCGTCGCCGGCTCCAAGGTGTCGACCAAGCTCGACGTGCTCAACTCCCTGGCCGACATCTGCGACTCGCTGATCGTCGGTGGCGGCATCGCCAACACCTTCCTCGCCGCAGCCGGCCTGCCGGTGGGCAAGTCGCTGTACGAGGCCGACCTGGTCGACACCGCCAAGGCCATCGCGGCCAAGGTCAGCGTACCGCTGCCGGTCGACGTGGTGGTGGCCAAGGAATTCGCCGAATCGGCCTCCGCCACCGTCAAGGCGGTCAAGGACGTGGCTGAAGACGACATGATCCTCGACATCGGCCCGCAGACTGCGGCGATGTTCGCCGAGATGCTCAAGGCCTCGCAGACCATCCTGTGGAACGGCCCGGTCGGCGTGTTCGAGTTCGACCAGTTCGGCAACGGCACCAAGGCCCTGGCCCTGGCCATCGCTGAAAGCCCGGCGTTCTCCATTGCTGGCGGTGGCGACACCCTGGCGGCCATCGACAAATACGGCGTGGCCGAGAAGATTTCCTACATTTCCACCGGTGGTGGCGCTTTCCTCGAGTTCGTCGAAGGCAAGGTGCTGCCGGCCGTGGAAGTGCTGGAGCAACGCGCGCAATAAACACCGACTAGGGTGAAGGAGAGTCCTTCACCCGCCGCGGATTAAACCCTGACGTGAACGGATGGTCTGTAGAAAACTGGATCATCGAACAAGGAGTCATGTCATGGACAAGTTAGCCGCATTGAGCGTGATTGGTATGTTGCTGGCCGGTTGTGCCGGCGCAGGAAGGGAGTCGGCCTGCGAGGTATTCAGCCCTGCGCAGATCGAAACCCCGACCACTCAGGATGATCAGCGTGTCGAGGAAAGTACTGGCCAGCCTACTGGCCCGGCGCCGGAACAGCGTTGCTGACGAGGAGAGGTAATTGAGCGGGATCAAATTGACAGGGCTCGCTGCCATTGCCCTGGTGCTGGCAGCCTGCAGTAGCCAGCCGGCCGCGCCGGATCAGTGGAATCGCTGGGTATGCGACAGCCAGACCGAAGTGCTGTGGCGCTTCGCCAACGGCAGCGTCGACCAGGTGGATGTGCGCCTGGGCGGTGACGACATCGTCTATCGTCTGACTCAGGAGCCGGCAGGATCTGGCGCGCTGTACAGCGACGGGCGTCTGTCCTTCCACACCAAGGGTGAGGAAGGCCTGGTCTACTGGACGGCGACCGATGACCTGATAGGCCGCGGCTGCAAGGCCCCGTAACACCTTCGGCGACGCCGAGACAAGAGCTGCGGGCATGCCCCAGCTTCACGAAACTTGAACAACGCCTGCCCCTGCGGCAGGCTTGCACGATTAACGACCTCCAAACCGGGAGACAGAAACACCATGGCACTTATCAGCATGCGCCAGATGCTCGACCACGCCGCCGAATTCGGCTACGGCGTGCCGGCTTTCAACGTCAACAACCTCGAGCAGATGCGCGCCATCATGGAAGCCGCCGACAAGACCGATTCGCCGGTCATCGTCCAGGCCTCCGCTGGTGCCCGCAAGTACGCTGGTGCGCCGTTCCTGCGCCACCTGATCCTGGCTGCCATCGAAGAATTCCCGCACATCCCGGTGTGCATGCACCAGGACCACGGCACCAGCCCTGACGTCTGCCAGCGCTCCATCCAGCTGGGCTTTTCCTCGGTGATGATGGACGGCTCGCTCAAGGAAGACGGCAAGACCCCGGCCGACTACGACTACAACGTCCGCGTGACCCAGCAGACCGTAGCCTTCGCCCACGCCTGCGGCGTGTCGGTGGAAGGCGAGCTGGGCTGCCTGGGCAGCCTGGAAACCGGCATGGCTGGTGAAGAAGACGGCGTCGGCGCCGAGGGCGTGCTGGATCACAGCCAACTGCTGACTGATCCGGAAGAGGCCGCTGACTTCGTCAAGAAGACCCAGGTCGATGCCCTGGCCATCGCCATCGGCACCAGCCACGGCGCCTACAAGTTCACCAAGCCGCCAACCGGCGACGTGCTCTCCATCGAGCGCATCAAGGAAATCCACAAGCGCATCCCCAACACCCACCTGGTGATGCACGGCTCTTCCTCCGTGCCGCAGGAATGGCTGAAGGTGATCAACGAATTCGGCGGCGACATCAAGGAAACCTACGGTGTGCCGGTCGAGGAAATCGTCGAAGGCATCAAGCACGGCGTGCGCAAGGTCAATATCGATACCGACCTGCGTCTGGCCTCTACCGGTGCCATTCGCCGCATGATGGCCGAGCACCCGAGCGAGTTCGACCCGCGCAAGTTCTTCGCCAAGACCATCGTCGCCATGCGTGACATCTGCATCGCCCGCTACGAAGCCTTCGGCACCGCCGGTAACGCCTCCAAGATCAAACCGATCTCCCTGGAAGGCATGTACCAGCGCTATGCCAGCGGCGAGCTGAACGCCAAGGTCAACTGATCCGGCGCGGGCCAACGCCCGCCCGGACCAGCCGAAAGCCGCGATTGCGCTAGCGTCGCGGCTTTTTCATGCCTGGCGTTTGGGGCTCAGGGCGCTGTGCTGAGCAACGCGCGATGCTCGATGCTCAACTGGTCGAAGCGCGCAGCGCCGGCTTCGGTCTCGTAGCCGGTGTTGTCCTGGGTGTAGACGCCGGCCTTGAAATACAGCGGTTTGGCCGCCCAGGATGAGTCCAGGCGGGTGCTCCAGCTGGTCCTGTCGAGCTGGATCGCCAGGGTGCCGTCGGGCTTCAGGTTGATCGCATAGCTGAACGCCTGATTGAGCGCGATGCCACTGGCCACGGTTACCGTCTGAATCTCGGCATTCGGCGTCATGCGTACCTTGGCGACGATGTTGCCGCTGGCGGTCTTGGTCTTGTACTGGTACTCCAGCTTGAGCAGCGGCATCGAGCTCTTGTAGGCATGGATCTGGCCGATGACGATCTTGCCGGTCGACGGCACCTGGCTGACGCTCAGTGCGGCGCGCAGGAAATGGTCGGCGCCGGGGTAGGTCCAGTTGCGCAGGCTGCCGTCGGCGTAGGTCTCGCGCAGTTCGCTGCGTGGATAACTGGCACTTTCGGTGGTGGTGCCATTGACCGGTGACCAGAAGAAGATGGCGCCATCTTTGGACTGGAAATAGTGATCCTGATAACCACCGGCCAGAACGCGGGTCTCGATGGTGGTCGCGGGGACGCCGACTGGAATGCTGAGGTTCCACATGGCGAGTTCGATCATGTTCAAAGCTCCTGAATAACGGAAACTTCAGTCGGGGGCACATCTCATCCAGGAGTCAGTAACGGCTTACTTGGCGTTCCAGCGTGTGACACGCGAGCTAGAAGGGTGGCAGGGCTGCCTGTCACGAGCAGCGAGTGCGCTCGTGGCGCGCTTTATAACGGCAACCGTGGCGAAAGCGTGATGACCGTCTGTCGCTTTATTGGCGCCAATATAAAGTCATTATCATTGGGCTTTCGATCCCTGCCGTTTTCGATCGAACCGGGTCTGGCGCAGGTAAAACCCTGTAAAACACCTGGGGCATAACGGTGAGTGGGGTGCGCCATAATTCGCGCACTGTCGTTCCGGGAAACTGCCCCCCATGTCCAGCAAGCCACGTCTGTTGCTCGCTTTCCTCCTCGCCGTGTTGCTGGCCTCGCTGCTTGCCTCGATCTTCCAGACCCAGACCAACCTCGCCGCCTTGCAGGCGCTCGGTGCACCGATGCCGCTGGATGTGCGCGTTGGCACCACCTGTCTCGATCTGCTCGGTTTCGCGCCGACCTTCGCCCTGCTCAGTGCGCTGGGCTTTCTGTTCGCCCTGCCGCTGGCTGCCTGGTTGGCGCGGCGCATGCCGTCGCTACGGTGGCTGATCTTCGTGCTGGCGGGCGCGGCAGCGATCTGGACGGCGCTGGCGCTGGCCAATGCGCTGGCACCGATGCCGACGCTGATCGCCGCCGACCGCAGCCCGTTCGGCACGCTCGGACTGATGGCCTGCGGCAGCGTTGGTGCGCTGCTGTTCGGCTTGCTCGGTCGGCGGGTGCGCTACCGGACGCAGCCGACTTCTTCCGATTCTCTGTGACAGGGCGTTGCCTATGTTGAGAAGCACCCGCGCGCTGATGCTCTGCGCCCTGTTCGTCAGTACGCCACTGCTGGCCCTGGATTACCGCATCGAAACCTTCAGCGAAGGGCTGGAGAATCCCTGGGCCGTGGCCTTCCTCCCGGACGGACGCATGCTGGTCACCGAGCGTGTCGGGCGACTGCGCATCATCGAAGCCGACGGCAGTGTCGATCCCGAGCCGGTGGCGGGCCTGCCCGAGGTCTTCATCGCTGCTCAGGCCGGGCTGATGGAGGTGGCGCTGGACCCGGACTACAGCGACAACCGCTGGCTGTATCTGACCTACGCGCACGGCTCGCTGGAGGCCAACAACACGCGTCTGGCGCGTGCCCGCCTGGTGGATGACGAGCTGCACGACTTCGAGGTGTTGTTCACCGCCCAGCCGCTCAAGGCCGGCGCCGCGCACTACGGTGGGCGTATCGCCTTTCTCGCCGACAAGACCCTGGTGCTGACCCTGGGCGACGGCTTCGACTGGCGTGAGCAGGCGCAGAACCCGGCCAACCACCTGGGCAAGATCGTGCGCCTGAACCGCGACGGCAGCGTGCCGCAGGACAACCCGTTGCTCGGTCAGGAGGGCGCCGCGCCGGAGATCTACAGCCTTGGCCACCGCAACGTGCAGGGTATCTTCTTCGATGCCGAACACGATCGCCTGTACAGCCATGAGCACGGCCCGCGCGGGGGTGACGAACTCAATCTGATCGAGGCCGGCAACAACTATGGCTGGCCGCTGGCAACCTTCGGTATCGATTACACCGGTGCGCGCGTCAGCCCCTACACTGAGCTGCCAGGGTTGACCTCGCCACTGTTGCACTGGACGCCCTCGGTGGCGCCGTCGAGCCTGACCCTGTATCGCGGCGAGCTGTTCCCCGACTGGCAGGGTGACTTGTTCGCGGCCACCCTGGCCGAGCGCAGCGTACGCCGCGTCCGTGTCCGTGACGGCATGCTGGCCGGTGAGGAAATCCTCTTCGAGGAGCTGGACGAGCGCATTCGCGATGTGCGCAGCGGGCCGGATGGTGCGCTCTATCTGCTCACCGATAACCCAGAGGGGCGCCTGCTGCGTGTGGTGCCCAGCGAGTAATGCCGCATCCGTTACACTGGCGGTCCTGATGAATGTGGGATCGTAGCGTTGAAGTATCTACAGGGTTATCCGGCCGCCTTGCAGCAGCAGGTTCGTCAGCTGATCGCCGATGATCGGCTCGGTGACTACCTGGCGCAGCGCTATCCGGGTCGGCATGAAGTGCAGAGCGACAAGGCGCTGTATGGCTACGTGATGGCGCTTAAGCAGGAACACCTGAAGAATGCGCCGGCCATCGACAAGGTGCTCTACGACAATCGACTCGACCTTACCCACCGCGCGCTGGGCCTGCATACGGCGGTCTCGCGGGTGCAGGGCGGCAAGCTCAAGGCGAAGAAGGAAATTCGCGTTGCCTCGCTGTTTCGCGACGCCGCGCCGGCCTTCTTGCAGATGATCGTGGTGCACGAACTGGCGCACCTGAAAGAGAGCGAGCACAACAAGGCCTTCTACAAGCTGTGCGACCACATGCTGCCGGGCTATGCGCAGATCGAGTTCGACCTGCGCATGTACCTGACCTGGCGCGAGATGACGGCGGCCAACTGAGTAGCCGATGCGCTGACCTGTGAGCTCAGCCGTGCAGGCGCAGGTTGAGCTGATCGACTACTTCTGCCCAGTCGGCGTCTTCGAGAATTTCCTCGCGTAGCAGCGCGGCCTGCGCTGGCGTCCAGAATGGGGCCTCGGACAGTTTGCATGCATCCGGCAGCGGCGAATGGGTGCTGATGAAGGCATTGATGCTGGCGGCATCGTCAGGCAGGCCGAGTTGCTTGAACAGGGCTGGCAGGCTGTGGACTGGATTTTCCATGGTATTGGCTCTCGCTAGGCATGGTGTTCATCGCTAATTACCAACCCTAGCTCAGATAGTTCCGCTTACGTGACTGCCAGCACCTCGAAAACCTGCTGCCGACTCCCTACTGGCAGGCTTATCTCGTCGCCGGGCCTCTTGCCGAGCAGCAATTTCCCGAGCGGTGCGGTATTGCCGAGCACCTGGATGGTCTGGTCGGCCAGTTTCATGCTGGCGCCTGGAGGACCAAGGAACAGCCATTGTTCGTGGCCATCCTCGGCCGCAAGCTGCACCAGTGCACCGAGCTCGATACCCTGCTCGATATCGAAGGGGCGCGGGCGCAATTGGCGCCAGGTGATCAGGGTCTGGCGCAGTTCTTCGACGCGGCGCGCCTGACCGCTGGCCAGGTAGGCGGCCTCCAGGCCCAGGGTGTCGTACTTGTTCTCGGCGACGTTCTCTTCGTGGGTGGCCGCTTCGTGGGCGCTGAGGGCGGCGAGGCTGGCCTGTTCGAGGTCGGTCTGCAGATGGCTGAGTACGTCTTGCAGCAGCAGATTCTTGTCCATGGTGTGCTATCGGGTTCGAGTTGATGAAGAGATGACGGCCTGACGCCGATCAGGCAGGGCTTGCAAGGTGGCCTTGTGTAGGAGCCCCGCCCCGGGGCGAAGCTTGCAAGTGCGTGTTGCACTGATTCGCGGCGGGGCGCCGCTCATACGCATTCGCTGCGCTGATAGTTAACTGGCTGGCACTAGGCTGCGGCTCCTGTTCAAAGGTATTGGGTGGCCAGTTGCACGCGGTTGCGACCTTCGGCCTTGGCCCGGTACATGGCGGCATCAGCCAGGCGAATCAGCATGGTGGCATTGTCGGCGCCGCGGCTAAGGGCGATGCCGATGCTGGCGCCGACGCGTACGGCACGATCTTCCAGGTACATCGGCGTGTCCAGCCCTTCCAGCAGACGTTTGGCCAGGTCGTGCGCATCTTCGGCCGATTGCACGCTCTCGCAGATCACCACGAACTCGTCACCGCCGAGGCGCGCAGGCAGATCGGTATCGCGCACGTATTGCCGCAGGCGCTGCGCCACTTCGGCCAGTACCAGGTCGCCGTAGCCATGGCCGTGCTGGTCGTTGATCGGCTTGAAACCGTCCAGGTCGATCAGCATCACGGCAAGCAGTTCGTTGCGGCGTTGGCTGCGCGCCAGTGCCTGCTCCAGGTGTTGCTGCAGGGCGGTGCGGTTGGCCAGGCCAGTCAGTGGGTCCTGCAGGGCCAGCTCACTGAGGCGCTGATTGGCCTGTTCCAGGGCCTGGGTGCGTTCGGTGACGCGCTTGGCGAGGATCTGCTCGTTGAGCTGCAGCGCGGCTTCGCGTTGGCGCTTGAGTTCGTTGAAGCGTGCTGCCAGGGCGAAGGACAGCAGGATCATCTCCAGCCCCGAGCCGATCTGCATGGCGTACAGGGTAAGGAAGTTCGACGGAATCAGGGCGAAGTTGCGTAGCGCCAGCAGCACCGCGCCGGTCAGCAGCATCAGCCAGGCCAGGGCGAACAGGCGAGCGCCGGGCACCCGGTAGCCAATGCAGACGAAGCTGGTCAGCAGCAGCGTCAGGGTGGCGATCAGGCCGGTCAGCGACATCAGTTGCAGCGCGCGCTGCAATGGCAGCAGCACGCTGGCCAAGACGGCCGCACCGATGGCGATGGACAGCATCAGCAGGCCCTTGTCCCAGCGTGGCAGCCACTGGCGGGTGTCGAGAAAGCTGCGCGCAAAAACCACCGACAGCAGCGCCGCCGTCGTCAGGCTGACCGGCAGCATGCGGTTGCTCCAGGGCGCGGCTTCGGACCACAGATACTGCGCACCAAGACCATTGAGCGACAGCACGCTGAGGGCGAAGGCGAACATGAACAGCACGTAATTGAGGAAAGGCCGCTCGCGCAGGGCGAGAAACAGCAGCAGGTTGTACAGCCCCAGGGCGATCAGCACGCCGAAGTAGATGGCATGCACCAGGTAGCCGTTCTGGCTGTGCTGCTCGAAATCGCGCGAAGACATCAGCGCGCCGCTGAGGGTCATGCTGCCGCGCGAGTCGACGCGCAGGTACAGCGTTCGCTGCTCGCCGGGCTGCAGAGTGATCTCGAATACCGGGTTGCGATGGCCGACGCTGCGCTGCGCGTAGGGGACGGTGTCGCCGCTGCGCGACTCGCGCACGCCATCGGCGCCGATGTCATACAGGCGTACCTCGTCCAGCGAGGCGTAATTCAGTTCCAGGCGCCAGACGCGTGTTTGCTGGGCATCCGATTGCAGCGCCAGGCGCAGCCAGATCACCCCCGGCACATAGCCGAAGCTGAGGTCACGGCGGTTCAACGAGGGCTGGAAAGGGGCATCGGCAGCGCGAACGTCGTCCAGGCTCAGGGCGCTCTGGGGATCGGCGAGAAAGTCGACCAGGCCGTAGAGATCCTGTGCTGCGCTGCTGTCACCCAGGCGTGTGCTGGCGAGGGTGACCTGGCTGGCCAAAAGCAGACTGCACACCAGCAGCAGACCCGGCAACGAGACCAGGTAGGCGAGGGTGGTGTGTCGGTTGGCTGGCATGGGCAAGGCCTGGGGACTAGGCGTCGTCAGATAGTGGCAGAAAGCCCCATGAGCCTGCTAGTGGCGATCCTTCTGCAGATGCGCGGCCAAGGTGCGCAGTGGCGCCAGCTGGCGGCAGATCAGTGCCAGTTGCGTCTGCACCAGACGTTGGCGTTCGTCGACGTCGTCGGCAATCTGCTCCAGGCTTTGCGCCAGTGCCTGTTCTTCATCGCTGTGGATGGCCAGCGGCTGCTCGCCGCGCAGGCCGGTGGCGATTTCATCGAGGCTGCTCGCCAGCGCTTCGGCCTGTTCCAGCAATTGTGCCTGGGCTGCCTGCGGCAACTGCTCGCCACGATGGGCGCCGAGCCCGGAGAGATAGCTGAGCAGGGTGTGCGACAGCACCAGAAAGCGAAAGCCGAGGTCGGCGTCCTTACGGAAGTGGCCAGGCTCCATCAGCATGTTGCCGAGGGTGGTGGACAGTGCCGCGTCGGCGTTGTGCGCGTTGCGTCGGGCCAGGCGGTAGCCGAGGTCGTCACGCTTGCCGTGTGCGTACTGGGCGATGATCTGCCGCAGGTAGGCGCTGTTGCAGCTCAGTGTGTTCGCCAACATGCGCCCCAGGCGCCGACCCTGCCAGTCTGGCAGGATCAGGAACACCGCCAGCCCGGCCAGCATGCCGCCGAGCAGGGTGTCGACCAGGCGCGGCAGGAACAGGCCGTAGCCATCGCCGATCTGGTTGAAGCAGAACAGCACCAGCAGGGTGATCGCCGCCGTGGCCAGGGTGTAGCGGGTGCTGCGTGTGGCGAAGAAGGCGACGCCAGCGACCACGGCGAACAGGGCCTGGATGCGCGGGTCGGGAAACAGGTCGATCAATGCCCAGCCTAACGCCAAGCCGATCAGGGTACCGACGATGCGCTGCACCAGCTTGAGACGCGTGGCGCCGTAGTTCGGCTGACAGACGAACAGGGTGGTCAGCAGAATCCAGTAGCCCTGGGTCGGATGAATCAGGTGCAGCAGGCCGTAACCGGCAGCCAGAGCGATGGACAGGCGCAGCGCGTGGCGAAACAGCAGCGAGGTGGGTGTCAGTTGCTGGCCGATACGCTCGATGACCTCGCGCAACGAATGCGGTTCGCGATCCAGCAGGCTGCTGTCCTGCTCATCGGCCAGGGCGTCGGGGTTGCTGGCGTTACCGAGTAGCAGGTCGAGGCTGGCGAGGTTGCCGGCCAGGGCGCCGAGCGAGCGCAGCAGGCGGCGCCAGGCCGGGTTGCTCTGCAGGTGCAGGTGGTCGAGCGAGGCATGCAGGTCTTCCAGGGCCTGGCTGCACAGCTCGCGGTATTCGAACGGCTGGCGCAACTCGATGGCGCTGCCCAGGCGCTGGCAGGCTTCGCCGTGCAGGCGCAGCAAGCGCTGGCAGCGAAACAGCACATCGCTGTGGAAGAAGGCTTCGGCCAGTTCGTTGTAAGGGTAGTGCGACGAGCTGGCGCGTTCGTGAATGTCCTGGGCGAGGAAGTACAGCTTCAGGTAGCGATTGACCTTTGGTGCCGGCCGACCACCCCCGACCCGATGCAGGATGATCTCCTTGGCCGCGTTGAGCGCGGAGACGACGCGGCCATTCTGCTTGGCCAACTCCAGACGGCGTTGTTCCACATCCAGCTGGCGCACGGGTTCGAACAGCGCTGCCTTGAGTTTGAGGTACTTGCCCAGTTCGCGAAACAGCCGGGCCAGGGCGAGTTGCACCGGCTGATGGGCGAACAGCGCGTGCCAGATCACCGACAGCAGGCCGTACCAGGCGGCACCAGCCACCAGCAGCAGCGGCTCCAGCCACAGGCCGGCGACGCCGCCGCGCTGCTCGACGCCGATCATGCTGTACACCGCGAGGATCAGGGTGCCGGAACCCAGGGTGGCGAAGCGCTCACCGAGTGCGCCGAGCATGGTCAGGCAGAAGGCGGAAAAGGCCAGGGCGATGACGAACAGCCAGGGATAGGGGAAGAGGAATTCCACCGCATAGGCCGCCGCGCTGAAGCAGGCCAAGGTGACCAGCACCGCGCCGAGGCGGCCTTGCCAGCTGTCGTCGGTCTCGGTCAGGGCGCTGGCGATGATGCCGAGAAACAGGGGGATCAGCCCATGCATCCAGCCCTGCCACCAGCACAGCGCCAGGGCTCCGGCCAGGGCGATGAATACCCGCAGGCTGGCGCTGAACTTGTCCAGTGCCCAGAGGCGGCGCAGTGATTGGCGAAGGCGAGGTCGGGGCATAGGTCGTCTGGTCGGAAAAGATCTGAGCAGCCTACCGGAACTGGCCAGTCACTGGGTATCTGTCTGCCGGCAATCTGTTCGGGCCAGCCCCTTTCGCGATTTCGTCGTCCGTCTCGCGGAAAAGTCCGCTCCTGCAGCGAGCAACCGCTGGCGCACCCGTACATCCCCTGTAGCACATCCGCCAGCCCTGTCGCGGGACCCGCTGGGGGCATGGACTATGCTAAACAAAGGCCCTCCGCCACCTGTCCGGTATCACTGCGGGGCCTGGGAGTCGAACGTGTTGCCTGGCTGGTTGCGTCTGTGTCTGTGTGCCCTGATCCTCTGCGGGTCGGTGGGGGCGAGTGCGGCGCCGGGCGCGGTGGTGCGCTTGCAGGTGGATGGAGTGATCGGCCCGGCCAGTGCCGACTATCTCGTACGTGGCCTGGCCAAGGCGGTGGACGAGGGCGCGCAGTTGGTGCTGATCGAGATCGACACGCCCGGCGGCCTGGATAGCTCCATGCGCGCGATCATCAAGGCGATTCTTGCCAGCCCGATCCCAGTGGCCAGTTATGTCGCCCCGGGCGGTGCGCGGGCGGCCAGCGCCGGCACCTACATCCTCTATGCTAGCCATGTCGCTGCCATGGCGCCGGGAACCAACCTCGGCGCCGCCACGCCGGTGGCCATCGGCATGCCGGGCTCGCCAAGCAAACCAGAGGGGGCTGACAAGGGTGAGACGGACAAGCCCGAGCAAGGCGAAAAGGGTTCGGCCGATGCCATGACCGCCAAGCAGGTCAATGACGCTGCCGCCTACATTCGCGGCCTGGCGAATATGCGCGGGCGCAATGCCGAGTGGGCTGAGCGGGCAGTGCGCGAGGCCGTCAGTCTATCCGCCGAAGAAGCGCTGGAGCAGAAGGTGATCGACTATCTGGCCAAGGACCTGAGCGACCTGCTGCGCCAGCTGGACGGCAAGACCCTGCCAGCTGCAGGCGTCGAAGTCACCCTGGCTACCGCCGGTGCGCCGCTGATCAGCCATGCGCCGGACTGGCGTACCCGGCTGCTGGCGGTGATCACCAACCCCAGCGTGGCGCTGATTCTGATGATGATCGGTGTCTACGGCCTGTTCTTCGAGTTCTCCAATCCCGGCAGCGGCGTCGGTGGTGTGCTCGGTGGCATCAGTCTGGTGCTCGCGCTCTACGCCCTGCAACTGCTACCGGTGAACTATGCGGGGGTGGCGTTGATCCTGCTCGGCATTGCCTTCATCACTGCCGAAGCCTTCCTGCCCAGCTTCGGCGTACTCGGCATCGGCGGGGTGGTGGCGTTCGTCTTCGGCGGGCTGATCCTGATCGACACCGACGTGCCGGGCTTCGGCATCCCGCTGGCGCTGATCTTCACCCTGGCGCTGATCAGCGCAGCGGCGATCCTGGCCATCGTCAGCATGGCCCTGCGGGCCAGGCGGCGTCAGCAGGTGGCCGGTGGCAGCACTCTGGTGGGCAGCCTGGTAGCGGTTGCTGCGGTACGTGACGACGATCCGCGCGCCGGTTGGGTAGCGCTGCAGGGCGAACGCTGGCAGGTGCAGGGCGCCTCGCCGTTACGGCCCGGGCAGCAGGTACGAGTCACGGCGCGCGACGGCGTGCATCTGCGGGTCAGCGCGGTGGATGAACCACCGCCTCAAGGAGGTCACTGATGGGTTTCGAATTGAGTTTTCTTTCACTGGCGATCATCGTCCTGGCACTGCTCGTCTCATCGTTTCGCATCCTGCGCGAATATGAGCGTGGCGTGGTGTTCCAGCTCGGCCGCTTCTGGCGGGTCAAGGGCCCGGGGCTGATCCTGATCATCCCCGGATTGCAGCAGATGGTGCGGGTGGACCTGCGCACCATCGTGCTCGACGTACCACCGCAGGACGTGATCTCCCGCGACAACGTCTCGGTCAAGGTCAACGCGGTGATCTACTTCCGCGTACTCGATCCAGAGAACGCCATCATCCAGGTCGAGGACTACATGGTCGCCACCAGCCAGCTGGCGCAGACCACATTGCGTGCGGTGCTCGGCAAGCACGACCTCGATCAGATGCTCGCCGAGCGCGAACAGCTCAATTCCGATATCCAGCAGGTGCTGGACGCGCAGACCGACGCCTGGGGCATCAAGGTCGCCAACGTCGAGATCAAGCATGTCGACATCAACGAGTCGATGGTGCGCGCCATCGCCCGTCAGGCCGAGGCCGAACGTGAGCGGCGGGCCAAGGTGATTCACGCCGAAGGCGAGCTGCAGGCCTCGGAGAAGCTGATGCAGGCCGCCGAGATACTCGGCCGGCAGAGCGGCGCCATGCAGCTGCGCTACATGCAGACGCTGAGCCATATCGCCAGTGACAAGAGCTCGACCATCGTCTTTCCGCTACCGGTGGAGTTGCTGCGCGGCATCGTCGACCTGAAGGAGCCCAAGGCTTGAATTTAGAACTGATCGGTTCTAAATTGCGCGCATGACGACACGTGGACGCCCCAAGAGCTTCTGCCCGGACCGGGCCCTGGAAAACGCCATGCAGCTGTTCTGGCAACGCGGTTATGAAGCCGCGTCGCTACAGGACCTGCAGGCGGCCACCGGGCTGTCCAAGAGCAGCCTGTATCAAACCTACCCGAGCAAGCAGGCCTGGTTCGTCGCTGCCTTCAGCCGCTACGTAGCGCAGCGCCGAGCCTTGTTGCTGGAGCAGCTTGACGCCAGCGCCTCGCCGCTTGCTTTCATCCGCGAGCGCCTGCTCAGCGTGCTCGAAGATGATGGCCCTGACGGCGTGCCACGTGGCTGCATGCTGGTCAACGTGGCCAATGAATTCTCCTTGTCGGAGCCGGCGCTGGTGCCGGTTCTGCGACAGGCCACCGCGGGTATCTGCCAGGTCTTCGAACAGGCGCTCGAACGCGCCGTGGCCTGCGGGGAGTTGAGCAACGGCAGGGACCTCGCGGCTCGCGCCAGTTATCTGCAATGTGTGATGAGCGGGCTGCGCACCCAGGTGAAATCCGCGGTGCCTGCGGATTCGATCCGCGCCACCGTTACAGTGGTGATGGCCAGCCTGGACTGCACCTGAGCAATCCGGCGCTGGTCTTTGTTCGCTTGATTCTGGACTGATCGGTTTTTAATGGGGGTGATATGCGGGAATTGTTCGAGTTATGCGGCGCCGATCCTGAGCTGGTGTTCTCGCCTTACTGCTGGCGCGTACGTCTGGCGTTGGCGCACAAGGGACTGGACTGGCAGAGCCGGCCGACACGTTTCACTGACAAGGATTTGATCGCTTTTTCCGGACAGAAACTGGTGCCGGTGCTGATCGACGAAGGTGAAACGATGCATGACAGTCTGGCGATCTTCGCCCACCTCGATCAGCGTTACCCACAACGTCCCTTGCTCGGTGGCGCGCTGGCTGCCGAGCGCGCCCGCCTGGTCGAGCGCCTGAGCTTTCATATGGTGCGTGTGCCGCTGTTGAAGATGCTGATCCCGCGGGTCTGGCAGGTGATCGACCCGGCTGACCGCGAGTATTTCCGCAGCAGCCGGGAGAAGGCGCTGGGCATGCGTCTGGAGGCGTTCGCCGATCCGCAGGGCGGTGAGCGGTTGTTCCGTGAAGGCGTGGCGCCGCTGGAAATGTGGCTGCGTGATCAGCCCTTCCTCGAAGGCCATGCCCCTGGCGGCTGTGACTACCTGCTGGCTGGCATGTTGTTCTGGGCCTGGTGCCTGGGCGCGCAACCCTGGGCCGAGGATTCGGCGCTGGGCGCCTGGTTCGCGCGCATCCTGCAGACGTATGAAGCGACTCACGGCCCGGTCAAGCGGGCTGCGATTCACGTGGAGGAAAACCAATGATCGACCTGTACTACTGGACCACGCCCAACGGCCACAAGGTCAGCATCTTTCTCGAGGAGGCCGGGCTCGACTACCGCATCGTTCCGGTGCATATCGGCAAGGGCGAGCAGTTCGCGCCGGAGTTTCTCCAGATCGCGCCGAACAACCGTATTCCGGCCATCGTCGATCAGGCGCCGGCCGATGGCGGTGAGCCCATCGCCCTGTTCGAGTCCGGGGCGATTCTCGAATACCTGGCCGACAAGAGCGGGCAGTTCCTGCCGCGCGAGACACGCGCGCGTTTCACCGTGCTGCAGTGGCTGTACTGGCAGATGGGCGGCGTTGGCCCGATGGCAGGGCAGAACCACCACTTCGTGCGCTACGCGCCGGAGCCGATTCCGTATGCCATCGACCGCTACGTGAAGGAAACCGCGCGCCTCTACGGCGTGCTGGACCGCCAGCTGGCCGGGCGCGACTACGTGGCGGGCGATTATTCCATCGCCGACATGGCCATCTATCCCTGGGCCAAGCTGTGGAAGATGCAGCAGCAGAAACTGGAGGACTTCCCCAACATGGCTGCCTGGCTCGAACGCATCGATGCACGCCCTGCGGTGCAGCGTGCCTACGCGCTGGTAGAACAGGTGAACGCCGATCCGCAGGCCTTGCTCACCGCAGAGGCGCGGCGCCTGCTGTTCGGGCAGTGACGGACGGACGAAATTTCTCGTGGAATTTCCTGTGAGCTGGCTCACGCTTTCCTAGACTTCAGACTGTTGGCCCGCAATGGTTGGAGATGGTTATGCGAATCGGCGTACCCAAGGAAATCAAGAACCACGAGTACCGAGTCGGCCTCACGCCACAGTCGGTGGCCGAGCTGACGGCGCTCGGCCATGAGGTCTGGATCGAGACCCATGCCGGTGCCGCTGTCGGTTTCGCCGACGAGGATTACCTCGAGGCGGGCGCACAGATCGCCAGCAGTTCGTCCGAGGTGTTCCAGCAGGGGCAGTTGATCGTCAAGGTCAAGGAGCCTCTGGCGGTGGAGCGCGCCAGGTTGCGAGCCCACCACACGCTGTTCACCTACCTGCACCTGGCGCCGGATCGGGCGCAGACCGAAGAGCTGATGGCCGGCGGTGCCACCTGCATCGCCTACGAGACGGTGACCGATGCGCAGGGCCGCCTGCCTTTGTTGGCGCCGATGTCGGAAGTGGCCGGGCGCATGTCGATCCAGGCCGGCGCCGGCTGCCTGGAAAAGGCCCGCGGCGGGCGTGGTGTATTGCTGGGTGGCGTACCAGGCGTGGCGCCGGGCAAGGTGGTGATTCTCGGCGGCGGCGTGGTCGGCAGTCATGCCCTGGCCATGGCAGTCGGCCTCGGTGCCGATGTCACGGTGTTGGACAAGAGCGTCGACGCGCTACGCCGTCTCGATGCCCAGTACGGCAATCGCATCACCACGCTCTACTCCACTCGCGTGGCGGTGCGTGAGCAGGTGTTGGCGGCCGATCTGGTGATTGGCGGGGTGCTGATTCCCGGGGCTGCCGCGCCCAAGCTGATCACTGCGGACATGGTGCGGCAGATGAAGGCCGGCGCAGTGTTGGTGGATGTCGCCATCGACCAGGGCGGATGCGCCGAGACTTCCCGCGCCACTACCCATGCCGAGCCCACCTATGTGGTCGATGATGTGGTGCACTATTGCGTGGCCAACATGCCCGGCGCGGTGGCACGCACCTCGACCCTGGCGCTGAACAACGCGACCCTGCCGTTCGTCGTGGCGCTCGCCCAGAAGGGCACACGCCGTGCCTTGCAGGATGACCTGCACCTGCTGAACGGGCTCAACGTGGCCAGGGGGGTGATCACCTGCGGCAGCGTGGCCGAGGCTCACGGCCTGCCCTTTCAATCGGCCGCCGGGGTGCTGGAACATCTGTCATAGCGTGTCGCGGGGCCGCCTGGGTCGCGCGCTACGGAGGAAAAAGACCATGTCCAGCCGTCGTCATCTCCTCTTCGCCGCTGGCGGCGCGTTGCTGGTCAGCCCGGCACTGGCGCTGGCCGAGCGGTTGCTGACGCCGCGCCAGACGCTAGGCCCCTTCTACCCCGACCAACTGCCGCTGGACCGCGACAACGACCTGGTGCGAGTCGACGGTCAGGCCGCAGAGGCGCGCGGAATTCGCGTGCAACTGCACGGCTCGATCCTCGATGCGGGCGGCCGGCCACTGGCGGGGGCCCTGGTGGAAATCTGGCAAGTGGATGCCAACGGTATCTATCTGCACAGTCGCGGCGGTGACCGCCAGAGGCTCGACCCCGGGTTCCAGGGGTATGGCCGTTTCACCACGGCGGCCGATGGGCGCTACCGTTTTCGCACCATCCGCCCGGTGCCCTATCCCGGCCGCACCCCGCATATCCATCTGGCGGTGACCCTGCCCGGCATGCCGCGTTTCGCCACGCAGTGTTATGTGCACGGCGAGCCGCTCAATCAGCGCGATGGCCTGCTCAACGCGATCCGCGACCCACGCTTGCGCGAACTGCTGGTCGTGCCCTTCGTGCCGGTGAGCGGGCAGAGCGACGAGCAGGTCGCTCGCTTCGATGTGGTGCTCGGCATCACCCCGAGCTCCTGAATGACGGATTACAACGGCCAGATCCACAGCAGCATGGGCACACTGATCAGCACCACGAGGATTTCCAGTGGCAGGCCCAGGCGCCAATAGTCGCCAAAGCGGAAACCACCGGGGCTGAGGATCAGGGTGTTGTTCTGGTGGCCAATGGGCGTGAGGAACGAGCAGGAGGCGCCGATGGCCACGGCCATCAGCAGCGAGTCCGGGCTGACGCCGAGCTGGCTGGCGGCGCTCAGCGCGATGGGGCACATCACTGCTGCAGTCGCCGCGTTGTTCATGAAATCCGACAGGGTCATGGTCACCACCAGCAACAGGGTCAGGGTGATGATGGCGTTGCCCTGTGCCAGGTTCTCCATCAGCAGGCGTGCCAGCAGATCGGCTGCGCCTGTGGCGGACATCGCACCGGCCACCGGAATCAAAGCCCCGAGCAACACGATCACCGGCCAGTCGATGGACTCGTAGACGGCGCGCAGCGGCACCAGACGCAGCAGCATGTAGGCCAGCACACCGCTGGCGAAGGCAATCGCGGCCGAGAGCAGGCCGAAGGCGGCGGCAGCGATGGCCAGGAGCATGATGCCGAGCGCGAGATTGGCCTGCCGCGGATCGGGAATGTTGATGGCGCGTGCGGCCAACGGCACGCAGTCATAGTCGCTGGCGAACTCGCCGATATCCTCGGCGCTGCCCTGCATCAGCAACACGTCACCGCTCTGGATCAGGGTCGAGCGCAGGCGCTTGATCGAGCGATGGCTCTGCCTGGAGATAGCCAGCAGGTTGATGGAATAGCGGCTGCGCAAACGGGTGCTGCTGGCAGAGCGACCGATCAGTGACGAGTCGGGCTTGACCAGCAGTTCCTGCATGGCGCGGTCTTCGTCATTGCTGGCTTTCTTCTCGGTTTCACCTTCCTTGTCCTCTTTCTGTTCGGCCTCCTTGGCTTCGCGCTCGGCCTCCAGCAACAGGTCCAGTTGGCCGAGCACTTCGCCCAGTTCCTCCGGGTCTGCCTCGATCACCAGTACGTCATCGGCCTGCAGAACGCGCCGCGGGTTGGGCGCAGTCAGGCGCAGCTTGTTACGCACCATGGCCACCACCTGGGCGTCGGCCTCTTCGAGCAACTGCTCGATTTCGCGCAGGGTCTTGCCCTGGGCCTTGCCGCCTTCCTTGACCCGCGCCTCGGTCAGGTAATGGCCGGTGTCGAAGCTGGCGGCGTTACCCACTTCGCGCTTGGGAACCAGACGCCAGCCGAGCAGGGTGATGAACAGCACGCCGGCCAGTGCCACGGCGACACCGACCGGGCTGAAATCGAACATGGCGAAGGGACCGCTGCCATGCTGGGCGCGAAAACTGGAGACGATCAGGTTCGGCGGTGTACCGATCAGCGTGGTCATGCCGCCGAGGATGGTGCCGAAGGCCAGCGGCATCAGCACGCGCCCCGGCGACAGCTCCAGGCGTGCAGCAATCTGCAGGGCGATGGGCATCAGCAGGGCGAGGGCGCCGACGTTGTTCATGAATGCCGAGAGCAGCGCGCCCAGGCCGGTCAATGCGGCGATGGAAAGCAGCACGCCAGCGCCGCTGGGCAGCAGTCGTTGGGCCAGCCGACTGACCGCCCCCGTGCGCTGCAAACCATGGCTGAGCACCAGTACGCAGGCGACGGTGATCACCGCCGGATGACCGAAACCTGCAAAGGCTTCGCGCTCGGGCACCAGGCCAACGATCACGCACGCCAACAGCGCGCCCAGCGCTACCACGTCATGGCGCCAGCGGCCCCAGATGAACAAGCCCATGCTGGCAACGAGAATGACGAAAATCAGGCCTTGTTCGAGAGTCATGAAGCGGCGTCGTCCCTGTGATTGCAGCGTTGTATCTGCTGTTCATAGCAGAGTCTGCGCGGCGTCGGCAGTTCCCGCTGCACCGTCAAATGGGGCGCGATATCTCAGCCTCAGACGTATTGCGCGGCGGCGTAGCCCGACGCCCAGGCCCACTGGAAGTTGAAGCCACCCAGGTGGCCGGTGACGTCGAGCACTTCGCCGATGAAATACAACCCCGGTACCTTGAGCGACTCCAGGGTCTTGGATGACACCTCATCGGTATTCACCCCGCCCAGGGTTACTTCCGCCGTGCGGTAGCCTTCTGTGCCAGCCGGCACCAATTGCCAGTCGGACAGGCGCTCGGCAATCGTCTTGAGCTCGCCGGGCGTGTACTGCTTGAGCGGCTTGTTGCTGAACCAGCTGTCGACCAGCAGGGTCGCCATCTTCTTGGTGAACAGTTCGGCCAGCAGGGTTTTCAGCTCGCTGTTGCCACGTTCGCGCTGCTGGGTAGCCAGCCATTCGGGCAGATCGATATGTGGCAGCAGGTCGATATGCACGGTATCGCCCGGCTGCCAGTAGGAGGAGATCTGCAGGATCGCCGGGCCGGACAGGCCGCGGTGGGTGAAGAGGATGTTCTCGACGAAACTCTGGCCATTGCAGCTCACCCGGCAGTCCTCCACCGAGGTGCCGGAAAGCTCCGTGCACAGCGTCTTGAGCTGCGGGTCGGTGATGGTGAAAGGCACCAGCCCGGCGCGGGTCGGCAGCAGTTCGTGACCGAATTGCCTGGCCACCTGATAGCCGAAGCCGGTGGCGCCGAGGGTCGGGATCGACAGCCCGCCGGTGGCGATCACCAGTGACTGGCAGGCCACTTCGCCGAGGTCGCTTTGCAGCAGGAAGCCGCCTGCGGTTTTTTCGATGCTGTGTACTGCCGTGTCCAGGCGAATCTGTGCCCCGGCCTCGGCACATTCGGCCAGCAGCAGTTCAAGGATGTCGCTGGACTTGTTGTCGCAGAACAGCTGGCCAAGCTTCTTCTCGTGGTAGGGCACGCCGTGCTTGGCCACCAGGCCGATGAAATCCCACTGGGTGAAGCGCGCCAGGGCAGACTTGCAGAAGTGCGGGTTGCCGGAAAGAAAGTTGTTCGGCTCGCAGTACAGGTTGGTGAAGTTGCAGCGCCCACCACCGGACATGAGGATCTTCTTGCCGGCCTTGTTGGCATGGTCGAGCACCAGCACGCGGCGCCCACGGGCTGCGGCGGTGGCTGCGCACATCAGGCCGGCGGCGCCTGCGCCGATGATCAGTACGTCGGTTTGCAACACGAAATGTCCTCAGGTGAATCGCTGACGCAGCCAGCGCTGCGCGAAAACCGCTGAAGTTTACCCGAAGCCGCTCTGGGCCGACGCTTCTGTCGCGGTGTGGCTGGCAAGCGTGTAACGCCCGTCTGACTGTCTCAGATATGAAACAGTGACGAGTGGCGTTGTGCCTGCTATCACTAGAACTGATCATTACGAATGGATCGCCACCAATGCCCGCAGTGCGTGCCTGGCTATTGCTCTTGATGCTGTCGCCGGCACTGGCCTCGGCCGAGCTGTTGCGCCTGGTGGCCGACCCCTGGCCGCCGTTCAACGATCAACGGTTGCCCGGCAAAGGTTTGGCCAGTGATCTGGTGGAGCAGGCGCTCGCCCGTGCCGGCTACACCACCAGCTACGTGGAGGTGCCCTGGGAGCGCGCGGTGCTGGGGCTCAAGCGTGGCGATTACGATGTACTGATCAACGCCTGGTACAGCGCCGATCGCACCGAGTACGGCTATTTCTCCCAGCCCTATCTGGTCAACCGTATCCGCTTCATGCGGCGCAAAGGGAGCGACATTCAGTTCGAGACCTTGGCCGATCTCTACCCGCACAACATCGCGGTGGTCAGGGGCTATGCCTATTCCAGGGAATTCGACAGCGATCCGCAGCTGCTCAAGGTTGGTGTCGGCAGTTTCGAAATCGCCGCGCGGATGCTGCATGCCGGGCGCGTGCAGCTGGCGCTGGAGGATGAGCTGGTCGCGCGACACCTGCTTGGCCGCAAGCTGAGTGCCATCCGCGATGAACTGGAGTTCCTGCCGCAGCCCTTGAGCGAGAACGGCCTGCATATCCTGGTGCGGCGCAGTCTGGCCCAGCATCGCGACATTGCCAGGCGTTTCGATGCGGCGATTCAGGCCATGAGCGGCGACGGCAGTTATGCCGCGACGCTGCAGCGCCACAGCCCCTGATCAGGCCAGTACGGTGCGGGCACGGCCCTGTTGCTTGGCCCGGTACAGGCGAATGTCGGCTTCATGCAGCAGGCTTTCCAGGTCCTCGGGTTCACCCTGATAGAGGCCTGCGCTGAACGATAGCGCGGGCGCACCGACGGCGTAATGCAGGCCGGCGCACTGCCGGCGCAGTTTATCCAGTGCCTGAGCCACATGATCCGCGCCATGCAGGGTCAGCAGGGCAAATTCCTCACCGCCCAGGCGACCCAGCAGTATGTCGGGGAAGGCATTGCTCATCGCCCGGGCGAACACCACCAGGGCGCTGTCGCCGCTGGCGTGACCGAAGCCATCGTTGATCTGTTTGAAGTGGTCGAGATCGAGCATCGCCACGCTGACCTCGCGACTTTCCCGTTGCGCCTTCTGCAGTATTTGCATGCCTTGTTCGTAGAAAGCGCGGCGGTTGTTCAGGCCGGTCAGGGCATCGAACTGCGCGGCCTTCTTCAGTGCGCGCAACAGGTCGCGTCGCTCCAAGGTCGACATTACCCGGCAGTTCAGTTCTTCAGGGCAGAAGGGTTTGCGCAGGAAGTCGTCGGCACCGTGCTTGATGAACTGCGCACTGAGCGAGCCCTTGGGGTCGGCGGACACGCCGATGATGATCAGGTCATTGAGGCGCAGTTTCTGACGCAGCAGCTTGACCAGCTCGAAACCGCTGACGCCGGGCATGGCATGGTCGAGCACCAGCAGGTCGATATCTGGATGCTCATTGAGCTGGCGCAGGGTCTCCTTGCCGTCGCTGGCCTCGATGATCTGGTAGTGGTGCGGCTCGAGGATATGGCGAATGTAGTGACGCTGCGCCGCAGAGTCGTCGGCGATGAGAATCTTGATATGGCTGTTGTGGTCGAGCCGGTGCAGCAGGCGGAAGGCGTACTCGTAGGAGTGCTGGCTCTCCTTGAGTACGTAATCGACCACGCCTTTCATCAGTAATTCGTCGCGGCGCTGTTCGTTGTAGCTGCCGCTGAGCACGATGCACGGCAGGTGGTAGCGCATCACCAGATCGACGCTTTCGCCGTCCGGCGCGTCCGGCAGGTGCAGGTCGACGATGGCGGCGAAGAACAGCGCCGCAGAGGTCTCCAGCATGACTTCCGCTTCTGCCAGTGAGGCACAGAAGATCGGTTCCAGATCGGTTTCCTGACGGAACAGATGCTCGAGGATCTTCAGTACCAGTGGGCTGTCTTCAATGACCAGAATATTGCGCATGGGTGACTCCGGCCCAGGCCGTTTGATTCTTTATATCAGCCTTACAATAGACGCACACGCAGCGTTCTACCCTTGATCTTGCCCTCAGTGAGGCGCTTGAGCGCCTGGCGGGCGACGTCGCGTTCGACGGCGACATAGGCCTGGTAGTCGAACAGGGCGATCTTGCCGACCTGGCTACCGGGCAGCCCGGCGTCGCCGGTCAGGGCACCAAGGATATCGCCGGGGCGTAGTTTGTCCTTGCGTCCGGCGCCGATGCACAGGGTGTGCATCGGCGGCAGCAGCGGCTCACCCGTCGCCTTGGCTGCAGGCAGCGGGTACCAGGCCAGTTCCTTGCCTTGCAGGGTTTCGATGGCCTGGGCGCGACCGGCTTCGGCCGGGGCCACCAGGCTCAGTGCCAGGCCTTTCTCGCCAGCGCGACCACTACGGCCGATGCGGTGGATATGCACCTCGGCATCACGCGACAGCTCGACGTTGATCACCATTTCCAGCCCGGCGATATCCAGGCCGCGCGCTGCGACGTCGGTGGCCACCAGCACGCTGAGGCTGCGATTGGCGAACAGCGCGAGAATCTGATCGCGATCACGCTGTTCCAGATCGCCATGCAGCGCGGCGGCGGAAATCTTCTCGGCCTCCAGCTGTGCGGCCAGTTCGTCGCACTGTTGGCGCGTGGCGCAGAAGGCCACGGTCGGTTGCTTGCGGAAATGCCGCAGCAGGGTGCTGACCGCTTCCATACGTTGGCTCGGCGCTATTTCGTAGAAGCGCTGCTCGATCTGCCCGTCGTCGTGCTGCGCCTCCACTTCGACCCGCTCCGGGCTACGCAAGAAACGTGCGGCAAGCTGCTCGATGGCGGGCGGATAGGTGGCGGAGAACAGTAGGGTCTGGCGGCGTGCTGGGGTCTGCTCGATGATTTCGGCGATGCTGTCGATAAAACCCATGTCGAGCATGCGGTCGGCTTCGTCGAGTACCAGGGTATTGAGCCCATCGACTTTCAGCGTGCCTTTGCGCAGATGCTCCTGCACCCGGCCCGGTGTGCCGACGATCACGTGCGCACCGTGCTCCAGCGAGCCGATCTGCGGGCCGAAGGGCACGCCGCCGCACAGGGTAAGCACCTTGATGTTGTCGGCAGCACGGGCCAGGCGGCGGATTTCCTTGGCCACCTGATCGGCCAGCTCGCGCGTTGGGCACAGCACCATGGCCTGGCAGCCGAAGTAGCGCGGGTTGAGCGGGTGCAGCAGGCCGATGCCGAAGGCTGCGGTCTTGCCGCTGCCGGTCTTGGCCTGGGCGATCAGGTCGCGGCCCTTGAGAATCAGCGGCAGGCTGGCGGCCTGGATGGGCGTCATCTCGGCATAGCCGATGGCGGCGAGATTGGCCTGCATGGCGGCAGAAATGGGCAGGCTGGCGAAGGCAGTAGCGGTCACGGCAAGAGCTCGGGGGTGAAGAAACAGGCCGGCAGTGTAGCAGGCCCGCTCATTCGTCCGCTGAAACCTCGATATTGCGCCCGCTACGGCCATCTTTCGTGTCCAGTTGCAGGAAGATCGCCGCTGCCAGCATCGACAGCAGGCCAACGCACAGGTAGGTCGCCTGGAACGCCGCCAGCACATGGCCGTTGTCGCCCAGCTCGCGGCTGAAACCGCTGAGCAGCGCCGCGGCCGATGCAACGCCAAGGCCCATCGCCAGCTGTACCACCACCGACAGGAGGCTGTTGCCGCTGCTGGCGTCGCGGTTGTCCAGGTCGATCAGCGTTACCGTGTTCATCGCGGTGAACTGCAGCGAGTTGCAGGCACCGATCAGGCTCAGCTGGATGATCAGCTGCAAGGTCGAGGTTTGTGCGTCGACCAGGGCCAGGCTGGCGATCAGGGCGCCGAGCAGCAGGGTGTTGCTGGTAAGGATGTTGCGGTAGCCGAGGCGCTCGATCAGCGGCCTGGCCAGGGGTTTGGCTGCCATGGCCGCCAGTGCCAGCGGAATCAGGCTCATGCCGGCCTGGGCTGGCGAATAGCCCATCGCCAGTTGCAGCAGCAGCGGCGTGAGGAAAGGTAGCGCGCCGCTGCCGAGGCGGGCGAACAGGTTACCGATGATGCCCACGGCGAAACTGCGGGTGTGGAACAGCTTGGGTGCGAACAATGGCTGTTCGATGCGCCCGGCGCGCAGCCAGTAGGCGGCCAGGCAGGCCATGCCGCCGAGCAACAGCAGCACCACGCGCATGGTCGGCAGATGCAGTTCGCCGAGCCCCTCCAGGGCTACGGTGATCAGCAGCATGGCGGCGCCGAACAGCAGAAAGCCGACGGTATCGAAGCGGCTGCGCTCAGGGCCGCGCAGGTCGGGCATATGGCGCAGTGCCGCCCAGCAGCCGAGCAGCCCCACCGGCAGGTTGATCAGGAAGATCCAGTGCCAGCTGGCCACTTCCACCAACCAGCCACCGAGGCTCGGGCCGATCAGCGGGCCGAGCAGGCCGGGCAGGGTGATGAAGCTCATGATCCGCACCAGTTCCGAGCGCGGATAGGCGCGCAGCACCACCAGGCGCCCGACCGGCATCATCAGCGCGCCGCCCAGGCCCTGGATGACCCGTGCGCCGATCAGCATGCTCAGCGACTCCGACAGCGCACAGAGCAGCGAGCCGAGGCTGAACAGGGCGATGGCGCCGAAGAAGATGCGCCGCGTACCGAAGCGGTCGGCGACCCAGCCCGAGGCCGGGATCAGCAGGGCCACGGTAAGCATGTAGGCGATCACCACCGACTGCATGCGTAATGGATTTTCGCCGAGGTCGGCGGCCATGGCCGGTAATGCGGTGTTGAGGATGGTGCCATCCAGCGTCTGCATGAAGAACGCGATGGCGACTATCCAGGGCAGCAGGCGGGCGGTTCTGGGGTCGAGCAGGGTGGGGTTGGTCATGCTGTTCTCATGGTCTGTGCGCTCCACTCTAGGCCGCCGACCGAGCCCGGGCAACTGCAGGTTGCCAACGTGCAAGCAGGTGTCTGAGGTGGTGCTACGCTGGGGGTACTGGCACATCGCCCCGCAAGGGCTAAGGACGGTGTCATGCGCTGGTTGACTCTGTGGCTTTCGCTGGCTTGCCAGTCGCTGCTGGCGGCCGAGTGGTTCCCTTATCCGGTACGTGCCGATGGCCGCATGCTGGATTACCGGCCTTTGCCAGTGGCCAGTCAGCCCTGGCGTATCTGCGCGCTGCTACCCCATGGCAAGGACCGCTACTGGTGGGGCGTGGCCTGGGGGCTGGATCAGGAAGCCAGACGCCTTGGCGTGCGCCTGGGCATCTACGAAGCCGGTGGCTACGAGTATGCCGAGGTGCAAGTTGAGCAGTTCGAGCATTGTGTAGCCGAGGGCGCCGATGCCTTTGTCGTGGCCAGTATCAACACCTATGACCTGTGCAGCGCAGCAGAAGTGCAGATCAAGGCCGGTCGGCCGGTCATCGATCTGGTCAATCGCCTGGAATGCCCGGGGCTCAGCGCGCATTCGCGGGTCGATTTCGCCGACATGACGCGTGCCACGCTCAAGTATCTGGTGCGTATCAGTGAAGGACGGCCGATTCAGGTCGGCTGGCTACCCGGCCCGGCCGATGCTGGCTGGGTGCAGGATGCCGAGCGCGGTCTGCGTGATGCCTTGCCTGGAACCAGGGTGACCCTTGCCCATGGTGGTTATGCCCCAGTGGATCGCAGTAGGCAGGCGCAACTGACGCGAGAGCTGCTCAAGCAGCATCCACGTCTCGATTACCTGATCGCCAATGCCGAGGCCGCGGCCTTCGCCGCGCAGTTGGTGCGCAATATCGGTTCCGAAGCGCAGGTGTTGTCGTTCTATGCCACCGAGCGGGTGCTGGAGCAGATTCGCGAGGGGCAGGTACTGGCCGCACCCACCGATTCACCGGTGATTCAGGCGCGCATCGCCCTGGACCTGGCCGTTCGTGGCCTGCAGGGCGAAAAGCTGCCGCAGCTGGTGAGCCCGCAGATCGAAATGCTCGACGCCGACTCACTGGATCGTTTCGACCTCGGCCGGCTGATGCCGCCCGAGGGCCACTGGATGATCCGCCAGGAATTACCCGACTAACCTGTCTTCCTGCCTGCGCAGCGGCGTACCACGCACCGGGCGTTCGCCCGCGACGAAATAGGGCGCATTGCTGCGCGGCAATGGCTGGCGTCCGCGAATCCGATCCGCGATCTTCTCGGCGATCATGATGGTAGTGGCGTTGAGGTTGCCGGTGATGATCTCCGGCATGATCGACGCATCCACCACCCGCAAGCCCTGCAGGCCGTGCACACGGCCCTGACCATCGACCACCGCCATGTCGTCCTCGCCCATCTTGCACGAGCAGGACGGATGGAAAGCCGTTTCCGCATGCTCGCGAATGAAGGCATCCAGCTCGGCGTCGCTCTGTACATGCGCGCCAGGGCTGATTTCACGCCCACGGTAAGGGTCGAGTGCCGGCTGCGCCATGATCTCGCGGGTCAGGCGTATGCCGTCGCGGAATTCCTGCCAGTCCTGATCGGCGCTCATGTAGTTGAAGAGGATGCTCGGGTGCTGGCGCGGGTCCTTCGACTTGAGCTGGATGCGCCCGCGGCTGGGCGAGCGCATCGAGCCGACGTGAGCCTGGAAGCCATGCTCGTTGACCGCGTTGCTGCCGTTGTAGTTGATCGCCACCGGCAGGAAGTGGAACTGGATGTTGGGCCAGGCGAACTCCGGACGCGTGCGGATGAACCCGCCGGCCTCGAACTGGTTGCTGGCGCCGATGCCGTTGCCTGCAAACAGCCATTGCGCGCCGATACCCGGCTGGTTGAGCAGCTTGAGTGCCGGGTACAGCGACACCGGCTGGGTGCAGGCGTACTGCAGGTACATCTCCAGGTGATCCTGAAGGTTCTGGCCGACGCCAGGCAGTTCGTGTACCAGCGCGATGTCCAGCTCGCGCAGCAGCGCGGCGGGGCCGACGCCGGAGCGCTGGAGGATCTGCGGCGAGGCGATGGCGCCGGCGCATAGCAGCACTTCGCGGCGAGCACGGGCTTCGGTGGCAGCGTTGGCGTTGCCGATCAGGTAGCTGACACCGCTGGCGCGCTTGCCATCGAAGAGGATGCGGTCGGTGGTGGCGTGGGTGACAATGGTCAGGTTGGGACGCGCCCGTGCCTGGTCCAGATAGCCGCGCGCGGTGCTGGCGCGGCGGCCTTCCGGGGTCACGGTGCGGTCCATCGGGCCGAAGCCTTCCTGCTGATAGCCGTTGAGGTCATCGGTGCGCGGATAGCCGGCCTGCACGCCGGCCTCGACCATGGCGTGGAACAGCGGGTTGTTGCCGGCCTTGGGCGTGGTCACGCTGACCGGGCCGTCGCCGCCGTGGTAATCGTTGGGGCCGATGTCGCGGCTTTCCGCCTTGCGGAAGTACGGCAGGCAGTCGTGGTAGGTCCAGTCTTCCAGGCCCTTGGCCGTGGCCCAGTTGTCGAAGTCCATGGCGTTGCCGCGGATGTAGCACATGCCGTTGATCAGGGATGAGCCGCCCAGGCCCTTGCCGCGCCCGCATTCCATGCGGCGGTTGTTCATGTGCGGCTCGGGGTCAGTCTCGTAGGCCCAGTTGTAGCGCCGGCCCTGCAGCGGGAAGGCCAGGGCGGCGGGCATCTGAGTACGAAAGTCGAGGCGGTAGTCGGGGCCGCCGGCTTCCAGCAGCAGCACGCTGACGTCGGCGTCTTCGGTCAGCCGGGTGGCCAGGACGTTACCGGCCGAACCGGCGCCGATGATGATGTAGTCGAATTCCTGGGTCATGGCTCCTCCTGTTGCCCGGCTGTGATCCGGGAAAACGCGGTGACTGTTCCCGAATTGCATCCGGGCTACGGGGCGGCGACTTTTTTGTAGGAGCGGATTTATCCGCGATGTCTTTCGCGGCTGAAGCGGTGCACCGCCCGGCCGCTCCTACGCTGCGATGGGGTTCAGAACACCGAGGTGTAATCGCCCATTTCCAGCTGCACCGACTTGATACGGGTGTAGTGGCCGAGGGTGACCAGGCCGTTCTCGCGACCGACACCGGACTGCTTGTAGCCGCCCACCGGCATCTCGGCCGGCGATTCGCCCCAGGTATTGATCCAGCAGATGCCGGCTTCCAGCTTGTGGATCACCCGGTGCGCGCGGTTCAGATCGCGAGTCACCACGCCCGCAGCCAGGCCGTAGTCGGTGTTGTTGGCGCGGCGGATCACTTCCTCTTCGCTGTCGTAGATGAGGATGCTCATCACCGGGCCGAAGATTTCCTCGCGCACGATGGTCATGTCGTCCCGGCAGTCGGTGAATACGGTCGGCGCCATGTAGGCGCCCTTGGCATAGTCGCCATCCGTGACGCGCGCACCGCCGATCAGCAGGCGTGCGCCCTCGCTGCGGCCCTTCTCGATGTAGCCGAGCACGCTGTCCATGTGCGCGTAGCTCACCAGCGGGCCGAAATTGGTGGCGTCATCCAGCGGATCGCCGAGGCGGATGCGTTTGACCCGCTCCAGCACCTTGGCCTCGAAGCGTGCCTGCAACATGCGCGGCACGAACACGCGGGTGCCGTTGGTGCACACCTGGCCGGAGCTGTAGAAGTTGGCCATCACCGCGATGTCGGCGGCGCGGTCGAGGTCGGCGTCTTCGAAGACGATCAGCGGCGACTTGCCGCCCAGCTCCATGGTCACTTCCTTGAGGCTGGAGCTGGAGGCGCTGGCCATGACCTTCTTGCCGGTGACGGTGCCGCCAGTGAAGGAAATCTTCTCGATGCCTGGGTGCTCGGTCAGCCACTGGCCGACTTCGCGACCGCTGCCAGTGAGCACGTTGAACACGCCGTCCGGCAGGCCCGCTTCGGTGTAGATCTCGGCCAGTTTCAGCGCGGTCAGCGAGGTGACTTCGCTGGGCTTGAAGATCATCGCGTTGCCGGCGGCCAGGGCCGGGGCGGACTTCCACAGGGCGATCTGGATCGGGTAATTCCACGCGCCGATGCCGGCGACCACGCCCAGCGGTTCGCGACGGGTGTAGACGAAAGAGGTCTCGCGCAGCGGGATCTGCTCGCCCTCGATGGCCGGAATCAGGCCGGCGTAGTACTCCAGCACGTCGGCGCCGGTGACGATGTCGACGTAGCGGGTTTCCGAAAGTGGCTTGCCGGTGTCGAGGGTTTCCAGCTCGGCCAGTTCATCGTTGCGCGCACGGAGGATGTCCACCGCCTTGCGCAGAATGCGCGAGCGCTGCATGGCGGTCATCGCCGCCCACACCTTCTGCCCTTCGGCTGCGCTGGCCACAGCCCGGTCGACGTCGGCCTGGCTGGCGCGTTGCACCTTGGCCAGCACCTCGCCGGTGGCCGGGTTGATGCTGTCGAAGGTTTCTCCACTGCTGGCGGCGACGTACTGGCCGCCGATGTAGAGCTGCTGTTCGGCGAAACGGGGCATGGGCTGTCCTCTGCACTTGGCAATCTGCTTGGAGAACAGCCTATTTTATTTAAATTGAACGATCAATCAATAAAAACGACAAGGCGCAGTCAAACGCGACATATCAAGTGAGTGACGGGTACAGGTTTCTCAGCCGGCCTACGCAGCCGTAGGGTGGGCTTTAGCCCACCAGGGTTGACGGATCGAGCTCGTGAGGTCTCGCCGCCGGCAACTCCTAACGGGCCTTGGCCAGCTGCAGGTCGAGGTAGTCGTAGGCGATGCGGCGCGCCTGTTCGGTATCGAAGGCTTCGCCGGAAAGCGCGCCGCGCAGCCACAGGCCATCGATCAGGGAGGCCAGGCCGCGCGCCGCGAAGCGGGCCTGATCCTGTGGCAGCGCGCGATGGAACTGGCCGCACAGGTTGGAGTAGAGGCGGTGATCGTTGACCCGCTGCAGGCGGCGCAGGGCCGGCTGGTGCATGCTGCTGGCCCAGAACGCCAGCCAGGTCTTCATCGCCGGGCCGCTGACCTGGCTGTCGTCGAAGTTGCCGTCGATCATCGCTTTCAGATGAGCACGCGGGCTGTCCTCGCGCAATGCGCGGCGGCGTGCGCCCACGGCATCGCTGAGCGCCTGCATCAGGTGGCGCATGGTGGCTTCGAGCAGGCCGTTCTTGTCGTTGAAGTAGTGGCTGATGATGCCATTGGAGACCCCGGCCAGGCGGGCGATATAGGCGATGCTGGCATCGGCCATACCAACCTGGTCGACGGCTTCCAGGGTGGCTGCAATCAGCTGCGAACGACGAATGGGCTGCATGCCGACCTTGGGCATGGGGGTCTCCAGCGGGGGAAGTTGGGCCGGAGTCTAGGCGGATTTTGATCGTTCGATCAATCAAACGAGGTAGGGGAGCGGAGACGGGGCGCCGATTCCGCAGGGTGTCGCGGGGCTACCTTGGCCGTGTGCACCGCTTTGTCCTTGGTGCCCGTGGCGCGCTCGCAAAACGACGAAGCGGGCCAGAGGCCCGCTTCGATGGCGTGCAGCGAGTGCGGCTTACTTCAGCCAGCTTTCCACGCGCTCCGGGTTGGCGGCGATCCAGTCCTTGGCGGCCTGGTCCGGCTTGGCGCCTTCGCGGATGGCCAGCATCACCGCGCCGACTTCTTCACCGCTCCAGGAAATCTTGCTGAGGAAGGCGGCAGCGTTGGCGGCCTTGCCCTTCAGTTCCGGGTTGGCCACGGTATCGACGCGCTCGTCGTCACCAAAGACTTTCTTCGGATCTTCGAGGAAGCGCAGTTTCCACTTGGCGAACATCCAGTGCGGAATCCAGCCGGTGACCACGATCGGCTTCTGCGCCTTCTCGGCGCGGGTCAGGGCGGTGGCCATGGCCGGACCGGAACTCGGCATCAGCTTGATGCTGGCCAGGTTGTATTCCTTGATGGCGTCTTCGGTGCGGCGCATCACGCCGGCACCAGCGTCGATGCCGGTGATCTTGCCGTCGAAGTCCTTGGCGTATTTCTCCAGGTCCTCGATGCTCTTGGCTTGTACGTAGTCCGGCACGATCAGGCCGATCTTGGCGCCGGAGTAATTGGTGCCGAGGATTTCCACCTTGTCCTTGAGCTTCTCGAAGTATTCGCCATGAGTCGCCGGCAGCCAGGCGGAGAGGGTGGCATCGAGGTCGCCACGGGCTACGCCCTGCCACATGATGGCGGGTTCGACCGGCTTCAGTTCGACCGTGTAGCCGAGTTTGCTTTGCAGGATTTCACCGGCGACATGGGTGACGGCAACGCTGTCATCCCAGCCGTTGACGTAGCCGATCTTCAGAGTGGGCTTGTCGGCGGCCAGGGCGCTGCCCATGCCGATGGCCAGGGCGGCAGCGCCGAGGCAGAGGTGCTTGATTACGCGCATGTTTGTTGTGCTCCATCAGTGAGTGGCAGTTGCAAGATCGTTGACTGGCTCGTTCTCATTGCGGGCCTTGCGAATCCGTGTTGCGCAGCAGATTGCCGGTTCGCGGGCAAAGTCTCCCCGTCACGGCCAGAAATCAGCCGCTAGTGGTTTACGAGGAGATTTCCGGGCTCGAACCCTGAGGTTCGAGCCCGAATGAGGTTGTGGCTTGTTACAGCCCCACGTGTTTCTTCACGGCGGCAACGCCGTCCTGACCGTCAAAGGTGGTCACGCCGCTCAGCCACTGATCGAGGATCGCTGGGTTGGCCTTGATCCACTCCTTGGCGACGTTCTGCGGGTTTTCCTTTTCCAGGACCTTTTCCATCAGTTGGCTTTCGATATCGACGGTGAACTGCAGGTTGTTCAGCAGCTTGCCGACGTTCTCGCAGCGCGCCTCGTAATCCGGCGGCACAACGGTGTAAACCTTGGCCGCGCCGTAATCGGGGCCGAACACGTCGTCACCGCCGGACAGGTAGGTGATGTCGTGCTGGGTATTCATCGGGTGCGGCGCCCAGCCGAGGAAGACCACCGGCTCTTTCTTCTTGATGGCGCGCGATACCTGCACCAGCATGCCGGCTTCGCTGGACTCGACCATGCGGAAGTCGCCGAGGTCGAACTGGTTGTTCTTGATCATGCCGTCTATCAGCAGATTGCCGTCGTTACCCGGCTCGATGCCATAGATCTTGCCGCCCAGCTGATCCTTGAACTTGGCGATATCCTGAAAGCTCTTCAGGCCGGCCTCGGCCGCGTAGGTCGGCACGGCCAGGGTGTACTTGGCACCTTCGAGGTTGGCCTTGGGCAGTACCTTGACGCCGTCGTCCTTGAGGAACGGCTCGATCACCGAGTCCATTGACGGCGCCCAATAGCCAAGGAAGACATCGACCTGGCCGCTCTTGACGCCGGTGAAGGCGATGGGTACCGAAGCCATGATCTTGCGCGGCTGATAGCCCAGACCCTCGACCAGAGTCATGGCCACACCCGTGGTGGCGGCGATGTCGGCCCAGCCAATCTCGGCGAAACGCACCTGCTTGCAGCTCGCCGGCTCTGCGGCCATGGCGCCCTGCATCAGTGCGCAGGACAGCAGGCCGATGGCGGCAGTGGTCTTGATCATTTTCATCTGCGGTTCCCTGTGAAGTGAAAAAATGTTTACTGGCGCTGCAGCTTGCCGCTGAACCAGGCAAAGATGCCGCCGCGGGCGGTCTGCTTGGTGCCGAAGCTTTCAGTGATGCGGTCGAGAATGATCGCCAGCAGCACCACGGCCATGCCGCTTTCGAAGCCTAGCCCGATGTCCAGGCGCTGGATACTCGCCAGCACATCGTTACCCAGGCCACCAGCGCCGACCATCGAGGCGATGATCACCATCGACAGGGCCATCATGATGGTCTGGTTGACCCCGGCCATGATCGACGGCATGGCGTTGGGCAGTTGTACCTTGAACAACAGCTGGCGGCTGGTGCAGCCGAAGGACTGGCCGGCCTCGACGATTTCCTTGTTCACCTGGCGAATGCCCAGGCTGGTCAGGCGCACCGCCGGCGGCATGGCGAAGATCACCGTGGCGATGATGCCGGGCACGCGGCCAAGGCCAAAGAGCATGGCTGCCGGAATCAGGTAGACGAACGCCGGCATGGTCTGCATGAAGTCGAGGATCGGCCGGATGATGGTCGCCACGCGCTCGCTCTTGGCGGCCCAGATGCCCAGCGGAATACCCAGCAGCAGGCTGATCAGCGTCGAGGAGAAGGTCAGGCCCAGGGTTACCACGGTCTGTTCCCAGAAGCCGGTCATGACGATGAGGATGAAGGCCACTGCGGTGAATACTGCGAAACGTGCGCCGATGCGCCACAGACCGAGGGCGACGAAGATGGCGATCAGCAGCCAGGCCGGCGGCAGCATCAGCAAGGCTTCGATACCTTCGGAGAAGCCGCTGACCACTTTGCCGATGCTGTCGAAGGCACCGCTGTAGTTGTCCAGCAGGTGCTGGACGACGTCGTTGACCCAGCTACCCAGGTCGAGTTTCTTGTCACTCATGGGATTCCCCCTGCAGTCGGGTCAGCAGACGGCCCTTGCTGATGGCGCCGCAGTAGTGGCCTTGGGCGTCCACCACAGGTATCGGACCTTCGTTATCCACCAGGCGCGTGATGACGTGTTCCAGGGGCATGTCTTCGGGTACCGGCACCACGTGCTTGAGCGCATCCGCTTCGAGTGGCCTGGGTTCGTCGCCGTCGACCATCAGGGCGATCTTTTCCAGGCTGATGGAACCCTGGAAGTTGTTCTGCTCGTCGACGATGAAGGCGTAGTGCTTGTCCAGCGCCTGCAAGTCCTTGCAGATCACTGCCGCATCCGGCGCCTTGCCGTTGTAGACATAGGTCGGCACGCTGTCGGCCTTGAGCTGGCCGGCGGTGAGGTAGCGGCTGGTGTCGACGGTGTCGAAGAAGTTGCGCACGTACTCGTTGGCCGGCTTTTCGATCAGCTCCTGCGGGGTGCCGACCTGGATCAGCTTGCCGCCTTCCATGATGCCGATGCGGGTACCGATGCGCATGGCTTCTTCGATATCGTGGGAGACGAAGATGATGGTGCGGCGGTGGGTCTTCTGCAGCTCCAGCAGCACGTCCTGCATCTCGCGGCGCTTGAGCGGGTCGAGGGCGGAGAAGGCCTCGTCCATGATGATCATCGACGGGTTCACCGTCAGCGCGCGGGCCAGACCGACGCGCTGCTGCATGCCGCCGGAGAGCTCATGCGGGTATTTGTGGGCGAAGGTGTCCAGGCCGACCTGCTTGAGCACTTCCATGGCACGCTTCTCGCGCTCCTTGCGACCGGTACCGGCTACTTCCAGACCGAAGGCCGCGTTGTCCAGCACGCTGCGTGAAGGCATCAGGGCGAAGGACTGGAAGACCATGCTCATGTCGCGCCGGCGCAGGTCGATCAATTGTGATTGCGGCAGCTTGGCCACGTTCTGGCCATCGATGTAGACATCACCGGCGCTGGGTTCGACCAGGCGGTTGATCAGACGGATCAGGGTGGACTTGCCAGAGCCGGACAGGCCCATGAGAACGAAAATCTCGCCCTCTTCGACACTGAACGACACATCGCTGACACCGATCACGGCGCCTTTCTCGGCCAGAATCCTCTCCTTGCTCCAGCCTTCCTTGAGCAGGTCGATGGCTTCTTGTGGGTTGGAGCCGAACACCTTGTACAGGTGTTCGACCACGATCTTTCCAGACTGCATGGGACGTTTCCCCTTCAATCGGCATCCAGTTCACGCTGGCACGGCTGGGCACGCATCGTCGAAGCGTAGATCAGCTGTGTCAGGCCTCTGATACCTGTGTGGGTGTTTGCTGAGTTTCGAGGTTGGCGAACGTTTCGCGGCGGGCGTCGAGTGTGGCGCTCGGGCACGCTGCAGCGCACGCGGCTGTTGGCAAAAACTGCCCGCAGCGTCGTTGCAACCTGTTGATGAGTGACCACTGTCTTGCCGTGCTGCAAACCGCTTTCCAAACCCTCTGGCAGTGTTTCGAAGCCCATTCCCTTGGGGGTTCATGCGTCGTCCTGGCGCATGCGTACATCCGAAATTTCTTGTTGGGCTGGCGCCCTGTCGATGGTGGGCCAGCGCTTGTATGTTCTTCGGTCCGGGGCGGTGGGCCCCAGTCTGCCGTTCCCCTTGGGAGGCGGCAGCGACGTCATCGGCTGACTCAACGATATAGTCTTGGGCTCTGCGCAATTATCGGTTTGCGACCCTGACGTGTTGGGCGACGACATGGCCCGTCACACCCTGTATTTTTCCACGTTTTCGCCGTTTTCCGGGCTCCTGAAAGCACTGCGTGATGCCGTTTCGAATAGCGCTCGATGTAAGCATCGAGAAGCGCTTTCGAGAACGTGCTTTAAAAACCTTAACAGACTTTTTCGTTCCTTGGCCAAGGCTGAAAGCCGCGCCGGTTCTGGTTTTCAGCTCTTCAAGCGAGGCGCAGGCGGCGTAGCGCGGGGGCTGTGGCGATGTTGAAAAAAATTTACAGGAAGAGGCGGTGGCGTGCTGAAAATCGTTGGGAAAGTGAAAAATGGCGAAATGTGACCGATCGGTCACGCCTGGTTCTGTCCGCGAGCCTGAAGCTGATTGTCGATGAGCTGAGATAAGGCCCTTTCGAGCGACGGAGTGATCTCTTTTTTCTGCCATTTTCATCGGTTTTTATCGGCTATTTCATCGAATTTATCAGCCATTTCTTGGCAGTGATATGTCGAGCACCTTGCTGATGGGGCCGCCTTGATAGTGGCTCACGCCATCGAGCCAGGCCGTAATCATCTGCGGGTTGTCTTCGATCCACTGCTTGGCCACGCGGCGGCGGTTGGTATTGTCTTCCAGTACGGCGCTCATCAACTGGTTTTCTGCGGTGATGGTGAAGGTCACATTGCGCAAAAGCCGAGCCAGGTTGGCGCACTGCTCGCTCAACCCGCCGCGTGCCACCGTGTTGACCTGTGCTGCTCCGTGATTGGCGCCGAAATAATCATCGCCACCGGCCAGGTAGCTCATCTTCAGACGTTCGTTCATCGGGTGCGGTTCCCAGCCGAGAAAGTCCATTTGCTCGGGCGTTAAGGCGGTGGGCCGCTCTTCGAGGGAGAAGCCACACTGGCATGCCGAGAAAAGACTCAGGCACGGACGGCCGCCGCGGCGCGATTGGATATGCGTGAGTCGGTTGGGTATCCGGGTGCGCTGACGAAAGTTGGATCATCGCGAACCCGTTGCAGATTCATCAGGATGCATCTCTCCATGGAGGTCCCGGCGGATGACACGCCGGCTAGCGTTGACCTTTGCTGGTGCAGCGATTCTGGCAGAAGCCCGCGTTTCGCGAGCTTTTGGTGCGACGCTTGCGGGCGTCGATGCCATCAAGTGTGACCGGTCGGTCGATGTTGTTACCGTCTGTCCGTTACTGACAGCCAGAGATGCCGTAGCAGGTCACTCAGTCCGTGCTACCAAAATGCTCAAAGCCTTGTGGCAAGAGGCTTTTAGAGTATTTCGCAAACTCTGAAAACAGGGTCAGGAAGCCCGTCCAGCGCGCCATTCATTGACGGTTCGTTTTTTATTGAACGCCTGATCAATTTAGGCATGGCCTTTGCGTAGAGATGCATAACCGTCCGGTTTTCAAACCTGGCCAGGATAAAACAGAGGCCCACTTCAATTGGGCTCACACCGTGCTTAGCGTGAGAGGGTTCCATCAATGTCGCAGTTCAGCCAAGGGGCGCAACCCCAGAACCGTGTCGCCCAGTCCATCGGCTTCCTGCTCCTGGACAACTTCACCCTGATTTCCCTCGCTTCGGCGGTAGAGCCCCTGCGCATGGCCAACCAGCTTTCCGGCAAGGAACTGTTTCGCTGGCATACCCTGACTCACGATGGCCTGCCGGTCTGCGCCAGCGATGGTTTGAAGATCACTCCGGACGCCACCATGCAAAGCGCCCCGGCGTTGGATGCGGTGATCGTCTGTGGCGGTGTGGATATTCAGCACAGCGTCAAGCGTGAACATGTCAGTTGGCTGCAACTGCAGGCGCGCCAGGGGCGCTTGCTCGGTGCGGTGTGCACCGGCAGTTGGGCCCTGGCTAAGGCCGGTCTGCTCGACGGCTACGACTGCAGCGTGCATTGGGAGTGCCTGGCCTCGATGCAGGAAGCCTTCCCGCGTGCGGCCATCACCACTCGCCTGTTCTCCATCGACCGCAACCGCCACACCTCCTCCGGCGGTACCGCGCCGATGGACATGATGCTGCACCTGATCGGCCAGCAGCATGGCCGCGAACTGGCCGCCGGCATCTCTGAAATGTTCATCTACGAGCGCATCCGCAACGAGCAGGATCACCAGCGCGTGCCGCTCAAGCACATGCTCGGCAGCAACCAGCCCAAGCTGCAGGAAATCGTCGCGCTGATGGAGGCCAACCTGGAGGAGCCGATTGACCTCGATGAGCTGGCGTGCTTCGTCGACATCTCCCGTCGTCAGCTCGAGCGCCTGTTCCAGAAGTACCTGCACTGCTCGCCGTCGCGCTACTACCTGAAGCTGCGCCTGATCCGCGCGCGGCAGCTGCTCAAGCAGACCAGCATGTCGATCATCGAAGTGGCCTCGGTCTGTGGTTTCGTCTCCACCCCGCATTTCTCCAAGTGCTACCGCGAATACTTCGGCATTCCGCCGCGCGATGAACGCGCCGGTCAGCAGGGCAACAACCTGGTGATGCTGTTGCCGATTCCCGAGCATCAGGTCAACTCCAGCGCGGTGCTGGCGCTCAACCGTGCGCAAGGCGAGTCGACCTTTGCCAGTGTGCGGATCTGATCGAGCGGCCATGAAAACGGGGCGCCAGTGGCCCCCCGTTTCGTATTGAGTGGTGGTCTTTGTTAATCGTTTCGGTGGGCTGAAGCCCACCCTACCTGGTGCGGCCCGGCCGCGTTCCGTTTCAGCTCTGTGGTCGGGTCTGTAGGGTGGGCTTTAGCCCACCTGACCCGATTTCGGATTGACCTTATCCATGTAAGCTTTTGGGCGGTCTGAAGCGGATCGCCGCCCGGCCCACGCTAACGCTCGAACCTGGTAGGAGGGGCTTTAGCCGCGATCGCCTCGGGTCGATCAAACGGGCTTCGGCACCAGCGCTGGCAGCAGGTGGCGGCTGATGGCTTCGCGCACGTTGGGTAGCAGGGTGGCGCTGCCGCCGAGTAGCTCTTCCACCAGGTGACGCAAGGCTAGGGCGCGTTCTGCGCTGAGGCCGCTGACGGCCAGTTCGCAAGCCTGCTCGGGCGTGACGCCTGCGGGAATGCTCAGGCCCAGCGCGATCAGGCGCTCACGGAAGTCTTCCTGGTCGATCAGATCGGCATGCATCATGGTCGTGGCTCCTTTGGAGGCAAAGCAGGCGTTTGAAAACGTAGGCGAGGCAGTCAGTGCAAGGCAAAAATAGGCGAAAAAGCGGAGTTTACGAGTTGTAAATGAGCATTTTGATCGGACTCGCGCACGAGCCTGTTTTTAACGCCGCAATGGCAACGCAGGTAGCTTTTAAACTGTCTGCTAGCGCAGGACGCCTTCCTCGATCAACAGCTTGAAGATAGCCTCTGCTCCCTCCTGTGGCGAGGTATCCTTGAGCACCTGGCCGCCGCCACCACTGGCTTTGGCCGTTGCTGCTTTCATCCGCTCAGCCCCCGTTTTTGCCTTGATCACCTTGAGTCGCTTGGGCCGTGGTTTGGCCGGCTGCAGGCTGGCCTCGGCCAGCAGCGGGTCGTCTACCACGGTCACCTCATGCGCTTCGATCTGCCCGCGTCGGGCCGGGCCGAAGGCGCTCTGGCGCGCGACCGGGGCCGCGTTATCGACGCTGGCCACGCACGGCAGGCGTACCTTGAGGCGACGCCGCTGACCACGTGGCAGCGCTTGCAGCACCTGGGCCACGCCGTTCTCGACCTTTTCCACTTCGGCCAGGCCGACCACCATCGGCCAGCCCAGGCGCTCGGCCAGCAGGAACGGCAGCATGCCCGAGCCTTCGCCAGTTTCCGCCTGGCTGCCAGTGAGCACCAGCTGGGTTCGGCTGCCTTGCAGGTAATCGACCAGCAGCGGCAGGGCATCGGCACTTTCGGGTTGCTCCAGTACGTCGAGCTGCTCCAGGCCCATGCCCAGGTAGCCGCGCAGGGCTTCGGCTTGTGGGTCGCCAGCATGCAGCAGTTGCAGATTCTGCCCAGCCAGGCGCAAGCCCAGTTCCACTGCGCGGGCGTCCTGCTCGGCGCGGCGTGGGCGACCGGAGGTGGGGTGGGCGCCGACCGAGACCAGGGCGATGATATTCAGGTCAGTCATTTGGGCAACCTCGAACCGTGGGAGCGGCTGGGCGGCACTCCGCTTTAGCCGCGATATGGCCATACGCGCAATCTGTCGCGGCTGAAGCCCCTCCCACGAGGGCGTATTCGTGAGGATCAGGCCGCATCACGTTTGCCCTCCTGACGCCAGGCGGCGACGCGTGCTATCAGGGCCTGGAGGATCGCCGCCGAATCGCCGATCACCGACAGGTCGGCGCGTTTGATCATGTCGCAGCCAGGGTCCATGTTCACCGCCACCACCTTGTCGCAGGCACCGATGCCCTGTAGGTGCTGGATGGCGCCGGAGATACCCACGGCCAGGTAGACGCGGGCAGTGACCCAGGTACCGGTGGCGCCGACCTGGCGGTTGCGCGGCATGAAGCCGTCGTCCACCGCCACGCGCGAAGCGCCTTCGGTGGCGCCGATGGCGATGGCGGCCTGGTGGAACAGATTCCAGTCTTTCACGCCGTTGCCGCCGGAGAGGATGAACTCGGCTTCGGCCATGGGGATTTGCGCCGGGTCCACGGGCACCGCGCCGAGATCTGCGATGCGCGGCAGGCTGTGGGCGACCTTTTCAGCCAGTTCCAGCGGACGAGCTTCATGGCGGGTTTCGCTGACCGGCTCGGCGCATTCGGCGGCGGCCAGAATCAGCCGTGGCAGCGCGCGCTGGATGTCCTGCTGGCCACTGCCGGCACGGCCGATGGCCTGTTCGCCAGCGACTTGCCAGACGCGCGTGGCCGGACGTTCGCCGAGCTTGGCGGCCAGGCGCCGACCCAGCTCGCCGCCACCGGTGCGACTGTCGGGCAGCAGCCAGTGGCGCGGCGCCAGTTGGCTTTCCACGGCGCTCAGGGCGAGCACGCGGGCTTCCGGTGCATAGCCGTCGAAGGTGTCACCCTGGACGCGCAGCAGGCGGTCGGCTCCGGCCGTGTCGAATGCGTTTTCCTTGTCCTCGCCGAACACTACGGCGACCACCGCACCGCTGTCACCGGCCAGCTTGCGGGCCAGGCCGAGCAGGTCCTTGTCATGGCTGGACAGGCGGCCGCCGACCATGTCCGGCACCACGCAGATGTGGAAGGCCGGTTGTTCGATGACATGCAGTGGCAATTGCACCTCGACGCTGGCGCTGCTGCGCTTGCCGGCGGTGCCGTGCTGGGCGCCGCTGCGATCGATCCGCTTGAGCCCGGCCGGGCCGACGAAACCGGCGGCGATAGCGTGCGGGTTCTTGCGGATGATGCCGTTGGGGCCCATCCAGCTGGTTTGGTTCTGACTCTGCATGGCCGCATGCAGCGGGTGCAGGCGGTTGCGGGCGATCCACTCGGCGCGAGGGTCGCGGCGGATGATGTCGCTCATAAGGTGATCTCCTGGGCTGCACGGACAACCCCCTCTCCCCTTGGGAGAGGGTTGGGGTGAGGGTGGGATGGGCGGCTCGGGTTCAGACCCTCACCCCCAGCCCCTCTCCCGGAGGGAGAGGGGAGCGCCAGTTGCTTCATCACTGCACCTCTACCAGTTCACGCTTGGCGAGCTGCTTTTTTGCCGCCACGTCGGTGGCTTCGATCAGCACCTCGGCCACCAGCTCGGCTATGTCCTTGATCTCCGGGCGCGGCGCGACCACGCCTTCGAGCATCGCGGTGCATTGCGGGCAACCGACGGCCACCAGTTCTGCGCCCGTTTCCTTGATGTCGATCATGCGCATGTCGGGGATGCGCTGCTTGCCGGGGATGTCGGTGATCGGTGCGCCGCCACCACCACCGCAGCAGCGCGAGCGAAAGCCCGAACGCTCCATTTCCCTGACCTCGATGCCGATGGCCTTGAGCACGGCGCGCGGTGCCTCGTACTCGCCGTTATAGCGGCCGAGGTAGCAGGGGTCGTGGTAGGTCACGCTGGTGGCCTTGCTCTGGCCGAGATTCAGCGAGCCCTTGCGCAGCAGTTCGTCGATGAAGGTGCTGTGGTGCAGTACCTGATAGTTGCCGCCGAGTGCGCCGTATTCGTTCTTCAGTACGTGGAAGCTGTGCGGGTCGCAGCTGACGATGCGCTTGAAGCGGTACTTGGCCATCGTCGCGATGTTGCGTTTGGCCAGGTGCTGGAAGGTCGCTTCATCGCCCAGGCGGCGGGCTATGTCGCCGCTGTCGCGTTCTTCCAGGCCGAGCACGGCGAAGTCGACGGCGGCAGCTTTGAGGATCTTCACGAAAGCACGCAGGGTGCGCTGGTTGCGCATGTCGAAGGCACCATCACCGACCCAGAACAGCACGTCGGTTTCACCCTTGTCGGCGAGCAGTGGCAGGTTCAGGTCGGCCGCCCAGTTCAGGCGCCCACCCGGATTGAAGCCGCCCGGGTTGTCTGTGGCGATCAGGTTGTCCAGCACCTCGGCACCCTTGTTCGGGGTCGCCCCCTTCTCGAGGGTCAGATGACGGCGCATATCGACGATGGCATCGACGTGCTCGATCATCATCGGGCATTCCTCGACGCAGGCGCGGCAGGTGGTGCACGACCACAGGGTCTCGGCATCCACCAGCGCCTTGCCGTTGAGGTTCACAATCGGCTGATGCGGGCCCCCGCTGTGTTCGCCCAGTGGTATGCCAGGGTAGGGGCTGCCAGCGAACTTGGCGTCGTTGCCACCGGCGAGGCCGATGACCATGTCCTGAATCAGCTTCTTCGGGTTCAGCGGCTGGCCGGCGGCGAAGGCCGGGCACATGGCTTCGCACTTGCCGCACTGCACACAGGCGTCGAAGCCGAGCAACTGGTTCCAGGTGAAGTCGGTGGGTTTTTCCACGCCCAGCGGGACTTTCGGGTCGTCCAGATCCAGGGCTTTCAGGCCGGTCGAGCGCCCGCCACCGAAACGTTCACTGCGGCGGTGCCAGGCCAGGTGCAGGGCGCCGGCGAAGGCATGCTTCATCGGCCCGCCCCAGGTCATGCCGAGGAACAACTCCGACACGCCCCAGGCAACGCCGACGGCGAGGATGACGGCCAGGCTCCAGCCACCGAAATTTTCGGGGAGGATACCGGCCACCGGCAGCGTGGCGATAAAGAAGCTGGCGGCAAACATCAGCAGACTTTTCGGCAAACGCATCCACGGGCCTTTCGACAGGCGCGACGGCGGGTCGAGGCGGCGCTTGGCGACGAACAGGGCACCGACGAACATCAGCACCGTGGCGCCCAGCAGGGCGAAGCCGAGGATGCGGTTATGCAGGCCGAAACCGTGCACGACGATGGCCAGCACCGCCGCCAGAACGAAGCCGCCAGCAGTGGCCACGTGGGTCCTGGACATGTACTTGTCGCGCTCGACCACGTGGTGCAGATCTACCAGATAGCGGCGCGGCATCTGCAGCAGACCGCCGAGCCAGTCGACCTTCGATGGTCGGCCACGGCGCCACATTAAGAAGCGCTTCAACGCGCCCAGCACAGCGAGGCTGAGCGCAGCGAAGAGCAGAATGGGGAGTAGGGTATTCAACATTCGTTGGTCTCCTTAGGGGGACCTCAAGGCGATCCGGTCAGCCCCTCTCCCGGAGGGAGAGGGGAGACAAGCTTAAAAGTCCTTGCACAGGCGCAAGGCGTCGTAGATCGCCGCGTGGGTGTTGCGCTGGGCCACGCAGTCGCCGATGCGAAATAGCAGGTAGCCTTCGCCCGACTCGGATAAACAGGGTTGCGGCTTGATCGCGAACAGCGCTTCGACATCGATCTGGCCCTTGTTGCGCGAGCCTTCCTTCAGCGCGTAGTACAGCGACTCGTCCGGCCGTACGCCGTTCTCCACCACCACCTGGTCGATCACCCGCTCCTCCTTGGCGCCGGTGTATTCGTTCTCCAGCACGGCCACCAGCTTGTCGCCCTCGCGGTAGACCTTTTCCAGCATCATGTCGCCGGTCATGATCACTTCCTTGGGGTACAGGCTGCGGTAGTAGGTCGGGAAGCTGGTGCCGCCGATGGCCACGCCCGGCTTGATGTCGTCGGTGACGATCTCCACCTGCGCACCCTTGTCGGCGAGGAAGTCTGCCACCGACATGCCGGTGAATTCGCAGATGGTGTCGTACACCAGCACGTTCTTGCCCGGTGCGACCTTGCCCGCGAGCACATCCCAACTGCTCACCACCAGGCCTTCGGCTGCGCCCCAGTGTTCGTTCTGTTCGAGGAACGGATGACCGCCGTTGGCCAGCACGATGATGTCCGGACGCAGGTCGAGGATGCTCGCTGCGTCGGCGCCGGTGCCCAGGCGCAGGTCGATGCCCAAGCGCGCCAGTTCCAGTTGATACCAGCGGGTGATACCGGCGATCTGGTCACGCTGCGGCGCTTTCGACGCCAGGGTGATCTGCCCGCCCAGTTGTTCCTGCTTTTCGAACAGGGTGACGTCGTGACCACGCTCTGCGGCCACGCGCGCTGCTTCCATGCCAGCCGGGCCGCCGCCGACGATCACTACCTTGCGTTTGACGCCGGTGGTCTTCTCGATGATGTGCGGCACGCCCATGTATTCGCGGCTGGTCGCGGCGTTCTGAATGCACAACACGTCCAGACCCTGGTACTGACGGTCGATGCAGTAGTTGGCGCCGACACACTGCTTGATCTGGTCGATCTGGCCCATCTTGATCTTGGCGATCAGGTGCGGGTCGGCGATGTGCGCGCGGGTCATGCCGACCATGTCCACGTAACCGCCTTCGAGAATTCGCGTGGCCTGGTTCGGGTCCTTGATGTTCTGCGCGTGCAGCACTGGCACCTTGACCACTTCCTTGATGCCGGCCGCCAGGTGCAGGAAGGGCTCGGGCGGGTAGCTCATGTTGGGGATGACGTTGGCCAGGGTGTTGTGGGTGTCGCAGCCCGAGCCGACGACGCCGATGAAGTCGAGCATGCCGGTGGCATCGTAATAGGCAGCAATCTGCTTCATGTCCTCGTGGGACAGGCCGTCCGGGTGGAATTCGTCGCCGCAGATGCGCATGCCGACGCAGAAGTCGTCACCGACCTCGGCGCGCACTGCCTTCAATACTTCCAGGCCGAACTTCATGCGGCCCTCGAAGGTGCCGCCCCATTCGTCGGTACGCTTGTTGACGCGCGGCGACCAGAACTGGTCGATCATGTGCTGGTGCACGGCGGACAGCTCGACGCCATCCAGGCCACCTTCCTTGGCGCGGCGTGCGGCCTGCGCGTAGTTGCCGATCACCCGCCAGATCTCTTCGACCTCGATGGTCTTGCAGGTGGCGCGGTGCACTGGCTCGCGGATGCCGGACGGCGACATCAGGGTCGGCCAGTGGAAACCGTCCCAGCGCGAGCGGCGGCCCATGTGGGTAATCTGGATCATGATCTTGGCGCCGTGCTTGTGCATGGCGTCAGCGAGATTCTGGAAGTGCGGGATGATGCGGTCGGTGGACAGGTTGACCGAACTCCACCACTGCTGCGGGCTGTCGATGGCCACCACCGAGGAGCCGCCACAGATGGCCAGGCCGATGCCGCCCTTGGCCTTCTCTTCGTAGTACTTCACGTAGCGCTCGGTGGTCATGCCGCCGTCGGTGGCGTAGACCTCGGCGTGCGCGGTGCTGAGCACACGGTTGCGGATGGTCAGCTTGCCGATCTGGATCGGCTGGAACATTGCTTCGAAGGCCATTACGGCATCCTCACGGTAAGCGCTCTAGCGTTGCTCTGTGGGATGCGCCTCAGCGTCGACTCTGTCGCGGCTGAAGCCCCTCCCACGCGCGGTTTTTTCTAACGTGGTTTCACCACAAAAAGGCCGTCGTCGTGGCCCTCTTCGGCGCCGCTGTATTGCTGCACGGAGACGGTGCGGATCGGGCTGCCCTTGGCGGCCAGGATCTGGTCGATGGCGCCGGAGAACCAGCCGGTGAACATGTAGTCGACCTTGCGACCCACCTTGCCGTATACGTAGACGAAGGCCGAATGCCTGAGCTTGACCTCGGCATGACCGGTTTCCAGGTCGAGCTTCTGCGTTTCGAACAGGCCCCAGCCGCGCTGCGACAGGCGTTTCATGTAGTGCTCGAACACCGCAGCGCCCGAGATGCCGTGGCACTCGGCTTCCTTCTCGCACCAGTGCCAGGCGGACTTGTAGCCGGCCTTGTAGAGGATCTCTGCGTACTTGTCGGCGCCGAGCACTTCCTCGATGCCCATGTGGTTGTTGACGAAGAAATGCCGTGGCACGTAGAGCATCGGCAGGGCGTCTGTGGTCCAGACGCCGGTTTCGTCGTCGACGGCGATGGGCATTTCGGGGGCATGGGTGGACATGTGTTTTCAGCTCCAGAATTCGTTGGTTTTTTGCCCTCTCCCCCGGCCCCTCTCCCATAAATGGGAGAGGGGAGCAGAGCCACTGCGGTGCTCTGTGGGCCAGTCCCCTCTCCCGCTTGCGGGAGAGGGTTAGGGAGAGGGGCAGTTA
>NZ_PGLR01000089.1 GCF_002803095.1 Pseudomonas sp. ZH-FAD | reverse complement strand
TGGGCCCTCGGCGCTGACGGAGGCCATGGGCATGCTCAACCACCATTTCGCAGCAGCCGCCTGATCGGCGCAGAGCGACAGCCTACCTCTGACTGCCGCCAATCTTTGCAACAGAGCCCGATATTGTTCAAGTCGCAGTCCTGGCCAAGCTCAACGAGCTGGCAGCACTACCAGTGGGGTTCAGGAGCGGGCGACGCCTGACGGCTGACGACCTGCGCCGCAGCGGGTACAACTTCAATGCGGAGCAGCTGCATGACGGCCTGTCTCGCACCTTCACGGACTTGGCAAACAGACTCGGCGTGGAGTTCTTCATGGGCCTCCCGGCTGCACTGCTGGAACAGTTCACCTTCATGAGCATCATGCGCAACGAAGACACTGCCGGCATGCTCAAGAGCCTGATCAACAGCTTCATGATCACCTACGCGACACCGGAAACAGCAGCATCCTCCTTCTCTCACCTGGAAGGCTTGGAAACGCTTCGGGCGGAAGTGGCGAAGTCCCGCAGTCTGACTCCCGCGACACTCACTCCCCACCCTTCGCAAAGCCGGCACTGAACCATATCTGAGTGATTCTGGAACCCCATATTGGGGGCTGGCGACTTGATGAGCTAGCCGATGACACGTCGCTTCCGAAGTGAAGATTGCTCCCACATCAACGCATGAGGGATCGCTACCATGTCCATCGCAACCCAAGCTCTTATCGCAGCTCACACACCGCTGGCCGTCCTGTCGGAAGTCCTTTTCGCCGTAGGCGATGAAGTTAAGGCCCGGAACCCGAACCTGCCCTTCTGGATGACAGTAGTCTCGGTGAACCCACGTACCGGCTTCTGTCGGTGTAACTTCGGTGCGTCTGCCAACTATGCAGGCAACTTCCATCAGTCGGAGCTGCGATTCAATCGTGGGACCGAGTATGCGCAGTCAGCAGGTTGAGGGTGGCCACCATGATTCCGAAATCACTTGGCTGGCTTGGGAAGCAGGTTCGCAGCGCTGACGGCAGACTGGGTAGAATCACGAATGAGTTCGTCGGCTTGGGATTCGTGACCCTCACACTGACGCCGGAGAAAGGAGCAGATGAAGTGGTCACGCTTCTGCCTGACGGCAGCGCCAGCGGCAGTAGCGGCTGGCAGTGGCTGTGCGACAACTTCACTGGCGGGCCGCGCTGGCTTGCCCTCGGCAATCAGCACTGAGGCAACCCAGACGCACTGCTGCATAGGCATTGGGGGGTGATCCGACTATCCTAGGCCCAGCACAGGTAGCCCCGAGCGGCTACCTTCTTTCCGCTGCACCGTCAGCGCCTACGATTGGAGCCCAGCCATGAGTACGCCGCCATTCAAGGCCACGATCACCATCACCATCGAAGGGCCATCACCTGATGAGTTCGGGTTGGCCTTATCGAACGCAACGGACTCGCTTGGCTTCGGCAGCGCTGGGAATGGCTGTACCCCAAACGGCACGGCCTATCGGTACGAAATCGACTCCAATCTTCCATCCGAGCCGATGACCCTGGATCGACTTCTCAAGTTCATGGATGACAACATGGACAACGAGGATGACCGGCAGTTACTCCGCGATACCTGGGGCACCGACCACCTCAAAGACCCAAACAGCCCAGACCGCTCATAACCCAAGGATCACCTGATGCGCACGGGCATCTACATCGACTTCGACAACATAGCCAGCAACGGCCTGGGCAGCATGGTCTATCCCGCGCTCCGCAAGCACTACGAGGGCTGCGGGCGCGTCACGCAACTGCATGCCTATCTGTCCTACGATGAGGGCGCCGAATCGAGCAATGAGCGGTTTGCGGCGTGGCGGCGTGGCTGTCGGGCGAGGATGGAGCAGGCCGGCTTCATGCTGCACTTAAAGACCCCTAAGTCCTACCAAGGCCCTGATGGGGAAGTGACGACTAAAGCCAACGTCGATGTTGACCTTACGGTTGATGTGCTTCTTCACAGCGAGCGCCTGGATCGGGTAGTCCTGATGAGCGGTGATGGTGACTTTCTGCGCTTGGTGCAGGCGCTGCAAGACAAAGGCATATGGGTGGATGTTGCCGCTTACCAGGGAGTATCAGGTGAGCTTGCTCGTGCCTGCAACCAGCTCACCAACCCGCTTCTGATACCGGGCGTTCATTACTCACCTGAATACAGCTTCAAGAGGGTATTCCGCGTCACCGGCTTCAACATGCGCGAAATGGCGATGAGTATCGAATACCTCCGGGCCTCGCCCACCACCTTATCGCCGGACGATCCTGCGTGGGTACGTGAGGAAATCAGAGCAAGTCGCGAAATGTACGAGTCTCGGCGCTTCACACCTGGGCGAATTCTTGGATGGACAGGCGCTGACGGACTTTCCGCATACCACGACATTGCGTAGCCACCCGCAGCCCCTCACCTCATATCCTGGGAGCCGAGCAAGTTCTACCTGCCGGGAGCTGACACAGTATTGCCTGCCTCAAGATTTGCTCACATCAACGAGCATCTGCGAGGCAGCATGAACACCACCACCTCCCGCCGCAAGCAAAGCGCCCCAGTCGCGGTCGTCGTGAATACCCTGACCACCATCCAGATCGACTGGCTGATAGCCCAGCAGGAAGGCGTAGCTGTGATCTTCGACGGCGCCCATGTTCGCTATGCCCTTTCGGATGAGAACGAGCTGGGAGCCATCTACTCCCCATCGACCGACCCCGCGCTCGGCCACCCTCTGCTGGAGCGTGAGAAAATCCAGTTTCGACACATCGACTGCGAGGGTCACTCGCACCATGGGCTCTGGCTTGCCCAGGATTGCCGTTTCCGCGCTACCGGGCGTAGCGTGGAGTGGCGTGAGTATGGTTGCTCCTACCCCGAGCTGGATTTCGGATACCTCAGTGGCCCGACGATGATGATTGCTGGCCTTCGCTTTATCATCGCCAAGGCGCTGGCTGGAAAAACGAAGAACCCGAAGGTGCAAGTCCCTGGCTTCCTCTGCAAGGTGAAAGCTGCCTGACGAGCAAACCACGCCCTGGAGGCTCTAGACATGAGTGCTGATCTTCTGACGCGATTCAAGCAGTACCGGCTTTCAGTTGACCTGGAGCGGATACGCCTCAGCGCGGTTCCTGACGAGCTACAGCCGCTGGTGAAGGCCTACCGCGAGGCACTGAACCGCCAGCTCGCCGATCCCGAGAACGAGAGCTGGGGAAGCCTCGGCCCAAACGAGCGGCATAACGCCTTACAGGACGTTTACTTGGCCTTTGCGCCGAAGACTGATCGCCCCAAGGGAAACTGCCCACGCTGCTGCGGAACGGGTCACATCCGGGCCTTTAGCCATGTGCGCGGTGGGACATGCCTGAAATGTGGTGGTAGCGGAACCATCAAGGCTCTTTGACTAGGAGTGGTTCATAAACCCAAGGACAGGCGCGCTCCGCTCCATACGCAATTAGATTTCCCCTGGCATCAAGGGGGTTAGCGTTCGTATCAGTCTTTCCAACCGGCTTACGCCTTGTTTTCCCGTCTGATCGGGTTTATCGGATCATAGCCTTTACAGGCACGCGGGTGCTTCACTGGCGTGATGGAATCTCCAGGCACTGTCGATATCGGCCCCTTTACAATGGGGCGGTCCTATATCGACCCAACAGCTTCTTGTAGGGCGCTACCCATGGAGTATTGCCACCAATTCGAGAGTCAAGCACCCAAAGGTTCTTGTTCTTAACGCCGGGGCGGCGAACAAGCCGGCCCAAGCCCTGACGCAGCTGCCATACAGCTTCAAGCGTGACTATCTTGAATCCGGCTATAGCAACTCGCCGCTCATGCGTCAGGGATCGATTGAGGCCTACAGGCAGGCGAGTTATGACCAGATCGCTTAGCATGGCGTCATCTGCTGGATCAGTCGCCTGCTCATCCGATAGGTCGATACCCGTCCATGCTGCTCCCAGACCAAGCCAAACCGGCCTTGCCCCGGCTCGGTACAGCGCCTTGTATTGGGCGACGCACATAGAAGCACTGCTGACCTTCGTTTGGACAATCAGGCGCTCACCCAACACTGCCAGCAGGCGCCCCTGGAGCAATTCTGCATTTTGGTAGGAAGTGCAGAGCACCAACGTACCACCCGCTGCTCTCTCTGCAACCTTCGTTATCAAGCCAGCTGTTTCATCGGCCCATTCAGGGCTATCGTTTGGCTCAATGGCATTCCTGTCAGGATGCAGAAGCACTGGCTCTGTAGTCCAAGCTGGGTGAACTGGAGGCAAGTAGATGGCGCGGGCTGGAGGGACTTCCAGCTTCCAACGGGTGAGCACCGCATGATCATCGCTTGCATAGATGGTGGCCGATACGAGCGCTGCTCCAGCTACGGCATCCCAAAGGCTCAGCAAGGCTTTTTGCAGATTTGCCCTGCCCGAAACCAGCATTGGGAAGTGGCGCACGGGTGTAAGCTCCATGCGCAGACGAGAGCGGCCAGACAATGCGTCTTTCAAGGCGCGGATGGCCACACGAATAACTGCCTTCGCACCGCCATCGAGTGACTTTAGCTTGACGCTTTCGAGGGCGGTCAAAGCATCCCGCAGCGCCGGCTCCAAGCTTGGCACCTCATCAAGCTGACAGACCCTAGCTCCACCATCTTTGCCCTGCTGAACGGTTCGGGTTATCTGCTGAGCCAGAGCGTTGAGAGCATTGACGACTGGTGTCTTCCCTCGGCCCACATGACTCTCTATTGCGCGTACAAGCGGGCGCAGGCGCAGCGTGTGACTGTAGATCGCTGCGAATGCTTGTTCGAGCAGGTGTGCTTCATCGACGATGAGAGTGTCGATGGCTTGGGGCAATGAGAGGGATTGAGCCAGCTCTGCGGGGTCATCCTCCCCCGCCAATCCCCGTAACTGCATAAAACGAACATGGACTGCGAGCATGTAGTGGGAGCACAGGATTATGCCGGCCTCGGTGTGGTGGTTGCGCATTGACTTGTAGAGCCGCTGGGCCGGGCAATCATCATCGTCATCGGGACTCAGCATGATGGCGTCGATAGGCAAATCCTCCGCCAGCACCAGGGCGTCTTCAAGCATCCAGCAAAGTTCATGTTCGATAACTTCGCTGGCGCCTTTGGTGCGCTCACTGAGTGGCTTTCCGCCCTGCTCTACCCATGCAGCCAGCTCGACACGCTCGTTATCGACAGCCCACTCCAGCACCCGATCTGGAGAAACGAAATTTGGTCGCCCCAGGCTCAGCGTAATGCCGGCCACTTGAGCCTCACGGATACCCTTGAGGGCATCAATGAGCTGCCAAGTCACCGCGAGCGGTGCGCTGATCACAACGGTGTCGCCCTTGGCCGCAGCGTTCGCGGCTAGCGAGGCAATCATCCTGCCCTTGCCAGTCCCGGTAGCCGCCTCAGCGAAAACGATCTTTCCCTTCTCGATTGCCGAAGCACTCTGCTCCAGCAGTGGCAGCAGCACCTCACGAACTTCGGACTGCCCCGGAATCCCAGTCTCGGGATTCACGGGCACAGGGGCGACTTCCATAGCCTCGGAGTGACGCCTCAACGCCGCGAGCAAGCCAGCAGTGAGCCGTGCGAGCGGTATGTTGCAGTCCTTGGCCATCCGCTTGAGCTGGCTTGCCAGCGCTGGATTCATAGTGGACGTGAAGCTTTCCACCTCATGAAGCGGTACTGCAATGGGCTCAAGCTTTAGCTCAATGGCCTCGGCAAGCTTGTCGCGAGCCCACTGACTCCGCTGCTTTTCCGGGGGAGCGATTGCACCGATACGAATTACTTCCACTTCACTTGATCCTACTTCAAAACACGTTATAAATATCGCACGCAAAAGAACTGGTAGGGAATCCCCGATGTTTGTTACACAGGTTATTTTCAACATAGGCGAGCGCACCTACCCCGACAGGGCCAGGGCCATGGTTGCCGAATTGATGGACGGGGTTCAGCCGGGGCTAGTGGCCACGCTTATGAACTACATCCCCGGCACAAGCACTTCCCGCACTGAGTTTCCTACGGTGCAGTTCGGTGGCGCATCGGACGGTTTCTGCCTGCTCGGGTTTGGCGACGGGGGTGGTGCCATCGTTCGGGACGCAGTTCCACTGATACACGCGGCTCTTGCCCGCCGAATGCCTGACCGGATCATTCAGGTTGAGCATAAGGAGCACAGCCTGTCTGCTGAGGCTCGACCCTATGTGCTGAGTTACACGGTCCCGCGCATGGTCGTTCAGAAGAAGCAGCGCCATGCCGAGCGTTTGCTCCATGAAGCAGAAGGCAAAGCACACCTGGAGGGGTTGTTCCTTCGATCACTCCAGCGGCAGGCAGCAGCGGTAGGACTGCCTCTGCCAGAAAACCTAGAAGTTGAGTTCAAGGGGGCAGTTGGTGATTTCGCGGCGAAGCATAACCCTAACTCCAAGGTCGCCTATCGAGGGCTACGCGGGGCAGTGTTCGATGTGAATGCGCGGCTCGGCGGTATCTGGACGGCGGGCTTTATGCTCAGCAAGGGCTACGGCCAGTTCAACGCAACTCACCAACTATCGGGGGCCGTCAATGCGCTATCCGAGTGATGTTGTTGATCAGGTTTTCAAGCTGCCGCCAGACAATGGTCTGCTTACCTGGGATAACGACCCAGTAGCGTGCAGCCACTGTGCCCGCCCGATTGAGAAAGGCGATCTTTACTCGCCATCGAGTGTTGGCGCGTTTTTCAGCGATACCCGCAACCTTGCGTCTACCTCGCGCAGCATCTGCTGGCGCTGCCTGATCCTGCGAAAGAAGCAAATGCTTAATGGCCTTTCCTATGCCCTGATTACCCAAGATGGGGTTTTTCAGATCAGCAAGGACACCAACAAGGCGTGGCTTTTCACCACCCCGCCTCCAGCGCCATTTTTCGTAATGCACTCGTCTTCGACCATGCAGCATCTGTGCTGGCGTACTCCAGTCACCCTGGATAACCGTCGCATCAAGGTGCGGTACGGCAACAACCTGTTCGTTGTTCGGCCAGAAGCCATCCGGGAGGCGCTTGAAATTGCTGATCGCATGAATGAAGGCCAGAAGAAGTGGCAGGCGCCGATCTTCCTCGACCGAAAGGCGGCAGACAGTGGGCATGGTGCGCTCACGAAGGCCGGACGTGAGCATCTGAGCGCTGCCGATCAAGAGTTTCTGCTGAATATCACTCCTGGTGAGCGCTGGGCGCTTGCCTACATCATGCACTCGAAGCGCCCCCAACCGGAGGAACCCGAGTGCATCACCTCCAAAATCCTCGAAAAGCTCTAAGGCGGAGTTAGACCATGCAAATCGAAGTTCTCATTCGCAACATCACCCCGATCTTCTCCGCTGCACCTGGGAGTTATTACGTATCGCTGGACGGCACGATCAACCCCCCGCAGGGCGCTTCGCGTTTCCCTCTGACCCGCGCTCGCACCATGACCGTGGTGGCGGAAACCGGCGACGGCGTGGCTAAGGCGGTGCCGCTGCCCATTGTTCCCGGCAACACCATGCGCAACCTTCTGCGCCGTACCATGCTCAAGGATGTGATTGAGCCCGCCCTGCGTGATAAGTCCGCTCAGCTGAGTATTGGCGCCTATGCCACTGCCTATGCCGGCAACTCCAGTGGCAACCCGGACGGCGTACCAAGCAGCTTCGACGAAATCGTCACGATGCGCGCCCACCCGTTTCTCGGCTTGTTCGGGGGTGGCCCCCGCATGCTGCAAGGTCGGCTCATGGTCGATAGCCTGTATCCAATCCACCAGTTCTCGCAGCGAATTATCGGAACTGACTACATCAACGATTCGATCAAGGGTGGCATTACCGAAATCGTATGGACGCGCCGAAATGACCCTATTCTGCAACTGGGTAGCCCTGATGATGCAGTTGTTATTGAGGGTGGCGCCCAAGCTGCGAACGATTGGATTACCAGCCTGCTGGCCACCACCAAGGCGAAAAAGGGCAAAGCCGCCAAGCAAGCGGACGAAGCCGCTGAGTCGTCGGACGATAACGGTCGCGGCCTCAAGGCATTTAACGCACATGAAGTGGTCATCGCGGGCGTGAAGTGGCTGTGGCGGATCAATGTTGATCGCCCCTCGGAAGCACAGATCGGCCTGATTCTGCTGGCTCTTAACAAGCTGGCGAACCAGCGCATCGCGGGCGGTCACGCCAAGGACTACGGTCGTTTTGTTATCGAAGATGTGATCCTCGATGGCGAGTCCGTTTGGACTCCATCCGGTGTTTCCGGTCAAGCTACTGAGCAGTTCTTCGATGCCATCGCGGAGGCGCTGGACGGCATGACCAGCTCTGAGTTTGAGCAGTTCGCAGCGAGCGCCAAGGAGGCCTGATGGACTTTCTGAAAGTCACCATCAACCTCGGCTCCCCTATGGTGGAACCTGGAGACTTGTTCCACTTGGACGCACTACTCGGTGCCCTTCGGGTCAGTGAGGTTCGGGCAGAGTTGGGCGATGGCATCAACCCGCGTGATCACCATTATGACCTGCCGTTGGAGCAGTACCGCTCTCGATCCGGGCAATGGGTTTTCAAGGCCTCTGCATTCCATATTAACAAGGGTGCTGCATCGCAAAACTGGATGCAGACAAGCCGGATCAACACTGCCGAAGCAGCACGGCACCGTAGCGAAGGATTCTTGCTATTGCGGGCAGCGAAACCCAACCCAGCTGGAGGGCCATTCAAGAACTCGCTGTACCACTACCCGTTGGTCTGGGCCACGCTCACTGCATATTGCGTTGGCGATCAGGCCAGGATTGCTGACCTTCTTTCTCAATGTCGGCAGATCGGAGGTCGGCGCGGCGTAGGATGCGGTCGGGTAGCCGGATTCTCGGTGGAAGTCGTTCCAGAAGTCGAATGTACCTGGGCCTTGCGGGCAATGCCGGATGACAGCGAACAAAGCATCCTCTGCGGAGAGTATGCACTCGCAATGTCGGCTCTCCAGTGCCCATATTGGGATCGCAGTCTGCACAAGCCTGCGCTTGTGCCCACCAGTTTGCCTTAACCTGGCAAGCTACAAGATGTAGTGTTCGCACTATGCGGAAGATCAATATCTATGTGTATTTCCCGCGTGCGCGGGGGTGAGCGAGTTGGCCGGCTCTCATGTCAAGGCTGCTCGCGTATTTCCCGCGTGCGCGGGGGTGAGCGGCAAGATAGAACGGTTGCGGTGGAGGAAAATAGGTATTTCCCGCGTGCGCGGGGGTGAGCGGGTAAATAGAAAGTTGCTCTCGGTTAAGGGGCTGTATTTCCCGCGTGCGCGGGGGTGAGCGGGTGTTCCTGTGATCCAAGGCGCTCGGCAAATTGTATTTCCCGCGTGCGCGGGGGTGAGCGGATGAAATGGGGGGCAAACCCAGCCTCTGAGCTGTATTTCCCGCGTGCGCGGGGGTGAACGGTCTGGCAGGTCGTCCCAGTCGTCTCTGCGTTGGTATTTCCCGCGTGCGCGGGGGTGAGCGGATGCTGTCCAACGACTACGGCAGCGTGTTTACGTATTTCCCGCGTGCGCGGGGGTAAGCGGCTTATATATCCAGGGAGAAAATCAGGGTTCTGGTGTTGTCCACCTGCGTGGAGGTATTCGGTAGCTGCGCCCGTCATCGCCGTTGATGAACCCGTGTTCCCCGCGCCGTAGGGGTAAGCGGTCCTGTAGCGCACGTTGCGAAACCGCAGCAACGTATTCCCTGCGCAAGCGGGGGTGAACGGTATTTTGGGGATTTGAAGGGGTATTGACGGTTGTATTTCCCGCGTGCGCGGGGGTGAGCGGGCTAATCTTGAGGCGTTGCTGGTAGTGCTGCCGTATTTCCCGCGTGCGCGGGGGTGAGCGGGGCTGTGGGGGTGAGAAATGAGCAAGCGCGAAGTATTTCCCGCGTGCGCGGGGGTGAGCGGCTGACCTCGTTATGCCGATTGGGTTATGCACTGTATTTCCCGCGTGCGCGGGGGTGAGCGGCCAAAACAGCGGTCTCGATATGAACCTCGGGTGTATTTCCCGCGTGCGCGGGGGTGAACGGGTGTCGGTGATCGGTCGGGAGGATGACGGCGCGTATTTCCCGCGTGCGCGGGGGTGAACGGGTGGTCGGGATCGCACGGTGCCTATTGATACGGTATTTCCCGCGTGCGCGGGGGTGAGCGGGATTCTGACGAACGTCATATGAGTCAGCCGATGGGTTCCCCGCATGTGCGGGGGTGAGCGGAATCCACCATGCCGTGCAGACGATGAGCGCTAGTATTTCCCGCGTGCGCGGGGGTGAACGGAACGTTGAGGGTGGAGAGCTGGTTGATGGTCAGTATTTCCCGCGTGCGCGGGGGTGAGCGGATGCTGTCCAACGACTACGGCAGCGTGTTTACGTATTTCCCGCGTGCGCGGGGGTGAGCGGGAGCCCCTTCTTCGCCAAGAAACTCGCGACCTGCGGATTCCACGCTGACTCGGACACCCATTCCACGCGCATCCGGACAGTGATTCCACGCTGATCCGGACACTCATTCCACGAGCATCCGGACACCGACTCCACGGTCATCCGGACA
>NZ_PGLR01000088.1 GCF_002803095.1 Pseudomonas sp. ZH-FAD | reverse complement strand
GAACCACCTGATCCCATCCCGAACTCAGTAGTGAAACGACGCATCGCCGATGGTAGTGTGGTGCTTCACCATGTGAGAGTAGGTCATCGTCAAGCTCCTATACGAAACCCCAGATCGCCTAGCGGTCTGGGGTTTCTTCTTTGCGCGCGGAAAACAACGCTTCGTAGGGGGCGCTGCGCGCACCGCTCAAGGCGCCGACATGCCGGTGCGCGCGGCGCACCCTACGGTTGATCCGCTGACGCTTCGCGAGCAGAGCTCGCTCCTACAATTTCGCAGTGCGTTGTGAGCACCGCCAATGGTGTGGTCACACCGGTGCGCGCGGGATTGCGGTGCTCTGTCGGCATCAATAAAAAGGCCACCTCGAAGGTGGCCTTTTGTGTTTCTGGGCGCTGATCAATCGCCGCGATATTCGCAGCCGCTGGTGCAGGTCTCGTGGATGCGTACGCGCGACAGCTCCGGCAGCAGCGGTTTGACCTGCTGCCAGATCCACTTGGCCAGTACTTCGCTGGTTGGGTTCTCCAGGCCGGGGATGTCGTTCAGGTAGTTGTGGTCGAGCTGCTCGTAGATCGGTTTGAAAATCGCCTTGATCTCGGAGAAGTCACGAATCCAACCGGTATAGGGATCGACTTCACCTTCGATATAAATGGCAACTCGGAAGGAATGGCCATGCAGGCGGCCGCATTTGTGGCCTTCCGGTACGTGGGGCAGGCGATGGGCCGCCTCGAAGATGAACTCTTTGAACAATTCCACTGAACAGCGCTCGCGTAAATGATTCCGCCTGAATGGCGTTGAGCGACACAGTTTATCAGGTCTGACCCGATTGCCGCCTAATCACGTCCGCTCTACAGGTTGAGCAGCCACTCATAACCCCGCTGTCTCAGAGGGGTTGCAGACGTTCTGCCAGGCGGCCGCTTTCGACCAGTTCGAGAAATTCGTCGCCGAGCCGCGTGCTCTCGGCCATGGCCTGACGCCAGTAACGTTCGCGCCTCTCATCATTGCCCAGGTAACGCTTGAAGTCGGTGCGATCCGGCAGTTTGCCGTGTGGCAGGCGCGCCAGGTATTCGCGTGATGGTGCGAGCAGCAGCACGTCCTGCAGGCGCGTGCGGTCGCCACGGCGCCAAGGCATGCTCTTGTCGAACCAGCCAGGGATTACGCGATCGGTAAAGTGCGGATAGAGCACGATGTCTTCGCCGTTGTAGGGCAGGTCGAGGTGATAGTCGAGCAGGCCGCCGTCGCGATAGGCACCCGGCTCCAGGCCTGGGATCTCACGAATCGCCTCCATCACCATGGGGATCGAGCCTGAAGCCAGCAGGGCGTGGCGCAAGTTCTCCGAGGTCAGCGCATGGAAGTGCGAACGGAAGTCGCTCAACTGAGCCAGGGGCGGCACCTGCCGTGCATCATGCAGGATCACGCGGTCGAAATGGCGTCCAAGGCGCTGGCGGGCCAGAAAGTTGTTGCCGATCACCGATGACAGGCCGAGGCTGAGTTTGCCGCGATGATCGTGTTGTAGCAGGCCATGGCTTTTCACTACGACAATGTGCAGACGGTAGTGCGGGTTGGCGATGATGGCGGCATCCTGATCGGCGAGCAGCTCGTTGAGCATCTGCCGGCAACTGCCCGACACCTCGGCCATGCTCACGCCCTTGGCGAAGCGCTGAGAGGTGTACAGCTCGCCGAGTCGTCGAATCCCCACTGCCGGATCGGGCAGGCAGGCACTGGCGAAGCGCCAGGAGCCGATGGAAGCTCCGATCAGCGCACGTTCACGCGGCGCGCGAAGCAACCAGTCACCAAACAGCGCCAGATCCAGGCCTTGAATGCCGATGCCCTTGGGCCCGCCTGCCGCGCCAGGCAGGATGCCGACATCCGCCGGGCTCAGGCCATTCTGGCGAATGCGCGCCAAGGCTCTGGGGCCGGCCTTGAGTGTCAGGGCAGGGGATTTGATATGGATCGCGCTCATCGGTGCCTCCTTTCGCAGCAGGCGATTATAGAGGGCTGAGTGAGCAGGCCAAGCCACTTCATGCGGTGAATGACGTGTGTGAATTCAGCTTGAATTAAGTGCCTGGGCCTAGAGTGGCAGTCACTGATTCACTGCTGGAGAAACCCATGAAACGATTGATCAGCCTCGCAACACTTGCCACCCTCGTCAGCGCCGCTACCATTGCCCAGGCGCGTGATCTGGGCCCGGACGAGGCTCTGCGTCTGCGTGATGCCGGGACCATCAAATCATTCGAACAGCTCAATGAAGCGGCACTGGCCCAGCATCCAGGCGCGCGCATCGAAGAAACCGAGCTGGAAGACGAATACGGTCGCTATATCTATCAGATCGAGCTGCGCGATAGCCAGGGCGTGCAGTGGGACCTGGAGCTGGATGCCAGCACCGGGGAAATTCTCAAGAACCACCAGGATGATTGATGAAGTTTCGACGTACCACCGCGCTGTTGCTGGTTCTGGCATGCGGTCTCGCCAGTGTGCCGGGGATTGCGCGCGATCTCGACCAGGATGAGGCGCTGCGCCTGCGGCGCGAGGGCGTCATCATGCCCTTCGAGCAACTGATGCAGCACATCGGCAATGCCTACCCCGGTTCCACTTTGCTCGAAGCGGAGCTGGAGGAAGAGGATGGCGTACTGGTCTATGAAGTCGAGATTCTGACCACCTCCGGCGTGGTACGTGAGCTCGAACTGGATGCCCGCAACGGCAATATTCTGAAGGATGAGGAAGACGACTGATGCGCCTGTTGCTGGTGGAAGACCATGTACCCCTGGCCGATGAGCTGACTGCCAGCCTGACGCGCCAGGGCTATGCCGTGGACTGGTTGGCCGATGGTCGTGATGCGGCCTATCAGGGCGCCAGCGAGCCTTATGACCTGATCATTCTCGACCTTGGCCTGCCAGGCAAGCCGGGGCTTGAGGTGCTGCAGGAGTGGCGTGCCGGCGGACTGACCACGCCGGTGCTGGTGCTGACTGCGCGAGGTTCCTGGGCCGAGCGCATCGAAGGGCTGAAGGCCGGCGCCGACGATTACCTGACCAAACCCTTCCACCCCGAGGAGCTGGCCCTGCGCATCCAGGCGCTGTTGCGCCGTGCCCATGGTCTGGCTAACCAGCCGCAACTGGAGGCCGCCGGGCTGCAACTGGACGAGAGCCGTCAGTGCGTGACAGCAGGCGGCGAAGCCATCGACCTGACCGCCGCCGAGTTTCGCTTGTTGCGTTATTTCATGCTGCATCCGGGGCAGATTCTCTCCAAGAGTCATCTCGCCGACCACCTCTATGACGGCGAGACCGAGCGCGATTCCAATGTCATCGAAGTGCACGTCAACCGCCTGCGCGGCAAGCTCGGACGCAACGTGATCGAGACCCGCCGCGGGCAGGGTTACCGCTTTACTGGAGAGCAGGGTTGAGGTCCATTCAGCGGCGGCTCGGTATTGGCCTGGCCGCGACGCTGCTGCTGGTTGGGCTGGTTCTGGCGCAGGCCAGCCTCTGGGTCTTCGACCGTGGCCTGCGCGCTTATCTGGAAGAGGATTTGCGTGACGAGGCGCAAGGCCTGCTGGCCGCGCTGGTTCGTGGTCCGGCTGGTTTGCAACTGGATGAGCGACGTCTTGATCCGTCGTTCCAGCGGCAATTCTCGGGGCATTACTTTCGCATCGATTTTTCCGACCGCAGCTGGCGTTCGCGCTCGCTGTGGGATCGTGAGCTGCTCAAGCCCAATGGCATTGGCATGCAGGCCGAGCTGGGCGATGGCCCGCAAGGCCAGTTGCTGCTGATCTACCGCGCCGACTACCGCCGCTATGGGGAGAATCTGTCGATCAGCGTGGCGCAGGACTATCAGCCGATACTGCAAAGTTTTCGCCGTATGCAGGGGCTCGGGCTCGGTCTTGGAGGCGCAGCGCTGCTGCTGATTCTGGTCGCTCAGCGCTATACCGTTCGCCGAGCCCTGCGCCCACTGGAACAGGTGCGTCAGCAGATCGCGCAACTGCAGCAGGGGCGACGTACCGAGCTGGATGCTGAGGTGCCCGAGGAGCTGGAGCCTCTGGTCGCACAGATCAACCACCTGTTGGCGCATACCGAGGACACCCTCAAGCGCTCGCGCAATGCGTTGGGCAATCTTGGCCATGCGCTGAAAACGCCGCTGGCAGTGCTGATCAGCCTGGCGGGTCGCGAGGAGTTGGCCGCTTATCCGGCATTACGTGCGAGCCTGCGTGAGCAACTGGAGCAGATCGAGCAGCGTCTCAGCCGCGAGTTGGGGCGTGCGCGCCTGGCTGGTGAGGTGCTGCCGGGGGCACGCTTCGATTGCGCGCAGGAGCTGCCAGGATTGTTCGCCACCTTGTCGATGATTCATGACCGCGGCCTGAGTCTGGACTGGCAGGCACCGCCGGGCCTGGTGTTGCCGCGTGATCGTGAGGACTTGCTGGAGCTGCTCGGCAACTTGCTGGACAACGCCTGCAAATGGGCCGATCAGCGCGTGCAGTTGACGGTGGAGGAGAGTGCCGAGGGTTATCGCCTGTCTGTCGATGACGACGGCCCCGGCATCGATGCCGAACGCCGCGAGGCCGTGCTGGGCCGCGGCACCCGCCTGGACGAGCAGGTGGCGGGGCATGGCCTGGGTCTGGGTATCGTGCGCGACATCATCGAGGCCTGGCATGGCCGTATAGAACTGCAGGACAGCCCGCTGGGCGGGCTGCGAGTCGTGGTCAGTCTGCCCCGGCGTTGAACCTCAGGCTCACGCCGGTCACACCATCATCTGGTGGGTTATGCGGCGCGGTAGGTTTGTTGGCGCCTGCAAACGCTGTGTTCAGCGCCGCTAATCCACCCTACGGATCCCTTACATACCGTTGGCGAAGGCCGAGTTGTCGAAGCTGATGGCGGCGCGGACCGGCTGCAGGGCGTGGGCGTAACGCACCAGTACATCGAGCGCGTAATCGATGCGGGCGCGGATGCGCTCATCGGCTTCGTCCACCGCCTGCGGACCGTTCAATACCTTCTCGACCTGACGCACGATCAGGTGCTCCGGCAGGTAGCAAAGGCGGCAGTTCTTGTAGCTGGAGGCGCGCAGTTCGCTGATCGGGTAGGCGCCACCAATTCCCGAGGAAACGCCAACCAGCAGGCCTGGCTTGTGCGCCAGTTCGGCCTTGCTGGCGTAGATGAAGAAATTCTTGATCGCCGGGCAGGCCATGCCGTTCCACTCCGGCGCGATGATCACCACCGCATCGGCGGCGGCCAGTTGCTGCTGGTACATGGACCAGGGGCCGGCATCTTCAGCAGGCCACAGTGGCAAGGGCGCCAGGCCCAGATCGATGATGCTGCTGGTGTCCTGAGTGGTTTGCCCCATCTCGATCAGGCGCTGACGCAGCACGCGAGCGACCTTTCCCGATTGGCTGTTGTTGCGGCTGGAGCCGGCGACCAAGGCGATATTGAGCATGCTGCTTCCCCCGAAAAAAGAACGCAGGCTAGGCGATTGCCTGCCTGCGCCGCAAGGGAAGCGCCGCCAGATCGAGGATGATTTGGCGTCATGTCCGCCTGTGCGTGCCCGGATTTGAGGTGCGCGCGGCGTACCCTACCTGAGGTTACACGCGGAACTGATCCATCAGGCTCTGCTGGTGATTGGCCAGGCGATTGAGGTTCTGGCTCACCTGCGCCGACTCGTCGGCCTGCGCGGTGATGGCCTCGGTGACGTCGCGAATCGAGGCAACGTTGCGGTTGATCTCCTCGGCCACCGAGCTCTGCTCCTCCGCCGCGCTGGCGATCTGCAGGTTCATGTCGGTAATGGTGCTGACCGCCTGGCTGATGCGCTGCAGCGCAGCCACGGCTTGCTGCACCTGCTCGACGCTGCCCTGAGCCTGGCGATGACTGCTGTGCATGGTGCTGACCACCTCGCGCGTGCCGCTCTGCAGGCCCTCGATCACCTGGCGGATTTCCTCGACCGAATCCTGGGTGCGTTTGGCCAGGTTGCGTACCTCGTCGGCGACCACGGCAAAGCCGCGACCGGCCTCACCGGCACGTGCGGCCTCGATGGCGGCGTTGAGGGCGAGCAGGTTGGTCTGCTCGGCAATCGAGCGAATCACTTCCAGCACCGAGCCGATCTGCTCGCTGCTGTTGGCCAGGCCTTCGACTTCTTGCATGGCCAGGTTCATTTCATTGGCCAAAAGATCGATGGTGCTGGTGGTGCGGTCGATCACCTGCAGGCCTTCGCGGCTGGCCTGGTCGGCATTGCGCGCGGCTTCTGCGGCCTGGGCGGCGTTGTGGGCGACATCCTGGGCGGTGGCGCTCATTTCTTGGAAGGCGGTCGCCACCTGATCGACCTCGCGATACTGCTGCTGCATGCCGGCGCTGGTCTGGCTGGCGATGGCTGCCGACTGATCGGCCGTGCTGCGGGCGTCGATCACGCTGTTCTTCACGTCGGCGATGATCGGCTGCAGTTTGTCGAGGAAGCGGTTGAACCAGCCAGCCAACTCGCCCAGCTCATCCTGCCGGGCGTATTGCAGGCGGCGGGTCAGGTCGCCTTCGCCGCTGGCGATATCCCTGAGCATGGCGGCCACGCCGAGAGTCGGCCGCGTTACGCCGCGTGCCGTCAGCCACATCAGCAGCAGACCGGCGATCACCGCGACAAGCCCCATCAGCAGCGCGACCAGACTGTCACTGGCACGGTTGGCATCGAGCTGTGCGCCCAGCTTGATGGCACGCTCGAGCAGCACGTTCTGAGGTACTTCGAGCAGCACCGACCAGGGCTTTGACTCGGGGATGGGTTTGAACGGGCTGATCTCGCGGAGCATGTCACCGTGATGCAGCTCGGCATCGCTGCCGCTCTGGATCAGGCCGCGCAGTTCGCTGGCGTTTTCGGGAAAGGCGCGCTCGACCGGCTGGCTCAGCAGGCTGCCGTCGCGGCTGTGGCCCGCCAGCAGGGCGCTGGGGCTGAAGATACTGATATGGCCCTGGCCGTCGTACAGCTCGCGATTGGCCTCCTGGCTGATCTGTTGCAGGCTGGCCAGGCTGATATCGACGCCCATCACGCCGATGATCTTGCCGTCGAGTTCCAGCGGGAAGGCGATGCTGGTCATCAGCGTCTTCTGCCCGCCGACCTCGTCGTAATAAGGCTCCAGTACGCAGGCCTGACGGGTTTCGCGCGGGCAGGTGTACCAGGCGTTGTAGGCCACGCCGTTGTCACCCGGCGTGGTGTCGCCGAGCAATTCTTCGGTCATGGCCTCGGCTTCCAGCTTGCCGACCGTGGGCTGTGCCCAGTACAGCGCGAAGCGCCCTGCGTCATTGCTGCCCAGATCGGGCTGGTCGGCGAACAGCTCGTCCTTGCCGTCCAGGGCGTTGGGTTCGAACACCAGGTACAGGCCGAGCAGGGCGGGGTTGGCTTCCAGGCTGCTGCGCACCTGGCGGGTCAGGTCTTCACGCAGGTCGAAGGCATCGAGAAAGCGCTTCTCAGCCTGCTCGCGTAGAAACAGGATCTGCCGGGAAAACCCCTTGCCGTACTGGTAGGCGTCCATGAAGTAACGCTGGATGCGAATCGCCTGTAATTCACTGCGCGCCTTGAGGCGCAGTGTCGCGCTCTCTTCCAGCATGGCAGAGCTTGCGTCGCGCACCAGGCTGGCGCTGCGGCTGGACTGATACTGCGAGGCACCCACCAGCAAGGTGACGATGGCGAGCAGACACAGGCCGGCGAGCAGGGTGATCTTCCATTGGATCGAAAGACGGCTGAACAGCATGGTGCGTTCCTTTCTACATGGACTAACAGGGTTATCGGTGTGCGGCACGCATTCTTGATCGATGCGGATTTTGCACGGGATTATGCACGCATTGATTGAAATTATGAACGCTTCCGTTTTGACAGGTATAGCCCGTATACGGCAGAGTACGCGGCTTTTTGCACCGTGCAGGTGGAGTGCTTTATGAACGCTGTAATCGCTGCGGTCGGCATCATGCTGGTCCTCAGTCTCTGTCGCGTACATGTGGTCGTGGCGCTGATCATTGGTGCGCTGGCCGGTGGGCTGCTTGGAGGGCTGGGCGTCGAGGGCACGCTGAAGGCGTTCAACCAGGGGCTCGGTGGTGGGGCGACCGTTGCCCTTTCATACGCGCTGCTGGGCGCTTTCGCCGTCGCCATTGCCAAGTCGGGCCTGGCTCACGCCCTGGCGGACAAGGCGCTGGCGCTGGTCGGCAAGCAGCAGGAAGGCGCCGGTGGCGCGCTGAAGTGGCTGCTGATCGGGCTGCTGCTGGCGGTGGCGATCTCCTCGCAGAACCTGCTGCCGATCCACATCGCCTTCATTCCGTTGCTGGTGCCGCCGCTGCTGTATGTGTTGAGCAAGTTACAACTGGACCGTCGCCTGATCGCCTGCGTGCTGACCTTCGGTCTGATCACGCCGTACATGTTCCTGCCGGTTGGCTTTGGCGGCATCTTCCTCAACGAGATCCTGCTGGCCAATGTCGCCAAGTCTGGTGTCGACGTCACGGGCATCAGCATCACCCAGGCCATGGCCATTCCGGCAATGGGCATGCTCTTCGGTCTGCTCGTCGCGGTGCTGTTCAGCTATCGTGGCAAGCGCGTTTATGACCTGGAAAAGGTCGCGCAGGCCGAGCGCGTGGACGTCCAGTACAACCCGTTGAGCCTGCTGGTGGCAGGGCTGGCCATCGCCGCGGCGTTCGTCGTGCAGTTGTGGCTGGACTCGATGATCATCGGCGCGCTGGTCGGCTTCGTGATCTTCTCGGTATCCGGCGTGGTGCGCTGGAAAGAGGCGGACGGCCTGTTTACCGAAGGCATGAAGATGATGGCCATGATCGGCTTCATCATGATCGCCGCTGCCGGTTTCGCCGAGGTGATGAAGACCACCGGTGAGGTCAAGACGCTGGTCGACAGTGCGGCAGCCCTGATTGGCCACAACAAGGCCGTTGGCGCGTTGCTGATGCTGCTGGTCGGGCTGCTGGTGACCATGGGCATTGGCTCTTCCTTCTCGACCATCCCGATCATCGCCGCGATCTTCGTGCCGCTGGGCGTGCAACTGGGTTTCAGCCCGCTGGCCATCGTCTGCATCGTCGGTACTGCCGGTGCCCTAGGCGACGCCGGCTCACCTGCCTCTGACTCGACGCTCGGGCCAACCTCGGGGTTGAACGCCGACGGTCAGCACAACCACATCTGGGACAGCGTGGTGCCCACCTTTCTGCACTACAACCTGCCGCTGCTGGCGTTCGGTTGGGCCGCCGCTATGCTGCTGTAAGAGGCGTGAACAGACGCCGGATTAAGTTCTCGGCGCCTTGGGTCGCTTAATTCTTCCACGGGGTTGCCGATATATCGGTAGCCCCGTTTTTGGTTTCGCACACAAGGACAATAAAAATGCGCCTGACATTGAAAGCCAAGGTAATCCTGCTTGCGCTGATTCCTGTCATCCTCTTCGCGCTGGTGCTCAGCGGTACGGCGGCGAGGGTGTTGCAGAATCTGGCTGCTGACGAAGTGGCCGAGACGCGCGAGCGTCTGCTGCAGGAGAAACGCAGCGAGCTCGAGCACTACATCCAGATCGCACTGGGCTCGGTGAAGGGGCTCTACGATGGCGCCGCGCAAGGCGACATGGCCAGTCGCGAACAGGCCATCGCCATCCTCTCGAAGATCAAGTACGGCGCCGACGGCTACTTCTTCGGCCACGACTCCAACGTGGTGCGCCTGTTCCGTGGCGACAGCCCGGTGGATGTCGGCAAGAGCCTTGTCGACCGACGCGACTCCAATGGCGTCTACATCAACCGTGAGCTGGTCAACGTGGCGAAGAACAACACCTACTTCGTCAATTATTCCTCGCCGCTGCCGGGCAACGAGGCTGTGCAGGTGCCCAAGCTCGCCTACAGCTACTACCTGCCCAAATGGGACATGGCCCTCGGCACCGCGCTCAACCTCGACGGTATCGAGGCGCAGATCGCCGAAGTACAGGCCGAGATCGACCGCCGCATCGGCACCATCATCACCAGCATCATGGTAGTGGCGGCGATCCTTCTGCTGGTGTTCGGCGTGATCGGTGTCTGGCTGAGCAACGCTTTCCTGCGTCCGCTGCAGCAGATCAAGGCCAACCTCGACGATATCGCCGCGGGTGAGGGCGATCTGACCCGCCGTCTGCCCGTCACCAGTGAGGACGAGTTGGGCCAGTTGGCCGGATCCTTCAACCGGTTTGTCGAGAAGGTGCATGGCCTGGTGCGGCAGATCGTCGAAATGACCGGGCAGCTCACCGAGCTGGTGGGCCAGGTTTCCGAGCAGGCGCAACGCTCCGAGCAGGCCATGGGGCAGCAGCGCCATGAAACCGATCAGGTGGCCACGGCGATCAACGAAATGTCCGCTGCCGCTCACGAAGTCGCCAAGAGCGCGCAGAACGCCGCTGAAGCCGCGCAGCAGACCGATCGCGAAGGGCAGGCGGCGAAGAGCGTGGTCGATGGCAGCATTCAGCGCATTCACTCGCTGGTCGAGGACATCCGCAGCAGCGGCGTATCGCTCGACAACCTGCAGCAGGACGTACTGTCCATCGTCAGCGTGCTCGACGTGATCCGCTCCATCGCCGAGCAGACCAACCTGCTGGCGCTCAACGCCGCCATCGAAGCCGCGCGTGCCGGTGAGGCCGGGCGCGGTTTTGCCGTGGTCGCCGATGAGGTGCGTGCACTGGCCAGCCGCACCCAGCAAAGCACCCAGGAAATCCAGGGCATGATCGACCGCCTGCAGCA
>NZ_PGLR01000087.1 GCF_002803095.1 Pseudomonas sp. ZH-FAD | reverse complement strand
CGACTTCAAGTGTCCTATCGACGTCATGGGTGAAGTGATGCAGAAAGCCATGGCTATGCGGCATGATGCTCCAGCTTCAATTCAATAACCGTGTTGCACTCAGCTCCTGCAACCGCCCTTCATTAACGATGTGAGCGAAGACGGGTGGGCCGCAACGATTGCAAATCGGAAGATGTGGGCTCAGATGAAGATGAGCCCCACCGACCTCGCCGACGTAAGTGGCTACACCTATACCTACTTAATGAACGGCCAAGCACCCGACGGGAACTGGACCGGTATCTTTAAGCCCGGCGAGAAGCTTCGTCTGCGGTTCATCAACGGCTCGGCCATGAGCTATTTCGATGTCCGCATTCCAGGGCTGAAGATGACTGTAGTCGCAGCCGACGGCCAATACGTCAACCCCGTTAGCGTCGACGAATTCCGCATTGCCGTGGCAGAGACCTACGATGTGATTGTCGAGCCTGCAACCGAGCAGGCTTACACGATCTTCGCCCAATCGATGGACCGCACAGGGTACGCCCGTGGCACGCTAGCGGTTGCCGAAGGGCTGAGCGCTCCTGTTCCAGAAACCGATCCTCGACCGCTAATCACCATGGACGATATGGGGATGGATCACGGCAGTATGGGCGGTATGGCGGGCATGGACCATGGCGGCGGCATGCAGGGCGACATGGGTGCGATGGACCATAGCAACATGTCCGGTATGAACCACGGTGACATGCAGGGAATGGGCGGCATGGGCGCAATGTCCGGAATGGATCACAGCAAAATGGCTGGGATGTCAGGGATGGACCACTCTGGGATGGCGGGTATGAGCGGAGGTATGCAATCGCACCCGCCCTCAGAGTCCAATAACCCACTGGTGGATATGCAGACCATGAGCCCGACTCATAGGCTAAACGATCCCGGTATTGGCTTACGAGACAACGGCCGCCGAGTCCTGACCTATGGCGACTTGAGCAGCACTTTCCCGGATCCGGACGGCCGCGAGCCAAGTCGGACGATCGAACTCCATCTCACCGGCCACATGGAGAAGTTCTCCTGGTCATTTGACGGCATAGAGTTCTCTGATTCGGAGCCCCTGCGGCTCAAATATGGCGAGCGAGTACGCATCACGTTGGTTAACGACACCATGATGACCCATCCGATTCATCTGCATGGTATGTGGAGCGATCTTGAAGATGAGAACGGAAACTTCATGGTTCGCAAGCACACGATCGACATGCCTCCAGGTTCAAAGCGCAGCTACCGCGTGACAGCTGATGCACTCGGGCGTTGGGCTTATCACTGTCACCTACTGCTTCACATGGAAATGGGCATGTTTCGTGAAGTCCGAGTGGATGAGTAAGAGGAACTTTATATGGGAAATTTTATGAAGCGTAAGACTCTTATCGGCAGCGCGTTTATATTCAGTTTGCTGGGCATAATGAATATGTCAGCTGCGTTTGCAGATCAAAAACATGATCAACACAAGCAATCATCGGCTTCGTCGCAAAACCCGGTCAACAAGCCGGCATCTCAGGCACCAGAAACTTCTGATTCCGAAATGAACCACGGCGACATGGATCATGGCTCGATGGACCATGGTGATATGGACCACGGCAAAATGGGTCATGACCCGAAGGCTACTGGTGCTAAGGTGGATTCACACCATGACCATTAGATCTTGTCGCTTTGCTCTGATTGCGCTCGGAGTTTCGTTGAGCGCAGCGGCTGCAGGGACAGCCAACGCCGCCGAGATGATGGATCACTCGATGCATCAAGCCTCTCCTACTGAGGCAGCTCAAGCCCCTGCATCTTCAGCCAGGCCCGCAGCTATGAATCATGGCTCCGGTGGGCAAATGGACCACTCCGCAATGGGTCATGGTGCGATCGATCATAGCAAGATGAACCATGGCGAAATGAAGCATGACGATACGCTCGAAATGCCTGGCATGGTTCATCCCTCGTTCATTCCAATATTGACCGATGCGGATAGAGAAGCGGCTTTCCCTGGTCTTCAGGGTCATACGGTCCATGACAAGTATCTGGCCTGGTTCCTTCTGCTAGATCAACTTGAGTACCAGGACGCAGATGAAGGTAGCACTCTTAGTTGGGAAGCTACCGCCTGGGTTGGTGGCGATATCAATCGGTTCTGGTTTCGCTCGGAAGGTGAGCGAACGAATGGCGTTACTGAAGATGCCGAGATCCAGGCGCTCTTCGGGCGCGCAATAAGCCCTTGGTGGGATGTGGTAGCGGGTGTTCGCCGGGACTTTAAGCCCGAGTCTCCGCAAACGTGGGCGGCGTTCGGCCTTCAGGGGATGGCTCTGTATGGATTTGAGGCGGAAGCCACCGCCTTCGTCGGTGAAGGCGGGCAGACAGCAGCACGCTTAGAAGGCGAATACGACATCCTTCTAACGAACAGGCTCATCCTCCAACCGACTGCCGAATTTAATTTCTATGGCAAGGACGACCCAGCTCGCGGAGTAGGCGCTGGTCTTGCAAACACAGAGGTGGGGCTCCGCCTACGATACGAAGTCGTTCGTGAGTTCGCACCGTACATCGGTGTCACCTGGAGCCGGGCATACGGCAATACCGCTGATATGGCGAGAGATGAAGACGAAGATGCAGATGAAGCGCGGTTCGTTGCTGGCGTTAGGCTCTGGTTTTAAGGACCTTCGATGAAAAGAATAATTATTAGCTTCGGTGCCTTCTGCACATTAGGCCTGTTGATAGTGGCCGGCGTTGTTTTTACAGGACTGGTTAATGTTGCAGCGGATGATCCCCATACCGGAGCGGTTCACGCTTTCCTGGAAACTGCTCGCAATCGCTCGATTGTGGTTCGCTCCGAAGACATAGCCGTGCCAGCCCTTGACGATGAAGGCCAAATCAGCGCCGGGGCGGGGAACTACGACTCGATGTGTGTGGGTTGTCATTTGGCGCCAGGCATGGCTGAGACCGAGTTAAGCAAAGGCCTCTATCCCGCTCCACCCAGCTTGGCTGAAGCAGGGCTATACGATGACCCAGCAAAGACGTTTTGGGTCATCAAGCATGGCATCAAGGCCACTGGTATGCCTGCGTGGGGTAAAAGCATGGCTGACCCGTACATATGGGGGATGGTGGCTTTCCTGCAGAAGCTTCCTGAGCTAGATGAAGGAGCGTATCGAGCGCTCGTTGCGTCTAGCGGTGGTCATCAGCATGGTGGTGGGGAGACCCCAGCTGGGCACGGTGATCAACATGGTGAGATGACCACGGACGATCATCATCAGGACAACAGTAGCAGCTCGGATCACCATGGCTCTAGCAGCTCGGGTGGAGCAACCGGCCAATCAGGCTCCGGGCATCATGGTGATAGCGAAAGCGATGACCATCACGCTTCCGACGAGCCCCAGGCGGTAGAGCACAGCAATGGCAGTGACAGTGCCGATGCCGATGCCGAAGGCAAATCCCCTTCAGAAAACCATGTGCACGCAGACGGGAAGCAACACGAGCACTAACATCCGGTATGTGTGCCTACGCGGTTCTGACCAGGCTCTTAGAAAGGCGCCTCAGCACAAGCAGAGGGGGCGGCCCTAGGCCATCCTAGTCGACGCAACGGTACCGGAGGGCTCTGCGATTGATTCCCAAGACGCTAGGCCGCAGGGCTAGTAACTCACGTAGTTAAGCGGCTTTCGCTCCGGCGGTTCCCCAGTAAGGGCTCCCAGTCGTGGCGACAGGGAGCTTGCCATACCCCACTCATCATCTAGAACAGGCTAGCGAAGCCGGCCAGGCAATCTATTGGCTTGTCGCCCCCCAACCGCGCCCGCATAGATCCCCGGTGCGGTTGGACGAACCTTACAGCATTGTAATGAAGTTGGTCGAAACGGGTTAGATAGGAGCCTGTCGTATTTTTTGTGCCTGCTTAATACGCTTATGGGTGTATTCGGCTAGTAGGCACCGGCGACATACAACTTTCGAAACCTGGAGAACACAATGACAAACTCAATGTTCGCTTCCTGTATCCAAGCTTGTTCGAACTGTGCCCTAGTATGCGAAACGTGCGCCTCTGCTTGCCTGCGTGAGGATGACGTAAAAATGATGGCTCGCTGCATCGAGCTTGACCGCGATTGCGCGGACATTTGTAGGTTGGCCGCCACACTGATGAGTCGCGAAAGTGAGTACGCTAAAGAATTTTGTGCTCTTTGCGCCAAGATCTGCCGTGCATGCGGAGAGGAATGCGCAAAACATCAAGTGGATCACTGCCAAGAGTGTGCCAAAGCGTGTATGAAGTGCGCTGAAGAATGCGAGCGCATGGCTGCGTAACGCCTATCTACTCCTGCTCTGGCACAACCGAGATTGGTGTGCCAGAGCCGCTTGGGGAGAACAATAAGAAACTTCGCGCGCTTGATATCAGACGTACAAGGCTTATCAAAAAAGCGCATACGAAACTCGCAATAGCCAAGATCGAATCGATCTGTGTCCAGCAGCATTTCGTTTAGCAGATAGACTTGCTCACCCTCAAAGCGCAAGGCATTCCCCTTGAGGAGGATCGAGCCAGCTATGTCCTACAACCGCCGGTAGCGCAACGTCGCGTTTTTTTCAGCCTTGCTATGCCGCGATGGGTGGTCTTTGCTTCGGGTCTATGGGGATGAAACGGGCGTGGAGAGCCGGCTGCGCCTCCATGTGGAGCCCGTCGACCTGCGTGACGCGTTAGTACTTAACTCCGCGGCGGTTTCTCGCAGGCGTACCATCCGCGATAGCCAATCATCAGGCCCTGATCAAGCTCAAAATTCAGATCTGCGATAGATTTTTCGCCTGTAGGCTTTTGCACGGCCCCGTCTTTCCCCAACGCTACATTGACGTTGATGCTTTCGGCGGCGAGGGAGGCCCCGCCAAAGAGCGCAGAATAGCCTTGAGTTGGTTCGCTGGACAGCTGTACCAACTTGCCATGAATTTTTATAACCCCCTTGGCGCCCCCGCTTTCCCCATCATGCTTGATCGCGACTACGGGTGGGCTTTCCGCGGTATAAACGAAAGTGCAGTAAGGGCCTGAGCCGAGTACCTTGTCTACTTCCGCTTGATCAAGGGTTTGCGGGTCAATAGACGGAATGTCGGGACTTCCTATAGCGTCACGGGCGCTTACCACTTCAGGTAGGGGGGCCGCATTGTTGGCTTATCCAGGCCTTCACCAGGAGCCGGGTCACCACAAGCAGTGAGTGCCAGAGCGAAGGTCGTCATGATGGTCTTGGGAAGAATGGCCCGGGCTATAGCGGGTGCTCGATACAGTTGCATCAGTTAGCCCTCTCTAGATCATGGATGAGAAACTTCATCTCAGCTATTTCTCGGCGCTGAGCCTCAATGATTTCGTCAGCCAGTTTGCGGACCCGAGGGTCTGAAATCTGAGCGCGCTCGCTTGTCATGATAGCTATGGAATGGTGGGGAACCATCGCCTTCATGTATTCCGTGTCGCCTACCGTTGCCTGGCTACGAACAAGCCACAGCGCAATAGCAAAGGCCGCTGCACTGCCTGCGAATATGGCAATATTAACCGATTTTCGTTTATACATATTAAGCATGAATGCGAGCATAACTACGGCCATCACCGCGCCCATCACTAACGCCATCCAAACGCGGGTCTCGCTCCATAGAACATGTTCAAATGCGTATGTATTTAAATACATAACGCCATACATGATGAGGGTCGAAGTTGCTATCATCGCTGCAAAGCGCCAGTAAGACATTTGCATGAACTAGTTCCTCTTTAATGGGGGGCTACGGCCGAATCGTTTTTTCCAAACTCAGCGTATTTTTGCGCAGTCATGCCTGGAAGCTGCATCACGAATGCTGTTATCGCCCAGATTTCGTCGTCGTTGTGGGTCGGGCCGAACGCGGGCATTGCGCTCATTCGAACGCCGTGCTTCACCAGCCAGAACACCTCATTGGCTTTCCATTCAGGAACTACGTCGGGAAGGTGTGGGGGCTGCGGCAGCATTCCCCGAGCCCACTCGCTTTTCTCAACACCGGGTGCCCCATGGCAATGCTGGCACATGGCTTGATAAGCACTGCCACCTTCAGAAACCGTTTTTGCACTGAATTGCGCGGGCGGTTTAATGGAAGATGCACCATCCGCAACCGACGATTTCATAGTCGTGTCCAAAGCCCAGCGCACTAATGGTTGATGGTCTTCCGTCGCTGCGACGTTATAGGCCCCCGTGTAAACAACGGTAATCCCGACAATAGCACCCAGCAACAGGGTTCCAGCGATCCCAGCGGCTACACCAGTAGCTATACATTTCTTGTTCGACCTCACTGTGTACCTCGCCCATTGGTTTGTTTGAGGAAGAGAAACCAGCCTGCGGTGTCACTTAAAAAGGACAAGTCGAGAGTTGTGAGGTTTCGATTTTTTTGGAAGCTTACAGAAATGTAATCATCACCCAGCTTAAGCGCCCATTAGGTAGCGCGGGTTTGATAAGTGGACTTGACGCGCTGACGCTATCGAAGAATGAACCAATAGGGCGTTAAATTAATTATAAGAAAGCAGACGAAACATGGGCATGGAGTCGAGTCTGACCGGCCTGAGCGGCATGAATCATTGGACGGTACAATTCTGATGGGCCTGCTCGCTGAGACGAGCGCCCTAGGCCTATCTCAGGGGCTTGCAAGACAGGCCATTATTCGCTTGAAACAACAATCTCTCGATTCGATCGTGCTCTTCCGGTGTCGGTAGTGCGGATGAGTCTATATTGCCTGCACTGTCTGACTTGCAGTTCGGCGAATCAGCTTCAGGGTGGTAACCACCAGCTTCGTCGAACGCTACCCAGCCGTACCATTCTCGGATGACTTTGGAAGGACGGCCATCTTCTATTGCCACATACCAGTCGGCCAATCGGAAACGTTTACCGGCAAGCGTTGAGGTAGCCTTTTCAGCTCGAACCAACGCCAGATATTGTGGGTGCGGCAGTTCATCTACGGCGCCGGTTTCGTCAAGCAAGAACGTGAACGAGGCGTGCGACCGCTGCTCTGTGGAACCGGTTCGCTCCTCTTCCTCACCTAAGGTAAACACAGGAGCAAAACCGCCCCCCTCTGTTCGGAAGTTGGTTGTCTGGCCTTGGTAGACCCTGGCAGCGTTCCACTGCACCTTGCCAGCATAAGCGTATGCGCGCAGGTCAAACTTCATTGGTCGTACCTGAGGGTCAGCGATAGTTCTACGCTCGCCAGGAGCCAAGAGGGACTGGGCCACGTAGTTTCCGCCAACGATTTCTTCCCACACACGCTTGGTGAGCTTGTCTCCTCGGTATGCCCCGCGACTACCAAAACCGCTAACAGGCTTGAAAAAGAGGCTGCGGCGTCTCTCCCAGAGTTGCTCCGCATTGCGATGCTCGACCGGGACAGTAAGCGGGACGTATTGGGCCAACACGGCTCGGACTTGCTGATCGACGCCAATCTCTTCCAAAAAACGTGCGTTGGTTAGGTCAACCAACCGGCGTTTGTCGGCGTAAAGGGCATAGGCCTGAGGGTGTGGCGTTACCGTCACGACATCAGCCATATAAGCGCTGCGCAGCGCGCTGCAATTGTCACCTTCCAGATAGAAATCGGTGAGTCGGTTGTAGACGAGATCCACAGGATTTTCGTCGACCAAGAGGCAATCGTTGTGAAAGGCCAGATCGGCTGGGTCTGCAATTATGCAGTCGATTCCTGCTGACTCGAATAACCGCTGAAAAAGAAGAAACTCCGGATACAGGTACTGGGCTTGTGGGCTTTCATCCAAGATCACCACGCGCGTGAGCGGTCGTTTCTCGCCGCTTGCAGACCATTCCTGGGCGAACATATGCAGTATCGACTGCTCGAAGCCGCCGGGCCCTTCCTGCCCCGGCGATAGCCCGACTACGCCGCTGCAACAACTGCGCTGAGCGCGGGCGAGCAATACGTTCAGCATCGCTCCGCCCGCATTTGTGTTTATTTCGATAAGACCAAGCTTGTCCTCATCCAGATGAAAATCGTAGCCGAAGAAGACGCCATGCGAGCCACGCGGATTGTGTCGCGCAATAGGTGGGGCATAATCCAGAGCATGCTCACGCCAACCGGGCGAGCTCACGGTCTGCTCGATGGCCTGAATAACCTCACTAACCTGGCGCAGCCGCAAGGACGAAACAAAGACCGGTCGTGCAGCAAACAGATGGGGGCAACGTGACTTCAATAGCTCCGAAAGCTCTGAATCCCCAAGCTGTTCGGTCAATGCGTTTACGAGCGCAGCTTGATCTAGGCTTACGCAGAAGCACGCTTCGTTAAGCGCTGCGGCTGTCGAACCGCATTTTGTTGATGAGGTCGCTTGCACGGGAACCTCCAGAACCAAACATACAGTTTCGAAAGCCTTGGCCTCTTTCGGTTCAGCAGGGCATTTCGATAAGCTTAGGTCAGGGCCGTTGTCGGCCAATGCGCCGTTAACTAGACATCAGCCTTGGAAGCGTCAGTGTGAAAGTCGTGTGCCCCTCAGCTGATTCGCAAGCGATGCGCCCTTTGTGGGCCTCCACAATCGACCGTGTGATAGCCATGCCGAGGCCCGCATTCAAGGTAGTACCTTCGCGCCTTGCGGTATCCACCCTGTAGAACCTGTCGAATATTCGGGTGTGCAGCTCGGCTGGAATAGTAATGCCGCGGTTGGATATAGCTGTAGAAACCGAGTTACCACTCTCGCTTATTTCAACGCTGATAATGCTGCCTTCCTCTGCATACCGAACTGCGTTCGAGACTATGTTTGAGATGGCCCGTCTTAGCATTGATTTATCGCCATGTACCGACCCATCGCCTGAAAGCTCGATTTCAACTTTTTTGTCCTCGGCTGCGAGCTCGTAATATTCGATAACGCTCGTGGTAATCTCAGCCATGCTGGCCCCTTCGGCACTGGGTGTAATCTTCCCATTGTCCGCTTTGGCGAGAAACAGCATGTCATCGACCATCTTGGACATGCGCCTAAGTTCTTCGAGGGCGGAATACAAGATATCCTTGTAGTCGGTATTTTCTCGGTCGCGCAAGAGCGCGACCTCCATTTGGGTCAGCATGCTGTTCAGCGGCGTTCTTAGCTCATGCGCGATGTCCGCTGAGAAACCTGACAACCTGAGGAAAGAGTCATCCAAGCGCGAGAGCATTTCATTGAAGTTGTCTACGAGTTCATGAAGCTCGCCTGGCACTGATTCGGTTGGAATTCTGGTATCCAAACAATTGGCAGTTACTGTAGAAGAGGTCTTAGAGAGCTCATCAATCGGTTTTAAACCCTTCCTGATCAGAACAACACCTAACGCGCCACTCAGAAGTGCACTAACGACAAGCGTATAAGCAAACCACTGCTGAATCATATCGAAGAAGTGGATTCGGTGCGTTACATCCAATGCCAAATAGATAACAGTGTCCTGCCCTTCTACCCACCGGTTTACTTTTCTAGTGATGCCGCTGTACTGGTGGCCACCGAAACTTACCGTCCAGCGTTCCTCTTGGATGTCCGTGACAAGAGGTAGCAAGCTCTCAGACAGATTGTGATGGGAGTAAACCGTCTTACCGTCTACTACAACCGCAGTTGCGAAGCCAAAGGAGTGCTCAATAACAGCATCGATCCTTGAAGCGGTCTCAGGCCCGAATTCTGAACTGCCGCGTAGCATACGCTCTACTGCAGCAGCCTTTTCATTCAGCACCTGTGCGTCTTTGCGTTCGAAATGGAGCTGGCAAAAATAATTGAAGCTGATTGCGGCGGCCAACAGCACAACCGTAACCACGAGCATGAAAGCTATCGCCATTCTGCTCGTCAGTGACACTTTTCCCATCAGTACGGTCCTGGTTAGGCCATCACGCACAAAAAAGCAGGTGGGCACCCAGAAAAGGTGCCCGACCTGCTTCGATCATAGTTGCTCGCACTCTCGTATCCTAGGCAGCGTCTGGGTTTTCCCCATTTTGCGAGTGGCCGGCTTTGGCCGCCTCCATCATTTCACGACACTCTTTCATCATTCCACGCATGTCGCCCATCATTTCCATATGCTTGTCGCCGCTCATCATGCCGGTTTCTGAATGGCTTTGGTCCGCTTTATCTGCCGCTGCGAAACTCAGTCCGCTCGCCAGGGTGATTGCAATTGCTGTTACTGTAATGGTGTTTCGCATGTTAAATCTCCAAGTTCAGTGGGTTATTCGCTCTTGCTTAACAAGGTGCTTTCGCCAACGTTGGGCTCCTTGGGCTTGTCGCACTTACCGCTAGACATATGCTTCATGCATACGACCATCATCAACAAGCAGGGCAAGAGAAAGAGCAGGCTTGGCAGCGTCGTTGCCAACGCCCCAGTGCTTTGGTTCAGGAGCATGTAGCCAACCACAGCTACGGTTAGACCGGTCACGATCGGATTGCGCTGCAGTACACTTTTCATTCTCGAAAACAGGCTGCTCATATCATTACCCTCGAATATTTAATTTGCAGGTTAGCCGTTGTTTACGCCTACCGGTGCGCTCAAAAATTCCACCGTATGAATCTCCCCGTCTGGGGTCTTTACCTTCATTTCATATGTCTGAACTTTTGCAGTAGTCCGATAGTTCTGAATCATTTCAGTCGTACCGGTCGCCCCTGCAGGTGCGATGCTCAGCACTTTGCCTTCTTTGACAAGCTCTTTAAGAGTGAGATTGGATCCTGCAGGATCATTTAGGCGATGCATTGTCCGATCGCTTCCGCCTTCGGCCATTGCAAGAGAAGACGCAACGGTCAGAATAAAAGGGCGGCCGCAAAAACTGAGTGCAACACCCGACCATTTCGGTAAGGTGTTGCCCCATGTCCTATCACGAACTCAGCGCCACAGAGCGCGTCACGATCCAGATCGGCCTGTGCAATGG
>NZ_PGLR01000086.1 GCF_002803095.1 Pseudomonas sp. ZH-FAD | reverse complement strand
TGGCCGGATGGCCGTGGAATCAGTGGCCGGATGCGCGTGGAATGGGTGGCCGGATCAGCGTGGAATCGGTGGTCAGATGCTCATGGAATGGGTGGCCAGATGACCGTGGAATCCGCAGTGTGGACCACCCTAAAGCGGTCATCTCGCCGTTTAGCAATATCCTGGACGCTCTCTATCAAGGGCGTCCGCTTGCAGCAGCCTATCTCAACTATCTCAAGGTCAAAGGGTTTCTTAGATTGCATGAACTGGCCATTGGCCAAGTGACCTACGAGTCCTATATTTCGGACATCGATGCAGTTGAGGTCGCACGGGCCGCTGCCGAAGCAGCTCGCCTTGAGCAGGCCGAAGCACAAAGACTCCGGCTTGAGGCTGCCGAGGTCGCTCGCATTGCTCGCGAAAGCGATCCCGCATACATCCTGCGCAGGAAATACGGGATTTTCGTCATTGATCAGTCTTTGTTGCCACGGATGATGGACATCCTCCAGAACATCGACTCCGGCAACCGACTGGCTGATGACGACTTTGTTTGGCTCAACACTGAAGTCCAAGACCATTTCACTAAGGAACTGCGGAAGGCCTACCACCTGCGCGAGGCTGAATTCTGTGGCAATCAGTACCGCCGAACTCAGGACCCGTGGAACGCAATCAACGCCAGTGGCCACTATAGAAAGTGCGATCAGCCAGAATCTGCACTCGAACTACTCGCCAGCGTACCGAGCAATCGCTTTAAACACCCCAAGATCCACTCAGCGATGTGCACCACCCGCGGCGGGGTCATGCGCGATCTGGGGCGGCGCACCGAAGCTCTTCAATTCGGCAAGCAGGGGCATAAGTTACAGCCGCGAAACTTTCGTCCATGCACTTTGCTAGGCGCTGTATGCATGGAGCTAGGTAACTTCGGGGAGGGATACGACTGGTACGCCAAGGCTGAGGAACGCGGTGCCAGCGAACAGAGCATCGACACCGAACTACGAGGCATTTTCCTTCGGGCGGACAAGGCCAGGCGCGAAGCCATGAGAGCGTCCTTGCTGGCAAAAGATCCGAACCGCTACCGCTGGGTGAATGATAAGAAGTATCGCGGAAAAGGGTGAGGTTCATCTCAATCAGATGAACATAGGTCCAGCCCTGTATCTTCCGCTTCCGGCCTAAGCAGTCGCTGCTTGACCACAGACTCAGGCGTGGTGTTCAGTCGGGTTCAGAACAACACCATGTAACAGGTGATGAAAGCCGCTCTGCCAGCGTGCACAATTCAGGTCATTGCAGGTGCCATTAGCAGCCACACCAGTATGGCTACCAGGCCACTCAGCAATGACTCGACGCGGGATGTATTCTTGACGGTAGTGTATGAGCTATTGAAAAGGGATGCGGGGGCAGAGTTGCTGAGCGAGACTAGAAAAATTCGTAATCAAACAAGCTCTAAAACTTTACGTGTAAAAGTGAACAGTCTGGCGGTTGATGAGTGAACGATCTAGTGTTTCGTCAGCAGCTGAAATTGTTGACCTCACACAGGGCAGATCATGAAGAACCTATTTGCAATTGTTGGCTTTATCGTCACAGCCAAAAAAGCGTTAGAACTGTATCGCGAATACAGTGTATTGAAGCGCGAAAAAGACCAGTGCTCTGCAAAAGTGCAGGCATAAAACTAAGGATGGTCTGAAATAGGTAGCCATTTCTGGCCGACTTCGATCACTACCGATTTTAAAAGAGGCATCTGATCAAAAATTGGTCAGATCGCCCGCCTATTTCGCTATTTCTGAACTGCGCAGGCCATTTCCCACATTACGGGCGCACCTCTGCTGTGCTCTCCAATAAATATCGGCGTGCCATCCACAGTTTCGACAGTGCGAACAACGTCATCATCTGTGCGGCGTTCTTCGCCAAACCTCGAAATCGCACCTTGGTGTAACCAAACTGACGTTCGATCACGCGAAACGGGTGCTCGACCTTCGAGCGTGTCTGCGCTTTGGCTTTCTCTATGCTGCGGCGTGCCTTGTACAGCGCGCTTTTCTTGCCGTACTTTTCGTACGTGCTGCGCCGAGCAGCAATCTGCCAGATGACCTTGCGCCCCTCATGCGCCTCGGGCTTCTCGACACCCGTATAGCCGGCGTCAGCAGCCACCATGTTCTCTTCGCCATGCAGCAGCTTGTCCACCTGGGTGACGTCCGCAACATTGGCGGCTGTGACATGGACGTGGTGTACCAACCCTGACTCCACATCGACCCCGATGTGCGCCTTGGCGCCGAAGTAGTACTGGTTGCCTTTCTTGGTCTGGTGCATTTCGGGATCGCGTTTGCCTTCCTTCTTCTTGGTCGAACTTGGTGCATAAATCAGCGTGGCATCGACGATGGTGCCTTGACGCAATGACAGGCCACGGTCGCCCAGATAGCCGTTGATGACGCCGAGAATGCCCGCAGCCAAGTCGTTCTTCTCCAGCAGGCGACGGAAATTGAGGATGGTCGTTTCGTCCGGGATGCGCTCCAGGTTCAAGCCCGCGAACTGGCGCAGGATGGTCGTCTCATACAGCGCTTCCTCCATCGCCGGATCGCTGTAGCCGAACCAGTTCTGCATCAAATGCACACGTAGCATAGCCATCAACGGATAGGCCGGACGACCACCTTCCCCCTTGGGATAGTGCGGCTCGATCAGCGCTACCAGCCTCTTCCAGGGTACGACCTGATCCATCTCGATCAGGAACAGTTCCTTACGGGTCTGCTTACGTTTACCGGCGTATTCGGCATCGACGAAGGTCATTTGCTTCATTGGCATATCCGGGGTGGCGAGGCTGCTTATTTCACCAAATTCAGGAAGTTAAATTCAGAGTTTCCCTAAATCGAGCATGAGATCAGGTTGACACGGCCCAGTACCGCCGCTGACCAATGCCACCACTCAGTTGTATTGCCCCTTTGCGGGGCGGCCGAGTCTCACAATGCAACAGAATGGAGCGTGACGAGGAGGCGCTTTTCTGATGGGCGAGGATTTTTCTTGTACCGAAGGCTGGCATATATCCTGCTTGTATTCATGTATACAAGATTGAATATAACCATGTATTGCCTAAAGGACTCATACCATGTCGGACTATAACCGCAGGAACTTCCTGAAGCTGGCTGGGCTTATCGGCGTCGCCGCCGCAATGCCTTTCAGTGTATCCCGTGCCGCAGGAAAGCCCTTGGTCGTTGGCTTCGTTTATGTAGGGGCTAGGGACGACTTCGGTTACAACCAGGCCCACGCCCAGGCGGCTCGTATCATTCGCAGCATGCCGAACGTCAAGGTCATCGAAGAAGAGAACGTGCCGGAAACCTCCGCAGTGCAGCAGGCCATGGAATCCATGATCCGCCAGGATGGGGCCGAGCTGATCTTCGCCACTTCCTTCGGTTATTTCGATCCTCATGTGTTGCGCGTGGCTCAGCGTTACCCGGACGTGCGCTTCGCCCACTGTGGTGGCCTCTGGGACGAGAGCAAGCATCCAAAGAATGTCGGCAGCTTTTTCGGTTATATCGATGAGGGGCAGTATCTCAATGGCGTGGTCGCGGGTCACATGAGCAAGACCAAGCGCATCGGTTTTATCGCCGCCAAACCGGTTGCCCAGGTGTTGCGTAATATCAACGCCTTCACTCTGGGCGCTCGCTCGGTCGATCCGGAGATCACTACCACCGTGATCTTTACCGGTGACTGGTCCTTGCCGGTGCGCGAAGCGGAAGCTGCCAACGGTCTGATCGACCAGGGCTGCGATGTGCTGACCTGTCACGTTGATGGACCCAAGGTGATTGTGGAAACGGCTGAGCGCCGTGGCGTAATGAGTTGCGGTTACCACGCCAGTCAGGCGGCCCTGGCCCCCAATGGTTATCTGACTGGTGCCGAATGGAATTGGGAGACGCCTTACCGGGCACACGTTGAGGCAGCCCAGAAGGGCGAGACCATGAACAACTTCCTGCGCGGAGGTCTGGCCGAAGGCTTCGTCAAGGCTTCTGATTACGGCCCTAACGTCAGCGCCGAGGCGCGTGAGCAGGCGGATGCTGTCAAGGCATCCATGATTGCTGGCGAGTTCACCCTGTTCAAGGGCCCGCTGATGGACAACAAGGGCAATGTGGTGCTGGCCGAGGGCGAGGCGCTGGGGCAGACCGACGTGGTGCTGGAGCAGATGAACTACCTCGTCGAAGGCGTTCGCGGCGATATCTGATCCATGAATCCACATTATCTTGCAAGCAGGTTGGCCAGGCTGGCATTGCCCGGCCTGCCTACCGTGCTGTCGATTATCAGCTCCTTCGCGCTGTTCGTGCTGTTCCTGGCTTTTCAGGGTAAGCCGGCGTTCGAGGCCCTCGCCCTGGTGTTCGAGGGCGCATTCGGTTCGTCCTTTGCCTGGGAAAACACCTTACAGCGGGCTGCTCCTCTGATGCTGACAGCGCTCTGTGTAGCGCTGCCGGCGCGTGCCGGTCTGATCATCATCGGTGGCGAAGGCGCGCTAGTGCTGGGTGGCCTGGCCGCAGCAACGCTACCACTATGGCTGACCGGTCTGCCGCCCCTGGCAATGTTGATTACGATGGGCATGGTGGCGATGCTGGTTGGCGGGTTCTGGATCGGTCTTAACGGCTGGCTTCGGCAGAAGCGCGGTCTGAATGAGACCATCGGCAGTCTGCTGCTGTCCTATATCGCCATTGCCCTGTTCAACCATCTGGTAGAAGGGCCGCTGCGCGATCCCTCCAGCTTGAACAAACCCTCCACTGTCGGACTGGATTATTCGCTTATGATCGGGATGATCAGCGAGGACTCCTTTCGCGTTCATTGGGGGCTGGTGGCTGGCATTGTTGCCTGCGTGCTGGCCTATGTGCTGGTGCGCCATAGCGTTAAGGGCTTTGCGCTGGACGTGGTCGGCGGCAACGTGCGCACCGCGCGGATGCTGGGCCTGCCGGTTAATCGCCTGGTGATTCTGACCTGCGTGCTGGGTGGCGCGGCTGCCGGGCTGGCGGGCATGTACGAAGTCAGCGCGGTACAGGGCAGTGCCAACGCTTCGTTGATTGTCGGCTATGGCATCAGCGGGATTCTGGTGTCCTTTGCCGCTCGTCATAACCCGCTGGCAATCATCGTCTGCGCGACTCTGGTCGGGGGTATCGAGGCCAGCGGCAGCCTGCTGCAACGGCGGCTGGATCTGCCCGACGCCACCACACTGATTCTGCAGGGCCTGCTGTTCACCAATCTGCTGGCCTGGGAGGCGCTGGTGGGTCGTATTACTCAATGGCGCATCAGACTGGAAGAGCACGCCCACAAATCAAAGGGTGCCGAGGTGCAACATGGGTGATCTGGACTTGGTGACCTTCCTGCTGGCTCTGCTGGCGGGTGCGGTGCGGGTCGGTACGCCGTTCCTGTTCGTCAGTCTGGGCGAGTGTCTGACGGAAAAAAGTGGCCGCATCAACCTGGGTCTGGAGGGCATTCTGGTGGTCGGGGCGATGACCGGCTACGCCGTGGCCTACCTGTCCGGTTCGGCCTGGACCGGAGTGCTGGCGGCGGGCGGTGCCGGGCTGTTTCTGGGCCTGTTGCATGGCATCGTCTGTTCGCTGCCGCGGGTCAATGATATTGCCTTTGGTATCGCATTGATGCTGCTCGGGACCGGACTGGCGTTCTTCCTTGGCAAGGCCTTTATTCAGCCCCAGGCTCCGATGCTGCCGTCGATTTCCCTCGGCGCCTGGAGTGACGACGGGCGCGTCCGCTCAGCCTTGAACATCAACATGCTGTTCTTTATCGGTGTAGCGCTGGCGATCTTCCTGCACTGGGGGCTGCGTAGCACGCGCTGGGGGCTGGTTCTGCGATTAGTCGGTGACCATTCCGAATCTGCCCAGGCGCTGGGTTACCGCCCACTGCGAGTACGCGTCATGGCCACGGCTGTCGGTGGCTTTCTGGCCGGCGTCGGCGGCTCCTACCTGTCGCTCTATTACCCCGGCAGCTGGAATGAGGGACTGTCCAGCGGGCAGGGGCTGATGGCCGTGGCATTGGTGATCTTTGCTCGCTGGCAACCGCTGAACTGCCTGTGGGCCTCGATGGTATTCGGCGCGGCCGGCGCTATCGGTCCGGCGCTGCAGTCGGTCGGTATCAGCTCCGGCTACTACCTGTACAGCGCGGCGCCCTACATCCTGACGATGGCAGTGATGCTCGCCACCTGTCGTCCCAACCGCACACTGACGGGGGCTCCCGGTGAGCTCAGTCTCAATCGATAGAGGTAACTGACATGGCAAGTGGACTTGGTGGACTGAACAAATCACCTAATGGCGTCGTGATCGGGCTGGCACAGCTGACCCTGCCCGACCCGCATACCCGCGATGACCTCTGGGTGCAGACGCAGAAGGTCGTGGCGATGATCGGCAAGGCCCGACGCAGCATGCCGAACATGGACCTGATCGTGTTTCCGGAGTACTCGCTGCACGGTCTGTCGATGGATACTTCGCCCGACCTCATGTGTACCCTGGATGGGCCGGAAGTCGCAGCACTCAAGCAGGCCTGCATCGATCACAGCATCTGGGGCTGCTTTTCGATCATGGAAGCCAACCCGCACGGTAATCCCTACAACAGCGGCATCATCGTTGATGATACCGGTGAGGTGCGCCTGTATTACCGCAAGCTGCATCCCTGGGTCCCGGTCGAGCCCTGGGAACCGGGCAACCTCGGCATCCCGGTCTGCGAGGGCCCGCGTGGCAGCAAGTTGGCCCTGATCATCTGCCATGACGGCATGTTCCCGGAAATGGCTCGCGAGTGTGCCTACAAGGGCGCGGAAATCATGATCCGTACCGCCGGCTATACCGCACCGATCCGTCACTCGTGGAAGATCACCAACCAGGTCAACTCCTTCACTAACCTGATGCAGACCGCCAGTGTGTGCATGTGCGGCTCCGACGGCACTTTCGATTCGATGGGCGAAGCCATGTTCGTCGATTTCGATGGCACGCCGATGGCCGAAGGCGGTGGCCGCGCGGACGAGATCGTCTCCTGCGAGCTGCGTCCGGACCTGGTGCGCGAGGCGCGCAAGCACTGGGGTGTGGAAAACAACATCTATCAGTTCGGCCACCGTGGTTATGTGGCAGTCAAGGGCGGAGCACAGGACTGCCCCTATACCTACATGCACGATCTGGCCGCTGGCCAGTACCGCCTGCCCTGGGAGGATGAGGTGGTCCACACCGATGGCAGCAGCTGCGGTTTTGCCGCGCCCGAGCGACTCTACAACCCGGACAGTCAGGAGGAATGACCTTGAGCGAGCGTTTTCTTGTTTCCGAACCCTATCCCTGGCCGTACAACGGCCAGTTGCAGTCGGCCAATACCGCGCTGATCATCATCGATATGCAGACCGACTTCTGCGGTGAGGGCGGCTACGTGGATACCATGGGCTACGATCTGGCGGCCGTACGCGCGCCCATCGAGCCGATCAACCGCGTGTTGAAGGTCATGCGCGAGCAGGGTTTTCATATCATGCATACCCGGGAAGGGCACCGCCCGGACCTGTCTGATCTGCCGGCGAACAAGCGCTGGCGATCCCAGCGAATCGGTGCCGGTATCGGCGATGCGGGTCCCTGCGGGCGCATTCTGGTGCGTGGCGAGCCGGGCTGGGAACTGATTCCGGAGCTGCAGCCGCTGGCCGGCGAAGTGATCATCGACAAGCCCGGAAAGGGTTCGTTCTGCGCCACCGACCTGGAGCTGATCCTGCGTACTCGCGGTATCGAGAATCTGATCCTGTGCGGCATCACCACCGACGTCTGTGTGCACACCACCATGCGTGAGGCGAATGATCGCGGCTTCGAGTGCTTGTTGCTGGAGGACTGTTGTGGTGCCACCGATCCCGGTAACCACCTGGCGGCGCTGCACATGGTCAAGATGCAGGGCGGCGTATTCGGTGCGGTGTCCGACTCGGCGTCGCTCGTCGAGCTGCTGAGCGAGCATTGATCATGCGTGCGCTCAGTCTGGAAATCATTGGCGCGAGCAAGTCCTTCGGCGGCTTTCAGGCGTTGGCGGAGGTATCGCTGACCGTACGGGCCGGTACTGTCCATGCGTTGCTGGGCGAGAACGGCGCGGGCAAGAGCACCCTGGTCAAGGGAATCGTGGGTTACGGTCCTTTGGACGACGGCGAACTGCTGGTCAACAACCGTCAACAGCAGATCCGTACCCCGCGAGACTCCCATGCGCTGGGCATCGGCATGGTGTATCAGCACTTTACCGTGGCGCCGGGCCTGAGCGTGGCAGAGAATCTGGTACTGTCACGCGGCGACCTGAACTGGCGCATCGACTGGCCGCTGGAGCGCAAACGCCTCAACGAGTTCATGCAGCGCATGCCGTTCCGGCTGGATATCGAACGCCCCGTCAGCTCGCTGGCGGCGGGCGAGAAGCAGAAGCTGGAAATTCTCAAGCAGCTGTACCTGGATCGTCACCTGATCATCCTCGACGAACCCACCTCGGTACTGACGCCGCAGGAGGCAGAGGAGGTGTTGGGCCTGATGCGCGACATGGCGCACAAGGGCGATATCTCGGTCCTGATGATCACCCACAAGTTCGGCGAGGTGTCACGCTTCGCTGACGATGTCAGCGTGCTGCGCAAGGGCCGGCTGGTCGGCAGTACTCAGGTCAGTGCTACCTCCCAGGAAGAACTGGCCACCTGGATGATGGGTGCCGCCGAATCGGTCGCCGAACCGGTCAGCCAGAAGCCGGTCGACCCATTGGCCGCGCCACGGCTGGATGTGCGTGAGCTGAGCGTGGCCAACGACAAGGGCACACTGGCGGTCAGCAAGCTGTCGCTGGCTGTGCGCCCTGGGGAGATCGTCGGTATTGCCGGCATCTCCGGCAACGGCCAGCGCGAGTTGACCGAGGCATTGTTGGGACAGCGCCAGTCAGCCAGTGGAGAGATTCGCATCAACGGCGCGCGCTACCAGGCCTGCCGTCGGGAAATGCAACGCGAGAAGGTCTTCAGTCTGCCGGAAGAGCCCTTGCGCAATGCCTGCATCGCCGGTATGAGCGTGGCGGACAACCTGGCACTGCGCAACTTCGACCAGCCGCCGCTGTGCCGGCAGGGTTGGCTGATCAACCGGCGGGCGATTCAGACCCAGGCTGCGGCGCTGATTCAGCAGTTCAACGTGCGTCCGGCGGACCCGCTGCGGCCGATCGGTACATTGTCCGGCGGTAATGTGCAGCGTGCAGTACTGGCCCGTGAGCTGACCGACGACGTGCGCACGCTGATCGTGTCTAACCCGGTATTCGGCCTGGATTTCGCTTCGGTGGCGATTATCCATCAGCGGCTGCGTGACGCTCGCGCCCAGGGCGCTGCGGTGCTGCTGCTAAGCGAGGATCTGGACGAATTGCTGGAAATGTCCGATCGCATCCTGGTGATTCACGAGGGCGAAATCAATTTCGAGGTTGCCGCCGACCAGGCGGATCGTGCCACGTTGGGCCACTATATGACCGGCGGGAAGCATGAAGGTCAGCATGCGGCAGGTGCAGCATGATCAGGCTGCCGGCCAGACCGGCCACCTTCAGCTTCGAGCCAACGCGTACTGCGCTGGTCGTTATCGATATGCAGCGGGACTTTCTCGAGCCTGGCGGCTTCGGTGCCGCACTGGGTAACGACGTGACGCTGCTGCAGACCATTGTTCCAGCGGTAGCGTCACTGCTGGCTCTGGCCCGGGAGCAGGGCATGCTGGTGATTCATACCCGCGAATCGCATCTGGCGGATCTGTCGGACTGCCCAGCGGCCAAGCGCGAAGGAGGCGCGGTCGGATTGCGCATCGGTGACGCTGGGCCGATGGGGCGCATTCTGGTGCGCGGAGAGCCGGGCAATCAGATCATCCCGCCTTTGGCCCCGATTGCCGGTGAATGGGTTATCGACAAACCGGGCAAGGGCATGTTCTACGCGACCGGCCTTGGGGACAGGCTGGCCGCACAGGGCATCGACTATCTGATTTTCGCCGGCGTGACCACCGAAGTCTGCGTGCAGACCAGCATGCGTGAGGCCAATGACCGGGGCTATCGGTGCCTGCTGATCGAAGAGGCGACCGAAAGCTATTTCCCCGCCTTCAAGCAGGCAACGCTGGAGATGATCGTCGCCCAGGGCGGGATTGTCGGACACACCGCTAATCTGGCGGCGCTGAGCGCTGCCATGAACGAGGAGCAAGCATGAACCAAGATCCACAGATCAATCTACCCCATGTGGTCGAGGCCGTGCGCCTGGCCTTTGAGGATTACGAACGGGCGCTGCTCGCCAACGAACTCAAGGTGCTGGACGACTATTTCTGGAACACCGAGCATACTGTGCGGTACGGCGTTGCCGAAAACCTCTACGGTGCCGGTGATATCGCGGCTTATCGCCGCGTCTGCACCCCGGTGGGGCCAGGCCGGCAACTGCGCAATACGGTGATATCCACTTTTGATGATAACTATGCCACTGTCAGTACGGAATTCAGCGACGGTGAAACCCAGCGCACTGGCCGGCAAATGCAGACCTGGGTGCGCTTTGCCGATGGCTGGAAAGTGGTGGCGGCGCATGTGAGCGTCGATCTCAGTACGCTTTGATAAAGTAGGTGATGCCATCCTGAAACCGCAGACCAACGCCCTGGCGCAGCAGATTTATTTAAGGTTGAAGCAGGAAATCTTCGACTACCAGTTGTTGCCCCATGATCGCTTTAGCGAGACCGAATTGGCCGCGCGCTATCAGGTCTCGCGTACGCCCGTACGCGACGCGCTCTATCGGCTCGAGCGCGAGGGTTATCTGGAGGTAGGTTTTCGCCGCGGCTGGTCGGTGAAACCCCTGGATTTCGATCAGATCGATGAATTCTATGACCTGCGCGTTGTGCTGGAGAGTGTCGCCATCGAACGTTTGTGCGGCCTCCCGGACCTGGCCAGTGCACTGGCAGAGCTTAATCGTATCTGGATGGTGCCGCCGGGGCAGCGTGAGCACGGTATGAAACAGGTCGCTGACCTGGACGAGGCTTTCCATTGCGGGCTGCTGTCGGCCGCTGGCAACCGGGAAATGATGCGGGTGCACGCCGAGGTATGTGATCGTATTCGCATAGTTCGGCGCCTGGATTTCTACAAGAGTGCGCGCATCGAGGAAACCTACAACGAGCATGCACGGATTCTGATCGCACTGGCTGCGCGCAAGCGAGATGAAGCGCAAATGATGCTGCGCACGCATATCGAACAGAGCAAGATCGAGGTGCGCAAGATCAGCCTGTCGATGTTGTCCGAGGCGCGCAACAGCCTTCGACAGGCGTGACCCCCTAGCGCGTCTAGGTGCGCACGATCAGTGCCAGTGGGCCACCGCCATTCGGCCCTTGATGCTCTGCGCCGCCGGAGACGAACAGCTGTGTATCACCCAACCTGCCTGCCAGCACGCCACCCACCAATGAGCGGGCGTGGCGGGAGCCGTTGATATCGCTGTCATCGCTCATCACATGGCGGTTGCCGCGAATACTCCCGGAGGCCGAGGGCTCGGCCTTTACCAACAGGCCAGCAAGGCGCTCGGGCGTCAGTTCGATCTGATCACCGCCCGGCATACTAGCAAGCGCCCGGTCAATGGCCAGCACATCCAGCGCATCTTCCATCACCGCATGGCCGATCCGATACTCCGGGTCCCAGCCGGGCGCATTGCCCAATACCAGTACCTCGTTGCGCAACAGTTCAA
>NZ_PGLR01000085.1 GCF_002803095.1 Pseudomonas sp. ZH-FAD | reverse complement strand
GGCCGGATGGCCGTGGAATCAGTGGCCGGATGCGCGTGGAATGGGTGGCCGGATCAGCGTGGAATCGGTGGTCAGATGCTCATGGAATGGGTGGCCAGATGACCGTGGAATCCGCACCCTGGCGTTGACTCCCAATGCACTGACCCTAAGCAGAACAAACTGCTGCAGCTACTCGCTAGCTACAAGTTTGTCTACAACATGACCATCGGCGCTTGGCGCAACTGCGGCGATAAGGGTGAGGCGGCAGAGAATGCTTGGTTCGAGGACCACTTGCCCGCCACAGATAGACATGGGCTATTCCTTTCCATCCTGCCGTCACGTCGAGAAACTGCCAATATGGAACTGGCGCACCTGCTTACGCGCTACTTCTCCGAAGTGCAGGCAGGCGCAGAGCTTGAGGATCACTTGGGGCTCGATGCGGAATCCGCACGGCCAATCATCATGCGCAACGCCGAACGTACCGCTGCCATTGCAGACGAGCTGCATGCAGAGTTGCATTTGGTAGCACGCATGAAGAACTCTTCCTCTTGGCGAGCCTTGCAAAGTGAGCATCGCTACTGGGTAGTCAGCCAAGCGGCCAATCACTCCGAACTCAGTACCCGCGCTAAAACGGCCACCATTCAGCGCCTGCGCGAACTGGCCATCACTCCGGAACAGACTGTCCAGGCAATTCTGTTCGAGCTCAATGCTTACCTGAACGGCGACCATCAACAACGCCCGAAAGACAGCGGCAAGCGGGTCCAAGCACTACTCGAAGAGGCCGAGGCGAGCGATGGTTACGTTCTGTGGAAGGCCGGAATCTTGCAATACAAGGCCAAGCATCTGTTGGCCTGCAATGACTTCGAGGGTGCTGGCAAGCTTTTTCGGGAAGCTTTAGACGCTGGACTGGAGCGCAACTGTGGGCCACTGCGTGGTGAAGTGGCACGGGATTGTCTTGCCGTAGCAGTAGCTAATCAAAGGCTCGTACCGGAGAACCACGAAAAATATTATCGAGAGATGTTGGCCGGTGGGATGGTCGAGAGTAGTGAGATTCCCAGCATCGAAGATACGGCACGCTGGGCCGGCGATTACTTCTGGAACACGCTGTACAAACCCTACCCGGGTATTGAGCAGTTGGAGCCGCTGGCTCGTGAAAAAGTGCAAGAGTCTATCCAGCTTCTAATGACCGGTGACCAGACAGGACTGCTTGCCTGGATACAGCGCAATCGCAGCAAACTCAACGCGCCACTTCCGTCGGTGACCGGTGATTCACTGTTGATGCATTGGATAAAGGGGCACAGCAATTTTCTGCGCAGACTTCCCCAACTTCGACATATGACACCAAACGAATTGCAAGGCGAATGGAGCCGTTTTGAGATCATGCTTAAACACTGGCATCAAGCCATTGGTATGTTGGCTCTGAAGGCACCGAAACAGCTGAATATTGCAGATTTCAAGAAGCAAACCCCGCTCATGCTGATGGCGGAGGTTGGGGATACTGAAATGGTCACGTTAATGCTGGAGGCTGGTGCCGACCCTGATATGCAGGACGTGCAGGGCATGACCGCCCTGCACTCTGCGATCAAATCCGGCGTGAACAGTTGCGTCGACGCCCTACTCGATCATCCATGCGCGCTGGATAAGACCACTTTTGACGGCCAGTCTCCGCTTCATACTTCAGCCTGGACCGCAAATCTGTATGCGACCGAACGCCTTTTACAACTAGCCCCTGAGCTTGCGTGGAAGCGAAACCTGCGCGGCATGACTCCGTTGGAGCAGGTTGAGGTCTTGATCGAACATCCAGAGGCGTTGTCCTCTTTGGCTCATAAACTCGCTCAAGCCGGTAACCGTTGTGCCAGCAGACATGATTTGCTGCGCACCGCCCAAGTGTTGGAGCAAGCGATACCGATGACCTCAAGCTAACGGGTATCAGAGATTGGGCGTATTCTGCGCCCAATCAATTTCCCCTTAAAAGGAACGTGAACGGGGAGCCCTCAGAGGGCTGATTCCGCCCCAATCAGAAGATAACCACGTCCCGCAGCCTCCTAGGGCGGTTGGAGGTCGGGGCGGAGGTACTGGCAGCGCGGCCTACTGCCACGACCCTCACTCCGATTGGCGGCGAACCTCAATGTCGACGATGTGACGAGGCGTTCGCCCAAGCCGAGGATCGCCGTTGGCAACGGCGACGATTCCCTCCTGTTCGTCACCAGCCCACAGGCCAACTAGGTAGTGCAGGAAGAAATCGGCATAGGAGCAACTGGCGTCCCTCACCGTAGCCGCCAAGACCGATGTTTTGCTCGTATGCAACTGGGTCAAGTTCCTGACGAGCCGGGCCGGGGCAACCCAGAGCGTCGGTCGCGCCGAGACCGGCGTCATGAACAGATAGTAGGCGTGCTCTGACTGGTTGAGCATATCCTCGCACTGCTGCAGGTTAATGCCGATAGTCGAACTGAAGCCCCTCCCCGAACCAGTGCCACTGCGCTTTTTCACCTGCACAAGGGTGGCTCGCTGGATAACTGTCCTGCCTGCGTCCACGACACGGGTCAAGAACAGCACGTCTGCCCCCAGCGGGGACCCAACTGACGTGTTAGTCCCTTCCTCCCGCTTGCTGGGCTGGCGTACATTCACCGACAGGCCCGGATAGGTCGATCGCGTCATGGCTGAGAGCTGGCGCAGTTGGTGGCTTGCGTTGCCAACTGCCTCCTGCGTCAGGGCCAGGAGGCGAGCTGTGTGGACCTCCTCGTCCTCTCCCCAAGTATCCGAATACTCGCGGCAAAACTTTTCCTCGATCTGGCTGAGCGCGCTATGGATGACGCGCTCTACGGACGGGTCGCCCAACCAGGTCTGGGTGCCGATGTTTGGCAACGCAGTGGTATCCTCGCCCAGGCCTATCGGCCCCTCTAGGTCCAGCGCCCCCCGCCTAGAGCGCACTAGCCCTTTTGCCCTCAGTTGCAGTTGCCTTGGACCAGCGTTGGCGAGCTGGTTCGCAAAAGCCAGGTGATCCTCGTCATCCATCAATCGCAGAAGCACCGGCTCGACTTCGGCAAACGCCGTCTGCTCGAGCCAACGGCAGGCGAAATCGAGGAGGCCTTGGGCCAGCTCTGGCTCCTCGCCCACCTGATCGAAAAGATCCTGCCGCCAGGCTTCGCGAGCGGAAGGACCTAGTTGGTTCCACAGCGCCTCTCGGCACCACGCATCCGATGGCAATTCTCTGAGGCTTGCAGCAACGTTTTGCTGGCTGGATCGCGCTGGGTTTTCGAACCCGTGCCAGGCAGAGGCAAGCGCGAGGTCCGACGGCATAGTGTCAACCAGCAATGCAGCAAGCGCAGAGCAGGCTTTGGCAACGCATTCCCTGAGTTGGTCTTTCTTCTCTGCCTGCGGATGGTTTTGCCAACGCAGAAACAGGCTGCGTACATCGTCCGCCACAATCTTGCGGCAATATTGGATCAGCCGAGGGAAGACCTTCGGATCAGCTCGATCAAGAACCTGCTCGCAGGCCCAACGGGACGCCTTCACCGTAGGCGAATTGGCAAACAACGAGTAAACGAGATCAGTTACGTTGTAACTTGAATAGCCTGGGGTGCCGCCGATGTGGGTCTCCAAATAGTCGTACACAGTCTGCCAATGCTGCGCAACCAACTGTTCGAAGGCCCAGTTACTCTGGTTGTGACGTGGGGTCACCAGTTGAAGGCAATGGATGCAATCGCCCTTCGACGTACTGGTCACAAGCGCCGCCATAATTTCCCGATCGTCCAAAAAACGATGCCGATTATGTGAATCGAGCAACCAACTTACCCATATCGCACGGGGAGCGATCTCCGCCAAGACGGCCTCACGCAAGGCCGGCGAGTCACCTTGGAGAACGTCCGTACTGAAAACCTGCTCAGCAGACAGGTAAGCATCCTGGTCGAGAATAGACGATGAGTCCTTGACCCAGGTGCATCCGTGCCCAAGGAGTTTCAGGGTTAGTGCAATCGCCCCCTCTCGTGCTACCTCCTCTAGTTCAGACACAACGCGCTCACGATAGGCTGGCGAGACCCACAGTCCATCAGTCCAATCGCAGGTGCGCTCGGCGGACAGGTGGGCGTAGTTCAGCCGAAGGATCCCATCACGAACGTCAAAGTAGCGTCCCAAATGTTCGACCAGCGGCGGAGCCCAATCGACCAGCAGGATACTTGCAACTGCCAGTTCATTGTCGAAGCTAATATTCACGCTCAAGGCGTTCTCCCTATCACAACGGCTGACGCCGCCTGTTCGATACCGTTATCCAGCCGCCCACAAGTTGCAGTGAACTGACGCGATGTAAATCTCGAGAAGTTTAACGTCCCAACTGCAGCCGCTTGAACAATTCATCAACTCTTAGTCAGCACTCCAGAAAGTCGACAATACGTTTAGCACCGGCGCTTATTCAGATAGGTTTCCTCCGCAGGTGGCACACTCATCTATAGCTGAACAGGGGTTCTTGCCCCCTCAAAATCAAGAAAAATAGACGGTTTCCACCCGGCCGCTGCGCTGGGTGGAGCCTCCGCGATTTTTCCTGATTTTTTCACGACCGCCTTAGTCGCCCTAGTCGGCAGGGGTTCATGCGCAGCGCAAGCGCAGAACCCTGAAGACGAAGGAGCGAAAGCCATGAGCGAACACATCAGGATCTACGTTGCCGACCTGGCCGCCTACAACGCCGGTCATCTGCATGGCGTCTGGATCGACGCCACCCTGGGGCTGGACGACATCCAGGAACAGGTCGACGCCATGCTGGCGGCCTCGCCGGTCGAGGGGGCGGAGGAATACGCCATTCACGACTTCGAGGGCTTCGACGGCTACCGCCTCGGCGAGTATGAGGGCCTCGAAAACGCCCATGAGATTGCGTGTTTCATTGAGGAGTACCCAGAGTTCGGCGGCGCTCTACTCGCTCACTTCAACGACCTGGAGCAGGCGCGCAAGGCGGCCGAGGAAGACTATTGCGGCTGCTACAGCTCGCTGGCCGACTACGCCCTGGAGCTGACCGAGGAAACCAGCAGCATTCCGACCCACCTGGCGATGTATATCGATTACCGCGCCATGGCCCGCGATATGGAATACAGCGGCGACGTGTTCACTCTGGAGACCGGCTTCGAGCAGGTGCACGTGTTCTGGAATCGCTAGACCAGCGGAAGGCACCGAGGCGACCCGGTGCCTTGTTTTTTGCGCCCCTGCCCTGCCGGCTACCCGCGCGCCCCACCCGCGAGGTTGATGCACGGGCGCACGCCCCCGGCAATCAGCCTGGAATAACCACGTTGTGCCTCCAGTTGATTGAGACCGTTACGGTCTTACGATTTTGCCCAAATCCGTCGATCCGTATCCACGGATTTACGGATCTGTGGGAAAGCGGATCTGCACTTTTACGGATTTACGGAAATCTGCCGATGCGGTTTTCCGGTTTTGTGGAAAGTCGTAGGCACGTAAATCCGTAGGCTGCGCGCGCGGAGCTTGGCGTGCTTGAGCACCGTGGCCGGTGATGCGCGTAAATGAGCGTACACGGTCAGCGTCCAGACCTTCCCGGTATCAATCCTCCTCCCTCCTGCCTGCGCATTCGCCCAGACCCAACCCGACATGATCGAGCGCGACGGCTGCCGCACGGTGCACCTCCCACGTCAACGGAGGACACACCATGTCGCACTCAACCAATCTTTCACGTCAGCTGCGTCGCATCGATCTCGATGCCCCGCTGCACCGCAAGGCTGGGCCAACAGCACATGCCATGCGGCCCGTTGAGGGCGCTGGCGAGGCCCAAGCACCACAGGCCTGCCCTGCCCCTCGCTACCTCACCAACAACGAAGCCGCGGCCTTCCTGCGGCTGTCGCCGCGCACGCTGGAAAAGCAGCGGGTGATCGGCGGCGGGCCGCGCTTTCACAAGTTCGGCCGACGGGTGATGTACGCGCTCGCCGATCTCGAGTCCTGGGCCGGTGAGCGCAGCTTCGAGACCACCTTCGATCCTGAGTACATCGACCGCCACCCGGGAGCGCAGCGTGATGATCAATGAAACCTTCGCCTATGAACTGTCGGCATCTCGATTTGACTTCGCAGAGCGAGCAACTGGATCTGTTCCGCGCGCTGCCGGGCGACATGGCGCCGCGCGACGCCCAGGACCTGATGGCGCATCCGTTCTTCTCACTTGCCAAGTCGCGGCGCACCGTGCCGATCGACTTTCGCTCGGGCGAGGTGACGGTGCGTGTGGAGGGCACGCTGGAACATGGCATCGCCACGATCTGGGACGCCGACATTCTGATCTGGGCAGCCAGCCAACTTGTCGAGGCTCGCGATGCGGGCATCCCCACTTCGCGGCTGATGCGTGCAACGCCCTACCAGATCCTGCGCTTCATAGGCCGCGGCACCTCGCTGCGCGACTACCAGCGACTGAAGGCCGCCCTGGATCGGCTGCAGTCGACCAGCGTGGCCACCTCGATCCGAGAGACTACCGGCCGACGTCTGCATCGTTTCTCCTGGATCAACGAGTGGAGGGAGTTGGCCGCGGCGGATGGCCGGCCACTGGGCATCGAGCTGATCCTGCCGGACTGGTTCTACAGCGGGGTGCTGGATCAAGCCCTGGTGCTGACTATCGACCCGGCCTACTTCCGTCTCACCGGCGGCATCGAGCGCTGGCTGTATCGCCTGGTGCGCAAGCACGGCGGCAAGCAGAAGGACGGCTGGCAGTTCGACTTTCGCCACTTGTACCGCAAGTCGGGCAGCTCGGCGCGCTACTCGGACTTCGCCCTCGACCTGCGTGCGCTGGCGGCTCGCCAATCGCTGCCCGGGTATCGCCTGGAAGTCGTGCGTCTGTCCCGCTCGACCGAACTGCTGGCCTTCCGGCGAGTGCCGTAGACGGCACGGGGATATCTTCTGGAAAAACTGTGAATCCAGACGTGCTTTCAGGCGCACGCTGGCCCGTGCTATCAGGAGCGCGACACACGTGCTTTCAGGCGCACGAACTCCTCTGGAGGTCACGGCCGGCGGGGCTTCCAGCCTCCCTTAACTTAACTAACTTAAAAGCTCTAACTTGTTATTGGGGCAGCGCCCGTGTGTGGACAGCTGCTCATTGGGGCAGTCTGACCGGGGAGATCCGGCCATGATCGTCGCCCTGCTCAACCAGAAAGGCGGGGTGGGCAAGACCACCCTCGCCACCCATATCGCCGGCGAACTGGCCCTGCGCGGGCAGAACGTCATCCTGCTCGATGCCGACCCACAGGGCTCGGCGCTGGACTGGACGCAGCGGCGCAGCCAGCATGGTTTGCCCAGGCTGTTCAGCGCCGTCGGCCTGGCGCGCGAGACGCTGCACCAGGAAGCTCCAGAGCTCGCTCGTCGCGCCGATCACATCATCATCGACGGGCCACCGCGCATCGCCGCCCTCGCCCGCTCGGCGTTGCTGGCGGCAGATCGCGTGTTGATCCCGGTGCAGCCCAGCCCCTACGACCTGTGGGCCAGCGCTGAGATGGTCAACCTGATCCGCGAGGCGCAGGTGTTCAGGCCGATGCTGCGCGCGGCATTTGCCATCAACCGCCGAGTCAGCACCACAGTGATCGGCCGTGAAGCGCGCGGCGCCTTGGCCGACCAACCACTACCGGCGCTGCAGGCAGAGGTTCGCCAGCGCATCGTCTTCGCCGAGAGCGTGGCAGCCGGTCGCCTGGCGCGTGAACTGGCACCGGACAGCGCCGCTGCGCGCGAAGTCAGCAGTCTGGTCGACGAGCTGCTGAGGTGGTCGCCATGAGCGGCAAGCGCATCGGTATCGGTGCACGCCCACTGGCCGACCCGCAGGCCGAAGCCTGGATACGCCAGGGCGCCGCCCTCGACAGCGGCAAGGCCGAGCGCTACAGCGCCCGGCTGACGCCGGACGTGACGCTGGCACTGCGCACGCGCATCAAGCTGGCGGCCTTCGAGCGTGGCGTGACCATGGCGGAGATGCTGCGCGAAGTGCTGGAGCGACAGTTTCCGGAGGCTACGTCATGACCTTGGGTGCTCGCGGCGTGCGGGGGCCACTGGCGCTGCTCGCCGGCAGCCTGGCAGCAATGGGTTGGGCAACGATTGCAACGTCGCCGCCGCGGCTGATCTACAACGCCTCCGACAGCGTGCCCGTCGGCTGGTACCGCATTTCGCCGGCCACCTCGTTGGCGCCGGGCGATCTGGTGCTGGTTCATCTGCCGCCGGAGGTTAGGTCGCTGGCAGCGCAGCGCGGCTACCTGCCGGCGAACGTGCCTTTGCTTAAGACCGTGGCGGCGATGGCGCCGCAGCAGGTATGCGTGCAGGGCAGCCAGGTGCGCATTGATGGTGACCTAGTGGCCAAGCGCTTGAGGTGGGATCGAAAGGGCCGCGCGCTGCCAACCTGGCAGGCCTGTCGGCGCCTGGTTGGCGACGAGCTGCTCCTGCTCAGCAGCAGCAACCCGGCGTCGTTCGACAGCCGCTACTTCGGCCCGATATCCGCCGACGCGGTGATCGGTCGGGCGCAGCCCTTGTGGCTGGAGTCGCGTCGATGAGCAGGTCTTCTGCGTGTCGATCCGCCTGCCGACTGCATGCGCCCGGTGTGTGCGGTCGAGGGCCGCCTGGCTGCAGATACCTCTGCCCTCGCCTGCCGACCAGGAGCTTTGGAAGTCTCCGTTCCGCCTCTCCTGATTACCCAACTCAGCAGCGCAAAGGCACGGAAAAAGCGGAGGGCAAGATAAAAGGGGGCGGCACTTCGTTGGCCTGGAAAGCAGTCTGCACGGGGGTTGGCGGCGACACAGCGCCGGGATAGCCAGGTGCCGAAATAGTGCTCGCCCTGCAGTTTCACTGGACAGGGAGCGTGCCTGATACGCCGTACTGCGATCAACTTGGAGGAGTCTTAGATATGAGCAAAGGAAGCCGTCCGGATGACGAATTGCGCTTTCGCCCGCAGCCGGGCAAGCCGCAGCAACGCGGCCAACCCTTCGTCAACCAGGTGCTGCGTCAGGCCAACAAGGCCGGCACCGGCAAGCCGCGCAAGGCGGGCCACCAGCCCGGCGCCCGTCTCGGCCGTGGCCATGTCGCCGCTCGCTTCAGCGCGCAGCAACTGCCGTCCAACGCCCGCCGCGTCACCATCAAGACGCGCCTGGTAAACCTGCGCCAGGCCGGCAAGGGCTCGACGCTCAGCCACCTGCGCTACATCGAGCGCGACGGCGTCAGTCGCGAGGGCGATCCGGGCAAGGCCTACGGGCCGCTGACCGACCAGGCCGACCTCAATGCGTTCGAGGAGTGCGGCCGGGACGACCGCCATCAGTTTCGCTTCATCGTCTCGCCCGAGGATGCCGAGCAACTCGACGACCTGCGCACCTACACCCGCCATCTGATAAGCCGGATGGAAGCCGACCTCGGCACCCGCCTCGACTGGGTGGCGGTCGACCACTGGAACACCGACAACCCGCACACCCACATCGTCCTGCGCGGCAAGGACGACACCGGCAAGGACCTGGTGATCGCCCGCGACTACATCGCCGAGGGCATGCGCAACCGCGCCTCGGAGCTGGCCACCGAATGGCTGGGACCGCGTACCGAGCTGGAGATCCAGCAGAGCCTGCAGCGCGAGGTGCAGCAGGAGCGTTTCACCAGCCTGGATCGCACCCTGCTTCGCGAACGCCTGGCCGGCGGCCTGAGCCTGAAAACACTTGCAAACCATCCACGTCGGCAACTGCTGATCGGCCGCTTGCAGCATCTGCAGAAGCTTGAACTCGCACATGAAGTTCGGCCAGGACAATGGCTCCTGCGTGACGACGCCGAGGTAACTCTGCGTGCCATGGGTGAACGCGGCGATATCGTGCGCACGATGCAGCGGGCCATGGGTAGCGTGCAGCGAGAGCTGGCGGTATTCGAGCCGGGCAAGGATGGTTCTGTTGTGGTTGGTAGGATCGTAGCCAAAGGCCTAGCCGACGAGCTCAACGACCGCGGTTATCTGGTGGTCGATGGCCTCGACGGCAAGGCGCATTACCTGGCCCTGCCTGCCCACGCTGAACTGGCCAACTACCCCATCGGCGGCCTGGTGGAAACACGCAGTCCGAGCGAACCACGCGCGGTGGATCGGTCGATTGCTTCGCTGGCTGCGGACGGCCTTTATCGCACCGATCACCACCTGGCGCTGGCACGCTCGCAGTCGAGCGACGGGCATGACACCGAGGCATTGGTCGAGCGCCATGTACGGCGTCTGGAAGCCCTGCGCCGGGCCGGTATCGTCGAGCGGTTGGCCGAGGGTGTCTGGCGGGTGCCGGCCGACCTGCCCGAGCAAGGCCGGCAGCATGATGCTCGCCGCCTGGGCGATGTCGCCGTTGAGCTGCGCACACCGCTGCCCCTCGAGCAGCAGGTACGCGTCGTCGGCGCGACCTGGCTGGACCAACAGCTGATCGGCGGCAACCGCGAGCTGGCCGACAAGGGGTTCGGCAAGGAGGTGCGCGAAGCGTTGCGGCAACGCGTCGAATTCCTGGTGGAACAGGGCTTGGCCGAACGCCAGGGCCAACGCGCGGTGCTCGCACGCAATCTGCTGGCCACCTTGCGCGGGCGGGAGCTGACTACGGCGGCGCGCGAGCTCTCGGCGCAGACGGGCATGCAGTACCGCCCGGCGGTCGAGGGCCAGCGCGTCAGTGGGATCTACCGGCGCAGCGTGCAGTTGGCCAGCGGCCGTTATGCCCTGCTCGACGATGGCATCGGCTTCAGCCTGGTGCCATGGAAGCCGGTGATCGAGCAGAGGCTCGGGCAGAGCGTGTCGGCGGTGATCCAGGGCAACAGCGTCTCCTGGCAACTGGGTCGCCAGCGCGGGCCGTCGATTGGTTGAGCAACAGGCGCCGGGGCCTAGACCAGCGCCGGCTCCTGCTGCAGCCACTGCTCGAACGATCGGCTTTGCGGCCTGCCCTCCTTGGCCGCGTAGTAGACCAGCCGCAGGTGGCGATCCTCGTCGATGGTCAGCGTGGTGTGTTCGAACACCACCTGGCCAACCGCTTCGATGTGCAGGTGGCGGATCCCCTGGCACGGGCCGTGGATGTCCTGCTGCCGCCACCAGTCCCTGAAGTCCGGCGAGGCCTTCTCCAGGTCCTTCACCAGCGCAGCGATATCCGGATCCTGGGTCGCCCGCACGAAGTCGCGGCGGAAGCTGGAGAGGATCTGCAGCGCCTGTTCTTCCCAGGGGTCGAACAGCTCGCGCATGGCAGGACTAGTGAACAGCATCCACAGCAGGTTGCGGCGGTCCGCCGGCAGCGCGGAGAAACCGAACACCCGGTCCGCTGCAGCGTTCCAGGCCAGCACGTCCCAGCGCAGGTTGAGCACGTAGGCCGGGCTCATGGGCAGGTCGCCCATCAGCCGGTGAATCAACGACGGAACGATACACCAGGTTTTCCCAGGCTCTGGCGGCAAACGCTGGTGAGCCAACAGGAACAGGTGGCGGCGCTCGGTGGCGTCCAGCTTGAGCGTGCGCGAAAGGTTATCGAGAAAGGTCGCGGACACGCTGATGTCCCGACCCTGCTCAAGCCAGGTGTACCAGGACAAACCGACCCCGGCCAACGTGGCCACCTCCTCGCGGCGTAGCCCGGGCGTGCGCCGCCGACTACCGGCGGGCAAGCCCACCTCCTCCGGCGAAATGCGTTCGCGGCGACTACGCAGGAATTCGGCCAGCTCTACCCGAGTGCGTTCGAGTGTACGGGGCGCGCTCATCCGGTTACCTCAAGTAATAGCATAAACAG
>NZ_PGLR01000084.1 GCF_002803095.1 Pseudomonas sp. ZH-FAD | reverse complement strand
CCTGCGTCGCTGCGCTCCGACTGCCCGGCCGGATGGCCGTGGAACAGGTGGCCAGATGGCCCTGGAATGCCTGGCCAGATGAGAGCGGACTGGGTGGCCGGATGGCGTGGAATCCGCACACGGCGTCGATATCCCCCGCCAAACCCTGGCGCGCTGGGTGATCCAGTGCGGCGAGCACCTGCAACCGCTGCTGAATCTGTCTACGAAAACAGCCCGGCGTGCCGCGTCGGCACGAAGGCCGTATTGCGGTGCAAACCAGCGATACGCGTTGGTGCTCGGACGGCTTTGAGTTCCGCTGCGAGGACGGAGCCAAATTGAGCGTAACCTTCGCCCTGGACTGCTGTGATCGCGAGGCCATCGGCTAGGTCGCGAGCCCGACCGGGTACAGCGGCGATGATATCCGCGACTTGATGCTGGAAAGCGTGGAGAGGCGCTTCGGTGATCAACTGCCCGCCACGCCGGTGCAATGGCTAAGCGATAACGGCTCGGCGTACACCGCCGACCAGACGTGCCTGTTTGCTCGACAGATCGGCTTGCAGCCGGTGACCCCCCAGTTCGCAGCCCGCAGAGCAACGGCATGGCCGAGAGCTTCGTGAAGACGATCAAGCGTGATTACGTGGCGCACATACCTAAGCCGGATCGAGAAACGGCACTACGTAACTTGGCCAATCCCTGTGATCCTGCGTGGTCGTCTTACTTTGCCCAACGTCGAGCTGCGATAGACGTGGATTGATTGCCCGGTACTAGACCATGGTGCTGACGAAAGACTTGAGCCGGATGAGGCGCGACTCTCATGCCCGGTTCTTTGGGGGCGGTGGCGCAGTAATGCGCTGCTGTTACCCGACGAAAGTGTACTTAAGCCCTACCATCTTATCTCGGCGCCATAAACCAGGACCTTCATCTCCTCCCTCCTTGATTCCGTACTTAACTACGGAGGTAGAGTTGAATCGTGGATCGAAAACCCGAGAGGAGATCGCCGTTATGAAACACCTAAGACTGCTGCTGATAGTGAGTGCGACTCTGCTGTCATCCACCGTATGGGCCGATGGCAGTTCCGATCGCCTGTACGGTAAGATGATCCAGGCCAACGAGCAATCCATGCGCGAATACGCTAGCGCCCAAGGCAAGAACCCGCCAGAAGTCACTCACTACCGCTATGGCATGAAGCTCGACATCGCCAAGGTCATTCACGTCACGTCGACCAATGGCAACTGCGATGTGATGCCTGCGCAAATGACCTACGAGGATTCGAGCGGAAACCTGCATATTCTGGAGTACCGCGTATCAGGAACGGACTGCAGGAGCCAGCACTGAGCATTGTTGACGTGTTGCTGACGGAAAAGTAATTTTCACGTCACCCTGACGTTATTTTGCATGTGGAAGTATGTAAGAAGCGCACCCGGCTATGCCCGGCGCGCTTCGGCATATACACAACCGCACAATGAAAAATCTGCCAAAACATCAAGAGCGTTTATGAACAACAAGGCCCTGTTGGGACTTTCTCAGATCGTCTTGAGCATCAGCGCTGCGCAGGCTGCAATGGCCGCCGAGGAAAAAGGCGAGGGATTCATCGAAGGCAGCAGCCTGAGCATCCTCAATCGAAATTTCTACTTCAACCGTGATTTTCGCAAAGGCCAGTCCAGCAGTACAGGAAATGGCTACTCGGAAGAATGGGCCCACGGAGTCATAGGCCGATTCGAGTCGGGCTCGGCCAGGCCGAGGACAATTACTCCAAGCTCGGCGGCGCCGTAAAGACCCGTTTCCTGGACACTGAAATCAAAGTAGGCGATGTCTTCCCTGTCACGCCTGTCGTGCAGTACGGCGATTCGCGACTGCTTCCGGAAAGCTTCCGCGGCGTCACCGCATACAACACCAGTGTCGAGGGCTTGGTGCTACAGGGCGGACGCCTGCACGCGATGAGCCAACCCAGCTCCAGCAGCATGCGGGATGATTTTGCAACCTTCTACGCAGGCGAAGTCGGCTCTCCGTGGATAGTCGGCGGTGATTACACACCCAACGACAACCTTGGCTTCAGCCTTTACACCAGTTGTCTCAAGGATGCCTGAAACCAATACTATACCGGCACTACCTGGAGCTACCCGCTTGCAGATGATGTCGCCTTGGTCGGTGGTTTGAATTACTACAAGGCCGTCGATGAGGGGAAGCAGCTCCTCGGCAGTTTTGAGAACGATATCTGGAGCGGCAAGGTCGGCCTCCGTGTCGGGGCGCACACCGGCGAGGGACGGAGACGGCCGACGTGAACCAGATCGCTATTGTGCCTTGCTATCGCCCTTCGGGGACTCCATTCCAATGTGTTGGTTCATGTTCTCCATCATTGTATTGCAGTTTTTCATCATCTTGGACATTTCCTGCATGTCCATCATCGGCATATGGTTGCCGTCCATCATGTGCATGTCCTCACCCTTATTTGTCTCGGCACTGCTTTGGGCGGGGGCTTTGGCCTGTTCGGCAAATCCCGTGGCAACAGTTCCAAGGGCTATGAAGGTAGCAAGGACGGTGTAGGTAATGGCGTTACGCATGGCGACTCTCCTCATCTACGACCTTGGTTTCCAGCCAGGCTGTGTATTGAAGAGTTGATTGCTCCACTGTCCTCCTGTTTGGCTCCTTTGGTTTGGAGGATGGTTTCAGGCGCCTGAGGTAGGCGCCTTTTTCGGTCAACAAGTCTTCGGCTTCATCGCTCTGGACTCTGCGAGCTGGCTTGACAGCACCGCGTTGTCTTGCACGAGAAGCTGCTTTTCTGTGGCCAACTGGCTCAATTGGCTTTCAGTTTGGCTTAAGCGTTCCGCCAGCAGGCTTCGCTCCCGTTCATTGACGGCCAGGTAAGTCCGCGTCTCAGCCAAACGCTGCTCACCTTGGCCATGGCGCTGCTCCAGTGCCTGATGCGACTGTTGCAAGTCGGTGAATTGAAGTAAGACGTGTTCATGCGCAATCTGACTCTGCGCGAGCGTCGCTTGCGTCGTGAGCAGGGTGCTCTCTAGACGATCATGGTCCTGCACCAGGCGTTGTTCCTGCGCCTGCAGTTCGCCCAGGCGGGTTTGCTGCGCGAGCAGACGCTGCCGGAGCGCTGCCAATTCGTGTTCCAGGCGCTGCTGGCGTTGCTCAGTGGCCTGGCGCTCGTCGCTGCGTTGTTGCGCGACCGATGCCTGGTAGTGCTCAAACTGCTCCCGCGCTTGTTGCAGTTGCCGGGTCAGTGCGGCCGCCTCGGCGGCGCGGTCAGCCAGACGTTGTTCGAGCCCGGTCTTTTCACTGCCCAGGCTGGCCAGGGCGATCTCCTGACGCTGCAGGGTGTCAGCCAGCCCCTGGCTGCGCGTAGTGGCTACGGCAAGTGCCTGGGCCTGCTGCTCCTGAACGCTGAGTTGCGCGTCGCGCTCGACGAATGCCTGCTGCAACTGTTCCTGCAACGCGTCGGCCTCTGCCTGGTGAGCCGCTACGGCCTGCTGGAGTTGGACGGCCGCCTCCGCCTGAACTTTTTCGTACAGTCCTTTCAGCGCCAGGACCAGCTCCGCGGGCAACCCCAGTTCGGCCTGGGCCAGCGTGCCGGGATGCGCGGCTTTCCAACGCTTTAACAACGGAGCAATCGTGCTTTTGCTGCCCGTCCCACCCAGGGCGACGCGGATGCTGTCAATGGTGGGGTTGTGGCCCGCAGCCACCAGTTGGGTGGCCGCCTGGGCAACATGCAGGTAGAGGACGCCGGAACGGGCCATGAACACCTCGGATTTTTTCGTACCGTATTATGGAAAACGTAATACCTCGATTTAAGTACAGAATAGTTCAGCCGACTGAGACCGTCAGTTGACCCACGATAAGCGCGGTTATCGTGAGTTAAGTCATCGCGATCGAGGGTTGTGTCTATAATCTGCGGTACACATGGCCTAAACAGGCGCTTCGTGATGACAGCCGGCAATAATGACGAAAACCTCCCCACCAGGCGGCACGAAGAGCCGACAGTACTTGCGCGTACCCCCGGTACGCTCACCACCCCCGAACAATTGGCTGAGCAACATCAGCGTTTTCTCGCCGCCGCGACAACCGACAACACCCGGCGCACCTACCGCTCGGCCATTCGCCACTTTCTCGCCTGGGGCGGCGTGCTGCCGTGCGATGAAGCCGCGCTGATTCGTTATCTATTGTCTTTTGCGGAAGTATTGAACCCGCGCACCCTGGCCCTGCGCCTCACGGCGCTGTCGCAATGGCACCGTTATCAGGGTTTTCCTGACCCTACCGCCAGCGCCACCGTGGGCAAAACCTTGCGCGGTATTGAGCGGGTGAACGGGCGGCCTCGACAAAAAGCCAAGGCCCTGGTCCTAGAGGATCTCGAACGCATCGTGGTGCACCTGAACACGCTCGACGGACTGGCGACACTGCGGGACAGTGCACTGCTCCAGGTCGGGTATTTTGGTGCGTTCCGGCGCAGCGAATTGGTCACGCTGGAGATGCAATACCTCGAGTGGGAGCAGGAAGGTCTACGGATCACGCTGCCCCGTTCCAAGACCGATCAGGAGGGCGAGGGACTCGACAAGGCGATCCCATACGGCGACAGCATCTGCTGCCCCGCGACAGCGCTACGCCGGTGGTTGGACGCGGCTCAGATCGTTCAGGGGCCACTGTTCCGGCGCATCAGCCGCTGGGGCGTACTCGGCGAGGTGGCACTGCACGAGGGCAGCGTGAATACCATCCTGACGGCACGTGCCGAAGCCGCAGGGCTGTTGTATGTGCCCGAACTGAGCAGCCACAGTCTGCGTCGGGGACTGGCTACCAGTGCGCATCGGGCTGGGGCGGATTTCCTTGAGATCAAACGACAGGGTGGCTGGCGGCACGATGGCACCGTACACGGCTATATCGAGGAAGCTGGAGCTTTCGAGGAGAATGCGGCTGGCTCGTTATTACGACGCAAACCGTAGCCAAGGTTTGTAAGCAGGGCTGGTTAGAATCCCAAGTGGCCACCCTCTATTCTCGACCGTCCTTCCGCAGCACATGAGCAGTTCCCTTAAAAACAGTTACTTACAGAACGAATGTCCTAATTTTTGGCTTATCTCGGCACGCCCCCATGTTCAAGTCCCAGCAGGCGACTGTTGAGCAGATAGTCTCGCTGCTGCTGCCGACGGCTCCGATCCAGCCGGTAGTCCTCAAGGAAACGCAGATGTTGGCCAAGGCCAAACGGGCCATCTTGGCCAGTGGCGACTGGCTGTCCGCGCAAGATATCGCGGCCCTGGCCGATCTCGCCACGACGAATCCTACCTCGCGAACCAGTCGATGGAAGCGGGAAGGGCGAATCTTCGCGATCCGCCACAACGGCTACGACTACTTTCCGCTCTACGCCTTGGCCAAGGCATCGGGGTATCGCCCGCTTCCAGTCATGGCCGAGGTGCTGAAAGTGTTCGACGGGCAGAAGGAGGGCTGGGGCCTGGCCTACTGGTTCGCCTCAGTAAACAGCTTCCTGGCCGGCAAGCGTCCTCAGGACCTGCTCACCACTCATCCGGACCGCGTATTGGCAGCCGCCGCGGACGAGGTCGCCGGCGTTATCCATGGTTAATCAACCGCTCCCGCACGATCGCGCGGTTTGGTGACAGGGTTCTATCCAGGCAAGTGGTGGCCGCGACTTGCTGGAGAGTGGTTCGTCCTTCGCCCGACTATCGGCTATCGCTGGAAAAGAGCTGCGTTCACATTTTCACTTTTCTTTACCTGATTGCCGCCGGTAGTGGCGCCTGGAGCCCCGACCGGTGCCGACCAAGGTGGGGGACAGGCACTCATCAATGAGAAACTGTGCGTCATGCTTTGCCTCGGGTCGAGGCGGCCTCACTCTTGAGCTTGGTCCATCCTGGCCGTTCAGTCGTTTTGCGTGGTCGTCCTCGGCGCGGATGCGTATCAAGATAAACCCTTGCGAGGTCAATCATTTCCTCGGTCAGGAAGGGATAGCCTTCCTTCAATGTCGCGAACGGTTCGCCTGCATCAATGGAGGCCAGGACAGTCTCAACTGGAAGCCGAGTTCCCTTGAATACAGGCATCCCTCCCATGACATTGGGATCAGAAATGACGACGTTTGCAGCTTCATGTAGGGAGCGGAAACGTAGGAGGACCTTTTTAATCTCGGACGTGAGGTCGACCACGACCTTCACCTCTTGATCATCGACGACTTTCAACCCCTTCGGGTTATAACCTTGCGGCCATAAAGCAAGCACGAAATGTTCGCTGGACGCGGCTTCCTTGCGACCGTTCTGTGCGATGTACCAAACCTTTTCGTAATCACTCTCGGCCCATTGGCGTAGGGCGACCCTGCGAGCTGCCTTCGTAAGGATATTCTTCGTCAAGCGATTGATGCATACGGTCAATGCGGTCCCAAGGAGGTCGTACTCCCGGCGTGTCTTCGTCTTCAGAAAAACTTCGGGCAGCAGATCCTCGTCAACCAAACGGTTGACCTCAGCTTCAGTGGCAGAACTTACGTAGGCCACCTCCGTGCTGACAGCCTTGGTCATTACTTGAGGAGTCATGGAAATAATCCTTCCGAGTGTTCGGAAAGATTTTTACGCTGGATCTGACCTTACGCAAGCAGCACCCGACCGAGAGACCTTAAAGCAACGGTGTTCCCTTCGGCGTTCTGCCACCAGAGGCAGTAGGTGCATACGAGGAGGGTGTTCTTCACCCTTGGCGCAGGCGGCCAGCATCGAAGTTGAGGTTGTCGATCTCCAACGAGTTGAGCTGGCTGCCCCCGAAGGTCTGTGGCAACAGGGGTGAATCGTTGGCCAGCAGCACCGGCAACTTGGGCATCAGGATGCCGAGCTTGAGGGGGCTCTTCGAAGCGCGCAGCTTGGCGGTCAGGCCCTGCTCGCCATACTCGTCCTGAGCGCGCATGGGTGCTTCGCGGTCGCGCTTGATCAGGCGGAGCCGGCGCGGTCGGAGCTGGAGTCCAGTTTCACGCCAAGGAGGCCGATGGCATCCAGGCCAATGCCGATACTGCCCTGTTCGCCGGACAGAAAGATGGTTGGGGCCTGGCCTGCTGGTTCGCTTCAGAAAACAGCCTCCTTGCCGGCGAGCGGTCTTATGAACTGCTCGAATCTGAGCCAGACCGCGTCTTGGCAGCCCCTGCGGACGAGGTCACCGGCGTTATCCATGGTTAAACAGTCATTCCCGCACGATCGAGCGGTCTAGTGACAGGGTTCTAGCGGGACGGCCGGCCAGGAAAGTGATGGTCGCGATAGACTCAGGTGTGTATCGGCCCTCGCGGAACTCTCGGCGGACAAGACCTGCGTTTTCATTGTCCGGATCTAGCAGCAATTGGCATTAGGCCGGTCCTCTAAAATCACGTCAGCGGAGGTACCGATGAAACACGCAGACACTCAATCGACGGAAGCGGTGGCGGACGTTACCTGTGATGTCTGTGGCCAGAGCACCCGGGTGGAAGGCTACGGGCTGCAGTACGGCACCCTCCAGGCACACTGGGGATATGGCGCCCAGCATGATGGTGAGCGCTATGAGGTTCATTTGTGTGAGACCTGCTTCTTCGGGGTACTCAGTCATCTCCGACACGAACGAAGCGTCAATACGCTATTCGATGAGCAAACCGAGAATGCCGCGGAAGAGTTTGGCCTGGTAAGGCGAGATGACTATTTCCGAGACAGCTGACGGATAGGAGCTGCGGACCGTGCAGGTGCCTTGAGTGCTGACCGCGATAGCCGAAGTGCTGCTGAAAAAAACGCAGCTCATTCCAGGATCAGCGGCATGACCGAACGCGCACGGAGGCGCGGAGCTAAGACTCCGCACATGGTCTTGGCCTCCGACTGGAGCGACAGGGTTTGCGCTTTGCCGAAATCCTATCGCAGGGTGAGGACGTGCTGGACAGTAGAGAAGCTGCTGAGCGCTGGCTGGTTACGCCGTTGTTTCGGTTCGCCTGCATGACCTTGAATTTCTTCGGCGGACGATTCGGAGCAGCAAGGTTTCACTCTGCGGAGTTTCAGACCCAAACCTCAGAAGTGCCGCGTCATATCCGGCCAAAAGTCTAAATTTGTCTTCTACGGAAGATCGATGATGCTGACATCTGCGTTGGTTCGCCGCATGCGGAGTTGCAAATTTACAGGCCATGCGACGCGATAGTTTCAATTTTAGCTTCCAGGTCCCAGCGAATGGAGGAGATCAGGGGCGGATAGTTTCAAATTCAAGCATTCGCAAGATGATGACGCTGTGATGGGGAACCGGAACGGACTTGAGGGAACTGGGCATGGGAATCTCCAGGGGAAATGGGTGAGAAGGCGGCGGCCTCATCGGGTCAGAAGCTGTCCACTGTGTTCGGTGTGCATGTCGAGGATCAGCACTGGTTCCTCGGCGCCATACTGGTGGGCCTGATGACGGAGAATGGCCAGGGTGTCCATAGCCGAACTGCAATAGAAACCTTTCAGCTCGCGGACGCGTTCCGAGGCAGCGGATAGGGCCGTTTCGGCTCGCACGAGAAACTGCTCAACACTGCAGCTACTGCCGCGCTGCAGGTATTGGTAGATCAAGGTGGATGGGGAGTAGCCGTGGGTTTCTTGGCCATCGGGCCAGCGCACCCTGAAGTTGACAGCAGGCATCTCAGTGCACCTCGTGGTGATGAATTAACGAAATGGGGGCGGAAAGCCCGGTGAAGGGTGCCTGGGCAAAGTCCCAGAACTCGGCGCGCTCGCCATCGACACCAACGTCCAGGCGACCGCTGTCATCGATGTGGCCAATGGCGGCGACAGCCAAACCTTCGTTGGCGAAACGGCCGTGGACCGTCGGCCAGTGGGCCTCGTCCAGGGTCAGAAGGAAACCGAAGCTGGGGAACGCGAGCAGCCAGCGCTCCAGGTCGCCGTCGGCCGGGCAGGGCAGCGCGTCCAAGTCGATGTAGGCACCGGATCCTGTGGCCTCCAACAGCATGAGCAGGGACCCCAGCAGGCCGGCGTTGCTGATATCTCGGGCAGCCAGCAGTAAGCCGTCCTCGGCCAGTTGTGGCAGCAGCTCGAGCTGGCGACGCAGACGCGCGGCGTCTTTGTGCTCGAAGGCCTTCCAGTAAGTGGTGCCGGGATGCCACTCGCCGTCGAGGTCCACCACCGTGACCAGCAACTGGCCGGGTTTGACGTGCAAAGTGGAAAGCAGCTTCCGGGCGATACCGGTGATGGCCACCGCAAGGGCCTTCGGGCTGCCGGGCGCGAGGCTGGTATGCCCTCCGGCCAGTAGGAGGCCGTAATGCTCGCAGGCATCGCGGACTCCTCGTAGTACCTCAGCGGCGGCGTCGACATCGTGGTGCCAGTAAGCGTTGACCACTGCGGTTGCGCGACCGCCCATGGCGGCAATATCACTAACATTGGCCATGACCGCTGACCAACCGGCAAACCAGGGCGCCTTGGCAACGAAGGCAGGCAGCATTACCTCGCCAATTGGGCCGACATGGCCTATTCCACGCGGCACATGGTCTTTGAGCATTGCAGCGAGGCCATCCTGCAACTCGACCCCACCAGCAATCGCGTGATGGACATGAACATCGCGGCTTGCACGCTGTTGGGTTATCCGCGACACGAGCTGCTCGAGCTAACCGCCACCCGACTGTTCGGCCACCAACTGCCGGCACTGATCGTCTTCACCCAGGCGGTGATGGAAGAGGGGAAAGGCTGGAGTGACGAGCTAACCTGTGCGCGCAAAGACGGCGAACGCGTGGCGGTGGAGATCTCCGCTGCCGCGCTGAAGCTCAAGTCTGTGGTTTACCTCATCTTGGTACTGCGCGAGCGCAGCACCCAGCGCTATCACCTCGATCAGGCACAGACTGAGCGCGCTATGCGCGGCGGGCTGCTGGAGTGGCGCAACATCCTCAACCTGTTCAAGGAAACCGAGCGGGACAAGCAGCTGCTGCTGAGCGCGGTGGGCGACGGTATCTACAGCATCGATAGCGATGGCCTAGCGACCTACGTCAACCCGGCCGGTGCGCGGATGCTGGGCTGGGATCCGGAGGAGATGATCGGAAAGAACATCCATCAGATGCATCACCACAGCCACGCCGATGGTAGTCACTATCCGGTGGAGCAGTGCCCCATCTACAAAGCGGTGCGCGATGGTATGGTCCATGAGGGGCGCCAGGAAGTGTTCTGGCGGCGCGACGGAACGATGTTCCCGGTGGAGTTCACCAGTACCCCGGTGATTTCCGACGGTCGCATCGTCGGCTCCGTCGTGGTGTTCCGCGACATCACGGAGCGACGTAGCACCGAAATCCAATTGCAGAATGCGCTGGGTGAACTACAGGAGCTCAAACGACGCCTGGAACAGCAGAACGCCTATCTGCAGGAAGAGATCAGCATCGAGCACAACTACCGGGAGATCGTCGGCCAGAGCGAGCCGATCCTGAAAATCATCCAGCAGATCGACGTAGTCGGCCCGACCGATGCCAGTGTGCTGATCCACGGCGAGTCCGGCACTGGCAAGGAGCTGATCGCCCGGGCTATTCACCAGGCCAGCCGGCGCGCCGAGCACCCGCTGATCCGGGTGAATTGTGCAGCTATCCCCGCGGAGTTGTTCGAAAGTGAGTTCTTCGGCCATGTGAAGGGCGCTTTTACTGGCGCGCTACGGGACCGCATTGGCCGGTTCGAGTTGGCCGACGGTGGCACCTTGTTTCTTGACGAGATCGGCGAGATTCCCCTGGACTTGCAGAGCAAACTGCTACGGGTGCTACAGGAGGGCCAATTCGAGCGGGTAGGGGAGGAACGCACCCGCAAGGTGGACGTGCGCATCATCACCGCCACCAACCGCGATCTGCGCCAAGAGGTGCGTGCAAAGCGCTTCCGCGAGGACCTTTATTTCCGCCTCAATGTGTTCCCCATCCATTCGCCGGCGCTGCGGGAACGACTGATGGACATTCCCCTGCTTGCTGACCACTTCATTCACCAGATAGGTCCGCGGCTGAACAAGACTGGGCGCCTGCTGAGCAAGGGTGATATTGAGCGCATGCAGCGCTATTCCTGGCCCGGAAATATCCGCGAACTGCAGAATGTGGTGGAGCGCATGCTCATCACCTCGCAAGGCGTTGATCAGTTCATCGACCTGCAGGAGTTGCCCGAGCGGGCAGCAACTGTTCCCCGCGACTCGCCCGTATCCCCGTCTGGCATCCTCACCGACGCCCAACTGCGTCAGCTCGAAACAGACAACGTCAAGGCCGCGCTGCGAGCCAGTAATGGCCGATTGTTTGGGAAGGGCGGCGCAGCGGAGTTGCTGGGGCTCAAACCCACCACGCTGGCATCCCGCCTGAAGCGCTTGAATATTGTTCACGACGACTGAGATTGAGCTTTCTAGGCCCTAGCGGATCACTGCGGCAGTGGAGTCCACAGGAGGCCATTCCCAAGTAGTGGCCTCGCTCTACGCGTTCGAGTCCTACCTCATGATGAGGTAAATCCAGTCCCTGGGAGGGTGCAAACCATTGAAAACTAACGACGATGGTGCAGTGGCATACCGCAGTTCGGTACCGACCACGGCCTTGACCCTGACCAGGGCGGCGACGGCGTCGGCTTGCATAGATACAGCCCGTCGAATACTTCCGCAAAGGAACCGAGCATAGACTCCAGGTTCCCCCATATTTCCCGGCGAATTAGGGCTGCGCAGACAGCCGTCAGGAGCGCCCGCAGCTCGACAGGGGTTATGTGAAGTGCAGCACCGCGGGCGAATGGTCGGGGGAGGGGAGGAGGGCTGCGCACCACCCAGACCGTTTAAGTTCAAGTGCACTCGAACGAGAAGTAAGTGAACGCGGCCTGACGCGAAGCGAACTCTGCAGTGGCGTCCAGTGCGCCACGACCAACACAGCGAATCCTGGAATACCGAGCTGAAGGCCATCGTGCCCCATGCAGGATTACGTTAAAAATCAACACCTTGTTTAACATAAGGTGTGTTATGCGAAGTTATGGATTAGGCGAAAAAATAAGGACGGGCGACGCGAAAATCTGATTCTTCTATATCAGGAGCAACTATAGAAGTTGATGTAGCGCGCTGAGCAAAAGTGAATGCTCTGAATGGAAGCATGAATTACAAATTTTGGCAACCGCCCGTGTTTGGCAAATAAATCGGCGGCCGCAAAAACTGAGTGCAACACCCGACCATTTCGGTAAGGTGTTGCCCCATGTCCTATCACGAACTCAGCGCCACAGAGCGCGTCACGATCCAGATCGGCCTGTGCAATGGCT
>NZ_PGLR01000083.1 GCF_002803095.1 Pseudomonas sp. ZH-FAD | reverse complement strand
AGCGCACCGCCCACAGGATCACATCACCCTGGAAATGGCGCCACTTGAAATCCGTCATCGTTCCGTCCGTCCAATCTCCGCCAAGCATGCTCAAGCTTCACGATTTTTGCAACAGAGCCAAAATTATAGTTCCGGAACTTTGCCCGGATCTTCATCCCCTCGATCGTGTCCTCGACATCGGTGTAGTTGTGCTGGCTGGGCGACGACGCGGACGGCGCGTCGGGCTGGATCGCCACGAACATCACGCCCTTGCTGGCATAGTCCGCCGCCATCTTCTTGGCCCGCGCCTCGACCATTTGCGAGGCCGGGCAGTGGTTCGAGAAGAACATGACCACGACCGCCTTGGCGCCCTTGAAGCTCTCCGGCGTATAAGTCTTGCCGTCGACGCCTTTCAGCGAGAACTGCGGCATCGCCGAACCTGCGGTCAGCAGGGGGTGGGCGTTTTCCGTCGCGGAAATGCCCCGCTGGTACTGGAGGAGCTGCTTGACCGCGTCGGGATCGTTGGCCTCCAGCTTGGCCCGCATCGAGGGTGGGGCGCCCTGATAGTTCTCGAGGATGTGCGCGATCTCTTCAGGCGTCGCGCCCAGCTTCTGCAGGGTGGGGACGAAAGCCGGCTGGGCGGCCTGCGCAGAGGCGGAGGCATAAGGCCAGGAGGAGAGAAGCGTGAAGCCAAGTAATGCGCCAAGTTTCCGGCGCGCGCTTTTGGTGCGTACGTTCATTGTTGTCCTCGCCCTATCGTTTTCCAGTCAGTAACCACACGATCGGGGGATGTTCAACATACATTTTTGTTGCTCTTTATGTTTCTAATCATTTTTAGCAACATCAATGATTTAGTGATTTCAAAAGGTACGTGATCGAGCCGAAAGAGGCAGGGACAGTCATTTCGGGACAGCGATAATTGCCCCGCGTACGAGTCTGTTTCTGTATTGTTTCCGATTGTAGCAAATAGAGGGGCGGTGTTGACTTGCCTAACATGCCGTCAATGTAAGTTGATTGCTTTATCCGGTGAAATAAAGGCGGCGCTTCAGATTGACTGAAGGTTCCGCGTCACTTCCTTGCCCGCTTCGATGACGGCCGCCGTAGCGGCCTCCTGCATGCCGGGATGTTCGGCCAGGCGGGCCTGCGACACGACCAGGCCGATGCTTCCCAGAACCGTGCCGTCGATGCCGAAGACCGGCGCGCAGATGCCCACGACGCCGGGGTCCAGTTCGCCGTAAGTCGTGGTGACGGGATAGCGGCGCAGCTTGCGGATTGCGCGTTTGAACTCGTCCCAGTCGTTGCCAAGGCCCGCCTCGCGGATCTCTTCGGCTTCCAACTCGTAGAACTTGTGCAGCGGGCGCGATGTGAGGTTGGCCAGAATGACCTTGGAGGCCGACCCCCTTGTCAGGTTCATCGGGCGTCCGCGTTCATAACTGATCGCGAAGCTGGGCGGGCGCAGCACGACCTGATCGATGCAGATCACCTGCAACTGGTATATCCGGCACAGCAGCCCGATCGCCTCGATCCCGATATCCGAGGTGAGCTTTTCAAGCGCCGGCCTTGCAGCCCCGATCAGCGGGTCGAAGCGCCGGGTGATCCGGTCCAGTTCGATGACGGCGGGCCCAACCGAATAATTGCCGCCGCGCGTCGGCACCAGCAGGCCTGCCGCGACGAGGCTCCTGACGTACTTGTAGGTCGTGGTGCCGGAGAGATCGAGTTCATCGGCGATTGCCTCCACGGTCCACTCGGGCCTTTCGATAGAGAAAAGGCTCAGTACAGAAAGGACCTTATCCGCCGTGCTCATGTCCCTGTCTCACCGCTGTTTCGAGGCCCCCTTAAAGGGGAAGGGGGATCTTCTTCAAGGTCCCCGCGCATAAGCGAAGGGGCGCTCATGCCCTGCAAGGCGCCCCTTCCACTTGGTCCTTATTCGGCGGTGGCGTTCTCTTTTACCGCTGCAGGTTCGAGCATGAAGGCATCGAAGAACGCTGCCAGCTCTGCCGTAGCGTCGAGGGGAAGAACCTGCGCAACGTACTGGTCGGGTCGCACGACAAGGATGCAGCCCTTTTCACGGTCGATCCCGCGAGCATCGAAGATGTCCTGCGTTTCGAAATCGACGCAGAAGACCTTCTCCGGATCGGGCAGGCCGAACTTGCCTTTCGCGGGCTTGAGCAGGGGGTGCACCTTTTCGACGGCAAGGTCGTGGTGCGACTGCTGGAACACCGCTCGCAGGTCGATCACGGCATCCAGATCGCTGCCTTGGGCGGTGTAGCGCCGCACGGGAGAACGTGGATCGTCGGCAAGGAAATCGCACAGGGACCATAGCTTCGACGAAGCCTGCGTCGGGTCGCTCGCATCGGCGAAGGCGAAGATGCGCCAGCGACCGTCCGCGACGAACGAATGGCCGATGTGCATCGGGCGCGCATCCGCCATCCGGACCACCGGGGCGGAGTGCAGGCGCTTGCCCACGGGGAAGCCCGTGGCAAGGCTCTGGTGATCCGCATTGCCGGTGAAGAGCGAAGGCGAATAAGTGGTCGCCGTGCCGGCCGTGTAGCGGCCCTGACGCACGAAGTAGCTCTGGATTTCCTCGGGCGTGACGCCCGGGCTGTCCGGATCGTTCGGATCCTTGAGCGGGGCGCTGAGCATCGCCGCCCATTCCTTGTCGAAATCGATCAGTTCCTTGGCGATGGTCTGCCGTTCGCTGGAATAGGTCTTGAGGATATCGGCCGGCGATTGGCCGCGCAGTACCGCTGCCAGCTTCCACCCCAGGTTGAACCCGTCCTGCATCGACACGTTCATGCCCTGACCCGCCTTGGGGCTATGGGTGTGGCAGGCATCGCCCGCGATGAAGATGCGCGGGATCTCGCCGTCGGCGGCATTGTCGAAGCGATCGCACAGGCGCTGCCCGATCTCATAGATCGACCACCAGGCCACGTGCTTCACCTCGAACGCATAAGGCGCGAAGATGCGCTGGGCTGCCGCGATCATCTGTTCCAGCGTGATATTGCGCTGCGCGGCGCGTTCGTGCGTGCCGAGCTTGTCCAGTTCGACGTACATGCGCGTCAGGAAGCCACCTTCGCGCGGGATGAGAACGATGCTGCCGCCGCCGGGCGCGCGGATCAGCGTCTTCTTGCGGATATCGGGGAAGTCGGTGACGGGCAGGACGTCCATCACGCCCCATGCCTGATTGGCGGAATCGCCCTTGAGGGTCTGGCCGATGGCCTTGCGCACCTGACTGCGGGCGCCATCGCAGCCGACCGCATACTTCGTGCGGACAACACGCGTTTCCGGCTGCGAGCCTTCGGCCACGACCTTGTTCAGCGTGACCTTGACCGGATATTCGGGATCGCCTTCGGCATCGACCGTTACATCCGCAAAGCTCCAGCCATAGTGCGGCTCGAGGCGGTTCGCTGACTTGCGCATCACGTCCAGATAGAAGCCGTGCACGCGCGCCTGATTGAGGATGACGTGCGGCATCTCGGAGAGGCCAGGCTCGGTATCCTTGATCCAGCCGCCGCGAGCGATGCCGGTGTCATCCTCGGACGGGCGCCAGAAGGTGGTTTCGTTTACCCAGTACGCCTCGCGCAGGACCTTTTCGGCAAAGCCGAATGCCTGGAACATCTCGACCGTGCGGCAGGCGATGCCATCGGCCTGTCCGAGTTCCAGCGGGCCGGGCTTCTGCTCCACGATGCAGGTCGAGATTTCCGGGAAAGCGGAAAGCTGCGCAGCCAGCGTCAGACCGGCCGGGCCGCAGCCCACGATCAGCACATCGGTGCGTGCGGGCGGATTTTCCGCGGTTCCGGCATGGGCGCTTTCGGATGCGGGCCGCAGATCGGGATCGCCTACCTGAAAGCCGTTGTAGTGGAACTGCATTTTTCTGGCCTCTCTCAGTTCGAATTTTGAACGCCTGGCACGACCGGCATCGATCAACGGGGACCGGCGAGGGCGCCAAGGCTCGAGCCCGGATACCGGCTGCCAATGAGCGCGAGTGTCCGGCATGCGGCAGCGCATTCGCTGCCTTGCACGACTTAAATCGCACAATAACAAAATTACCGCAATACGGTAAAATTGGATTTTTGACGTTTGACGCTTTCCGGGCGCGTTTGCGGGCCGAAAACCGCGCGCTCTGTCATAGCACGCAGCCCGTCACGAGTGAGTGGTAGGCCGCCCTGTCAGCTGGTTTTCCGCCAGGTCCGGGCAAGGCTGAAGAATGGACTCTGAAACAAGTTCAGGGTGACGATAGGGGGAGGTGGGGATGCCTTGACGCGACGACGCGCGGAGGTCCCGCGTGCCTGAGCGGCTCGGCGATCACGCGCTTCTGTGCGCGACCAAGGGCTGCGGCGAGTTGGCGTGCCGCAGGCTTACAGGACCGGGCAGATCCTCAGGAAGTCCTCGATCACATCGTCCACGTGTTCGGCGATCTGGGGGCCGGAAAGCTCCGGCATCATCCCGGCTTCGCGGTAGAGCATGTGGTGATAGAGCAGGATGCTGAAGAAGTAGCGCGCCGCCTTGTCGGCGTCGCGGCAGACGAGTTCGTCCTGTGCGACGAAGTGCTCCAGCGCCTCGCGGACATAGCGTTGTCCGAACTCCGGCCCGCGCTTCATCAGGGCGTTGCTACCTGAGCCGTTGCGGCCAGCCTCGAAGAAGACGAGGCGGTGCACCTCGATGCTCTGTTCGGCCTGGGCGGCGGAGAAAATCGTTGTCGCGATCGCGGTGAGGGCGCTGCGACAGTCCATCGTGCGATAGTCGATATCGTCGATCGACTTGATGACCGTGGTCAGCACCATGTGCACCACTTCCTCGAAGAGTTCCTCTTTCGATCCGAAGTGATTGTAGAGCGTGGTCTTCGATCCGCCGACAGTCGCCGCGATGGCCGACATGCTGGTCCCGGAAAAGCCTGCCTCAAGGAACAGGGCGGCCGATCGGCGCACGATCTCCTGCCGCTTCTTCTGTTCGCGTGGGCTAGCGCCTGCCATCGAAAGCGTCCCTCATTTTCTCTTTTGCGTCCGCCCTCGAGCGAGGTTTTGCAGGAGACCGGCGTTGTCCAGATTTACGACACAAAAGTCAATCTTCAACCAAAAAATTGAACGATACTGTACGGTCCATTTTTGCGTTGACTTGGGGCGCGGCGCGGGTTTACCCTAAGGGCAACCGAGGCGTTGAAAATGTTCTCGGAGGAACATGGAGAGGAGAACCCATCATCGCACGGATTTTGCCCCTATCTGTCGCCGAGCGCGACTTTGACCTTGCCTTGCGTGAGTGGCGATCGGTTGTCGGCCCGGCCAACGTGGTGGATTCCAGCCCGGGCCTCGACGGCTATCGCGACGCCTATTCGCCGCTGGAAGACAATGCGCCGCAGGCCTCCGCCGCTGTGCTGCCGAACTCGGTGGAACAGGTGCAGGAAGTCATGCGCATCGCCAGCCGGTATGGCGTGCCCGTCTGGCCGATTTCGACCGGCAAGAACCTTGCCTATGGCGGTGCCGCCCCGCGCATGAGCGGTACGGTGATGCTCGACCTCAAGCGGATGAACCGCATTCTCGAGGTCAACGACAAGTATTGCTACGCGCTGGTCGAGCCGGGCGTGACCTACTTCGATCTCTACCGGCACATTCAGGAAAAGAAGCTGCCGCTCTGGCTTTCGGTGCCGGCACCGGGCTGGGGCAGCGTGCTGGGCAACGCGCTGGAGCGCGGGCTGGGCTACACGCCCTATGGCGATCACTTCGGCATGCAGTGCGGCATGGAAGTAGTGCTGGCCAACGGCGATCTGATGCGCACCGGCATGGGCGCGATGGACAAGAGCGAAAGCTGGCAACTGTTCAAGTACGGGTTCGGCCCATATTTCGACGGGCTGTTCACCCAGTCAAACTACGGCGTTGTGACCAAGATGGGCATGTGGCTGATGCCAGCCCCGCAGGACTTCCTGTCGTGCTCGATCTACTTCGAGAACGAAGATGATCTGGAGCAGATCGTCGAGGTCATGCGCCCCCTCAAGATCGCGCTGGCCATTCCCAACGCGGCGACGATCTACAGCGCGGTGGTGAAGGCGGCCTCGCTGTCGGTGCGTGCCGATTTCTACAAGGGCGAGGGCGCCATGCCGCCCGATGCCTTGCGCAAGATGATCTCGGAACTGGGCATCGGTTTCTGGAACCTGTCTTTCGCGCTCTACGGCCCGACGCAGATCGTCGAGGGGCAGTGGGCCATGCTCCAGCAGGCGTTCGGGCAGATCAAGGGCGCGCGGTTCCAGGCCAAGCGGCTGGGCGATGACCTGACGTACCGCGATCTGCTGCAGGCCGGCGTGCCCAACATGGGCGAGTTCAACACGCTGAACTGGGTGCCCAACTCGGTCCACATGGACTTCTCGCCAATCTCCGCGCTCGATGGCGCGGAGGCGGTCAAGCAGTACAAGATGATCTCCGCGCGGGCCAACCAGTATGGCTTCGACTACTTCGGCGCATTCATCGCCGGCTGGCGGGAGATGCACCACATCTTCGCGCTGGGCTTCAACAAGGACAGCCAGGATGAGAAGGCCCGTGCGCGCAAGCTCTTCGCCGAATTGATCGATACCGCCGCGGCCGAGGGATATGGAGAATACCGGACCCACCTTGCCTTCATGGATCGGGTCGCGGGCACTTACGGCTTCAACGATCACGCCGCGCTGCGCTTCAGTGAGACGATCAAGAACGCGATCGATCCCAAGGGCATCATCGCGCCCGGCAAGCAGGGGATCTGGCCGCAACGGTTCGCAGCTGAGCGGGGGAAGCTGGGATGAGCGGGCCACGCAAATCGCTCCTCCTCGGTGCCTGCGCGAGCCTCCTGATGCTGGCTGGCTGCGGGCGGGGCAAAGCGCCCGATGCGCCTGCGCCGCAGGTCGTCTCCGCGCCGCATCTGACGTACAACGCCAATGCGGGAGAGGGCGAAAAGCTGTTCGAACGCAACTGCATCGGTTGCCACGCGGCAAAAATTTCTCCCGTCTATCCGGGGACTTATGCGCTGGCCAAGACGCGCGGCGATCAGTTCGCGATCATTACCCGGCGCAAGGATCTGAACGCGCAGACGGTATCGGCGGTCGTGCGCAATGGCATCGGGTTCATGCCTGCCTTCGGCCCTACCGAGATTGACGACCGGCAACTTGCCGCGCTCGCGGCCTATGTGGTGGAGCCCAGGCCATGAGCGCGATCGGCGTGACGCGCCGCACGGTACTGGCCGCCGGTGCGCTGGGCGTCGGAGCAGTGGCGCTGTCCGGCTTGGCGCCGAACCTTGCGGCGCGCGCCGACGGGCTTCTGGTAACTGAAGTGGGAACCCGGCCCGGTCGAGCCATGGCAGAGGCTTTCGCTGCGCAAGGCTGGCACGCCATCGATATGTCGTGGCGCAATCTCGTCGGCGAACCTCGCTGGGCCTCGCGCCCGCATGATCACGGAACGATTGTTGTGTTTCTGCCGTCTTCAACCGCGTTCGTCGTCTCGATGCTGCTGCGCGACAGCGGCTTCGTCTCACGCTTCCGTCTGGCCCACGCAGGCAGCGCACCCATTATCCAAGGAGAAAGAGAGTTGAGCGAGTTCGCCTCCGCGGCTGCAAGCGTTGTGCCCGATTGGCTGAGCCTTTGTCGGGGCGTTGCGGGGCATGCCCATGGTTGCGCGGCGATGAGTGGTGCTCCTTCCGAAGCCTCGCTCGCGCCGGGCGATGATCGGCATTTCGAGCTGCACATCCTCCGCCGGTCGGGAGATGTCGCATGAGCCGTTATTTCGTGCCCGAATGGATGCAGTTCGGACCAGTCGATGCCCCGGTCGTCCTGCTGGCCATGGGCGTAGGCGAGCAACTGGTTCACTGGCCACGCTCGCTGATTGATGGTCTGGTTGAGGCAGGTTACGGCGTGGTCGTTTTCGACGCCCGTGACGTGGGGTTCGGTCCTCGGTTTGATCGCGAATGGCCGGCCGATCCGCGTCCTGTCCTGGGTGCGCTGGCGCAGGGACAGGACGTGTCGCTGCCGTATACGCTGGACGACATGGCGGGCGATATGATCGCGGTTCTGGATGCGCTCGGTGCGCCCAGTGCGCATCTGGTGGGCATCTCGCTCGGCGCGATGCAGGCACAGCTTGCGGCGGCCAGTTTCCCCACGCGCGTGGCCAGCCTTACGTCGATCATGTCCAACAGCGGCAACCCGGAAATGCCCCCGCCGAATGTCGAGGTCACCGCAGGGTTGATTGCGCCGGTCAACGCTGGGTTGGATCAGGCTGGAAAGGTGCAACACTTCATCGCCGTCCGAAAGCCGATGGCGGGTTCGCAGTTCCAGCGCGATGAAGCGGAATGGAGCGAACTGGCCCTGCGATCCGTCACGCGGGCGCCGCCCTCCGGCACCGTGCGCCAGATCGCGGCCAGCATGGCGTCGCGCGACCGGCACCTGCGGCTGGCGGACATCACCGCGCCGACGCTGGTGCTGCACGGCTCGGACGATCCGGTGATGCCGATGGCAGGCGCGCAGGACACCGCCGACCGCATTCCCGGCGCGCGGCTGCAGGTCGTCGAAGGCATGGGCCATGACCTTTCCGAAGCACTGGGAGCGGCCCTCGTGCCCGTGCTTGTCGATCACTTCCGCATCGCTGAGCGAACTGAACAGAAAGAGGTATCTCGATGAGCGGCAACGACCGTGTAGTTGTTGTGGGCGCAGGGCCGGTGGGCATGGTGGTGGCGCTTGCGCTGACCGATGCCGGCATTCCGGTGACGGTTCTGGAGTCCGGCGAGACCGTCTGCCTCGACATGCGCGCGCCGGCTTTCCACGCGCCGACGATCGACATGCTCGAGGATGTCGGACTGCTCGACCGTTTGCTGCCGGTCGCCTCGCTGGAACGCGAGATGCGCTTTTCCGACCGGGGCCTCGGCATGAACGTGGAACTGGACATGCAGGTGCTGTCCCGCCGTTTCCGTAATCCCTACGACATGCTTGTCGGGCAGCAGTGGTTTACTGCGCAGGCGTACGAGATGTTGAGCCAGCGCGATTGCGAGGTGCTGTTCTCGCACCGCGTCACCAGAGTGGAGCAGACCGGCGAAAGCGCCGTGGTTCACGCCGATACGCCAAACGGTCCGGTCAGCATCACCGCGCCCTGGGTGATCGGCTGCGATGGCGCCGGCAGTGCGGTGCGCACCAGCCAGAACATCGAGTTCGAGGGCTACACCTGGCCCGAGCGGTTCCTGCTGATCCACACCAAGGAGGATTTCTCGGACCTCTACGGCCGCGTCAATTTCATCGCCGATGGCCCGAAATGGCAGCTGGTGGTGCGCATCCCCTTCGGACCCGGCCCGGACGACTGGCTGTTCCGCGTCGTGTCCAGCGTGCCCGAGGGCATGGACGTGGCCGAGGCTGCCTCGCCCGAGGCTCTGCAGGAAAACCTGCGGCGGCTGCGGCCGGAGAAGTCCGAGTTCCCGGTGGCGAACTGGTCGATCTACAACGTCCATCAGCGCGTGGCGAAGACCTATCGGCAAGGCCGGGTCCTGCTCGTGGGCGATGCCGCGCATGTCAACAATCCCATGGGCGGGCAGGGGCTGAACTCGGGCATCCACGATGCCCTGAACCTTGCAGGCAAGTTCAAGCAGGTCTGGGCCGATCCGGGCAAGGACGCACTGCTGGACCTCTATGATCGCCAGCGCCGCATCACCAACTGGGAATACATCCAGAAGATCTCGGTCGAGAACAAGAAGCGCAACGAGGAAACCGATCCTGTCGCACGGCGTGGCAACATCGACTTCCTGAACTCGCTCAAGGACAATGACGAGGCGCGCTTCGGCTTCCTGCATCGCTGGTCGATGGGCGAGAGCCTGGACTTCGCGGAGAGCGTGCGATGAGCGGCAGGCTTTCCGGCCGGGTCGCGATTGTGACCGGCGGCGCGCGCGGCGTCGGCGCGGCGATCGCGGAGCGGTTCCGCGCAGAGGGCGCCGCGACTTTCGCGCTCGACCTCTCCGCAAACGACAGCGTCAGCGACGATGGCAAGGCAAGCGTTCTGGGCGGTGACGTCACGAATGACGAGGATATCGCGCGCCTTGTGAATGCGGCGATGGAGCGGTTCGGCCGGATCGACATTCTCGTGAATAACGCGGCGATCCTGCAGCCGCTGACGACCATGTCGTTCCGCGACATCGACCTCGACCAGTGGGATGCAATCCTGCGGGTCAACTTGCGCGGGGCTTATCAGATGGCGCGGGCTGTCGTGCCGGTGATGGAAGCGCAGCGGTACGGGCGCATCATCAATATCGGGTCCAGCACCGCGTTCTTCGGCGCGCCGATCGCGCCCTACGCGGCGTCGAAGGCCGGGCTGGTGGCTTTCGCCTACTCGCTGGCGCGCGAACTGGGGCCGAGCGGCATCACCGCGAACACGATCGCGCTCGGGTTGGTCGACGGACCTTCGCTGGAAGAACAGCCACCCGAGGCGGTGGCGGGCGCCAAGGCATTTCTGATGGGAATGCGTGCGGTCAAACAGGATCAGGACCCGGAAAGCGTCGCGGATGCCGCGGTTTTCCTCGGTTCCGAAGAGAGCAGATTTATCACCGGGCAGACGCTGTTCGTCGATGGCGGAGCGATCATGCACTGACACATGGCGGCTTCGATCCGGGAGACGAGTTCGGACGAAGCCAAGGAAGAGGGGAGGATGACGATGAAGACGACACGTTTCCTAAACGGCGCACTTCGGATCAGCACAAGCATGGCGGCAACGGCCATGGCGCTGCTGATGGCGGCACAGGCGCAGGCTCAGGAGCAGCCTCAGGGGCAGAGCGAAGCCGCGGCGGAATCTCCGCGCGCCATGGATGAGATCGTCGTGACCGCGCGAAAGCGGGCTGAACGGCTTTCGGAAGTCCCGGTTTCGGTCAGCGCGGTAACGGGCGAGGGTCTGGCGAACCTTGGCATTACCAAGACGTCCGAGGCGGTCCAGCTGGTCCCTGCCGCCAAGATCGTTATTCAGGATCTTGGCACTTCGGCCTATCTGCGCGGCGTGGGGTCGGGCTCCTTCAATCCCGGCTTCGAACAGACCGTGGGTCTGTTCGTCGATGGCGCCTACTACTCGCGAGCGGCCTGGGCGCGTGCCGGTCAGCTGGATATAGAACGCGTGGAAGTGCTCAAGGGGCCGCAGGGCGTGCTCTTCGGCAAGAACACCGTGGCCGGCGCGATCAACATCACGTCCAAGAAACCGACGGATGAATTCGAAGCCTATGTCCGTGCAGCCTATGAATTCGAGGCGAGCGATCAGGCGAGTATCGAAGGGGCAATCTCCGGGCCGCTCAATGCCGATCACACGCTCAAGGCGCGCCTCGCGATGCGCTACAGCGACGAGTCCAAGGGCTATATCAAGAACAATGCGCCGGGTGGCCCTGACGGCCCCATCAACGACCAGTTCCTGACACGCGGCACGCTGACCTGGGAGCCGTCGAGCGATTTCGACAGCACGCTGAGCGTCACTTACGTGAAGTCCGATACGAAGGGATCATCGGCGGAAGTCTTCCGCTGCGAGCCGCGTGCTCCGGCGGCGGGCGATCCTCCGTCGCTCAACACCGCGCTTGCGGTGGGCGCCAGCCACGAGGACTGCAAGGCGAACTTCCGGAATTCCAGCATCAATCTCGATCCCGCCAGCGCGGCCGTGGTCAGTGCGATCACGGGGCAGCAGATCGATCCGGTCGACAACGGCGACCGCTTCCGGGGGCTGGCGCTGACCAATACGGCGAACTGGCATGCCGGCGATCTGACGCTGACCTCGGTGACCAGCCATATCCGCCATAACCAGCGTAACTACTCGGAAGTCGACAACACCGACGTGCCGTTCACGACCCTGCGCCGGTATGAGCGGTTCAACACCTTCATGCAGGAACTGCGGCTGGCCTCTCCGCGCGAAAACAAGCTGTCGTGGGTCGCCGGTGCTTACTTTGAGCGGTCGAACCTCGAGTTCATCGAGGACGATGCGGCTTACATCTTCCCTTATCCGGGCTTCCCCGCACCGGCTCCGGGAACGGTCGTTCCGCCTTCGGGCACATGGTACAAGCGGTCCGATCAGAACGGGCGTTCGATCGCGCTGTTCGGCGAAGCGACCTTCGCCTTCACCCCCACGCTCGAACTCAGCGCGGGCCTTCGCTACACGGCTCTGTTGCAAAAATCGTGAAGCTTGAGCATGCTTGGCGGAGATTGGACGGACGGAACGATGACGGATTTCAAGTGGCGCCATTTCCAGGGTGATGTGATCCTGTGGGCGGTGCGCT
>NZ_PGLR01000082.1 GCF_002803095.1 Pseudomonas sp. ZH-FAD | reverse complement strand
CCATTGCACAGGCCGATCTGGATCGTGACGCGCTCTGTGGCGCTGAGTTCGTGATAGGACATGGGGCAACACCTTACCGAAATGGTCGGGTGTTGCACTCAGTTTTTGCGGCCGCCGGGCAATAAAATGAGAAAGTAATGTCGTCGGCATATCTGGTGTATTGTGCCCGATGCTGTCTTGCTAAAGAGTTTAGCTGGCGATCTAAAGAGGCGCAGATCATATTGGAGATTACAGGAGAGCTTGGAGCGCCTTGAGGGAGATGGCCATTAACAGTTGTTAAATGCGCGATAACTGATGCTGTTGATGGGTCTAAAGAGTATGGTTTAGAGATTAAAAGACCACGGACGCGGGCAAATGTAATTGTCGGGAAAAAATCTTTTAGATCAATATTGAATACAAAGCTTTTTCTTGTGTGGTTGATGGCGTTGTCGTAGAGCGATGTGCCTTTGACAAAGGCTGTTACGTATTTCTTTGGTTTGTAAAGATTGGATAGAAGGGAGGCTATTCGGCCCTGAAGCACTTTTAGCTGTTTGTTAGGGGCATATATTTCTCTCATTCCCCCATTTTTCTTATTTATTTCGAATCTAGTATAGAAGCTAGCAGTTCTTGATCCGCTGCGGCCATAATAGAAATATTTAATTTTTCCATAGCTGGTTCCCAGCATAGTAGCTAATAGCTCAGGCGTAGTGGAGCTATCAAGTGTGGGCTTGGGAGAAGAGATGTCCCCGTCCATAGTTTCACCTTACATCATCGCGGACCGCCGAATAACACTCGTCGACCCACCGCTTTTGCATGTCACATTATTGAGCCAGGTCGCATTTTAACAACCCATGTTAATCCCTGGACGGGGACACGCGGATCATATCTCAAGTCGAAGGCTATTTCAATGCGGGTGCTTGTACGTCATTGGTGGGAAAATAAAGGCGCACTACAAAATATTTCTTTACAGCGAAATCATAACGCCGATGGGGCGTAGACCGCAGCTTATAAGAGGTCTGCCGTGATCTATTTTCTGTTGTCTATGTCTTGGCGTGCTTGATGATCTATATGGTGGAATTTTAGGATGCGATGCAGTATCAGGCTTTCGAGGTACCACAATCTTCTAGTTCAGATACCTCTAAAAAGGTCATCGCCCTCATCGACTTCAAGAGCTTCAAGATGTGAAAAGTATAGTTTAGGTCTCTTTGCAGTTGTCCTTCCTTTCTCATCTGTACGGTCTACTGTGCCAAATAGCCTGCAGCGCAGGAATAGTAGCGGCTTATATCGAACGATGCTGCCTGTTTCTGGATAGGCAGTTAAGATATGGTCAAGATATTTGAAGCCCATTGAGTTTGATGTTTTGTTCTCTCTGGTGACCTCGCCCTCAAGAACAACATTTTCCCCGTGGCGAAGTTCTGGGAAAAGAGGCTCGTCGGGATCTTCATTTTCCTCATCGCAAAAAATATATTTGTCATCTTCGGTGATGGTTACCTCATCAACAACTGTGCCGTTAATATCTCCGATTTTTAGACTTCTGCCTTCTATGACCAAAGAAACTAACCCTTCAAGAACTTTGGGGTCGCTTTGAGTGTATAGATCAAGAATGTATTTTGGGATGTAAAGATATTCCCCTGCGTCATTCTTTATTCCGATTGAGTTGTTGTTGTCGGCAAATTTAACGTCTTCAAACGGCTTTTTTTCGACACGGCCTAGATGCTTTCCAAGGCGAGCGAACCACTTTATTGCTGCCAAAGCTTTGCTAAAGATATCTTTTACGCCGAATTCATCGAAGTCGCGTTCTGCCATCTTTTGAGCGGCTTGAGTCAAATATGCAGTTGCTGCTATTCCTAAGCTGGCTTGAACCCAGCCAGAGACGGTTTCAGGGATCAATGCTTCCCAAGAACCTTCTCTGACTTTTACAGGAATTTCAAAATCAATCCCTTTGAGCGCAGGATTTAGTTTGACAATGAAATGTCGAAGCGCATGATCCATGCCTAGTAATGCGTCTGCTTGTTTACGGGCGTCCATGATCCCCCGCTCTAATCCTTTTCCATCATATTTTATGTAACCCAGAAATCCATCAATGTCTGAGTTAGATTCAATGAAAAGGTCGCTATTCATTGTTCCAAAGTTCCTTCTATGGATGCAGCCTGGAAAGTGAAATAAAGGAAAGGGGAAGTAACTGGAAAGTGACTATGATTGGCAAAACGCCATTACGAAAGCTACCGCGATAGGTGGGTTTAGGTAAAGAGCTTTGGGTGACTACATTGGTCGAATTTTCTGAAAAGGACTGGTATCGCCAGCTTGGGGGAGGGCTGAAAGCCTCGATTTACGGGCCTTTCTGGCTCTGCGGGGCGGATTCATAAACCCCCAGCTCGCGCCTAGTCCCAACCCAACAATTCACCACCCCCAAAAACAACAAAACCCCGCCAAGGCGGGGTTCTGTTCACGCACTGCTTCCAACGATCAAACGTTAAAGCGGAAGTGCATCACGTCGCCATCCTTGACGATGTAGTCCTTGCCTTCCAGGCGCCATTTGCCGGCTTCCTTGGCGCCGGCTTCGCCCTTGTACTGAATGAAGTCGTTGTAGGCGATGACTTCGGCGCGGATGAAGCCTTTCTCGAAGTCGGTGTGGATCGCGGCAGCCGACTGAGGGGCGGTGGCGCCGACGCGCACGGTCCAGGCGCGGACTTCCTTCACGCCAGCGGTGAAGTAGGTCTGCAGGTTGAGCAGCGAGTAACCGGCGCGGATCACGCGGTTCAGGCCCGGCTCTTCCATGCCCATGGTTTCGAGGAACATCTGCATTTCTTCGAGATCGTCCAGTTCGGCGATCTCGGCTTCGATCTTGTTGCACACCGGCACGACGATGGCGCCTTCCGCTTCGGCGATGGCGTTGACCACGTCGAGGTGCGGGTTGTTCTCGAAGCCGTCTTCGGCGACGTTGGCGATGTACATCACCGGCTTGGTGGTGAGCAGGTGGAAGGTCTTGGCCAGGCGCTTCTCGTCGTCACCCAGGTCTTTCAGCAGGCTGCGTGCCGGCTTGCCTTCGGTGAGGTGGGGGATGAGCTTTTCCAGCAGGGCTTTCTGCGCCACTGATTCCTTGTCGCCGCCTTTGGCGGTGCGAGCCACGCGCTGCAGTTGCTTCTCGCAACTGTCGAGGTCGGCCATGATCAGTTCGAGGTCGATGATCTCGATGTCGCGCTTGGGGTCGACGCTGTTGGCGACGTGGATGACGTTGTCGTCTTCGAAGCAGCGCACCACGTGGGCGATGGCGTCGGTCTCGCGGATGTTGGCGAGGAACTTGTTGCCCAGGCCTTCACCTTTCGACGCGCCCGCTACCAGGCCGGCGATGTCGACGAATTCCATGGTGGTGGGGATGACCTTCTCGGGCTTGACGATCTCGGCCAGGGCATCCAGGCGCGGGTCGGGCATGGGCACGATGCCGCTGTTCGGCTCGATGGTGCAGAAGGGGAAGTTCTCCGCCGCGATGCCGGATTTGGTGAGGGCGTTGAACAGGGTGGACTTGCCGACGTTGGGCAGGCCGACGATGCCGCAGTTGAATCCCATGATGTGTCCCTCGGTAAAAGATGGTTACTTGGTGGCCTTCTGGCTATGCAGTTTGCGCATGGCCACGGTCCAGTCGCCGGCGAGTATTTCCGGCAGGACGTCCAAGGCGAAGTCGATGCTCTTGTCGAGCAGGTCCTGTTCGCCGCGTGGGGCGCGTCCGAGCACGTAGCCGGATACCAGGCTGGCGTGCCCCGGGTGGCCGATGCCGAGCCGCAGGCGATGGAAGTTATTCTGGTTGCCGAGCTGGGCGATGATGTCGCGCAGGCCGTTGTGCCCACCGTGGCCGCCGCCCTGTTTGAGCTTGGCGACGCCGGGTGGCATGTCGAGTTCGTCGTGGGCCACCAGGATCTCTTCGGGTTTGATCTTGAAGAAATTGGCCAAGGCCGCCACGGACTGGCCGCTGCGGTTCATGTAGGTGGTGGGGATGAGCAGACGAACTTCGCGTCCCTGGTGATTGAACTTGCCCACCAGGCCGAAATATTTGCGATCTACAGACAGGTTGACGCGCTGGCTCTCGGCCACGCGCTCAACGAAAAGGGCCCCTGCATTGTGCCGGGTCTGGTCGTATTCGGGGCCGGGGTTACCCAGGCCAACGATCAGTTGTACGGCAGTCATACAGGAGCCCTTTTGAGGAAATCGCCCGGCGTGATCGCCTGCCGGGCGGGTTCCGCACTGCGATTACTCGGCGGCGCCTTCTTCGTCTTCAGCCTTCACGCGGGAAGCGTGAATGTTGGAGACAGCCAGGTCGTTACCGTGAGCCAGAGCAACCAGCTCAACGCCTTTCGGCAGCTTCAGGTCGGACATGTGGACAGTCTGGCCAACTTCTACGGCAGCCATGTCGACTTCGATGAATTCCGGCAGGTCTTTCGGCAGGCAGGAAACTTCGACTTCGTTGATGGTGTGGGAGATCTCACCACCTTGCTGCTTCACGCCAACGGCGGTTGCTTCGTTGATGAAGTGCAGCGGTACGTGGGCGGTCAGCTTCTGGCCGGCAACGACGCGCTGGAAGTCAGCGTGCAGGACGAAGCCTTTGGCCGGGTGGCGCTGCAGGGCTTTGATCACGACGCTTTCTTTGGTACCGGCAACGTCCAGGCTCAGAACGTGGCTGAAAGCCGCTTCGTTTTCCAGCAGCTTGGCCAGGTCTTTGGCCAGCAGGCTGATCGATTGCGGGGCTTTGTCGCCACCGTAGATCACGGCAGGAACCATGGACACGTTACGACGCAGGCGGCGGCTCGCACCTTTCCCCAGGTCGGAACGCACTTCGGCATTCAGGGCAAATTCAACAGTCATTTCACTTCTCCAAAATAACCAAACCGCCTTGTGGCTTGCGACCAGCCTCGGGCGGTAGGGCAAAAAGCCCCGCACGTGGCGGGGCAGTGTGATCTGGCCAGTTCCGCTTAGCGGAACATGGCGCTGATCGATTCTTCGTTGCTGATGCGGCGGACCGCTTCGGCGACGACCGGGGCGATGTCGAGCTGGCGAATACGCGAGCAGGACTGCGCCGCAGCGGACAGCGGGATGGTGTTGGTGACCACCAGCTCGTCCAGGACGGAATTCTCGATGTTCTCGATGGCGCGGCCGGACAGCACCGGGTGGGTGCAGTAGGCGTAGACCTTGGCGGCGCCGCGCTCTTTCAGCGCTTTGGCGGCGTGGCACAGGGTACCGGCAGTGTCGACCATGTCGTCGACCAGGATGCAGGTACGGCCTTCGACGTCACCGATGATGTGCATCACTTCGGACTGGTTGGCCTTCTCGCGACGCTTGTCGATGATCGCCAGGTCGACGCCCAGGCTCTTGGCCACGGCGCGGGCACGAACGACGCCGCCGATATCGGGGGAGACGATCATCAGGTTGTCGAAGCGCTGGTCTTCGATGTCGTCGACCAGGACCGGGGAACCGTAGATGTTGTCCACCGGAATGTCGAAGAAGCCCTGGATCTGGTCAGCATGCAGGTCGACGGTCAGCACGCGGTCGATACCGACCACGGTGAGCATGTCGGCAACCACTTTGGCGCTGATTGCCACGCGCGCGGAACGCGGACGGCGATCCTGGCGGGCATAACCGAAGTAGGGGATGACTGCAGTGATGCGAGTCGCCGAGGAACGGCGGAAGGCGTCGGCCATCACTACCAGTTCCATCAGGTTGTCGTTGGTGGGTGCACAGGTCGGCTGAATCAGGAAGACGTCCTTGCCGCGAACGTTCTCGTTGATTTCGATCATGACTTCGCCGTCGGAGAACTTACCGACCGAAGCATCGCCGAGGGGAATGTGCAGCTGACGAACGATCCGTCGCGCCAGATCGGGGTTTGCGTTCCCCGTGAAGACCATCATCTTGGACACGCGCAGTACCTGCCGGCTGGGGGTATACCTGGATGGGTATGGAAAATGGCAGGGGCGGCTGGATTCGAACCAACGCATGCCAGGATCAAAACCTGGTGCCTTACCGCTTGGCGACGCCCCTATATTCTGTGTTGAATGCTTGTTGACTCGGTTCTCGATGCCTCCCGAGGGAGGTTATGGCAGGGGCGGCTGGATTCGAACCAACGCATGCCAGGATCAAAACCTGGTGCCTTACCGCTTGGCGACGCCCCTGTATCGTATAACCGAATGCTGAGCATTCACTTCTTGGCCAATGCTTGGAGCCTGCGGTGCAGCATCGAAATGTTGCGACCTTGAGCGACAAAGCTCGGCAGAGTGCCTGGAAGTTGGCGGGCGACTTTATCAGCATCGTCCCGATTTGGGAAGCTCCCAAATATGCAAGCTCCAGTGCCGGTCAATCTAGCTGAAACAAATTTGTTCAACAAGATCAAAGCGTTACGAACTTCAGGGTAACGCTTCTCTACGACCGGCTGGCAGTCGTTTCGACCACCCCCCGCAAGAAGGCTGCGAACTTTAATGGGCGGCGTATCGCGTGTCAACTCGGGCGAGCCGAAAACTTCTGCTGTGCTGACAAAGACTTGCGGTACTGCGACGAGGAACCAGGGCTCGTCGAGTTCGACTGGGGTCAGGCGCTCGCCAACGCCCTCGGCGAAGGCTGCGCGACCGCGCACGAATACCGGTACGTCGGCACCCAGGGCCAGGCCCAGCTCGGCCAGGCGATCTTCGCCCAGTTGGGTTTGCCACAGGTGGTCGAGACCGAGCAGGGTGGTGGCGGCGTCCGAGCTGCCACCGCCGATGCCGCCGCCCATGGGCAGGCGTTTGTTCAGCCAGATATCGGCGCCGAGCTTTGTGCCGCTGGCTTCCTGCAGCCTTTTGGCCGCGCGCACGATCAGGTTGCTGTCATGCGGTACGCCTTCGATGGGCGTGTGCAGGCGGATTTCGCCATCCTGACGCAGGCTGAAGCCGAGTTCGTCACCATGGTCGAGAAACTGGAACAGGGTCTGCAGCTCGTGATAGCCATCGGCGCGGCGGCCGAGGATATGCAGCATCAGGTTGAGCTTGGCGGGGGCGGGCAGGATCAGTTCGGCGTGGGCGGGGATGGCGGTGTTGGTCATGGGGTGCGCTGAAGAGTCGTGTTAGGGGCTTGTCTCCCCTCTCCCGCTTGCGGGAGAGGGGCGGGGGAGAGGGGCGGCAGATCACCCTCTCCCCGGCCCTCTCCCATAAATGGGAGAGGGAGTAGTCCGCGGAAGTAGTTGGCCGCGTGGTCTATCTACTGGCTGCGTGCTGTGGGCGGCGCTAGAAAAGCTGTCGCGGCTGAAGCCCCTCCCACAGAGAGTGTGGTCGCTTACTGTCCCAACTGACGCGGCTGCCAGTCCTTGATCACCAGGGTCACTTCCAGGTCCTGGCCATAGAGCTTCATGCGCTCCGGCAGGGCGTAGCCGTTCTGCTCGGTGTAGCGCTGGTATTCGACCTTCCAGCCGTCCTGTTCCAGCTGCGCCAGGTGGCTTTGGCCATCGAGGGTGATGCGGCTGCGGCTGTCCGGGGCGGGCAGGCCGCGAATCCACCAGAGCAGGTTGGACACCGGCAGGTCCAGGCGCAGTTGTTCTTGCAGCAGGGCTTCTGGCGATTCGGCGCGGAAACGGCCGCGGTTGGATACTTCCAGCAGGATGTCGCCCGGACGGCCGGTCAGGCGGGCGGCGCCACCACCCAGCGGGCCGGACAGGCGAATGTCGTAGTAATCCTGGCGCTGCAGCCAGAACAAGGTGGCGCTGCCGGAATCCTGCGGGGCGCGGATGCCGATCTTGCCATTGATCTGCCAGCCATCGAGCTGAGTGATCTGCTCTTTGTGGGCTTTCCACTGGGCTGGGTCGCCCTGGCCTTCCAGCGCTTCGCGCGAGGTGAGGCCAGCGCAGCCGACGAGCAGGGCGATAAGGCTGAATACGAGTAGGTGACGAAGCATCAAAGAGTCTCGGAACCGGTCAGGCGCAACAGCGTGTCACGCAGAATGGGGCTATCGGGTGTTGCGCTGAGGGCGTCGCGCCAGAGGCGTCGGGCTTCGCGCTGTTTGCCTTGGGCCCAGAGCACTTCGCCGAGATGGGCGGCCACTTCGTGGTCGGGGAATTTCTCCAGGGCCTGGCGCAGCAGGCGCTCGGCCTCGTCGAGCTTGCCCAGGCGATAGTTGACCCAGCCGAGGCTGTCGAGAATCGCCGGGTCGTCCGGGTTGAGCTGGTGGGCTTTTTCGATCAGCTCGCGCGCTTCTTCATAGCGCGTGGTGCGGTCGGCCAGGGTGTAGCCGAGGGCGTTGAGCGCCATGGCGTGTTCCGGCTCGCGCTGGATGATATAGCGCAGGTCGGTTTCCAGCTGGGCCAGGTCATCGCGCTTTTCCGCGAGCATGGCGCGGGTATAAAGCAGGTTCAGGTCGTTGGGGTACTGCTCCAGGCCCTCGTTGATCACCTTCCAGGCCGGCTCGACCTGGCTGCGATTGCTCAGGCCTTCGGCTTCGATCAGGTACAGCTGGATGGCGTAATCGGGCTGCGCGCTACGTGCCTGGGCCAGGCGTGCACTGGCTTCTTCACTGCGCTGCTGGGCGAACAGCAGTTCGGCCTGGCGTTGCTGGGCTGGCAGATAGTCGTTGCTCGGGCCGACCAGGGCGTATTCCTGCAGGGCACTGTCGTTGTCGCTCAGCGCCTCGTAAGCGCGGCCGAGGTTGTAGTGCGCGGCATCGACATGGCTGCGGCGCTCGACCAGCTCTTCGAGGTAGACGATGGCCTCTTCCCAGGCTTCGGCTTCCAGGCACACCAGGGCCAGGGAGAAACGCAGGTCGTCGTCGTTGGGGTTTTCCTGCACCAGCTTGGCGAACTCGCCCTTGGCGTCGTCGAGGCGATCCTGCTCGACCAGCAGGCGCGCGTAGGTCAGGCGCAGGCGTTTGTCGTCGGGATTGTTGCGGATGCCTTTCTGCAGAATCGGCATGGCCTCTTTGCCACGGCCGAGGCTCTGCAGCAGGCGGGCGCGCAGCAGGATCGGCGATACCTCGTTGCTGCTCGCCGCGCTGTCTTCGAGCAGCTCCAGGGCCTCTTCGGCGCGGCCGTCCTGTTGCAGGAGGATGGCCTTGCCGAATAGCAGCTGGCTGTTGTCCGGGTTCTTGTTCAGCAGGCGATCGAAACCCTGCAGCAGGCCGGCGCGGGTATCCGGGTCGGTTTCTGCGGCAGACAGGGCGAGGAAGTCGAAGTGGGTATCGCCCTGGCGCTGCAGCACCTGCTCCATATAGGTCATGGATTCGTCGTAACGGCCAGCGCGGGCCAATTGCACGGCGGCGGCGCGTTGGGCGTCGATGTTGCTCGGCGCGTTCCTGGCCCAGATCAGTGCGCTGTCGAGCGCGGCCTGTTCGGCACCGAGGTATTCGGCAATACGGAAGGCGCGTTCGGCGACGCCGGCATCGCCAGTGGCGTTGGCCTGCTGCACGTAGTTGCCGAGGGCGATGTCGAAGCGATTGCGCTGCCCGGCCAGCTCGGCGGTGAGCAGGGCGAACAGGGTTTCCTGGCTGAACGAGCCGTATTCGCTCGGTTCCAGCTGGGTGGTCTGGTCTGCTTCCTGTACCGGCGGCGTACCGTCCGGCTCACTGGGGGCGAAGGTTTGGCAGCCGCTGAGAAGGGCAATGGCGGTGACTAACGCGAGGGGTCTGTTCATAGTGCCTTGTCGTGCGTTATTCCGGGGCGACGGCCGTGCTGGCTCGTGCCCTGCGACGTTCGCGGCATCATGACACAAGCCTTGGAGCAAGCCCACTGGCCAGGACGATGCGGCGAACTGTCTATTGGGACAATAGGTCGCGGGAGTTGTTCTCTCGGGGGCGAAGTAGGACAATTGCCGGCTCCCGTATTGCCCCTCAGCGACCCTGCATGGCCTTTATCGCCCTCGGTATCAACCACAAGACCGCCTCGGTAGAGGTGCGCGAGCGCGTTGCTTTCACCCCGGAGCAACTGGTCGAGGCGCTGCAGCAGCTGTGTCGGCTGACGCCCAGCCGCGAGGCGGCGATCCTCTCTACCTGCAACCGCAGCGAGCTGTACCTGGAGCAGGATCAGCTGAGCAGCGATGAAGTGCTGCAGTGGCTGGCCGACTATCACCGCCTGAGCGTCGACGAATTGCGCGCCTGCGCCTACGTGCACAGCGAGGAGGACGCGGTTCGGCACATGATGCGCGTCGCCTGCGGGCTCGACTCGATGGTGCTGGGCGAGCCGCAGATTCTCGGCCAGCTCAAGTCCGCCTACGCCGTGGCGCGTGAGGCCGGCACCGTCGGGCCGTTGCTCGGCCGTCTGTTCCAGGCCACCTTCAGCACCGCCAAGACCGTGCGCACCGATACCGCCATCGGCGAGAACCCGGTCTCCGTGGCCTTCGCCGCGGTCAGCCTGGCCAAACAGATCTTCGCCGACCTGCACCGCAGCCAGGCGCTGCTGATCGGCGCCGGCGAGACCATCAGCCTGGTGGCGCGCCACCTGCACGATCAGGGCATCAAGCGCATCGTCGTCGCCAACCGCACCCTGGAACGCGCCAGTCAGCTGGCCGAGCAGTTCGGCGCTCATGCGGTGCTGCTCTCGGACATTCCCGACGAGCTGGCGCACAGCGACATCGTTATCAGCTCCACTGCCAGCCAGTTGCCGATTCTCGGCAAGGGCGCAGTGGAAAGTGCGCTGAAAAAGCGCAAGCACAAACCGATCTTCATGGTCGACATCGCCGTGCCGCGCGACATCGAGTCGCAGGTGGGCGAGCTGGATGACGTCTACCTCTATACCGTCGATGACCTGCACGAGGTCATCGAGGAAAACCTCAAGAGCCGCCAGGGCGCGGCGCAGGCTGCCGAAGAGCTGGTGGCTGCCGGCACTGACGATTTCATGCAGCGTCTGCGCGAGCTGGCCGCAGTCGATGTGCTCAAGGCCTACCGTCAGCAGGCCGAGCGCCTGCGCGACGATGAGCTGGCCAAGGCCCAGCGCATGCTGGCCAACGGCAGCAATCCCGAAGACGTGCTGGCGCAACTGGCCCGTGGCCTGACCAACAAGCTGCTGCACGCACCCAGCGTGCGCATGAAGAAACTTACTGCCGAGGGGCGCGTCGACGCGCTCAGCCTGGCCCAGGAATTGTTCGCCCTCGACGAGAGCGCACCGCAGGACAAAGGTCTGCAATGAAAGCTTCACTGTTGAACAAGCTGGACAACCTCAGCGACCGCTTCGAGGAACTGACGGCGCTGCTCGGCGATGCCGAGGTGATTTCCAAGCAGACGCAGTTTCGCGCCTATTCCAAGGAATATGCCGAGATCGAGCCGGTGATCGCCACCTTCCGCGAGCTGCGCAAGGTGCAGAGCGACCTCGAAGGCGCTCAGGCGCTGCTCAAGGAAAGCGACCCGGATCTGCGCGAGATGGCCGAGGAGGAAGTGGCCCAGGCCAAGGAAGCGCTGGTCACCCTGGAAGACAAGCTGCAGCGTATGTTGCTGCCGAAAGATCCCAACGACGGGCGCAACGTCTATCTGGAAGTGCGCGCCGGCACCGGCGGTGACGAGGCGGCGATCTTCTCCGGCGACCTGTTCCGCATGTATTCGCGCTATGCCGAGAGGCAGGGTTGGCGCGTCGAGGTGCTGTCGGCCAACGAGGGTGAGCACGGCGGTTTCAAGGAAGTGATCGCCCGTGTCGAGGGTGACAACGTCTACGCCAAGCTCAAGTTCGAGTCCGGCGCTCATCGCGTGCAGCGCGTGCCGGAAACCGAATCCCAGGGGCGTATCCACACCTCCGCCTGCACCGTGGCGGTGTTGCCTGAGCCGGACGAACAGGCGGCCATCGAGATCAACCCGGCCGACCTGCGCGTAGATACCTATCGCAGCTCCGGCGCTGGTGGCCAGCACGTCAACACCACCGACTCGGCGATCCGCATCACCCACATTCCCACCGGCACCGTGGTGGAATGTCAGGAAGAACGCTCGCAGCACAAGAACCGCGCCAAGGCCATGGCCTGGTTGGCGGCCAAGCTGCAGGACCAGCAGGAAGCGGCGGCGCACAAGGAAATCTCCGAAACGCGCAAGCTGCTGGTGGGCTCGGGCGACCGCTCCGAGCGCATCCGCACCTACAACTTCCCGCAGGGCCGGGTGACCGACCATCGCATCAACCTGACCCTGTACTCGCTGAGCGAAGTCATGGCCGGTGGTGTCGAGGCGGTAATCGAGCCCTTGCTGGCCGAGTACCAGGCCGACCAGTTGGCGGCGTTGGGCGATTGAGTTTCGCTTGAGGTCATTGCGGTGCGCATGGCGCACCCTACGCCGCGTATACCGTAGGGTGCGCCATGCGC
>NZ_PGLR01000081.1 GCF_002803095.1 Pseudomonas sp. ZH-FAD | reverse complement strand
GCCATTGCACAGGCCGATCTGGATCGTGACGCGCTCTGTGGCGCTGAGTTCGTGATAGGACATGGGGCAACACCTTACCGAAATGGTCGGGTGTTGCACTCAGTTTTTGCGGCCGCCGTTTATTACCGAGAAATGTGGTGTCTCTAAGCCTACGCTGTGGCGGAACAAGGAATTCGAAAATGAATTCCAGCGTATCAAGGAGGTGGTCAAAAGTTATGTCCGAGGGGAGAAGAATTTCGATCAGGAAATATCGCTGAAAGCAGCTAGAGATCGTGATCGAGATCATCAGATCGAAATGCTCAAGGCGCAAGTCGAGGAGCTGACGAGGCAGTTGAACAGGGAACGCGAAAGGGTCCTTTACGCCTCAATGATTGCTCGACGCAAGAACATTGATCCAGTAGAGTTTTTAGAAGAGAGCCCCGTGTTCCGCAAGCCCACCAAAGGCGTCTCGGTGGTCAAACTCCCTTCGAAGGAACGCTAGTTAACAGTAATAGGGACTTTGGTATTGCACTGCTTGAGTTTTACTAGTTTCAGCCGACTAGCAATGCTTTTATTCACGTGCTAGATGCGGAACTGAAGGCCTCGGCTCAATGCTCAGTGGTAGCGGGCCCTCTCCCTAGTTTTGGCTCGATGAGCGCAGTAGGAGCAACCTTACTCACAGGGAGGTCTAGAACCAAAGGGAAAAATTTGCTGAGCCGTTCTTGAGCCCCTGCCTGGGCATCAATCGAGGCCAATGGATATTGGGGCAGCAGAGTTCCTGGCTCACACTGGAGGACTCCGGCTATGGAGTACAGCTTCTCTACCGTGAGGTTTACCTCGCCGCGCTCAATGCGTCCCATGTAGCTTCGGTCGATTTTGCAGGACAGCGGCAAGGCATCCTGGGAAAGCCCCTTGGCCTTCCTCTGTGCTCGGATGTTCTTGCCCAACGCGTTCGCAAGCTGACCCATGGCCGCCTCGATTCCCTTGAGGCGGTTTGCGGACGTATCGGCCACGGACTATTATCCGTATTTTTAGCTGCTCCGCGACACTCGCTCCAGGTACCCGCATGACATCGGAATCGTTCATCTTCGACAGGCGGCTGTACGACCTGCTGCAGCAGAGATACGTGCAAATTACAACCCGTGACTTGCGCGATGCCTGCCGAATGCCTTGCGGGAGCGAGCTTCAACCTCAGTGAGGTGCGGCGGTACGTGTATGAGCAGATCCTGCGCATGCTGCGAGTTGGGTGGATCACTCAGGATGCCGATCGCCGCAGACGGGGACAGGTCTATCACCTGCTCCCAGTCCCCGCAGGCTTGAATCTGAACCTCGTCGACAACGGATTCGGGATCACTTCCAAGCCGCAGGACAAACCGATGCTGCAGCAGGCTGAGGACATTGCTCATGGGGTTCCACCAACCTCAGACCTCGAAGTCTTAGAGCATCTGGAATCGCTGTTGAAGGAGATACGTCTCGACTTTCTGACTTCAATGGGCGAAACGGAGCGTTACAAGCAACTCCTCGACGAAATGCCACACCTCAAGGGCCGGGTGGAGGGTGACTATCTTGACGCACGGGATCGCAGTTCTCGCTTGCTGGGGCATCTTCTCGCTGTCGAGAAGACGCTCAGCCGGCAAACCGCTACGTAGTGAATGGCGCGCCTTCACTCAACCAAGATCGCGGGTGACCAAGGCTAACACCATCATCTACCGCTCCAGCCAAGCCGACTGCGCTCAGTGAAACACCGAAAGACAACTTGGAGTGGCTTGCAGCCACTTCGAAAGCTTGCGCAGACTGCCTTTTTCAACAGAATCGAGTGCTAGCAGACGCTGGCTACAGACGTAGTCTTTCGGTAAGACCGGGCGTGCTGCCTGGACGGTTACATATCGGACGGCTACTAAGTGTACTAGTGGCGTTTCCCTAACGTCGCCAACCTGGGCGGTTTCTTTAAGCTGCTTAAGATGTTCAGCCTCTATCACTATTACCAAGTCGGCTTTACGCTCTAACTGATCCGCTCTGTCAAAAAGGGGCTCTTGGATTCTCAATACGCTGTCTGGTTCTGCTAATAATTTCCCAGGTGAGAATAGAAGATTACATCGAGAAGATCACAGCTTGGAGGGTTCTCTATGCGACGGACACCCGGCGCGCATATAAATTAACTTTAATCTAAGGATGTCAGTAGTTTAATCCTTGGGCGTATGGCAAGATTTCCTGCTTGATCTTTATGCTAATTTTTTCGGCCGTGGCGAAAAGCTCCGGGAGTAGGGTCGCCACCGCTTTTTCTTTTGAGATGACGCGAATTCGCCAAGTTAGGTTAATACAACCTAGCACTCGATCTTGAAGTCGAATCGGAACTGCAATCGACTCGCGGCCGTCATCGCTTTCCTCGCGTGGTTTGTCATAGTGACCGCCAAAGTCTGGTGCTCGACAGCTATAACCGTTCGCGCGAGTGTTTGTTATCAGCGCTTCGATAGCTGCACTGTCCCACGCGAGTCTGTGGCCAGGCGTATCTTTCTCTCGTAAACGCTGGAGGATTGCTTCCCGCTCCTGATCTGGACAGAAACTCAGGTAGGCGCGCCCAGACGCTGAGCGCAACATGTTCGCCCGATAACCAATGGGACCAAGTGGAATTTCGTCGAAATACGATTTGGGACTATTGGTTTCGATCACTTCCATATAGTCCAGCCGTGGGACGCAGAGTACCGATGGCCATTTCACCCTTTCGCACAGATGTTCAAGATAGGGCGAAACTAATTCTACCAGCCAGTCCTTGTCGTCCGACTTTAGCGATCTATATTGCGAGCTCAGGCTGGGCAAGAAGGCTCCATCAGCCATTCGTTGCCAGATGTACCCTTGGCGGTAAAGCGTGTAAAGAGTCCGCGTCAGCGTACTCTTGGGGATTCCTGTGGCTCGGTGCAAGTCATGCAGGCTGCCCGCATGCATCTCCTGCAGCATTTTGAGCACCTCAAGACCTCTGGCCAGGGCATGTATTTCTTTGACTTTGTAGTTGCGCATCTCGCCACCTGATAAGAGCCGCAGGATAGTGCGGCGATTTCACCTAGTGAAATTTCCCTCTAAACCCCAGCTCGGCAAGCTAGGCATCTAGCACCACCACGGGCCAAAAGTGCCTTTTTCTTTCGGCTCACACCACCATAACAGTTTGAAAAATAAGACTTTTATAGAATTTTGCAAGTACGGTTTACATGGAATATAGCAAGTTTTCACCTGGTGAAAACATCCCAGATTTCGATTTTGTGCCAGGCCGAAATGCTGAATAGTGATCTCAACGAACAACAGATGGTGGTTCGGGTGCGCTAGAGCGCATGCGCCCCCCCCCAATCGAAACCAATTACAAAAAACCGCTGAGGTCGTTCATTGTGAAAGTTGCCATGCCTGCAGTTGCACCCTCCAGTGTTGTTGAAGGACAACTGCTTTGGACTCCCTCCTCTGATCGGATCGAGCAGGCTAGTCTTACTGCCTACATGCGGTGGCTTGCCAAAGAGCGAAACCTTCAGTTCTCTGACTATGACTCTTTGTGGCAGTGGTCCGTTAACGACCTTGAGGCCTTCTGGCAGTCCATTTGGGACTACTTCAAAGTCGACTCCTCGGCGCCACATTCTGCCGTACTTGGTAGTCAGGACATGCCTGGTTCTGAATGGTTTCCCGGTGCTCGACTAAACTATGCACAGCACATGCTGCGCAACGAGAGAAAGGGCGGTGATGCGCTGTACTACTTAAGCGAGACAGCCCCACTTTGTGCTCTGCCCTGGGAGCAATTCGCCACTCAGGTACGTATCTTGGCCACCGCCCTGCGCGAAATAGGGGTATGCCCTGGCGACAGAGTGGTGGCATACCTGCCTAACATTCCAGAAACTCTGGTCGCTATGTGTGCTACTACAGCCATTGGTGCAATCTGGGCAAGTTGTTCGCCGGATTTTGGCTCTCAGGGCGTGCTTGATCGAGTTGAACAACTGGCACCAAAAGTACTGTTTGCCGTTGATGGCTATCACTATGGTGGTAAGCGATTTGATCGGCGCAGCGAAGTGCAAAAAATATGTGAGTCGCTGGGTAGTCTGGAACATCTGGTCTATTTGCCGGCAATTTACCCCGAGGCTGAAGCACCGGTTGAGTCAGCGTTGTACTGGGACCAGATTATCAATCGCCCGCCGGTCTCGGTTGAAGATTTCGAATTTGAACAGGTACCCTTCGATCACCCGTTATGGATTCTGTTCTCCTCCGGTACCACCGGCCTACCGAAAGCCATCGTGCACAGTCACGGCGGAATTCTTCTCGAGCAATTTAAAGTCCAGCATTTCCACATGGATTTTCGTCCTGGTGATGTGGCGTTCTTCTATTCCACCACTGGCTGGATGATGTGGAACTCGCTGGTGAGCTCATTACTTAGTGACGTCCGTCCTGTGCTTTATGACGGAAACCCCGCTTACCCTGATCCTGATGTGTTGTGGAAGATGGTTCAGGACAGTGGCGCTAGTTTCTTCGGCGCAAGCCCTACCTTCGTTGAAATCATGAAGCAGCAGGGCATTGTCCCCGGAGAGCGGTTCGATCTCTCTGCATTGCGCTCAGTAATGCCTGCCGGGTCCCCTGTGTCGGCGGAGTGCACGGCTTGGTTCTACAGCAATTTGAAGCCAGACCTTTGGATCGCTACTGGCAGTGGTGGCACTGATTGCTGCACGGGATTGGTCGGTGGCGTGCCAATACTTCCTGTGTATGCAGGTGAGATTCAGGCCCGCTCTCTAGGCGTTGCTGCATACGCCTTTGATGAGCAAGGGGAGGCCGTCATTGGAGAAGTCGGGGAGTTGGTCATCACGCGGCCAATGCCCTCAATGCCCATCTGCTTTTGGAATGATGAAGGCGGTGTTCGTTATCGTGAGAGCTATTTCGAGACATATCCTGGAGTCTGGCGCCATGGCGACTTCTTCAAGATTAACGAGCGCGGCGGTTGCTATGTTCTTGGAAGATCAGACGCAACTTTAAACCGTTTCGGGATTCGCATCGGAACGGCGGAGGTCTATCGCACCCTGGCGCAATTGGACGAGGTAGCGGACGCGTTGATTGTTAACCTTGATTTGCCAGGTGGGCACTTCTTTATGCCTCTCTTCGTTAAGCTGGCTGATGGTCGAACATTAGATGCAGAGTTGGAAAGAAAACTGTGCGACTGCCTGCGTCGCGCGTATTCGCCTCGCCACGTACCAGAGCGCATCTTCCAAGTTCCAGAAATTCCTATGACTTTGACTGGCAAGAAAATGGAAGTGCCGGTACGACGTATTCTGATGGGGCAACCGGTAGGAAAAGCCGCAAACCTCAGCGCAATGCGAGATCCAAGCGCGTTGGACTTCTTTATCAAATATGCCCAGACGCAGGGAGACTATCGACTCTAGCACTGTGCAAAAGGACCCGAGGGATGCCAGTCGTGTGGTTGGCAGCCCCATCAAGCGAACAGGGCTTTATCAAGGCGAAGGACCGCAAGTAGCCGGTCTGGCTATGTCGTATACGCCTGGAGTACTGCGTAGGGTCCTTAAGGACAACTAGAAAGGGGCTTGAGGGGAATGGCCGGAGTCTTTTCTTGACTCAACCGCCGCCCCGCTTCTCCACTGAGATTCAGAAGGGTGTACAACAATGAATATAAAAACTCCTAACGTCCTACTAATTGCAACGCTCGATACAAAGTGCGAAGAGGCGACGTTTATTCGCAAGCAACTCGAGGGCGTCGGTCTACGGGTACATCACCTAGACCCCAGTATTCGTCAAGTTATGGGTGCGCGTGCCGAAATTGGCCCCGAACAAGTGGCGCTGCGTGCTGGGATGTCTTTGGAAGCTCTGCGTGACCTTAAGCACGAAGGAAAGTGCCTGGCGAAGATGATTGACGGCTCCATAGCTTGTGCCAAAGAGTTGCATGAGCGAGTGGGTTTGAGTGGAGTGATTGCCATCGGCGGCTCCATGGGCACTAGCCTCGGCACGGCAGTTATGCGGAGTCTACCTTTTGGTTTGCCCAAGGTGATGGTATCGACTATGGCCTCGGGAATGACTCGTCCTTTTGTAGGCACGAAGGACATTGCGATGTTCCATTCAGTTGCCGACATCTCGGGCATAAACCTGATTACCCGGAGCGTGTTTCATAACGCAGCGATGGCACTGGCTGGTCAGGCGCTCGCGTATTGGGGGGAGCCCACCTCGGATAAACCACTTGCAGTTGTCTCAACCTTGGGCACGACAGAGGCCTGCAGCTTGCGAGTTCGCAAGGGGCTTGAGGCTGAAGGTTTTGAAGTTGTGATTTTCCACACGACCGGCACTGGTGGTATGACCATGGACGAGATCGTTCGTGAACGGGATGTCGCTGTGGTTCTCGACATATCGCTGAGCGAAATCAACGATCTCCTCAATGGCGGCTTGTGTAGTGCAGGGCCCGATCGCTGCAAGGCGGCCTTGATCAAAGGGGTGCCTACTATTTTCGCACCTGGTAATGCCGACTTCATTATTGCCGGGCCTCATGAACAGGCTATCCAGCAGTTTGCGGGTAAGCGTTACCACATCCACAACCCAGCACTGACAGCAATACGCACCGATGTGGAAGATCTCAAGCACCTAGCTGAGCATATGGCCGAGTTGATGACTCTGGGTGAAGGGCCGGTGGCTTTCTACGTGCCAATGCATGGGTTCTCCGCCCACGACAGCGAGACCGGGTACTTGCAGGATCTTAGCCTGCCTCCAGTGTTCGCCAAGCATCTACGCAATGTTGTCCCCCAGCGCGTGGCAGTGTTTGAGACGGCTAGCCATATCAACGACCCAGAATTCGCAGATGCCTTGGTACGCCAGGTACTGGAGTTCTATAAGCCCGCCAAAAAGATGGAAAGAAAATCCATTTGAGCGGCGCGGATTAGTTCGATCGAGAGAGATTATAAGAATGCTTACCCATGAAGACCTCCAGGAAATTTTGCAGATAATCGATGCAACTGAGTATCACCAACTCAGCCTGCAGACGGACCACTTCAAACTGATTGTGCAGCGGTCCGGTACTCAGTGGACAGTTGAGCAAGAGGTTTTGACAGCTCCCAATTTGCTCGATGACGGAGAGGGTGAGACTGCTGTTACCGAACCTTCCGTGAAATCAAGCACTGTGGAAGGTAATGACCGACTCTTTGGCGTGATGTCCCCGCTTCCGGGAGTTTTCTATCGCTCACCGAAGCCAGGGTCGCCTCCGTTTGTTGAAGTTGGTAGTCGTGTGGAGCCGACGACACTGGTATGCATTATTGAGAGCATGAAGTTGATGAACTCAGTATATGCAGGGGTGGCCGGCACTGTGGTGGATATTTGCTTCGGAGATGGCGACTCTGTCGATAGCGATGAAGTACTGATTCGTGTCGACCCGGAGGCAGTATGAATAGCATTAAGCGCGTATTGATCGCGAACCGTGGTGAGATCGCGGTAAGGATCATTCGCACATGCAAACGCTTGGGTATCGAAACAGTACTGGCTGCTTCTGAGGCAGACCTACAGTCATTAGCAGCACGTTTGGCAGACAAGGTGGTGTGCATTGGTCCGGCGCGTTCAGCCGAGAGCTACCTGAATGTGGACAAAGTTGTTGCTGCGGCAATTAAGGTTGAGGCCGATGCACTCCACCCTGGTTATGGCTTTTTGTCTGAGAACAAGCGATTGGCCGCCGCTTGTGCTGAAGCTGGCGTGCTGTTCATCGGTCCAACGGTTGAACAGCTGGATGCCGTTGGCGACAAGCTGAAGGCGCGGGCTAACGCGTTAGCCGCCGGTCTGCCGGTGGTGCCTGGCGGCGAGGTCAATTGCTTGGCTGACGCCCAGGTCTTAATTGGTCAGGTTGGCTGTCCTGCCCTGATTAAGGCGGTAGGTGGTGGTGGCGGTCGCGGCATGAAGCGTGTTTACGAGGTTGAAAAGCTGGAGGAAACCATCGAGTTGGCCATTGCTGAAGCGCAGGCTGCTTTCGGTGATCCTCGCGTCTATCTCGAGCGCTTTGTTACTTCCGGTCGGCATGTGGAAGTACAGGTACTTGGAGATGGTGAGCAGGTAATCCATCTTGGTACTCGTGATTGTTCGGTTCAGCGTCGCTATCAGAAACTTGTGGAAGAGGCGCCTGCCCCATTGCTCAGTGAGGAATTGCGCGAATCCATGCACCAAGCAGCAGTCGCGTTTGCCAAGTACCTGAAGTATCGGGGGTTGGGCACGGTGGAGTTGTTGGTGGATTGCGAGCGCGAAACTTTCTACTTCCTGGAGATGAATGCGCGCATCCAGGTGGAGCACCCAGTAACTGAGGCCATTTGCGGCTTGGATCTGGTGGCAGAGCAGATCGCAGTTGCCGAAGGTCGACCGTTAACCATTAGCCAAGAGCAGGTGCATTTCTTGGGGCATGCAATCGAATGCCGAATCAACGCTGAGGACTGGTCGCGAGACTTTCAACCCTGTCCCGGTAGTGTCAAACGGGTCGTGTTCCCTGCAGGCGCCGGAATCCGCGTAGACACCCATCTACAGCGTGGTTCCAAGGTTCCTCCCTTCTACGACTCATTGGTAGCCAAGCTGATTGTCCATGGCAATAGCCGCGAAGATGCGTTGCAACGCCTGAGAAGCGCCTTGGCGGTATGCCGCATCGAAGGCATTACCACCAACCTCCCTATGCACGCTGCTCTGATGGAGGACGCTGGTTTTTCCATCGGCGGCGTAGATACAGCCTATTTCACCCAATTCCTCGAACTGGCGACCAAGGAGGTGACCCATGGCTGATATCCGAATTGCTGACGTCTCTATCCGCGATGGAAACCAAAGCCTGTGGGGCGCTGTTGGCCTCAACACTGCTCAGATTCTGCAAATCGCGCCAGTGATGGATCGTGTTGGCTTCTCTGCAATCGACTTTACCTCCAGCACCCATATGGGGATGGCGGTACGGACCTTCAAAGAAGACCCCTGGGAACGCATCCGTCTCACCCATGCGCTGATGCCCAACACACCATTGCAGTTCATTGGAACTGGATTGCGATTTATTTCCTGGGAAAGTCAGCATCCCGAGTTTATGCAGCTGGCTTACAACCGCTTGGTAGCCAACGGTGTCGAGCGTTTTGTCGTGCTTGATCCTATGCACGACGTCGAAGCCATCATGGCATCGGCTCGGATGTTCCGGATCGCAGGTGGGCGGGAGATCATTGGGGCGCTTGTGTACACCATTAGCGCCGTCCACGACGATGCGTATTACGCGGAATTGGCCGGAAAAATGGCCGCCTCGCCAGATATAGATCGGGTCTACATCAAGGACCCGTCGGGGCTTTTATCCCCGCAGCGTGCGCGCACGCTTATTCCCGCCATTCGCGCTCAGCTGCGCGGTAAGCCACTGGAACTGCATTCGCATTGCACTATCGGGTTGGCGCCGCTGACCTACATGGAGGCTGCCGAGTTGCAGGTGGACGTGCTCCAGGTGGCATGCGGCCCTCTCGCCAACGGATCTTCACTGCCCAGCGCTGAGCGTGTAGTCGCGAATCTGCGCGAACTGGGCCACAGCGTCGACATCGACGATCGTGCCCTAGGTCAAGTCTGCGAGTATTTCTCGCGCCTGGCGAAGGCCGAAGGACGCCCTTCCGGCAAACCTCAAGATTACGACGCCTCTTACCTTCGGCATCAGGTTGCTGGTGGCGTAATGAGCACCACGCGCAGGCAGCTCGCCGAGCTGAAGCTTGAGCATCGTTTTGACGATGTAATGCGCGAGGTTTCCCGTGTCCGTGCCGAGCTGGGTTACCCGATCATGGTTACGCCGTTCCCCCAGATGGTTTGCACCCAAGCGCTTTACAACGTCATTGGCAAGGAACGCTACGGAAACGTAGCAGACCAGTTAATCCGCTATGCCCTGGGGAGTTTCGGTCGCCCTAATGCGCCAATAGAAACTAATGTGCTGGACCGCATTCTATCGCGTCCCCGTGCGAAGGAGCTCATGCACGAGCCCAGCGCACTAACGCTGACTGAACTTCGTAAGAAGTTCAAACCGGGATTGGACGATGAGGAGTTCATTCTCCGTGCCACCATGCCGGCCGACCAAGTCGACGCCATGCTCGCCGCTGGCCCATCGAAACGCCGCTACAATCCTGAACTAGTAGGCATGCTCGAGTTGTTAAAGGCTCTCGGTGAACGGCCGGCCCAATCCCGTCTGGTGGTGGAGAAGCCAGGACTGAAGTTTGAGTTGCGGTCAGCCGCAGTGGGGGAGCCATGAAATGAATGCTTCCTTACAACAACGTGAATTCAAACTGGCGGTACAAGAGCAGCTTAAGGCAGTACGCGGTTTCGTCTTCGATATGGACGGCACTATCGCGCTTGGTGACAAGCTAAACCACGGCCTCAAGGCATTGCCAGGCGCTCTTGAGCTGCTTGCCCTGCTGAAGCTGCGAGGAATCCCCTATGTGGTGTTCACCAACGGCACCACGCGTACGCCCCAGCACTATGCGAAGACCCTGCGCGACGCTGGGTTTGATCTTGCCGACGAGGACATGCTGACTCCGGCGAGCAGTGCCGTTACCGCCTTCCTTCGGCACGGTTACCGTCGGGTAATGGTCCTCGGTGGAGAGGCGCTCAGCGCACCGCTGCGTGATGCAGGTCTGGAAGTTATTGGACCCGAGGATTATGACCCCGACGAGTCCGCCCCAGTAGATGCGGTACTGATTGGTTGGTTCCGAGAGTTTGGCATGGAAGCCCTCGAGATTGGCTGTCGCGCGGTACAAGCAGGGGCAAAACTGTATAGCAGTTCCGATGCGTTGTACTTTGCCGCCAGCGGTGGTCGCGCTTTGGGCACCTCTCGGGTGATCGCAGCGATGATCCGAGAGGTTACCGGATGTCGGGTGCATACCGTCGGCAAGCCCTCCCTTGACTCTCTAGCTTGCGCCGCCCGGCGAATGGGCGTGCGGGTGCGCGATTTAGCAGTGATCGGAGACGATCCGGTACTCGAGATTCCAATGGCTCATCGGGGCAAGGCTATGGCAATCGCTGTTGAAACAGGCTTAGGCACCATCGCTGATTTCAATGCCCTGCCCGCTCAACGCCAACCACACCTAATTGTGTCCGGTGTCGATCAGCTTCTTTCGCTTTATAAGGTGCTGCCATGAACATTGACGACCTGATCGCAATCGATATTCACACCCATGCTGAAGTTTCCTGCCACGCACCGGATGATGACTATCGGCAAGAGTTCGAAGACGCCAAACGTAAGTATTTCAAATCTGGGTCACCGCCAAGCATCCAGGAGACTATTGCCTACTATCGCGAACGAAAAATCGGACTGGTGATGTTTACCGTCGATTGGGAGTTTGAAGTTGGCCGCCGGAGGATCCCTAACGAGGAGATAGCCCAAGCTGCCCAAGATAACGCGGACATGATGATGGCATTCGCCAGCATTGATCCGCACAAGGGCAAAATGGGTGTGCGCGAGATGCGCCGACTGATCGAGGAGTACGGCATCAAGGGGTTTAAATTTCACCCAACTTGCCAGGGTTTTTTCCCAAATGACCGTATGGCCTATCAGATGTACGAAGTGATAGCTGAGTATGGCTTGCCTGCGATTTTCCACAGCGGCCATTCCGGAGTTGGAAGCGGTATGCGTGGAGGCGGTGGATTGCGACTGAAATATTCAAATCCAATTCACTTGGATGATGTGGCAGCTGACTTTCCAGATATGAAAATTATTGTCGCCCACCCATCTTGGCCGTGGCAGGACGAGGCACTGTCGGTCTGTTTGCACAAGCCAAATGTTTACATCGACTTGTCTGGTTGGTCGCCCAAGTATTTCCCGCCGCAATTAGTGCAATATGCGAATACCTTGCTCAAGCACAAAATGCTGTTTGGGTCGGATTTTCCGCTGATCACGCCCGATCGTTGGATGAAAGACTTTGCTGACGCGGGCTTCAAGCCTGAAGTGCATAGCCTGATCCTGAAAGAAAATGCCTGTCAGGTGCTAGGGTTATCCTGACGTAAAAAATTCAACAGTTTATACGGGCGCGCGGCGTAGAGTTATTGGCAGATTTTTTGCGCGCCCGTTTTTTTATTCAAGACGGTAAACTAGGCAGCAAAGTTGCTGTCCAGTCAGCGTTATCGACATGATGTTTCAATGTGACCGAGAAGCTCCTGTTAAAACAAAAACTAGATGAGGGTGATTCAGATGAAAACAAAAAGCATCTTTAATTATTTTCATGCAAGTTCCTATAGGAACCCAATTGCATGGTCGATTACTGCAGCGCTGTCCGGCTTGCCATTTGTCCAAGATGCCCAAGCGTTCGCAATTGACACAGGAAATCCCGATCTCGCGGTCGCGTGGGATAACACCCGGCGGCCGCAAAAACTGAGTGCAACACCCGACCATTTCGGTAAGGTGTTGCCCCATGTCCTATCACGAACTCAGCGCCACAGAGCGCGTCACGATCCAGATCGGCCTGTGCAATGG
>NZ_PGLR01000080.1 GCF_002803095.1 Pseudomonas sp. ZH-FAD | reverse complement strand
GTCGACCGGCGCGCATTCTACACGCCAGATCCAGCTTTGCAAGCCCTTCAGTCAACTTAACTTATTGATTAACAAGAAGTTTTTGAAGAGCTTCATCGCTGAAGTGGCGCGCATTCTACCGCCAGCAGAATGCGCGTCAAGCTTATATTTCAATTTTATTGATTTTCCAGCGCCTCGCGCAGGCCGCTGCGTCTCGCCACGCGCCGCTGCACAGCCTGCTCGAAGATACCCGCTCGGCTTTCGACCAGGCTGAACCAGTGACGAGCCCGTGTGATGCCGGTATAGATCAGCTCTTTGGTCAATACCGGATTGAGGCTGTCGGGCAAGATCAGCGCGCAATGGGCAAACTCCGAGCCCTGCGACTTGTGCACGGTCATGGCGAACACGGTGTCCACCGCGCTCAGGCGACTGGGCAGGATGTGCCGCAAGGCGCCACTGCCGTCATTGCGCGGGAACACAACGCGCAGCACCTCGCGTACAGGCGCACCTGGAAACTCTAGCGGCTCCGGCAGACGCAGCGCGATGCCGATATCGCCATTCATCAGCCCCAGGCTGTAGTCGTTGCGCGTTACCAGCACGGGCCGCCCTTCATACCAGCCATGCGACTGCTCAAGGAGGCCGCGACGTACCAATGCTTCAGCGATACGTTCGTTGAGCGCTTCGACACCCCATGTACCTTTGCGAACCGCACAGAGCAACTGGAACTGATCGAACGCTGCCAGGACATTACCGGCCCAACGATCCCAGGCCTGGGAGTCAGCACCCGGGGCGGGACGCTGCGCCTGCATTACCTGCAGATAATGCGCATACCCCTGCGGACGTGGCTCGGCTTCGCCCAGCCCGCCGATCAACAGTCGCTCCAGCGCTCGATCCTGCTCGCCGGACAGGCGCAGCACATGCAGGTCGTCCGCGCCGGTTGCCAGAGTCGCACGAGCCGCCTGCGTATCCCCCTGGTTCACCGCCCGCGCCAGACGGCCGATACCCGAGCCACTGCCGAAACGACGCGAGTGGCGCAGCATGACGATATGCTGCGCCAACGTCTTGTTACCGCGCACCAGCGCCGGGTCCTCGAGCTGCTCGCCGGTCTGGCTTTCCAGCCAGGCACGCGTCGCCTCGCTGTAGCCACCGCTTTCCGCCTCCCGGCACAGGTCGCCCAGTACAGCGCCGGCCTCCACTGACGCCAGCTGGTCCTTGTCGCCCAGCAAAATCAGGCGCGCATGCGCCGGCAAGGCATCCAGCAGGCTGGCCATCATTTCCAGGTCGATCATCGAGGCTTCGTCGACCACCAGCACGTCCAGTGGCAAGGGATTGGCGGCATCGTGACGGAAATGACGGCTGCCGGGACGACTGCCCAGCAAGCGATGTAGTGTCGTCACCAGAGTTGGAATCTGCTCGCGCACTCGCTCGTCCAGCGCCAGGGACTGCACCTGTGCGCCGATGGATTCGGTCAGCCGCGCGGCTGCCTTGCCGGTAGGCGCTGCCAGGCTCAGGCGCAGCGGCTCGCCATTGGCCATGGCGGCTTCCTGCAACAGCGCCAACAAGCGCACCACTGTAGTCGTCTTGCCGGTTCCCGGCCCACCGGTGATCAGGGTGAAGCGCCCCTGAGCGGCCATGGCACAGGCCAGCTTCTGCCAGTCGGTGAGGCGTTGGCCGTCCACCACCAGCGGTTCGGGAAAGAGTGAGGCCAGGCGTACGGCCAGATCGCTAGGCGCCGCAGCACTCGACTGCAGGCGCCGAGCGATATCGCCAGCCACCTGACGTTCATAGTTCCAGTAACGGCGCATATAAAGGCAGGCGCCGCTGAGCACCAACGGCGCCCCTTCGGATTCCAGCAGCGAGCTGCCAGAACAGGCCGCCAGCCAGGACTCCAGGCTGAGCCCGGCCAGCACCTGCGACGGCAGGATCATAGCTTCTTGCGCATCCTCGCCTTCCGGCGGCAGAGACAGGGTGAAATCCGGATTGGCCAGCGTGGCCGCCAGATCGAGGCAGACGTGGCCCTGGCCCAGTTGGTGGCTGGCCAGCGCGGCGCCGAGCAGCAGCAAGGGCGAAGCGTCCGAATCCAGTTCGGCGAACAGCTGCGCCAGCGCCCGATCCAGCTCGCGCAGCCAGCCACGCTCGCTCCAGGTGGAAAGCAGGGCAAAGAGTTCGGCGCGGTCACGCAGCGCCGGCGCAAGGGTCACACTCATGCTGCGCCCTCCTCTGCTTCGCCCATGAACAGCGCGTCCAGCCGCTCGATCAGCTCACGAGGCGGCCGGGCCAGGTAGGCGCCCTGCTGCGGTGCGCGCAGAAACACATAGAGCGCGCCGCCCACATGCCGGTCGTAGTCGTAATCCGGCAGGCGCAGACGCAACTGCCGATGCAGGGCCAACACGTAGAGCACGTATTGCAGGTCATAGCGGTGGCTGGCGATGGACATTTCCATCGCCTCACGGGTGTAGGCGCTGTCGTCGCTGCCGAGCCAGTTGGATTTGTAATCCGCCACGTAGTAACGCCCCTGATGTTCGAATACCAGATCGATGAAGCCCTTGAACATGCCATTGAGAGTGTCGGCACGCAGCGGCTGCCTGGCGAGGACCGGCAACTCGCTCTGCTGCACCCACTGATCCAGCAGCCTAACATCTACCCCTCGCGCTTCGAACCAGAACTCCAGCTCGGGCTGATACTGCGTCAGTTGCGCCAGCACGACAGTATCCGCGCCATCCAACGGGAGCGGCTGGCTCAGCAGCGCCAGCAGCCAGTCCTGCAGCGGATCGATCCAGCTTTCCAGACCGCGACGCTGACAGCGCCTGGCCAACGTCTCGCGCAACCTGGGCGGATCCTGCGCCAGGGTCGCGAAGCCTTCCTGCGCAGCCATTTCCAGCAGGCCATGGAGGAAGGTGCCGGGGTTGGGCCCACGCGGGAAGCGATGCAGGCCCTGAGCGGATGCCGGCAGCGGCGCCAGCGCCAGCAACGGATCCTCATCGTCGATGGCGTTCTGCATCGCCGGGCTGTCGGGCGCGGCGTCCTCGTGGCGGCTGATCTGACTGGGCGCGTCCTCGTCCAGGCGCAGTGCACTGTAGGAGGCGATCCACCAGTGCTCGGCAGCGCGCCGCGCCGGCGTGCGCCAGCGCGGCGCGAACTGCCCTTCTTCGATCATGCGATAACGCTGCTCACTGGCCGACGGCACAGGCGACACGGCGCTATCGAGTCCGCTGGCGAACGGCGCGAGCCAGTTGGCAAGCTCGCCGCTGGCCGCCAGAGGCAATCCGCCCCCGAGCAAGTAGCCCAACGCTGATTCATGCAGACGCGACTTCTTGCCGTTGCCGATCTTCAGATCCGCCACGCCCAGCCAGCAGGCATGCCTGGCACGGGTCAACGCCACGTAGAGCAGACGCAGGTCTTCGCCCAGGCGCTCACGCTCGGCGCGCGCCAGGCTGTCGTCATCGGCCTTGAGCACCAGGCGGCGGCGTTCGCCGTCGTGAATCTGCAGCGGCTTCTTGTCATCCACCGGGCGGAATGCGCAGATGAACGGCAAAAACACCAGGGGATACTCCAGGCCCTTGGATTTGTGGATGGTCACCACGCGCACCAGCGCCTCGTCACTCTCCAGGCGTAGAACCTGCTCATCGGCAGCCTGCCCCTCGCCGGCCAGCAGCTCGCTCAGATGACGAATCAGCGCCAGTTCGCCATCGAGTTCGGCGGCAGCCTGCTGCAGCAGCTCGGCCAGGTGCAGCAGATTGGTCAGTACCCGCTCGCCATCGTCACGCCCCATCAGGCGCTGCGGCAGCTCGAAGTCCTGCAGCAACTGACGCAGCATCGGCAGCACACCCTGGCGTTGCCAGCGCTGGCGGTAGTCGCGAAACTGCATGACGCGGCGCTCCCAGGTGCGCTCGTCGAGGTTGAGCTGCTCCAGCTCGGCCAACTCCAGCCCCAGTGTCGCGCTGGCCAGTGCCGCGCGCAGCGGGCGATCCTGATCCGGCTCGGCGCAGGCGCGCAGCCACAGCAGCAGATCGCGTGCCTCCTGGGCGGCGAACACCGAATCCTTGTCGGAGAGGTACACGCTGCGCACACCGCGTGCGGCCAGCTCGCCGCGAATGGCCTGCGCCTCGTTGAAATCACGCACCAGCACCGCAATGTCGCTGGGACGCAGAGCACTCAGCACGCCGTCCTTGATGAAGCCCGCCTGCCCACGCTGGCCCAGATCCAGCAGACGCACGATCTCGCTGGCCGCACCGGCCGCCATGGCATTCAGATAGGCGCCCTTGGCAACCGGCTCGTCGCTCGCCAGATGCCACATTGTCAGGGCTGGTTGCGCCTGGCCGTCGACACTCCAGACCTCGCGTCGACCTTGCGCGCCCACCTCGATGAAAGGCAGATCGTCACGCAGCAGGAATGCCCCCTCGCCGCCATCACGCTGCTCGGCCCGCAGGAACACGCCGTTGACGGTATCGACCATGGCCTGGCTGGAACGGAAGTTCTTCTCCAGGTTGTAGTGCCGACCCAACGTCGCCCGGCGCGCGCGCAGGTAGGTATGAATGTCGGCGCCACGGAAGGAATAGATGGCCTGCTTGGGGTCGCCGATCATGAACAGGCCGCAGTCGCCGCGGTTGGCCTCGACCTCGTAGAGCGTATCGAAGATGCGGTACTGCAGCGGATCGGTATCCTGGAATTCGTCGATCAGCGCCACCGGGAACTGGCGGCGAATCACTTCGGCCAGGCGCACGCCGTTGCTGCCCTGCAGGGCAGCGTCCAGGCGCACAAGCATGTCATCGAAGCCCATCTCCGCGCGCTGGCGTTTCTCCCAATCGAAGCGCTGACGAACCCAGGCCGCCGCGTGGCGCAACGCCGCATCAGCGGGATCAGGCAGCGCATCGAGTTGCGCCTTGAGCAGAGCCATGGCGTCCAACGCTGGATGAGCAGGCGCCTCGCCTTTCCAGGCTTCGGCCAGGCCATCGGGAGTCAGGCGGGTGAAACCGGTGCCCAGGTCAAGGCGCGGTTCTTCGCTACCGGCCCACTCGCGCAACTTGGCCAGCCAGGGATTGTAGAAGCGCGCCTGGATTTTCTTGCCGTCCACCTGTTTGGCCGCCACAGCAGCATCCAGCAGCAGCTGCAGTTCATCGGCCCAGCTCAGCCAGGGCGCCTTGAGCTCGGCAAGTGCCTGCTCGCGCTGCTGCAGCGCGCCATCGAGCAGCTCGCCCAGCGACTGCGTCGTCCCTTCACCCTCCTCGCCCAGCAGAGGACGTAGCCTGGCGCCGAGACCATCAGGAGTCCCCCACACACTTGCGACCCATTGCAACGCAGCGCCCTGTAGCGGATAGCCGTGCTGCCGCCAGTAATCGCGCACCACTTCGGCCAGCAGCTCGCTGTGGTCGGTCTCCAGGGTCTGGCTGAACAAGCTGCCGCTGTCGAAGGCATGCTCGCGCAGCATGCGCTGGCACCAGCCGTGAATGGTGGACACGGCTGCCTCGTCCATCCACTGCGCCGCCAGCTCCAGACGGCGGGCGCATTCGTCCCACTGCGTCTGGGCGAAGTCACTGCGCAATTCGCGCAGCAGATCATCGCCTTGGGCATCACCACGAAATACGGTCGCGGCCTCGACCAGGCGCGCGCGAATCCGGTCGCGCAATTCGCGGGTGGCCGCGTCGGTGAAGGTCACCACCAGAATCTGCGGCGGCAGCAGGAGTTCGCGGAACGCGGCTTCGCCGCCATGACCGAGGATCAGTCGCAGGTAGAGCGCGGAAATGGTGAAGGTCTTGCCCGTGCCGGCGCTGGCCTCGATCAGGCGACTGCCGTGCAGGGGAAACGTCAGGGCCAGAGGGCGCTGTTGACTCATGCTGCGTGCTCCTCAAGCGCCTGGGGGTTGCTATCAAGTAGCGACTGGTAGAGCCGTTCACTCCATGCCGGAAACTGGCCATCGGCGGTGAGTGCGTCATAGTCCGGGAACTGCCTCGCCAGGCTGGCGCTACCCTGGACTTCACCGGAGAGGTTGTAGCCTCCCTCGTAGACGCTGCGCGCCTTGTCCTCGTTGTTGTCCTGCAACCAGGCCAGCGAGGTTTTCAGGGCGACCGGCAGAGGCGTCTGCATGCCGGCGTTCCAGGCTTCCAGCCAAGTGGTCAGTACGCTGGCTGCGTGCTCCGTAGGTAGGGGCTCGAACGCCAGGCTGCGATCCTCGCCGACCAGCAGCGTGGTCAGCGGCACGCCGCAGGCCGCGGCGATGACGTGCAGCACGTAGGGGCGCATAAGGCGATGCCACTTCCAACTCTTGTCCTTATGCAACGCACCCGGCAGCAGTTCCAGGCGCGCCAGGCTGCCGTCGGCCTTCTGCCGCAGCCCGGCGAGCCAGCCATCGAGCTGAACACCGGCTGCGGCGAAAGTCAGGCGCTGCGGCGACTCCAGCAGGGTCGGCCAGCACAGGCAAAGCCCCTGATAGCGCTGCACCTGCGCCGGCAGCGGCTCCAGTAGGGCGTTGCGGTACTGCTCGCCAAAGCCGGCCAGCGGCAGGACACCGCTGCGTTGCAGGCGATCGGCTGCCGCCCTCAGCGCATCGTCGCTGTCCCCCTCGCCTGCGACTGCCGCCTTGAGCAGCGCTTCCTGCAACTGGTAACGCTGCAGGCCGTCGAGGGCGAATGGCTCACTATCGAGCTGCGCCTGCTCCTCTTCGTCGAGATACACCTTGAGGCGGCGAGTGAAGAAGCACTTCACCGCATCGCGCAGGAACGACTGCAACAGTTCGGGCGTAAGCTGCAGCCCCTCCTCCCAGGCCGGCAAGGGCGCAGCACTTTCACGGATCGAGGCCTGGCCATGCAGGGCTGCCCACTCGTGGGCATAACTGAACAGCTGCCCCTCGCCCTCGAAGTAGCGGCGACTGAAGGGTTGCAAGGGGTGCTCGGTGGTCAGCCCATGCAGCAGGTCGCCGCCACCGACCAGCGTCCAGGCGCTGGCAAGATGGTCGCGCAGTTGACCAACCAGCACGGACGGCGGGCGCTCGCTGTTGTCGCGAATGCTGCGCCCTACCCAACTGATATAGAGGCGATCACGCGCCGCCAGCAGCGCTTCCAGCAAGAGGTAGCGGTCATCCTCGCGGCGCGAGCGGTCACCAGGGCGGTAATCGCCCGCCATCAGGTCGAAATCCAGCGGCGCCTGGCTGCGCGGATAGTCACCATCGTTCATGCCCAGCAGGCAGACCTGGCGGAACGGAATCGCGCGCATTGGCATCAGGGTGCAGAAATTCACCGCACCGGCGAGAAAACGCTGGCTCAGCCTCCCCTGATCGAGCCCGCCCAGCCAGGCTTCGCGCACCACCGGCAGGGTCAGCGCTTCTTCCAGCGTCGCCGCCTCGCACAGCGCCAGCCAGGCATCCAGCGCATCGAGTAGTTGGGTCGTCAGCACCTCTTCACGGTCGCTCTGCGGCTGAAAGAAGTCGTCAAGCAAACTTCGCAGGCGCTCGCCCCACTGCACCGGCGTGGCCGGCTCGCGCAGCTGCTGTAGATGCCGGTCGAGGCTTTCCAGCAGGCGCGTCACCGGGCCGATCAGCGCAGCATCGAGCCCGCCGATCTCGTCGTACGGCTCGATGCCGGCGAAGGCGTCGCCCGTACCCACCGCGTAGCCCAGCAACATGCGCCGCAGGCCGAAGCGCCAGGTGTTCTGCTCCAGATTCTCACCCAGGCCCAGCGACTGCCGCTGGCTCGAATCCAGCCCCCAGCGCACACCGGCGCCTTCCAGCCAGCGGCGCAGGGTGGGCAACTGCTCCTCGGCGATGGCGAAGCGCTGACGCAGCGCGGCGACATCCAGCAGATCGAGAATCTCGCTGACGCTGAAGCGGCTGTCCGGCAGGCGCAGCAAATGCTCCAGTGCGATGATCATCGGCTCCTTGCCGCGCAGCCCCTGGTCGGCCAGGGTGAAGGGAATGAAGCGCGGATCGTCATTGGCGAACTGGCCGAACACGGCCTGGATATGCGGTGCGTAGGCGTTGACGTCGGGCACCATGACGATGATGTCGCGCGGGCGCAGCGTGGCGTCCTCGCTGAAACTGGCGAGCAGCTGGTCGTGCAGCACCTCCACCTCGCGCTGAGCGCTGTGGGCGATATGAAAGCGCAGCGAATGATCTTTGGCGGGATAGACAGGAGGCCAGGTGCTGCGTGTTTCCGCCAGCGGACGCAGGTCGAGGATGTCGTTCTGCAGTTGGCCGAGCAGGCTGTCCTCACTGGCCGGGCTGAACAGGTCGATGCGGTCGAACTGCTCGCGGTAACGCTGCGGCTCGTCGTACTGATCCAACAGGTTGATGTAGTCGCGCCCCTGCTTGCCCCAGGCAGCAAGCAGCGGCTGCCCGTGCTGGTGCATGTCCTCCTGTTCGAACAGACCGATCTGCGCGCCCGGCCTGCCCTTGCGCTGCTGGCGACGGTACTCGTGGCGCAGCAGGTCCTTGTCCTCGACGATATCGCCCCAGTGGTGCTGACAGGGGTTGTGTACGTACAACATGACTTGGCTGAAGCGCGCCATGGCCGCCAGCGCCTCCAGCACCTGGGCCGGCAACGAAGAGATGCCGAAAACGGTGATGCGCCGCGGCAGTCCGGCTGGCGGCGCGTCCAGCTCGGCCAGACGGGCGACAAAGCGTGGATGCACGCCGGCGCGGCTCTCGGCCAGATGCTGCTCGCCAACGTCTGTCAGCAAGGCGCGCCACAGCGCGGGTTGCCAGCGCGAATCGCCCTCCAGTGGCCGCTCGCCGCCGCGCGAGGTGCGCAGGCGATCCTGCCCGGCGGCCCAGTCGGCCAGCCAGTCGGCGCGGTAGACCTGATACTGGTCGAACAGATCGGCCAGACGCTCGGCCAGTTGGTGGCGCTTGCGCAGGTCCTGATCATCGGCGAGGAAGCGGCGCAGCGGAGCGAAGGCCTCCTCGGCCAGCAGGCCCGGCAACAGCCGCATCAGGCGCCAGGTCAGCGGTGCCTTGTCCAGGGGCGACTCTTGCGGAATCGCGTCCTTGCCCAACACGCTGCGATACGCCTGCCAGAGAAAGCGCGCCGGCAGGTCAACGTCCAGCGCCGCAGCGATGCCACAGCCATCACGCTCGGCCAGCGCCAGCTTGAGCCACTGGGCGATGCCGTTGCTCTGCACCAGCAGCACTTCGTTCTCCAGCGGCCGCAGCGGATAGCGCCGCATCCACTGCACCGCCAGCGCACGCAGCTCTTCGAGGTGATTGCCGTGAATGACGATAAGGCCGGGGGACAACTCCGGGCTGGCGGACATCGACTGACTCCTGTCGAAAATCGAAGCGCAAGTTTGCCAGCATTTGGCGACGAGGTGCGTCATCAACGGCTATGTCACAAACGACCTGAAGCATTTGAGACCGACCAATAACGAAAAGGCCGGTCAATGACCGGCCTTGGTGGTAGCGACAGTTGCAGGCGTCAATCAACCATGAGTTTGTCGCGATTCTTATCCACAGTCGCCTCACCGATACCTTTGACCTCGAGCAACTCGTCAACCGACGCGAAGTTACCGTGAGCCTCACGATAAGCCACGATTGCCTGCGCCTTGGTTGCTCCGATGCCAGCCAACTCGCGCTGGAGAGTCTCGGCATCAGCGGTATTCAGATTGACGGTGACCGCCTGAGCAACCTGTACCGAGGACGTCTTGGCTGGTTCGGTCTTCGAGGTTTCTACTGCCGAAGCAGCGAGGGAGAGGGAGGTGAGAACGGCGAATAGCACAGAGGAAAGGTAGATTTTCATCATTTTAACGTTCCTTGTAAGTGAGTAAGACGAGCACGTTAGGCTCGTTCTTGAACCTAGACGCTATTTCCTCACTGTCAAATCGTAGTGGGCAGCTCCAGCTTTTCTAATCCTCATGAACATGCGGATGGATGACTGGAGCCAGCCGATGGCGGCACAGTCCGCTTGAGCGTGTTCGAGTCCAATGGACACACCCTCGATGCTCTGGAGCTCATCGCTCAAGCACTTGGTACCGCACGCCAAAATGAGTTTCCACCCAGCTCAAAACCCTCAAGTCCTAGATCACGTGACCTACTCGTCGATTTCATTATCAATACCAGCCGAAACGGGGGCGGCGGTGAATCGACTTCTGCTGCCCCTCATTTCTTTACGCATTGAAGCCCGCATCCACTGTGATTACAGACCCAGTCATGAAGCTGGCGGCCGGACTCGCCAGGAAGGTCACGGCGGCGGCGATATCAGCTGGCGTGCCATAGCGTCCCAGTGCGGTGAACTGTCGATTGATGTCCGCCCAGGGGCCATTCGCTGGATTCTGGTCGGTGTCGATCGGCCCAGGTTGTACCAGGTTGACAGTGATCCCCTGTGGGCCAAGATCGCGGGCGAGCCCTCGCGTCAATGCCAGCATTGCGGACTTCGTCATCGAGTACACGGTCAATCCGGGAAAAGGCACGCGTTCGGCAACGCAGGAGCCAATGGTGATGATGCGCGCGCCCTGCTTCAGATGAGGCAGGGCTGCCTGGGAAGCGAGCACGGCGGCTCGTGTGTTTACGTGTAGCAGCGCATCGATGTCTTCGAGGCTCATCTCCGCGAATGTACCGTCTCTGGAGATGCCCACGTTGTTGACAAGAATATCCAGCCCACCAAGACCGCCGATCGTCTCCTCGATCGACCGCCGTACCGCAGCAGGGTCCGCACTGTCGGCTCGAATGGCGACGGCACGCCGACCTTTGGCCTCGATCATGCGAACCACATCGGCGGCACGCTCTGGTGAGTTCAAAAAGGTGATCGCGACATCGGCACCTCTGTCAGCCAGCGCCAGTGCAATCCCAGCACCGATCCCACGCGAGGCGCCCGTGACCAAGGCGCGCTTGCCTTGCAGTTCCGCTGTTCGTGCAGCGCCACTCTGCTCTCCGGCAATATCGGTTTGTTTCGCAGCCGCAGCTAAGCTGGGGAGCGTGACGGTGGCAACGCCTGCTGCCGCCGTCAGCAACATGCTGCGTCTACTGATACTGGTCAGGGGGATCTCGCTCATGAAAGTCTCCTCGCTTATGGTCGTTTCGTCTGTTGCCGAATAGGGGCGCAAGATAGGGTCGTTATCGAACTGCTGCCGCACGCTTCAAGCACAGGGCGTTCGGGACCAGCTGTCTTTGCCCCGTCACGGCGGCACGCTCGACCGCTGCGATCAGTTGGCTGCTGTGCAATGCGTGGGCAAACCCCGGGGTGTGGTACGCGCCTATCCTGAGGTCGCGTGCAAGACTTGCGTAAACCTCGCCCACATTGATTGCTGCGCCAGCCCAAAACTCGTCGGCCGTCAGGCCGTTCCCCGTTGCGACGGGGATGTCGGGCAATGCAAACGGCACACTTGCCGAGAGAGTCAGGTCCCCAACCTGGACGCCTGCCAGGTGATGGCCGCGCAGCATGAGCGTGCCTTTCGATCCGCGGACCTCCATCACGAATTGCGGGTCGCTTTCAATGCCTGCGAGGACCTGCACGGACACAGAAGCGCCCTGGCTCGTTTCGGCGATCAGGTCCAGGTGATCGGCAATTTCACGGTGAGATGTTTCGCCGGTATCGACCACACTGACGGTCGGCCAGATGAGTTTTGTCCGCGCATCGACCTCAGTGATGGGGCCCAGCACGGCCTCGACCACGTCGAGCACATGCGCGACCGTGATGGTCAGAAAGCTCGCCCCGGATGCGGCCTTGTTGAAATAGTCGTAGTTGCTAAGCGTGGTCGGGCCGTAGCCGAATGTGGTGGCTTTCACGTCCGCCGAGAGCAATGTTCCGAGCTTGCCCGACGCGATAATCTCGATGGCGCGCCTTACAGAAGGGTTCAACCGCCCCTGCAGTCCGATCGCGGTATGCAGCGATCCCGTGGCAGCGGCCATTTCTTCAGTCTCCACCAGCGTCGCGCCCAGCGGGGCTTCGCAGTACACGGCTTTGCCAGCCTTCAGAGCTGCCAGAACCAAGTCCCTATGCGCCGGCACTTTCACCGCAACGGTGACAATATCAATGCTGTCGTCGCAGATGAGATCGTACGGGTTCGCGTACCAGCGTTCGGCACCGAAGGCTTTGGCGGCCGCCTTGGCACTTTCTTCCTTGCGGGTAGCGACAGCCGCAAGTTTCAGTCCTGGTTGCGCCTGGATGGCGGGAATGTGGGAGGCGCCGGCCCAACTGGCCCGAATATCAGCGCCGATGATGCCGATGCGCAGAGGCATGTTTGTCATGGCATGTTCCTTCCAGTGAGAAGAGGGATGGAGACGTGAGCGGTACACGTCGGCGTACGTTGATGTACGCAGCTGCTTGCTCGATGGAAATGACGTTACGCCGACGATTGATCGTGAAAAAGATCCAAAAACCCACATCAGTGTTAAGTATTTATTTACAATGCGCGCATGACTCCATCACTGCTCCCCTCGCTTGCGTGGTTTGCCCACATAGCCCAGCACCGCAGCTTTTCGCGTGCAGCAGAGGCCATGGGGGTTTCGCGGGCGGCGCTATCGCAGAACCTCAAGGCTTTGGAGCAGGAGCTAGGAGTGAGGTTGATAAACCGCACCACACGACACATGTCCCTGACCGAAGCGGGACAGCAATTGTTCGACACCCTGCGGCCCAGTCTTGGCGAGATCGAATCTGCCATTCGTAATCTTGGCGACGCGCTAGGGGTACCCTCCGGCCTGATCCGGATCAACACCTCACGCCTGGCCGCCAAGGCCCTGATCGAACCGCATCTGACAGAGTTTTACGCGCGCTTTCCGAAGGTGACACTCGAGCTGGTCATGGCAGATGGTCTGTCGAATATCATCGCCGACGGTTGTGACGCAGGCATACGACTGGGGCAGGCGCTGGCTGAGCATGTAGTCGCCGTACCGATCAGCCCGCCTCTGTCTATGGCAGTCGTGGCATCCCCGGCCTATCTCGAACGATATGGCACCCCGAAGACACCCGCGGATCTGGCCGCGCACAACTGCATCAACTATCGGTTCGCGGGTAGCGGTGCATTGCATGACTGGGACTTCACCGAACCCGGCAAGAACGGACGCCACTTCACCCAAGCGGTAACCGGAAGCCTGACCGTCAACGACGATGGCTGCATGACTCGGGCGGCCCTGCAGGGGCTTGGGCTGATGCAGATCGTCGACATTGCCATTCAGCAACCACTGGCAGAGGGTCGCCTGGTGCGCGTCCTTTGCGACTGGACCCATCACCACGCTGCCTTCTGCCTGTACGTATCCTCACGGAAACAAATGCCCGCCAAGATGCGTGCATTGATCGACTTTCTGGTAGAGAAACGAGAGCAGGTTCTACACCGTTAGAACGCTGACTTCGCCAAGAGCGATGCCGGCCATCTATCTGGACTATTGATCGGAGCGGTTCGACTCGCAGCCGGCTGAGGCGCGGGACATCCATACAGCAGCATAGAGATCACCGCAGCCAATCCCGGTACCAACCTCCTCTGCGCCAACAGGCAGCCGATGGGACAGGATTAAGCCCCGCCCATAGGCCCAAGCATCGACCTGGCTAGATACGGAACTGTTGCACCAGGGAACGAAGACGATCACCTACGCTCGACAGACTACGCGCCGTCTGAGCGCCCTGCTCGGCCTCGCCGGCCACACTGTCCACGGCGACGGCGATCTGATGCACGCTGCGATTGATCTCCTCGGCCACTGCCGTCTGCTCCTCCGCGGCGCTGGCGATCTGCGCGTT
>NZ_PGLR01000007.1 GCF_002803095.1 Pseudomonas sp. ZH-FAD | reverse complement strand
AAAGGACAGCGCAGCAGCGTCTTTCGGTCGAGCCCGCGCAGAGGTTTCAGACTCGTCATCGTCAGCACTCTGACCTGCTGCCTCCTGCGCATTCCGAAGAGCAGACTGGCCCAGAATACCGTTGCCCCAGATGCCGATATTGACCTGTGCCGAGGCAGAGCCGACCAGAAATATAGCGCCCAAGGCGATGGCGTGAATGCGTGGCAGATGCATGGCATTTTTCCATTAGCTTCGTCGTAAAGAACTGAGCGTCCGATCCCTGCCGCCAACAAAAAAGGGGAAGAGTGTTGAATCAGACCAGCCGCACCGAAAATAGATCAGTCCCTTTTCTTATTCAAACACCATCAATGCCCGAAGAATGCGACGCCATGATGCTTGAAGCCACCGCAGCCCAGACTAGATGCCTACATCGTCTTGCAAGCATTCAACTCATCTTGAGTGTTCAGTTCAGTCGCAATACCTAGCCGGTACTTGCAGTACTCGATCACCACGCGCCGCTCTTCATCGCTCAATCGGTCCAATGCTTTTTCATCTTGATCCGTCAGAAAGATGTTTTCGAATCGCATCTGCAATGCCGGGTATTTCTTGATGAAGCACACAATGCGATTGTCTTCAGCAAAGCGGGTTGTATAAAAACCGACGTTCAGCCACAGCACTGGCAATGCCAGGGCCGCCCCCAAAAGAATGGCTCTCACGCTCATAAGGATACGGGCGCTATCTCTGTATCCATTGGGAAGTTCCACGCAGGAGGTGGGTGTCATCGACCATCACTAGCGCCCTGCTGCGCCAACCCCGCCAACAACTTGCCAGTCAACTCATGCAACGCCCGCCGTTCATCAGGGGTCAATCCTGCGAGCACGCGCTGCAGGTTGGCCACGTGGGCCTCGAGAATGCCGTCGATCAATTCGAAGCCGGCCGGAGTCAGTGCCACCAGCACGCCACGGCGGTCGCTGGGGTGTTTGCGCCGCTCGATCAGTCCGGCCTTTTCCAGGCGGTCGATGCGGCTGGTCATGCCGCCCGAGGAAATCATCGCGCTCTCGTACAGCGCCGTGGGCATCAGAGCATAGGGCTCACCCGAGCGGCGCAAGGTCGCAAGCAGGTCGAACTCCCCGGCCTGCAAGCCGTGCTCGGTGAAGAACGGCAGCAGGTGATCACGCGTGATCACCTGGCTGAGCTCGCCCAGGCGCCCGATCACCGCCATGGAAAAACCATCCAGATCTGGCCGCTGTCGAAGCCACTGTTCGGCAGCCAATTGTGCGCGGTCTTGCATATCGCCCTCGATTTATCTTGCCATCAAGATACTTTTCAAAAAGAATGTTTGCATCGTAACGCATCCACCCTCAGGAGGCAGCTGCATGCCCGGCTCCCATTTTCGTCCCGTTCTCGCCTTGTCATTATTGCTGGCCATCGGCGCCCTGATGGGGCTGACCAGCATCCTGGTGAAACTGGCCGGCAACATCGGCTGGCCAGCCATGGCCTACCTGTTCTGGAGCCTGCTGGGCGGCGGTTTGCTGCTGTTGTTGTTCACCTGGATACGCGGCGAGCGCCCCGGCACCAGCCCCAGATTGCTGGGCTATTACCTGGCCTCGGGGCTGCTCAGCATCGCCGTACCGAACGGCTTGCTGTTCAGCTCGATTGGCCATGTCGGTGCCGGTTTCGCCTCGATGTGCCTGGCCTTCCCGCCCCTGATCACCTATCTGCTGGCCCTGGCCTTGCGCATGGAAGGGTTGAGCCGCATTCGTCTGCTGGGTATCTGCATCGGTCTGGCGGGCAGCCTGTTGCTGGCCCTGGGCAAGCTCAACGCCGGTGACAGCCCCTTGCTGTGGGTACTGGCGGCGCTCTGCGTGCCGGTATTCCTGGCGCTCGGCAACATCTACCGTGCCCGCTACTGGCCGGCTGGTGCCAGTCCGCTGTCCCTGGCCCCCGGCATGCTGCTCGGCGGCGCCCTGCTATTGGTGCTAATGGGGCTGTTCGGCGTCGATCTCGCACCACGTTTGGAAAGCACTGCGGCAGTCGGCCTGCTGGCCTTGCAGATTCTGCTGTTCGCGGCGGTCTATGCCCTGTTCTTCGTCCTGCAGAACCTGGCCGGCACGGTGTTTCTCAGTCAGATTGGCTCGGTGGCGGCGATCACCGGCGCCGCCATCGCCATTGGCCTACTCGGCGAACAGGGCAGTCTGAGCATGCTGCTGGCCGCGCTGTGCATCGTCGTCGGCGTGCTGCTGGTTGCCTGGCGCGGTGCGAAGGAGTCGCAAGCATGAAGCGCCAGATCCTGCTGCTCATCGCCATCGTCCTGCTCGGCCTGAACCTGCGTCCGGTGCTGGCTGCCATCGGACCGTTGCTCGACCATATCCAGCTCGACACCGGTCTGGATCATGTCGGTGCCAGCCTGCTGACTAGCCTGCCGGTGGTGATCATGGGCCTTGGCGCTCTGGCCGCCGGCCTGCTGCGCCAGCACCTCGGCGAGCGCAACGGGATTCTCTTCGGCGTACTGCTGATCGCCCTCGCCTGCCTGCTGCGCGGCGTGCTGCCGGACTCCAGCACCTTGATCGCCACTGCCTTGCTGGCTGGCGCCGGGATCGCCTTCGTCCAGGCACTGCTGCCGGGCTTGATCAAGTCGCGCTTCCCCACTGACAGCGGCCGCCTGATCGGTTTCTACAGTTGCGCGATCATGGGCGGCGCGGCCTTCGGCGCGGCACTGACGCCCTGGTTGGCGCACTCGATAGGTTGGTCGTGGGCGCTGGCTAGCTGGGCACTGCCCGCTCTGCTCGCTGCCGCATTCTGGTACCGCGCCGCGCCTGCGCAGGCAGTCGCAACGTCGAGCGAGCTGCCGCGCCTGGATGTCTGGCGCTCACCAAGGGCCTGGCTGTTGATGAGCTTCTTCGGCATCGGCACCGCCGGCTACACGCTGGTGCTGGCCTGGTTGCCGCCTTACTACACCTCACTGGGTTGGAGTGCGCAGGCCAGCGGCCTGCTGCTGGCTGCGCTGACGCTTTGCGAAGTGGTCGCGGGCCTGCTGGCATCGAGCCTGCTGCCACGCTACCCGGATAGACGTGTGTTACTGGCGGTGGTCTTGCTGGCGCTGCTGGCCGGGCTGCTTGGCCTGATGCTGGCACCGCTGCAACTGGTGGTGCCGATCTGCATGCTGCTGGGCGTGGGCATCGGCGCGCTGTTCCCGCTTTCGCTGGTGGTGGCCCAGGATCACCTGGATGACCCACGCCAGACTGGCGACCTGCTGGCCTTCGTGCAGGGCGGCGGCTACCTGATCGCCGCCACCGCGCCGCTGCTGGCTGGCCTGCTACGCCAGTACACCGACGACCTGCGCCTGAGCTGGATGGCGATGGCCGCTGCCACGCTTGTGTTGATGGCCATGGCGGCCCGCTTCAGCCCTGACAGTGGGCAGTTCCACACACGTCCCATTCGCAGCGTGTAGGGCGAATCCGGGCGCCGACCGCGTAGGGCGGACTCAGGAGCGCCAGCGAACAGTCCGCCAGTCCATGCCAAGCCTGGCACCACGACGTTCACTCGACACTCCATTGGCGTACTGCTTCGCGAGTACGCCCTACGACCCTCAGGAGCGCCAGCGAACAGTTCGCCGATCAGCCCGCCTCTCGCACGCATCAATCATCATAGAGACTGTCATCCGTCTCCGGGCCTCCCGCCCAATCCAGGGGATAGCGCCCACTCTCGACGTCTCGGTGAAAAGTGGAATAGGGCCAGTCAGTTACCCGCTGCACCAAACCATGCTTGAGCGGGTTGATATGGATGTAATCGAGATGGCGGCAGAAATCTTCATCGTCACGAATCAGGTGCTCCCAGTAACGACGCTGCCAGATGCCACGTTCACGGCGGCGCAGCAGAATCTTCGAGCGCCATTCCTCGGCCGGCACATCACGGGAAAAGAGCATCTTGATCAGGCGCCAGCGCAGTGCGAAATCAGTCTCGCCCTGCGGAAGCTCGATCAGGCAGTGGAGATGGTCGGGCAATACTACCCAGCCATGGATCTGGAACGGATGGCTGCGCCGAACGATACGCACGGCCTCGCGCAGGACGCCGATATTGCGGACAAGCAGATCATTACCGTGGCGAACACGCAGGGCGTGAGTGAAAAAGTAGGTGCCACCCGGACACCAGACACGGCGGTAGTTGGGCATGAGACGTCATCCTTGACAGTCCTGGTGAGCAAGAGTCTAGACGACTGGTTGCCTAAATACCTCAACCTTTAACGGCGTACTGCTTCGCGAGTACGCCCTACGGTGCAGGGAACTCAGCTTGTAGGGCGGACTCAGGAGCGAAGCGAACAGTCCGCCGAGCCATGCCACACCAGACACCACGCCATTCCAGCGAAACTCTGGCGGCGTACTGCTTCGCGACGACTGCATGAATGCAGGAGGTAGAGCGACGCCGGAAGCCAAAGTCGAGTACGCCCTACCGGCCCTACCATCCAGGTCGCCAGGCAATAAAAAACCCGCCGTAGCGGGTTTTCGTTTCAGCAGGCTCGAATCACTTCTTGCCCAGCTTCTTCAGCTCTTCGTCGCGCAGTTCGCGGCGCAGGATCTTGCCCACGTTGGTGGTCGGCAGCACGTCGCGGAACTCGACGGCCTTGGGCACCTTGTAGCCGGTGAGGTTGGCGCGCATGTGCTCCATCACCTGCTCCTTGGTCAGGCTCTCGCCCGGTTTGACCACCACGAACACCTTGATCGCTTCACCGGATTTTTCGTCCGGAATACCAATGGCGGCGCACTGCAGCACGCCCGGCAGGGTTGCCAGCACGTCTTCCAGTTCGTTCGGGTAGACGTTGAAGCCGGACACCAGAATCATGTCCTTCTTGCGGTCGACGATGCGCAGGTAGCCGTCTTCCTGGATCAGACCGATGTCACCGGTCTTCAGCCAGCCTTCGGCGTCGAGGATTTCGTCGGTGGCTTCCTGACGTTGCCAGTAGCCCTTCATCACCTGCGGGCCTTTCACGCACAGCTCGCCGATCTCGCCGATCGCCAGTTCCTGGCCGTCGTCGTTGACGATCTTGCACAGGGTCGATGGCAGCGGAATGCCGATGGTGCCGAGCTGGATGGCGCTGAACGGGTTGACCGTGGCCACCGGGCTGGTCTCGGTCATGCCGAAGCCTTCGCAGATGGCGCAGCCAGTGACTTCCTTCCAGCGCTCGGCGGTGGCCAGTTGCAGGGCCATGCCGCCGGAGACGGTGAGCTTCAGACTGGAGAAGTCCAGCTTGCGGAAGTCCTCGTTGTTGCACAGGGCAACGAACAGGGTGTTGAGGCCGACGAAACCGGTGAAGCGGTACTTGGCCAGGTCCTTGACCACCGCCGGCAGGTCACGCGGGTTGGTCAGCAGAATGTTGTGGCCACCGATCAGCATCATCGCCATGCAGTGAAAGGTGAAGGCGTAGATGTGATAAAGCGGCAGTGGCGCGATCAGCACCTCGCAACCTTCATTGAGGTTGGCGCCCATCAGTGCCTTGACCTGCAGCATGTTGGCCACCAGGTTGCGATGGGTCAGCATCGCGCCCTTGGCCACGCCGGTAGTGCCGCCGGTGTACTGCAGCACGGCGATGTCATCGTTGCTCGGAGTGGCCTCGGCAAAACTCTGGCCACGGCCCTTGGCCAGCGCGTCGTTGAGTTTGATCGCCTTGGGCAGGTTGTAGGCCGGCACCATCTTCTTCACGTGCTTGATCACGGCATTGACCAGCAGGCGCTTGAAGGTCGGCAGCATGTCGCCAACTTCGGTGATGATCACGGTTTTGACACCGGTCTTGGGCACGACCTGTTCGGCCAGGTGGGCCATGTTGGCCAGGCAGATCAGCGCCTTGGCGCCGGAGTCGTTGAACTGGTGCTCCATTTCCCGCGCGGTGTACAGCGGGTTGGTGTTGACCACCACCAGGCCGGCACGCATGGCACCGAACACCACGACGGGGTACTGCAGGACGTTGGGCAGTTGCACGGCGATGCGGTCGCCGGGCTTGAGATCGGTGTGCTTCTGCAGGTAGGCGGCGAAGTCACCGGAGAGCTTGTAGATCTCGCCGTAGGTGAGCGTCTTGCCCAGGTTGCTGAAAGCAGGCTTGTCGGCGAAGCGTTGGCAGGACTCTTTCAATACCGCGAGGATGTTCGGGTACTGATCGGGATTGATTTCGGCAGCAACCCCAACGGGATACTTGTCCTTCCAGAAGTTTTCGGTCATGGAAGCCCACTCCTAAGCAACAGCTGATCTTCACCGCGCGACGGCGGTTGTTTGTTGTGTGTATAGCTCGCTTTCCCGCTGGCCCAGGGCCCGGAAGCGCGCCGAGAGTAGCAGCTTTGCCAGAGGCCGACCAGCACCAAACATGGCCTTTAGAGTCGCAAAAATGACCGAAAAAGACCACGCAGTCACAGGCCATCCTTGTCTTAGTTACCCTGCGAAAAGCCTCTAGCTCGCATATTGCAGCGCGTAGAGCCTAGCTCGTCTCTGCCGGTGATGCAGCACTGGGCTGCATGAAACACGCGAAGGTAGTTACCAAATCACAACAATTGGACTGCCCGAGGGCAGTTGAGGCGGGAAAGCCCCTCCCCCAACAATGGGGAGGGGCTTTGGGTCAGGCGATGTCGCGCAGCTCGCGACGCAGGATCTTGCCGACCGGGGTCATCGGCAGCGAGTCCTTGAACACGATGTGCTTGGGCACCTTGTAGCCGGTGAAGTTTTCCTTGCAATAGGCCTTGAGCTCCTCGACGGTAACGCCGCCATCACGCGGCACCACGAACAGCTTGACCACCTCACCGGACTTCTCGTCCGGCACGCCGATGGCCGCGCAGCTGGCGACTTTCGGGTGGGCCATGACCACGTCCTCGATCTCGTTGGGGTACACGTTGAAGCCGGAGACGATGATCATGTCCTTCTTGCGGTCGACGATACGCACGAAGCCGTCGGCGTCGATCACGGCAATGTCGCCAGTCTTGAACCAACCCTCGGCGTCGAGCACTTCGGCGGTCGCCTCTGCACGCTGCCAGTAGCCCTTCATCACCTGCGGCCCCTTGATGCACAGCTCGCCGCGCTCGCCCAGCGGCATCTCGTTGCCGTCGTCGTCGATCACCTTGAACGCCGTGCCCGGCACCGGAATGCCGACAGTGCCCAGGCGCGCCTTGTCACCGTAGGGGTTGGTACTGGCCACCGGCGAGGTTTCGGTCAGGCCGTAACCTTCCACCACGGTGCAGCCGGTCATCTGCTGCCAACGCTCGGCGGTGGCCTTGACCAGCGCAGTACCGCCGGAGTTGGTGACCTTGAGGTTGGAGAAGTCGAGGTTCTTGAACTCGGGGTGATCCATCAGCGCGACGAACAGGGTGTTCAGGCCCAGCAGCGCAGAAAATTTCCACTTGCCCAGCTCCTTGACGAAGCCGGGGATGTCGCGCGGATTGGTGATCAACACATTCTGGTTGCCGTTGACCATCATGCACATGCAGTTCGCGGTGAAGGCATAGATGTGGTACAGCGGCAGCGGCGCGATCATGATCTCCTGCCCCTGTTTCATCAGCGGCGTGCCGTCATCACCGAGCTGCGCCAGGCAGGCGTCGACCTGCAGCATGTTGGCCACCAGGTTGCCGTGGGTGAGCATGGCGCCCTTGGCCACGCCGGTGGTACCGCCGGTGTATTGCAGCACGGCGATGTCGTCGTGACCGACCTTGACCGGCGCCAGCGTCTGGCCGTGGCCCTGCTTGAGCACCTGCTTGAAGGCAATGGCCTGGGGCAGATGGTAGTCGGGCACCATCTTCTTGACCTTCTTCACCACGGTGTTGACCAGCCAGCCCTTGAGGCTCGGCAGCATGTCGCCCATCTTGGCTTCGATCAGGTACTCGATCTCGGTATCCGGCAGCACTTCCTGCACCAGCTTGCCGAACATGTTCAGGTACACCAGCGCACGCACCCCGGCATCCTTGAACTGGTGGCGCATCTCGCGCGCGGTGTACAGCGGGTTGGTGTTGACCACGATCAGCCCCGCGCGCATGGCGCCGAACACGGCGATGGGATACTGCAGCACGTTGGGCATCTGCACCGCGATACGATCGCCCGGCTTGAGGTCGGTGTGCTTCTGCAGGTAGGCGGCGAAGGTCGCGGAGAGACGATCCAGCTCGGCATAGGTCAGCGTCACGCCGAGATTGCTGAAGGCCGGACGGTCGGCGAAACGTTTGCATGAGCGCTCGAATACTTCGATCACCGACTTGTAGCTGGACAGGTCGATATCGTTAGGCACACCGGGAGCGCGCTTGTCGTTCCAGAAATCAGGTTGCATTGTTCTTGTCCTCTTCCCCTGAAGTGATCTGGCCCGCAGTGCGGGACTGCCCGGAAAGTAGCAGTTCAGAGCGGCGCCGCAAATAGCTCGAAGGCGTCATTGATGGGCTGAATTTCGCAATAAATGCAGTGATTCGTAACCGATCTTTGCGGCTCGATGGAAATTCGACTGTGCTTTGCGTGATGACGGCCAAGGTGCACAATGCCGCCAACTCCCGGCACAAGGATTCGCCATGCGCCACGACGCCTTCGTTATCAACGCCAGCGATGGCACACCATTGCAGGTCAATCACTGGTACGGCGACGAGCCGCCACGCGCGGCGGTCATGCTGGCCCATGGCATGGCCGAGCACAGCCTGCGTTACGCACGCCTGGCTGAAGCCCTGGTCGCGGCAGGCTTCGCGCTCTACGCGCTGGACCAGCGTGGCCATGGCGCTACCGCCGAACGTGGCACCCTTGGCCACTATGCTGATGAAGACGGCTGGAGCAAGGTGGTCGGCGACCTGTCCACCCTCAACCACCACATTCGCCAGCAGCACCCGCATACGCCAATCTTCCTGTTCGGCCACAGCATGGGCAGCTACATCGGCATGGCCTACCTGATGGGCCATAGCTGTAGCCTGCAGGGCGCCGTGCTCTCCGGCTCCAATTACCAGCCCGTGGCGCTGTACAAGGCCGCCAGGCTGATCGCCGGCTTCGAGCGCTGGCGCCTGGGCCCCAAAGGGCGCAGCAAGGTCATCGATTTTCTCTCCTTCGGCTCGTTCAACAAGGCTTTCAAGCCCAACCGAACGGCCTTCGACTGGCTCAGCCGCGACCCGGCGGAAGTGGACAAATACGTGACCGATCCGCTGTGCGGTTTCGTCTGCACCACGCAGTTGTGGTGCGACCTGCTCGATGGCCTGCAGCACATCACCCCGCCCAGCAACCTGGCGCAGATCGATGCCGACCTGCCGCTGCTGGTAATCGGCGGCTCGCGCGATCCGGTCAGCGATGGCAAGCGCCTGGGTGATCTGGCTGGCGCCCTGCGCGAGGCCGGCGTGCGCGACGTGCAACTGAAGATTTATCCCGAGGCCCGTCATGAGCTGCTCAACGAGAGCAATCGCGACGAGGTCACCGCCCACCTGATCGACTGGCTGCAGCAGGCGCTGAGCCATGGTCGAAGCCCAATCAAGGAGTGCCCATGACTCAGGTCACCAATATCCCCTACGAAGCCCTCAGCGTCGGCCAGCAAGCGGCCTTCGAGAAGACCGTGGAAGAGCGCGATGTACAGCTGTTCGCCGCCGTCTCCGGCGACAACAACCCGGTACACCTGGACGCCGCCTTCGCTGCCGAGACCATGTTCAAGGAACGCATCGCCCACGGCATGTTCACCGGTGCGCTGATCAGCGCCGCCATTGCCTGCCGCCTGCCTGGCCCGGGCACCATCTACCTTGGCCAACAGCTCAAGTTCACCCGCCCGGTAAAACTCGGCGATACCCTGACGGTGAAGCTGGAAGTGCTGGAAAAACTGCCGAAGAACCGCGTGCGCATCGCCACCCGCGTGTACAACCAGGACGGCAAGCAAGTGGTCGACGGCGAAGCCGAAGTGCTCGCCCCGGCCAGCGAGCAGACCGTGACCATGCCGGCGATGCCGCAAGTCACCGTCAACTGAATCGCCACACACTGGTGCGCGACCGCTGCGTCGCGCACCACTTTTGTTCTACACTCACAAACCTTGAGCGACCTGGCGCCGCATAGGTGCATTTCTTTGTGCATTTTGCACAAAATCCTTTGACTACCTTACCAAGCAGCCCGCTGCGCTGCTTTCTGGCACGTCCCCTGCTATCGCCAAGGCTTCACACCCTTACCGGAGCCAGGTCCATGAGCAACGCCACCCCCGATAGCGATTACCCCCTGAGCGAGGTGCCCAACGGCGCACGTAAGGGGCTGTTCTCCACCGCCATCCTGTTGTTCGGTTTCACCTTCTTCACCGCCACCATGTTCGCTGGCGGCAAGATCGGCATGGCCTTCGACTTCACCACCCTGCTCTGGGCTGCAGTGATCGGCAACCTACTGCTTGGCCTGTATGCCGCCGTACTGGGCCTGATCGCCTGCCGTAGCGGGCTGAACTCGGTGCTGATGGGCCGTTTCTGCTTCGGCGAGGTAGGCAGCAAGCTGTCCGACATGCTGCTCGGCTTCACCCAGATTGGCTGGTACGCCTGGGGCACGGCGACCATCGCCATCGTCCTGGTGAAGATTCTCGGCCTGCCCGAAGGCCTGACCATCCCGCTGATGGTGCTGTTCGGCTTCGGTTTCTGCCTCACCGCCTTCGTCGGCTACAAGGGCCTGGATCTGCTCTCGCGCGTCGCCGTGCCGGCCATGCTGGTGCTGCTGGTGGCTTCGCTGTGGATCGCCACCCGTGATATCGGCGGCCTCGCCGGCCTGCTGGCGGTGGAACCGTCCGAGAGCATGAGCCTGAGCGTGGCCATCACCCTGGTCTTCGGCACCTTCGTCAGCGGCGCCACCCAGGCCACCAACTGGACGCGCTTCGCCAAGAGCGGCCGCGTCGCGGTGCTGGCCAGCCTGTTCGGCTTCTTCATCGGCAATGGCCTGATGATCGTCGCCGGTGCCTATGGCGCCATCGTCTACCAGCAACCGGACGTGGTCGAAGTGCTGGTGCTGCAGGGCCTGTCCATGGCTGCCGTGATCATGCTGTTCCTCAACCTGTGGACCACCCAGGACAACACCATCTACAACTTCGCCGCCGCCGGCTGCAACCTGCTGCGCACCGGCAAGCGCAAGACCGTGACCCTGGTCGGCGCCGGCATCGGCACCCTGCTGGCCATCGGCGGCATGTACGAGATGCTGATCCCCTTCCTGATTCTGCTCGGCTCGATCATCCCGCCGATTGGCGGCGTGATCATGGCCGACTTCTTCTACGGCCACCGCGCGCGCTACCCGAAACTGGCCGATGTGCGCCTGCCCGCATTCAACTGGGTCGGCCTGGGCGCCTACCTGATCGGTGCGCTGAGCGCCTACTTCTCGCCCTGGGTCGCGCCGCTGGTGGGCATCGCCGTGGCTGCCCTGGCCTACGTGGTGCTGTTCGAGACGAACAAGGCCCTGGCCGGCCGCCAGCAGGTCGCTGGCGCGTGAGCCTGACCGTCGCCGACGTACTCGCCCTGCCCGATCTGGCCAGCATGCGCCTGCGTGCCGGCCAGGCCGGACGCGACAATGCCGTGCGCTGGCCCTACGTGGCCGAAAACGAAGGCATCGCCGACTGGGTGATGGGCGGCGAGCTGATCTTCGTCACCGGCATCAACCACCCGCGCGACGAAGCCAACCTGCTACGCCTGGTGCGCGAGGGCCATGAGCGCGTGGTCGCCGGCATGGTCATCCTTACCGGCGCCGAGTTCATCCAGGCCATCCCGCCCAGCGTCATCGCCGAAGCCGAGCGCCTGAACCTGCCACTGATCGAGCAGCCCTACGCGCTGAAGATGGTGGTGGTCACCCAGGCCATCGGCACCGCGCTGGTGCAGGCGCAGCAGCTCGGCCGCTCGCGCCAGCATGTGTTGGAACAGGTGCTGGACGGTGACTACCAGTCGCTCGACGTTTTGCTGCAACGCGGCGACAGCCTGGGCCTGGCGCTGCACGTACCGCGTCAAGTGGCGCTGTTGCGTCTCGACGGCAGCGAGCAACTGTTCGGCGACTTGCCTGATGAAGACGCCGAGCGCCAGTTGCAGAGCCGTCAGCAACTGCTGCAACGGCGCCTGGAACAGAGCCTCGGCGAACTCGGTGACGCGCTGCCACTGGTCAGCCAGGGCCGTCACTGGATCGCCCTGCTGCCGTGCCCTGATGGCCAGGCCGAAGCCCGTAATCGCCAGGCCATGACTGCGCTGCTCGACGAACTGCGTCCGCAGCTTGGCCCGCTACGTCTGTTCCTCGGTCTGGGCAGCGCCGGCTGCGCGGCGCCGCGTTTCGCCCAGGGACTGGGTGAGGCGCGTCAGGCCCTGGCTGTGGCGCAGCGCTTTCCCGAACGCCTGGGCCTGTGCAGTTTCAATGAATTAGGCGTGCTGGAACTGCTCGGCGCGATTCGCGACCGCAGCCTGCTCGATCGCTTCGTCGAGCGCGTGGTCGGCCCGCTGATCGGCGACGACTCGCGCCACCAACCAGTGCTGATGCCGACGCTGGAGGCCTGGTTCGCCGAGAACGGCAACCTGGCCCTGGCCGCGCAACGCCTCAACGTCCACCGCAATACCCTGAGCTACCGTCTACAGCGCATCGAAGCGCTGACCGGCTGCTCGTTCGAAGATCCGCACGACCGCCTGAACATCAGCGTTGCGCTGTTGATCCGGCGCCTGTCGTCGCCTGCCTGAGAGGAAACCTGATGATCATCCACAATGCCCGCCTGCGCGGCCGCGACGGCCTGCACCGCATCACCCTGGACGATGAGCGCATCGCAGCCATCGAGGCCCAGCAAGTCCTGCACCCCATCGCCGGAGGCGACCTGGATGCTGCCGGCAATCTCGTGGTGCCGCCCTTCGTCGAGCCGCACATCCACCTCGATGCCACCCTTACTGCCGGCGAGCCGGCCTGGAACATGAGCGGCACGCTGTTCGAGGGCATCGAACGCTGGGCCGAGCGCAAGGCGCTGGTCACCCATGAAGACACCAAGACGCGCGCCAAGAAGACCATCGACATGCTGGTCGACCATGGCATCCAGCACGTGCGCACGCACGTCGACGTCACCGACCCGACCCTGGCCGCGCTCAAGGCCATGCTCGAAGTACGCGAAGAAACCCGCCACCTGATCGACCTGCAGATCGTCGCTTTCCCGCAGGAGGGTATCGAGTCCTATGCCAATGGTCGCGCGCTGATGGAGCAGGCCATCGAGCTGGGCGCCGACGTGGTCGGCGGTATCCCGCACTTCGAGAACACCCGTGACCAGGGCGTATCGTCGATCAAGTTCCTCATGGACCTGGCCGAGCGCAGCGGCTGCCTGGTGGACGTGCACTGCGACGAGACCGACGACCCGCAGTCGCGTTTTCTCGAAGTGCTGGCCGAGGAAGCCCGCGTGCGTGGCATGGGCGCGCGCGTCACCGCCAGCCACACCACCGCCATGGGCTCTTACGACAACGCCTACTGCTCCAAGCTGTTCCGCCTGCTGAAAATGAGCGGCATCAGCTTCATCTCCTGCCCCACCGAGAGCATCCACCTGCAAGGCCGCTTCGATACCTACCCGAAACGTCGTGGCCTGACCCGCGTGGCGGAGATCGACCGCGCCGGGATGAACGTGTGCTTCGGCCAGGACTCCATCGTCGACCCCTGGTATCCGCTGGGTAACGGCAACATCCTGCGCATCCTCGAAGCCGGCCTGCACATCTGCCACATGCTTGGCTACGAAGACCTCAAGCGCAGCCTGGATCTGATCACCGACAATTCGGCCCGCGCGCTGGCGCTGGGTGATCGCTATGGTCTGGAAGTGGGTCGCCCGGCCAACCTGCTGATCCTCTCGGCGCCGGACGATTACGAGATGGTGCGCAGCCAGGGCCATGCGCTGGTGTCGGTGCGCCACGGCAAGGTGCTGATGCGCCGCACGCCGGCACAGATCGAGCGCGGCTAAGGCTGAAATGTTGATGGTACCCACGCTCTGAGTGGGCACCTGGGACGCTCCGCGTCCTGCTTGGCGATACTAGACGCTGCCTGAACCGCAGCGGACGCAGAGCGTCCTAGACTGTGCTACCACGCGGAGCGTGGGAGCGATCAAACGTGGGAGGGGTTTAGCCGCGAGCCTTTACAGGTTGTCGCGGCTAAAGCCCTCCCACAGTATCGAAAACGCCCTACTCCACCCTTACGCTGGCAGTCATGCCAGCACTCAGCACCACTCCCTCGGGCACCTGATCCAGCCTGATCCGTACCGGAATACGCTGCGCCAGACGCACCCAGTTGAAGGTCGGCTCGACATCGGCCAGCAACTGCCCGTCCGGGCTGGCGTTGCGGTCGGTGATGCCGCGACTGATGCTCTCCACCTCGCCACGAAGCTGCTGGTCACCGCCCATCAACCAGACCTCCACCGGCGCGCCGACCTGAATGCGCGGCAGCTTGGTCTCCTCGAAATACGCCTGTACGTAGAACGACTGGGTATCGACCAGCGCCATCACCGCCTGCCCGGCATTCACGTAGTTGCCCTGCGCCAGCACCAGGTTGGTAATCTGCCCATCGCGCGGGGCATGCACTTCGCTGCGCGCCAGATTCAGCTCGGCCACACGTAGATCGGCCTGCGCCTCGCGGTATTCGCTGCGCGCCATCTCGGCATTGATCTGCGCGTTTTCCAGCAGCTCGGCACTGATCGCCTGGGCGCCCAGACGGGAACGGCGCGAGGCCTCGTGCTCGCGCAGGCTCAATTGCTGGCGACGAATATCCACCACCGCCCTGGCCTTCTCCACCGCCGCCTGATAGCGGTCGCGATCGATGCTCATCAGCAGGTCACCCGCCTTGACCTGCTGGTTGTCGCGCACCTTGAGCTCGACCACCCAGCCGGACACGTCCGGGGCGATGGTCACCACGTCGGCGCGCACGCGGGCGTCACGTGTCCAGGGCGAGTACATATAGTGCTGCCAGATCCAGGAGCCGGCGAAGATCGCCGCCACCACCATGGCCAGGGTGATGCCGACTCGAATGGTCGAACGCATGCTTTCTCTCCTTACCGCCCCAGCACGGCAATCACGGCCGCTAGGACACAGACATACAAGGCACAATCGAACAGGGCTTCGTGCCAGATCCAGCGCGACAACCCTATGCGCTGCAAGCCCAGGCGCAACACGCCAGTCAGCAACAGCGCCAATACCGCGTAGGCCGCCATAGGGCTCAGCAATACGCCACCCAGCGACCATTCATGTAAGCCCATGGGCCTCCCCTTTCACGTGACACCAATGACGCCAGCCGCTCTGCAGCTGCAACAGCGCCGCCTCGGCCAGGCGCTTGTCGATGCTCGGCGTGCAGGCGCGCAGGGCCTCCTGCAATTCGGCCACCGCTGCGTTCAGCTCGTCTTCACGCCCTGGCGCGGGGCCACGCTCCAGCGCGTCATCGAGGTGTTCCAGGAAACGCTGCTGCGACCGCGCCAGGCCGGCATCGGCATTGGCCAGGCACTTGCGCAGATGTAGCAACTCGTCGCCCAGATCAAGGCCAGCCACGCCATCGTCCCAGCGGCTGCGAGCCTGATCCGGCCGCGCCGGATAATGCCGCGCCAACTGCAGCAGACGATCCGCCATGCGCCCGCCGAACCAGTTTTCGGCGCGGCCCAGGTCGCGACGGGTCAGGCGTCCGAGATCGGTCAGGATCGCCTGCATCAGGCGCCGGCCATGCCAGACTGGATTGCGCAGTACCACCAGCTTGAAAGCCATCACCGCACAACCCACGCCTATCAGCATGCCTGGCGCCTCATTGAGGAAGAACTCGACGTTGTAGCCGACACCCGGTGCCGGCAGGCAGAGCACGATGAAGTGCAGGCAAAACGAGGTCGAGGTCGCAGCCGTCGCCGGCTTGGCCATACCCAGCACACCAAAGAACAACGGCACACCCAGCACCATGCAGAGCATCACGAAGCCGTCGATCTGCGGCATCAGAATCTGCCCGACGAAGAACGCCACTGGCAGTGCGTAGAAGATGCCGCGCAGAAACATCATGCCGATCTGCGGCGCCGCTTCGAGCCGGGCGAACAGGCTGCACACCACGCAGGCCAGCAGCAGCGCACCGGTGGCGTGGGTCCAGCCAGTGGCCAGCCAGAATGCCGCCAGAACCAGGAAGGTCAGCGCGCTGCGCGAGCCATACACCAGCGCAGTCTGCCAATCGTAGTGCCAGGACAAGGCGCGCGGCGCATCGGCCGGCGCCCTGCCTTCCTCGACTGCGAGCAAGGCACGACTGGCATCCTCGACACGCAACAGCAGCACCATCAAGCGTTCCAGACACAGTTGCTGGCCACTGCTCAGTTCTTCGTCCTGCGCCGCCTGGCGCAGTTGCTCGACAAGCTCCAGCAAGCCTTCTGGCTGCGCCTGCTGCAGGCGCTCATCCACCACTTGCAGCCAGGGCGCGACAGCCTGCGCCTCGCTGCTGCTCAGTTGCCGCCACTGTCGCGCCACACCGCGGGCCAGACGCAACATGCCGAGCAGATCACGACTCAGCACCCTCAGCGCCACGGCTCGCTGGCGCCCTTGCGCGCCCTCGAACCAGGCATGCTCACGCTGAGCATCCACGGCGACGATGCGCGCCAGCACTTCCAGCAAGCCTTGCCGCGAGTCGGCCTCACCCGCCAATGCCTGGCGCGACGCCGCTACTCCAGCCTGCCAGGCGTTACGTGCCTGCTGCGCCAGTTGCCGTTCGACCCGCTGCGGCCAGAGCAAGGCGCTGCTCAGGGTGGCGCAGGTGATGCCCAGGCAGATTTCCGTACAACGGGCGATGGCCTCGTCGAACACCACATGCGGCTTGCCGATGGCCGGCAAGGCGATGATCGCCACGGTGTAGCCGGCCAGCACGAAAGAGTACGACCAGGCGCTGCGCAACATGGTCGAGGATGCCGTGCACAGCGCCAGCCACAGGGCGAATGCCAGCACGAACAACAGCGGCGCCTGGGCGAACAGCCCCATCATCACCACGGCCATGAAGGTGCCGACCAGGGTGCCGAGCAGCCGCGCCAGGCCCTTCTGCACGACCATGCCGGACAGCGGCTGGGCGACGATGAACGCGGTCATCAGCGCCCACTGCGGCTGTTCCAGGCCGAAACGCAACGCGCACCACAGCGCCAGACCACCGCCGAGCAGGGTCTTGATGGCAAATTGAACGGCTTGCGAGCTTGGCGCGAGAAACGCCAGCAAGGAATCACGCACGATGGCTACCTGAAAGAATCTCCGCCCTGAACATAGCTGTAGCGATTGAGTTGCGCCTCCGTGCGAAACTCAATTATTAGCTAGCTAAGCATTTATGTCCAGAAGGTGCTGCGATCTCAGGTGGGCAACGCGCAAATAAAAAAAGGGCGACCGAAGTCGCCCGAATTGCCTTGCGTGCCCATTGAACTGGAAGGATCAGCTCTGCTTGCGCTTGTGCGCATCCTTCCAGATGAAGTAACCAACACCCCCGAAGAACGCGACCATCAGAAGTACGGTGCCGACTCCGGCGAGAACCACTGTATCGACGAACATGGCTGCCTCCTGTTGTGCCTGTCTGTCTGGGATGGCTTCACGGTATCAGCGCTGACGGCGGGAAAATTGATCTGAGTCAATGGCCGACGAGCAGGCGCGAGGGGGCCTACGGAAATACTGACGCAGGTCAAGAAATCGAGAGGGTACGAGGCGGGAAGCACGGCCTGGCAGCCGTGCACAACGATTGAACGGCGGGATTTTCAGCGTTTCTTGGGTTTGCTCTTGGACTTCTTCTTGGCCTTGCCGATCGGCAACACCTGCTCGAAAACCTGGCGCATCTCGTTGAGGCGCTTGTCGTTGAGGTCGTGGATACGCTTGTCGCGCTCGGCGGCGAAATCGATCAGCTTGTCGTCATTGCTCATAGCGGAAACCGGATCAGGCGAAAGGTCAGGTTCAGGCGTGGCGCGCAGGTTTGGCGCGTCTTCGCCACTTGATGCTGCCAATGATGCTGGGTCGGCCCGCGCATGACCAGTAGCGAAGCATGCTCCAGCGTCAGCGAGTGTTCGATTCGGGTGCTGCCAACGCGGCGCAGATCGAAGCGCCGGCTGCCGCCCAGGTTGAGCGAAGCGATCAGCGGATCACGCCCCAGCTCCGGCTCGGCATCACTGTGCCAGCCCATGGAGTCCTGGCCGTCGCGGTAATGATTGAGCAGCACGGCATTGAGCGGTTGACCGACCTCTTTCGCGACACGTTGACGAATCTCGTCGAGCAGCGGCGTCCAGGGCAGAGGCTCGTGCAACTTTCCTGAATAGCGATAGCGTGCCTCGGGGTCGCCATACCAGGCCGTCAGCCGTGGCGTGCGGTGATAACGGCCATGGATGAACAGCTCCGGCTGCTGCCAGGGCGTCTGCTCGACCAGGGCTCGCAGCCAGCTGTCGGCAAGTGCGACGTCGACCCAGCCGGGTAGATAGTCCAGCTCGGCATCGGCAAGTGCGGGCAAGGGGTCGGCGAACAGCATCGTGAGGTCTATGAAGAAGAGAATGAAATCAGTGTCTCAGACTTCCACATCCACCCAAAGTCCCTTTCGTGGCAGATCGCCCAGCGCCTGCTCCACCTCTTCCGGCTCGGCCTCAGCCAGTTGTTCGGGGGTGTAGCCGCGCCGCTGCCGCCGACGCTGTTCATCGCGCAGCAGCTCCTCGGTTTCCTGTGGATGACGCTTGTCGAGGCTAAGCGCACTTTCCTTGGCACTGCCCTCGGCAGGCGTCACCGGAGGAATCTCGGGCTTGGGCTTGATCACGTCCTGCGAGGCAGTGACCGGCACCAGGCTATGGGGGATAGGCGGTAGCACGTTGCAGCACCTCCTTTGGTCAGGCTGTCGGCCCCGTGAGCCGCGACTTTAGCCGGTGCTCGCTACACTTTTGACTAAGCCGCACGGCAATAGTGCCATGACCGCTTTGGCCGTGGCGCTGCATCCGTTACCATAGCCGGCTTTTTCACGCGGGAGACAGACAGGCATGGCGCAATATCAACCGGGGCAACGCTGGATCAGTGACAGCGAAGCGGAATTGGGTCTGGGAACCATCCTCGCCGAGGACGGCCGCCTGCTCACCGTGCTCTACCCGGCCACCGGCGAAACCCGCCAGTACGCCACGCGCAATGCCCCGCTGACCCGTGTACGCTTCGCCCCGGGTGACGAAATCACCCATTTCGAGGGCTGGAAGCTCACCGTGCAGGAAGTCGAGGACGTCGACGGCCTGCTGGTCTACCACGGCCTCGATGCCCAGCATAAACCGGTGACCATGCCGGAAACCCAGCTGTCGAACTTCATCCAGTTCCGCCTGGCCAGCGACCGCCTGTTCGCCGGCCAGATCGACCCGCTGGCCTGGTTCGCCCTGCGTTACCACAGCCTCGAACACAACAGCCGCCTGCTGCAGTCGTCCCTCTGGGGCCTCGGCGGTGCACGCGCGCAACCGATCGCTCACCAGTTGCATATCGCCCGTGAAGTGGCTGACCGCATCGCCCCGCGCGTATTGCTGGCCGACGAAGTGGGTCTGGGCAAGACCATCGAAGCCGGCCTGGTGATCCATCGCCAGCTGCTCTCCGGGCGCGCCAGCCGCGTGCTGATCCTGGTGCCGGAAAACCTGCAGCACCAGTGGCTGGTGGAAATGCGCCGGCGTTTCAACCTCGACGTCGCCCTGTTCGACGCCGAGCGTTTCATGGAAAGCGACGCCAGCAACCCCTTCGAGGATTGCCAGCTGGCGCTGGTCGCCCTGGAATGGCTGAAGGACGACGAAAAGGCCCAGGACGCGCTGTTCGCCGCCGGCTGGGACCTGCTGGTGGTCGACGAAGCCCACCACCTGGTCTGGCACCCGGAGCAGGCCAGCGCCGAATATTCGCTGGTCGAGCAACTGGCCGAGGTCATCCCCGGCGTGCTGCTGCTCACCGCCACCCCGGAACAGCTCGGCCAGGACAGCCACTTCGCCCGTCTGCGCCTGCTCGACCCCAACCGTTTCCATGATCTGCAAGCCTTCCGCGCCGAAAGCAGCCAGTACCGCCCGGTGGCCGAAGCGGTGCAGGAGCTGCTCGACCAGGGCAAGCTCAGCGCCCAGGCGCGCGACGCCATCGGCGGCTTCCTCGGTGATGAAGGCCGCGAACTGCTGGACGCCATCGACGGCGGCGACGAAGAAGCACGCGCCCGCCTGGTACGCGAGCTGCTGGATCGCCACGGCACCGGCCGCCTGCTGTTTCGCAACACCCGCGCCGCGGTGCAGGGTTTCCCTGAACGCGAGCTGCACCCCTACCCGCTGCCGAGCCCCGATGAATATCTGGAACTACCGCTGGGCGAGCATGCCGAGCTGTACCCGGAAGTCAGCTACCAGGCGCAGGACGATATCGACGAAGAGCAGCGCTGGTGGCGTATCGACCCGCGCGTCGAATGGCTCATCGACACCCTGAAGATGCTGAAGAAATTCAAGGTGCTGGTGATCTGTGCGCACGCCGAGACCGCGTTGGATCTGGAAGACGCCCTGCGCGTGCGCTCCGGCATCCCCGCCACGGTATTCCATGAGGGCATGAGTATCCTCGAGCGCGACCGCGCCGCCGCCTACTTCGCCGACGAGGAATTCGGCGCGCAGGTGCTGATCTGCTCGGAAATCGGCTCCGAAGGCCGCAACTTCCAGTTCGCCCATCACCTGGTGCTGTTCGACCTGCCAGCACACCCGGACCTGCTGGAACAGCGCATTGGCCGTCTCGACCGTATCGGCCAGAAACATCGCATCCAGCTGCACGTACCTTACCTGGAGAACAGCCCGCAGGAGCGTCTGTTCCAGTGGTACCACCAGGCGCTGAACGCCTTCCTCGCCACCTGCCCCACCGGCAACGCCCTGCAGCACCAGTTTGGCCCGCGCCTGCTGCCGCTGCTGGAGAACGGTGACGACGGCCAGTGGCAGCAACTGGTGGACGAAGCCACCGCCGAACGCATCCGCCTGGAAGGCGAGCTGCACAGCGGCCGCGACCGCCTGCTGGAGCTGAACTCCGGCGGCGCTGGCGAAGGCGAGGCGCTGGTGGAAGCCATCCTCGAGCAGGATGACCAGTTCACCCTGCCGATCTACATGGAAGAGCTGTTCAACGCCTTCGGCATCGACAGCGAAGACCACTCCGACAACGCCTTGATCCTGCGCCCCAGCGAGAAGATGCTGGACGCCAGCTTCCCCCTGGGCGACGACGAGGCGGTGACCATTACCTACGACCGCGAGCAGGCTCTGGCCCGCGAGGACATGCAATTCCTCACCTGGGAACACCCCATGGTGCAGGGCGGCATGGACCTGGTGCTGTCCGGCTCGATGGGCAACACCGCGGTGGCGCTGATCAAGAACAAGGCGCTCAAGCCTGGCACCGTGCTGCTGGAGCTGCTCTACGTCAGCGAAGTGGTCGGCCCGCGCAAGCTGCAGCTAGGACGCTTCCTGCCACCGGCGGCGCTGCGTTGCCTGTTCGACGCCAATGGCAACGACCTGGCCGCCAAGGTCGGCTTCGAAACCCTCAACGACCAGCTGGAAAGCGTGCCGCGGGCCAGCGCCAACAAGTTCGTCCAGGCCCAGCGCGACGTGCTGGCCAAGCAGATCAACGACGCTGAAGCCAAGGTCATGCCGCGTCATGTCGAGCGCGTGGCCGAGGCCAAGCGTCGCCTGGTCGCCGAACTGGACGAGGAACTGGCGCGTCTGGTCGCCCTGCGCGCGGTCAACCCGAGCGTGCGTGACAGCGAGATCGACGCCCTGCGCGAGCAGCGCGAACAGAGCCTGGCGATGTTCGACAAGGCTGCCCTGCGCCTTGAAGCGATTCGCGTATTGGTGGCAGGCTAAGCACGCCCCTCTGTAGGGTGCGCCGTGCGCACCTCATGCGCGCACAATATTGCTGGTGCGCGCAGCACGCCCTACGTGCAGCCCTACAAGCCCCGTAGCCCGGATGCAATCCGGGAGTGCGTCATCCCCGGATTGCATCCGGGCTACGGATACAGGGGCTAGGCACCCAGCTCTTCCAGTCTTTTCTGCAGAAACTGCCGATCCGGCCCCTGTTGCGCCAGCGCCAGGGCCTGGCGGTAGGCAGCGGCCGCCTGCTCACGCCGGCCAAGCCTACGCAGCAGATCGGCCCGCGCCGCATGGGCCAGGTGGTAGCCCTCCAATTCGCCTGCAGCCAGCAATCGGTCAATCTCCACCAGCCCCGCCTGCTCACCGTCACGCATGGCCAGTGCCACGGCGCGGTTGAGTTCGATCACCGGCGAAGAGTTCAGGCGCAGCAGCTCGTCATACAGCCCGACGATCTGCGCCCAATCGGTTTCTTCCAGACTGGCCGCATCGGCATGCACGGCAGCAATGGCCGCCTGCAGGCTGTAGGGGCCGAAACGCCGCGAGTGCAGCGCATGCAGCACCAGCGCCTCGCCTTCGGCGATCAATTCGCGATTCCACAGGCTGCGATCCTGGGCTTCCAGAAGAATCACCTCGCCATCGACGCCACTGCGCGCAGCGCGTCGCGATTCGTGCAGCAGCATCAGCGCCAGCAGTCCCTGCACTTCCGGCTCGGGCAGCAACTCCAGCAGTAGCCGTCCCAGGCGAATCGCTTCGTCGGACAGCTGGCTGCGGGTCAGCGAATCACCCGAGCTGGCGAAGTAGCCTTCGTTGAATACCAGATAGACCACGCGCAGCACCGCCTCCAACCGCTCGGGCAGCTCGCTGCGCCCCGGCACTTCGTAGGGAATGCGCGCATCGCGAATCTTCGCCTTGGCCCGCACGATGCGCTGGGCCAGGGTCGCAGGGCTGGAGAGGAAAGCGCGGGCGATCTCCTCGGTGGTCAGGTCGCACACCTCGCGCAGGGTTAGTGCCACCTGTGCATCGCTGGCCAGCGCCGGGTGACAGCAGGTGAAAATCAGGCGCAGGCGGTCGTCCTCGAGCAGTTCGCCCCCTTCGGCGTCGCTCTCATCTGGCAACTCGACCTGTTCATCCAGCGGCTGGAAACGACGTTGCCGACGCAGGTTGTCGATGGCCTTGAAGCGCCCGGCGGAGACCAGCCAGGCACGCGGATTGTCCGGCACACCGCCTTGCGGCCATTGCTCGACCGCACTGCGAAACGCCTCGTGCAGCGCCTCCTCGGCCAGGTCGAAATCACCCAGCAGGCGGATCAGGGTGGCGAGCACGCGGCGCGATTCATCGCGGTAAAGGCGCTCGATCAGCTCGGTGACAGGTGGCGATATGGACATGCGCTTCTCCTGAGCGAACGCATACGTTGCCCAATACTGCCGGCGGCGTCGAGTAGCGGCACGATCCGCCCCTCGATTTGGCATCCCTCGCATTGGCAGCCGTTCGGTCGCTGGGCATAGTCGCGCCATTCCAATGATGAAGGGAGTCTTGCTATGCGTTGGTTGCTGCTGGGCCTGGCGGGTGCTGCGGTATTTCTCTATGGCCGGATTACCGGCGATGCACAGCTCAGCCTGCTGACCAAGGGCATCCCGGTGATCGCCCTGCTGCTCTGGCTGCGCCAGGCGCCAGCCGGCACCTACCGCAGCTGGATCGGCATCGGCCTGGTGTTCTCGCTGGCTGGCGACATCCTGCTGGACTGGCCCGGCGATCTGTTCGTGTTCGGCCTCGGCGCCTTTCTGCTCGGTCATCTGGCCTACCTGCGCGCCTACGTCTCCGACAGCCGGCAACCGGCCCTGCCCGCCCTGCTGCTGGCACTGATCGCCGGCGGTGCGATGTTCGCCGTGCTGGCCAGCAGCGGCCTGGGTGAGTTGCTGATCCCGGTGGCCTGCTATGCCACGGCGATCAGCCTGATGCTGTGGCGCGCGCTGGCCCGCCTCGGTCATCCGCAGCTGCAGCCACGCTCCACCTGGCTGGCCGCCGGCGGTGCGGCGCTCTTCGTGTTGTCCGACAGCCTGATCGGCATCGACCGCTTCGTCGCCAGCTTCGACGCCGCGCCTTACGCCATCATCCTCACCTACTGGCTCGGCCAATGGGGCATCACCGCTTCGGCCTTCCAGCGCAGCAACAGCGCCTGACTGTTGCGCCACACTTGGCTAAAATGCCGGCCTTTCCGCTACCTGTTGCGACTGCCGTGAGCCAAGAACCCGATCGCCTATTCGCCCAGCCTCTGCCCGAGGTGCCCGACTTCGTCTTCAACGAGGACGTGGTGCGGGTCTTCCCCGACATGATCAAGCGCTCGGTGCCCGGCTATCCGACCATCGTCGAGAACATCGGCGTGCTCGCCGGCCAGTTCGCCCAGCCGCACACAACCCTGTACGACCTCGGCGCCTCGCTCGGCGCGGTGACCCAGGCGCTGCGCCGTCATGTGCGCGTCGACGGTTGCAAGGTAATCGCCGTGGACAACTCCTCGGCCATGGTCGCGCGTTGTAGCGAATACCTGCATGCCCAGGACGCCATGTTCCAGGAGCTGCTGCCGGTGGAGGTGATCGAGGCCGATATTCTCGCCCTCGACCTGCAGCCCACCTCATTGGTCACGCTCAACTTCACCCTGCAGTTCATCCCGCCGGAGCGGCGCCTGGAGCTGCTCACGCGCATTCGCCAGGCGCTGTTGCCGGGTGGCGCACTGATTCTCTCGGAGAAGCTGCGCTTCGAGGACGCCGCCGAGCATGAGCTGCTCACCGAGCTGCATGTCGCCTTCAAACGCGCCAATGGCTACAGCGAACTGGAAATCGCGCAGAAACGCAGCGCCATCGAAAAGGTGATGCTGCCCGACAGCCTTGAGCAGCACCGCGAACGACTGCAGGCCGCTGGCTTCAGCAAGGTATTGCCCTGGTTCCAGTGCCTGAACTTTGCCTCGCTGGTGGCCCTGCCATGATGCGCGACCTGGATCTCGATGCCCTGCAAGCGCAACTGGCCGGCACCCCGCTGCAGGAATGGGCTTGTGAGCTGCCCGGGCAGCTTGATGCCAAGCTGGCCATCGGTCACGGCGACCTCGCCCGCTGGTACGGCGCGGTGCAGGCACTGCCGGACCTGCCGGTGAGCGAGGTGGAACTGGCCCGGCGTTTCGCCTTCGGCGGCGCCTGCGACGAGGCCACGCGCGCGCAGTTGAAAACGGCCCTGCAGGGCCTGATCCCCTGGCGCAAGGGGCCGTTCGAGCTGTTCGGCGTACACATCGACACCGAATGGCGCTCGGACTGGAAATGGCAGCGCGTCGCCCCGCACCTGGATCTGGTCGGCAAGCGCATCCTGGATGTCGGCTGCGGCAACGGCTACTACATGTGGCGCATGCTCGGCGCGGGTGCCGACAGCGTGGTCGGCATCGACCCCAATTGGCTGTTTCTCTGCCAGTTCCTGGCGATGAAGCGCTACCTGCCAGATCAACCGGTGTGGCACCTGCCACTGGCCTTCGAGGAACTACCGGCCAAGCTGCAGGGATTCGACACGGTGTTCTCCATGGGCGTGCTCTATCACCGTCGCTCGCCCATCGACCATCTGCTGGATCTCAAGGACGCGCTGGTCAAGGGCGGCGAGCTGGTGCTGGAAACCCTCGTAGTTGAAGGCGACGCCGAACAGGTGCTGGTGCCCGAAGATCGCTACGCGCAGATGCGCAACGTCTGGTTCCTGCCTTCGGCGCCGGCGCTGGAGCGCTGGCTGCGCCGCGCCGGCTTCGAGGATGTGCGCTGCGTAGACGTCAGCACTACTTCGGTGGAAGAACAACGCGCCACCGAGTGGATGCGCTTCCAGTCGCTGCCGGAATTTCTCGACCCGGCCGACCACAGCCGTACGGTCGAAGGCCTGCCGGCACCGACCCGCGCCGTGCTGATCGCACGCAAGCCCTAAGGACAGCGGTTCTCGTAGGGCGGGTGCAACCCGCCAGACTGCAATTTGCGGGTTGCACCCGCCCTACGGCCGCAGCCAACGTGCACGTCGCTGTGCGATCAGCTCGTAGGGCGGACTCAGGAGCGAAGCGAACAGTCCGCCATCGGTGTATCCTCGAATCTCAGCATGAACCTCACTTAGCAACGGCGTACTGCTTCGCGAGTACGCCCTACGGCCGCAGCCAGCGTGCACGTCGCTGTGCGATCAGCCGCAGCGGTTCACCGGCGCCCTGCTCCACCACGCCACGGGCGCTGCCCAGACGAATCGAGCCCTCGATGTCCTGCGCCAGTAGGCGGCGCATGCGCCGACGCCAGAACCAGGCGCCAATCCAGTCGACGATGGCGTTCTGCAGATCCAGCGGCCACATGGCCGGCATATAGAACTCGGGCATGGCTGGGCGCGACTTGTCGCGATTGCTCGAACTGTTCATGACCTTTCCTCCGTTTCGCAGCCGGCTTCTTGCCGGGCTTGCGATCAGGATGAAACGCGCCTATCGTTCAAACAAACGACAAATATCAAACAGCGAATTAAGAAATATTTAACGCTCATGAACGCGACAGCCCCCATCTCCCTGCCGCTTCTGGAAAACGATGTGCTACGCACCTTCGTCGCCATCGCCGACAGCGGCAGCTTTACCCGCACCGCAGCACAGGTGTTTCGCAGCACGGCGGCCGTCAGCCTGCAGATCAAGCGGCTGGAGGAGACCCTCGGCCAGCGCCTGTTCATCCGCGAGGCACGACAGGTTCGCCTGACCGCCGAAGGCGAGGTGCTACTCGGCTATGCCAGGCGCCTGCTCAAGCTCAACGAGGAAGCGGTGGCACGCTTTCTCACCCCGACGCTGACCGGCCGCGTGCGCTTCGGCACGCCGAATGATATCGGCGACCGCGTACTACCGAGTGTCTTGACTCTGTTCGCCCGCAGCCATCCGGCCGTGGAGGTCGAGGTCAATGTCGGGCGCAGTGTGGATCTGGTGGCAAAGCTGGATGCCGGCGAGCTGGACCTGACCCTGATCAACGCCGGCAACGACGGCCTGGATGATGCACGCGGCGAAGTGATTTATTCCGAGGAACTGGTCTGGGCCGGGCGTGACGGTGGCCTGGCCATGCAGCGCTCGCCCTTGCCGCTGGCACTGGCCAACCCCGGCTGCGCCTGGCGCCGCACCGCGCTCGATGCGCTGGATCGTCAGGGTGTGGCCTATCGCATCGCCTATTCCTGCGAGCAGTGCGCTGGCCAGGAAGCGGCAATGACCGCTGACCTGGCCATCGCGCCCTTCCCACGCAGCCTGGTCAGGCCGCCGCTGCGCCGACTCGGCGCGGAACAGGGGCTGCCGCCGCTAGGCGAGTACCACATCAAATTGATACGCGGCCATCAGCGTAACGATGCCATCGAGGCGCTCGCCACGCAGATGATTCAGGCATTCAGCCAGGGCTGAACGAACAAAGTGGGAGACGCTTCAGCGGCGATAGACCATCGAAAGTCGCGGCTGAAGCCCCTCCCACAAAGTCCACTAGCCGCGGTTGGCGGCGGCCACGATCAGCGCCTTCATCTCGGCGACAGCTTGCTTGAAGCCCACGAACAAGGCATGTGAGACGATCGCATGGCCGATGTTCAGCTCGTTGATGCCCATGATCGCGGCCACTGCCTCGACGTTGTGGTAATGCAGGCCATGACCGGCATTGACGATCAGACCGTGGTTCAGGCCGCAAATGACGCCATCACGGATACGCGACAGCTCATGAGCCGCTTCCTCCGCCGTATGGGCATCGGCGTACCGGCCGGTGTGCAGTTCGATGGCCGGAGCGCCGACGCGCATGGCCGCTTCGATCTGCCGCTCTTCGGCGTCGATAAACAGTGAAACCTCACAACCGGCCAGCGACAACCGCTCTACTGCTGCGGCGATACGCGCCTCCTGCCCAGCCACGTCCAGACCGCCTTCGGTGGTCAGCTCCTGACGGGTTTCCGGCACCAGGCACACGTGCGCCGGGCGGATCTGCTCGGCGAAACCGAGCATGAAGTCGGTGACACCCATTTCGAAGTTCATCCGCGTCTGCAGCACATCGGCCAGCACACGTACATCACGATCCTGGATATGTCGGCGATCCTCGCGCAAGTGCACGGTGATGCCATCGGCACCGGCTTCTTCGGCGTCCAGCGCAGCCTTGACCGGGTCCGGGTAACGCGTACCGCGAGCCTGGCGCAGGGTGGCGACGTGGTCGATGTTCACGCCGAGCAGAATACGATTGGCCTCAGTCACGCTTGGACTCCTTGAGCGTCATGAAAAGTTCGCGGCTGACCAGGGGCCTGCCGCCAAGATGGGGTGCCAGCGCCTGGCGCATAAGACGCTTGGCGGCGGCCAGCGCGCCCGGCGTTTGCCAGTCAGCCTCGGCCATGGCCAGCAGTTCGCGGCCCTGGAACACACCGGGTTGCAGTTGTACCACCGGCACCAGGCCAATGTCCTGCTGCCAACGGTAAAGTGCCGTTGGATCGATGGGTTGGTCGTGCTGGTCGCGATCCAGGGCGAAACCATAGCCCAGCTCGTCCAGCAGGCGCCATTCGAACGCGCGCAGCAGCGGTTCCAGCGCACGACCGGCAGCCAGAGCCTGCAGCGTCAGACCGTAGTGTTCGAGCATCACGGGGTGCGGATCTTCGGCCGGTAGCAGGCGGATCAGCAGTTCGTTGAGATAGAGCCCTGAGAACAGCGCCTCGCCCATCAGCAATAGGGGAATGCCGGCGCTTTCCAGGCGGCCGACACTCTTCAGCTCGCCGCGCCCACGCAGCTCCAGCTCCAGCGGCGCAAAAGGTCGGGCAATGCTGCCGACCTTGCCGCGTGCGGCGCGTAGTACGGCACGCACGCGCCCTTGGGCGGTGAAGAAATCCACCAGGGCGCTGCTTTCCTTGTACGGGCGGCTATGCAGAACGTAGGCGGCAGAAGTCATGTGGTTAACCGCCAGAATGCGCCATGAGCAACGACGAGGATGCGCATGGCGCCTCGATCAATCCAGGTAACCCAGCGAGCGCAGGGCGCGCTCGTCATCGGACCAGCCACCTTTGACCTTGACCCAGAGGTTGAGCATCACCTTGGAGTCGAACATGGTTTCCATGTCCTTGCGCGCGTCCGCGCCGATGCGTTTGATGCGCTCGCCCTTGTCGCCGATGATGATCTTCTTCTGTCCGTCGCGCTCCACCAGGATCAGACCGTGGATATGCAGGATACGGCCTTCCTGTTTGAACTCCTCGATCTCCACGGTGATCTGGTACGGCAGCTCGGCACCGAGCTGGCGCATGATCTTCTCGCGGATCAGCTCGGCAGCCAGGAAACGGCTGGAGCGGTCGGTGATCTGGTCTTCCGGATAGAAATGTTCGGACTCCGGCAGGCGCTCACCCACCAGCTTCTCCAGGGTGTCGAGGTTCTGCCCCTGCAACGCGGAGATCGGCACGATCTCGGCCTGCGGCAACTGCTCGGCCAGCCAATTGAGGTGTGGCAGCAACTCGCTCTTGTCTTCCAGGCGGTCGGATTTGTTCACCGCCAGCAGGATCGGGCATTTGACGTGCTGCACCTTCTCCAGCACCAGCTGGTCTTCGTCGGTCCAGCGCATGCGGTCGACCACGAACACCACCACATCGACGTCCTTCAGCGCGCTGGAGGCGCTGCGGTTCATGTAGCGGTTGAGCGCTTTGTCGTTTTGCTTGTGCAGGCCGGGGGTGTCGACATAGACGGCCTGAATCTCGCCCTCGGTCTTGATTCCGAGCATGTTGTGGCGGGTGGTCTGCGGTTTGCGCGAGGTGATCGCCAGCTTCTGCCCGAGGATGTGGTTGAGCAGCGTCGACTTGCCCACGTTGGGCCGGCCGACGATGGCGACGTAGCCGCAACGGGTCACAGGTGCATCAGTCATTGCCATTCTCCACCCCGAGGGCGATCAGCGCCGCAGCCGCAGCGACCTGCTCGGCGATACGCCGGCTGCCGCCCTGGCCCAGGGTCTTTTCATTGAGCAGGGAAACCTGGCACTCGACCATGAAGGTACGGCAGTGCGGCTCGCCCTGTACGTCCACCACCTCGTAACGAGGCAGCTCACAGGCACGCGATTGCAGAAATTCCTGCAGTCGCGTTTTCGGATCCTTGTTGGTGTCGACCAGGGTCAGGCCGTCCAGCTCGCCGGTCAGCCAGTCCAGCACGCGCTCGCGGGCTGCATCCATACCGGCGTCCAGATAGATGGCGCCAATCAGCGCCTCCAGGGCATCTGCCAGAATCGACTCGCGACGGAACCCGCCGCTTTTCAGCTCACCGGAGCCCAGGCGCAGGTATTCGCCCAGTTCGAAACCGCGGGCCAGCACGGCCAGCGTCTCGCCTTTTACCAGGCGTGCACGCAGGCGCGATAGCTGGCCTTCGCGGGCTTGCGGGAAGCGCTCGAACAGCGCCTCACCGGCTACGAAATTGAGAATGGCATCACCGAGAAATTCCAGCCGCTCATTGTTGCGGCCGGCGAAACTGCGATGGGTCAGAGCCAGGACCATCAGGTCCTGGTCCTTGAAGCTATAGCCGAGCTTGCGCTCGAGGCGGGACAGATTGGGACTCACGGCATCCGTACACGAAATTCTTTGTCAAAATTCACCACCAGATCGAGGTTCTCGATCAGCGGCTCGCGTTTTTCATACTTGAGGTGGACCAGAAACTCGTTGTTCTCCACCTTCACCTGCAGGGCGTCGCGCATGTTCAGATCACGAATGTTGTTGACCTGCATGCCCTTGCTCACATGGTTGTAAAACTCACCGACGGTGCGCACATCCGACGCCTTGTCGGTTTCCACCGAAGTGATGATCTTCTCCAGCGACATGTAGTCGAGATAGTGCGGCATCACCTTGAATGCCGTGCTGGCGAAGAATGCCACCACGGCCAGAACCATCAGCCAACCCAGAATGGAAAGCCCCTGCTGCGAGCGCGCGAAAGTCATGTGTATCCCCAATGAACGGTCTTGTTGGAAAGCCTGACGGCTAGACTATTTATAGCCTGCGGCGCTGTATTGAACAGCGCGCCAGTGCTCAATGAATCAGGCCGACCCGAGAGAAATTGGGCAGATTGCTGGTCTTGGGCTCCGGCCAGCTCATCCAGATGGCGAAGGCCTTGCCGACGATATGGTCGTCCGGGACCATGCCCCACAGCTCCTGAGGGATATGACGATCACGCCAGTAACGGCTGTCGTTGGAGTTGTCACGGTTGTCACCCATCATGAAGTAGTGCCCTTCCGGCACCACCCATTGGCCGCCAGGCTCGCGGCGCATGCGGGTCATTTCCTTGCGAATGGTGTGTTCGACCTGACCGAGGCGCTCCTGGTAGAGCATCGCACTGCCCAGGCTGCCAGCTTCTTCGCCGATCAGTTTCTCGGCCACCGGCTCACCATTGATCAGCAGACGCTTGCCCTGGGTGTATTCGATGCGATCGCCCGGCAGACCGACCACGCGCTTGATGTAGTTGATGCTTGGATCGCTGGGGTAGCGAAACACCATCACATCGCCGCGCTGCGGGTTGTCCACCTCGATGATCTTCTCGTCGATCACCGGCAGACGAATGCCGTAAGCGAATTTGTTGACCAGGATGAAATCACCCACTTCCAGGGTCGGCTTCATCGACCCGGAAGGAATCTGGAACGGCTCGACCAGAAACGAGCGCAACACCAGCACGATAGCCAGTACCGGGAAGAAGGATTTGCCGTACTCGACGAGCAACGGCTCCTTGTTCAGGCGCTCCAGCACCCTGTCATCGGGATCGTCGACCCGCCCCTGGTACGCCGCAATCGCCGCACGGCGGCGCGGAGCCAGCAGGATCAGATCGATCAGGGCCAGGAAGCCGCAAACGGCAACCGCGATAACCAACAGGAGCGGGAAATTGATCGACATAGAGCCTTAGCTATCCAACCTGAGCACGGCAAGGAAGGCTTCTTGTGGAATTTCCACGTTGCCGACCTGCTTCATGCGTTTCTTACCGGCCTTCTGCTTCTCCAGCAGCTTCTTCTTACGGCTCACGTCGCCACCGTAACACTTGGCCAGTACGTTCTTTCTGAGTGCCTTGACAGTGGTCCGCGCAATGATCTGGCCGCCAATGGCTGCCTGGATCGCCACGTCAAACATCTGCCGAGGAATCAGTTCCTTCATCTTCTCGGTCAATGCACGGCCTTTGTAGGCCGCGTTATCACGGTGCACGATCAATGCCAGGGCATCGACCTTGTCGCCATTGATCAGTACATCCAGCTTGACCAGGTTGGCGGACTGGTAGCGATCGAAATGATAGTCCAGCGACGCATAGCCGCGGCTGGTGGACTTGAGCTTGTCGAAGAAGTCCAGCACCACTTCGTTCATCGGCATGTCGTAGCGCACTTGCACCTGGCTGCCAAGGAACTGCATGTCGCGTTGCACGCCGCGCTTCTCGATGCACAGGGTGATGACGTTACCCAGATGCTCCTGCGGTACCAGGATGGTCGCGTTGACGATCGGCTCGCGGAAATCGGCGACGGACGAAACGTCCGGTAGCTTGGAGGGGTTGTCGACGACGATGGTTTCGCCGGTCTTGAGTTCCAGTTCGTAGATCACGCTCGGCGCGGTGGTGATCAGGTCGAGGTCGTACTCGCGCTCCAGGCGTTCCTGGATGATCTCCATGTGCAGCATGCCGAGGAAGCCGCAACGGAAGCCGAAACCCAGGGCATCGGAGCTTTCCGGCATGTACTGCAGCGACGAATCGTTGAGGGTCAGTTTCTGCAGGGCATCACGGAAGTCCTCGAAGTCGTCGGAGCTGACCGGGAACAGCCCAGCGTAGACCTGCGGCTGGATCTTCTTGAAGCCCGGCAGCACTTCGACCTCAGGGGTCGTGGACAGGGTCAGGGTGTCGCCCACCGGCGCACCGTGAATGTCCTTGATGCTGGCGATGATGAAGCCTACTTCACCGGCTTTCAAATCAGCAGTAGCGGTGTGTTTCGGCGTGAAGACACCAACGCTGTCGACCAGGTGCACCTTGCCGGTGGACTTGACCAGGATCTTGTCGCCCTTCTTCACTCGGCCGTGACGCACACGCACCAGCGAGACCACGCCCAGGTAGTTGTCGAACCAGGAGTCGATGATCAGCGCCTGCAGCGGTGCTTCGATATCGCCAGTCGGGGCAGGAATCGTGTGCACCAGGCGCTCGAGCACCTCGTCCACACCCATGCCGCTTTTGGCGCTGCAGGCCACGGCGTCGGTGGCGTCGATGCCGATGATCTTCTCGATCTCGTCCTTGACGCGGTCTGGATCGGCCTGTGGCAGGTCCATCTTGTTCAGCACCGGCATGACCTCAAGGCCCTGCTCGATGGCGGTGTAGCAGTTGGCAACCGATTGCGCCTCGACGCCCTGACCGGCATCGACCACCAGCAGCGCACCTTCGCAGGCCGCCAGCGAACGCGAGACTTCGTAGGTGAAGTCGACGTGGCCGGGCGTATCGATGAAGTTCAGCTGATAGATTTTGCCGTCCTGCGCCTTGTAGTGCAGGGTGACGCTGTGGGCCTTGATGGTGATGCCGCGCTCACGCTCCAGATCCATGGAGTCCAGGACCTGAGCCTCCATTTCCCGAGCGGTGAGACCGCCGCACATCTGGATGAAACGGTCAGCCAAGGTGGACTTGCCGTGGTCAATGTGGGCAATGATGGAAAAATTGCGGATATGACTCAGGTCACTCACAGATCAACACTCAAAGAAGGCACAGGCAAGACGCTTGCCGAAAATAGCCGCGGATTGTACCCGATCCCTCGCGACGGCGTCACGTCTGCACAGCGCTGGTGCAGATACGAAGAAGGGCGCCCGAAAGCGCCCTCTTCAACGTACCTGGGTTACTCAGCCAGCTTGAAGGTGATGAAGCTGGCACGCCCCTGACGCAGCACCCGCATGGACACCGAGCGATTCTTCGGCAGATCCTGTGCCACCTGGGTAAAGGCGCTAGTGGAGTCAATGGCCTGATTGTTCAGATGGGTGATCACGTCACCAGGACGCAGGCCAATCATGGCCGCAGGACCATTGAGCACTTCCTTGACTACAACCCCGCCCTTGAGGTCGAGGCCTTTCTTCTGCTCGGCAGTCAGTTCCACCACCGTGACGCCCAGGCGGTTGTTGCTGCGCTCGCCGCCCTGCGCCGAACCGGACGACGCCAGTTCCTGGCCTTCCTCCGGCAACGTGCCGACGGTGACGTTGAGTTTCTTGCGCGAGCCATCACGTACGACATCCAGCTCGGCTTTCTCACCCGGCTTCAGGCCACCCACGAGGTGCGGCAGGTCAGCCGACATGATGATCGGCTTGCCATTGAGGCTGAGAATCACGTCACCTACCTGCAGACCGCCCTTGTCCGCCGGACCATCCTCAAGCACCTGCGCGACCAGCGCGCCAGCCGGTTTGTCCAGACCGAAGGACTCGGCCAGATCCTTGTTCACCTCCTGAATCACCACACCGAGCCAGCCGCGGGTCACCTTGCCATCAGCCTTGAGCTGGTCGGCCACCTGCATAGCCACTTCCATCGGGATGGCAAAGGACAGCCCCATGAAACCGCCGGAACGGGTGAAGATCTGCGAGTTGATACCCACCACTTCACCTTGCAGGTTGAACAGTGGACCGCCAGAGTTACCCGGGTTGATAGCCACATCGGTCTGGATGAACGGTACGTAGCTGTCGCTCGGCAGGTTACGCCCCTTGGCGCTGACGATCCCTGCCGTCACCGAGTGATCGAAGCCGAACGGCGAACCGATGGCCAGCACCCACTCGCCGACCTTCAGGTCATCGGCCTTACCCAGACGCACCACAGGCAGGTCCTTGCCCTCGACCTTGAGCAACGCGACGTCGCTACGCGGATCGGCACCAATCAATTTGGCTTCCAGCTCGCTGCGATCGGACAGACGCACGATGATTTCATCGGCGTCAGCGACCACATGATTGTTGGTCATGATGTAGCCGTCCGGCGAGATGATGAAACCGGAACCCAGCGACTGCGCTTCGCGTTGGCGACCACCCGGATTACGCGGAATCTGAGGGATGCTGCGCTCGAAGAACTCGCGGAACATCGGCGGTAGCCCTTCCAGATCAGGCAAGCCCGGCTGCCCGGCAACGGCGCGCTCGGGCATCTTCTGGCGGGTACTGATATTGACCACTGCAGGCGAGGCCTCTTCTACCAGATCGGTGAAATCAGGCAGGCTGGCCTGAGCCAGCAGACTTTGCCCCCAGAGCAAGGCAACCGCCAACAACGGCGCAATGGACTTGAGTTTTCTCATCGAACTACGACTCCCCATGTAAAACTCGGACACTCTCAACCGGCTGCTGGCACAGTGACCAGCAGCGTACGTAGGACAACGGGCTGCAATAAGGGGTTCTCGGCAACGCGAGCGGCGCGCCAGCGAACCATCAGCCAACTGGCGAACAGGCCACTCAGGCCTGCCAGGATCACCAGAGGTTCGGAAAGACCTAGACCGTCCGCCAGCAGCGCAGCGGCAAACAGACCCAGAAGCGGAAGCAGATAAACCAGCAGAGAACTGCGCACCAAGAGATCTTCGCGCACACCGATGATCACGCTGTCGCCAATCGTTAGCTGCATTTGAGTGAGCGCGCGCACATAACCGCGCTGCCGCCCTACACCGAGACGATCCATCAAGCCCTGACCACAGGCGGCGTTGGCCGAACAACTGGAGCAGGTGCTCTTGCGCAGCGTCTCGACCCAGACAGCGCCGGGCTCGAGCGCCACTACACGCCCCTGCTCCTCGATCATTGGCTCGCCTGTTCAGGCACTCCGGCGCGCATGGACAGGGCGATGCGCTCGGCAGTCCCCAAGGGAATCTCACCCACTACGGTCACCATGACGTCGCCAGAGTCGGTACTCATCCGCCGCGAAACCGCGACGGTCGGGCCCAGCTGGCTGCGCGCATCCTCGACGACGCGACCTTTCAGGGGTTCGAGAAAAACCGAGAATCGCGCCAGGCCATCGCCATACATGAGGTAGGTGACGCTGTCATCAGCGGAAGGCGCGCGGCGTACCTGCGCAGTAGTCAGAGTAAAGCCCGGCGGCAGCCAGTCGGATCGCCAGGTACCTTCGGCCATGCTGTCGGCAGCACGGAAACGCACCGGCCTGCAGCTCGAACTCGGCTGCATGGCATTTTCTACAGGTACAGAGGTATCCAGCTGAGCGAACTGGAAGCGCTCCAGTAGCTGGCCACGCTCGTTCAACAGGAGGGACTTCAACGGCAGGCCGGTCTCCCGGTCCAGGTGCAATTCGAAGCCGTAGCGATGCTGGTCCTTGGGCGCCAGCACCAGAACGACTGCCGGACGATTGGCGATGCGCGACTGACCCACGACACGAATGTCATACCAGTTGCTCAACTGCTCGACAGCCAACTGGCGAGCAGGCCAAGCCTGCCCTTCACTGACCTGGTCAGCCAACGCACCAGTGACACACTGAGCCTGGCCATCGACTTTCAGCACCTCCTGGGCAGGCCCATCGAGCTGCAGAAGGCGCTCGCGAACTTCGCCCCCCTCCTCTACCCGATGCCACACGGCATGGGTGGAGAAACTTCCATTGCGTTCATAGATGAACGTGCCCTGGAAGCTTTGCTGGCGCTCTGCCGCAGCGAGGCGCCCGAGCAAGTCTTGCACCTCGGAGGCCTGAACCGGCAACGCCAGCAGACCACCGAGAAGGTAGAGGGGAATCGCGCGCATGTGACTCCTTAGCGCTTAGCGGTTTTCCAGACTTGCAGCCCGAGCATAAGGCAGAGCGGTCTCACCGGTACCCATCACGGCTTCCTGCGCATGTTGACGCAGGTAGTTCGGCAAGCGCTGCTCATGCCAGCTGGCAGTGCCTGCTTCGGCGGCTTCGCCGGCTTCCTCGCTGCTGTTGTAACCAGCGAGCAGTGCAGGGCCTTGCACTTGCGGTACCGAGAGTACCGGAGAAGCCTCCTGCTGCGCCAATTGGGCGCCGCTCAGGTCATCCTGATTGTAGAAGCGCACACCCGCCAGCACTGCAACGGTCACCGATGCTGCGACGGCTACGCGCCCGACACTACGCCAGATCGGCGCCTTGCGTGCCGGGACGGCTTCGTCGGCCAGCGCCGCGGAAACCGCAGATGCGATGTCCAGTTGCGGCACCAACAGCTCACGATGCATGGCTGCACGGGCAATCTGGTAGCGCGACCAGGTGCCGCGCAGCTCGCCATCCTCGCTGGCTGTGAGCACACGCCGCAGTTCCAGTTCGTCCGCTTCGTTATCCATCACCGCGGACAGCGATTCCTGCAGGGTTTCACGACTCATGGTGTTCCTCTCTTGGCTGTCGCCGCTGCCTTAGGTTTCCTGCAACAGAGGCTGCAGGGACTTATCAATTGCCTCACGCGCACGGAAGATCCGCGAACGCACCGTACCTACCGGACACTGCATGACGCCGGCAATGTCCTCGTAACTCAAGCCTTCGAACTCACGCAGGGTCAGGGCCGTGCGCAAATCATCCGGCAACTGGGCGATGGTTCGATGCACGGTGGCTTCGATCTCGTCGCGCAGCAATGCCCGCTCCGGTGACTCGATGTCCTTGAGGCCGTGGTCGCCGTCATAGAACTCCGCGTCATCGCTACTGACATCACTATCTGGCGGCCGCCGACCGCGTGACACCAGATAATTCTTCGCCGTGTTGATGGCGATGCGGTACAGCCATGTATAGAACGCGCTGTCACCGCGAAAGTTTCCAAGCGCTCGGTAGGCTTTTACGAAAGCCTCCTGAGCGACATCCTGAGCCTCGTGGGTGTCGTGCACGAATCGCACGATCAAACCGAGGATCTTGTGCTGATACTTCAGCACCAACAGATCGAAGGCACGCTTGTCACCACGCTGCACTCGCTCGACCAGCTGCTGATCATCTTCCTGGGTTAGCATGCACTCTCCTCATAACGCTCGGAGGAGGTCTGCGCCTGTAAGCGAATCAGCTTGCCAAGATAGACTCGGGTCTTACGCAAAAGTTCTCCCCTCCAAGCAAGCTTCCCGCAGAGTTTTCTTCCCTCTGCCTGGAATGGCGCCAGCGGAACCTTTCCGCTCGCGCAAATAATCTTATCGCCGCTCATTTCCACACCCTCCGCTGACTTCAGATGCAGGCACGCGCAAGCGCTCTCCCTTATATGGGCGACCCTCTATGGAACCTTAACGACTAAGAAAGTTCCCGAGCACCGCGGTCGGTCATAAGCCACCTATTGTGCCGCTGCCCCTCTCTATATACTAGGGCTCGCTTTCACGCGGAACTCGGACATGAGCCAACACTTCCAGCACGATGTTCTGGTCATCGGCAGCGGCGCCGCTGGCCTGACGCTCGCCCTCACCCTACCTTCCCATCTGCGCATCGCGGTACTGAGCAAAGGCAAGCTGGCCAATGGCTCGACCTACTGGGCGCAAGGTGGCGTGGCAGCCGTTCTGGACGATACCGACACGGTCGAATCACACGTCGCCGACACCCTCAACGCTGGTGCCGGTCTATGCAGCGAAGACGCCGTGCGTTTCACCGTAGAACACAGCCGCGAGGCCATCCAGTGGCTGATCGATCAGGGCGTCCCCTTCACCCGAGACGATGAAACCGCGCGCGAGGACGGCGGCTTCGAGTTCCATCTGACCCGCGAGGGCGGCCACAGCCATCGGCGCATCATCCACGCCGCCGACGCGACTGGCGCAGCAATTTTCAACACCCTGCTGGAGCAGGCCCGACAGCGCCCGAACATCGAGCTGCTGGAGCAGCGCGTCGCCGTCGACCTGATCACCGAGCGCAAGCTCGGCCTGGATGGTGAGCGCTGTCTGGGCGCTTACGTACTGGATCGTGACCGCGGTGAAGTGGACACCTTCAGCGCGCGCTTCGTGATTCTCGCCACGGGCGGCGCGGCCAAGGTCTACCTCTATACCAGCAACCCCGACGGCGCCTGTGGCGACGGCATCGCCATGGCCTGGCGCGCCGGCTGTCGCGTCGGCAATCTGGAGTTCAACCAGTTCCACCCTACCTGCCTGTATCACCCGCAGGCCAAGAGCTTCCTGATCACCGAAGCCGTGCGCGGCGAAGGCGGCCTGCTCAAGCTACCCAGTGGCGAACGCTTCATGCAGCGTTTCGATGAGCGCGCCGAACTGGCACCGCGCGATATCGTTGCCCGCGCCATCGACCATGAAATGAAGCGCCTGGGCATCGACTGCGTGTACCTGGACATCAGTCACAAGCCGGCCGAGTTCATCAAGAGTCATTTCCCCACCGTCTACGAACGCTGCCTGGGCTTCGGCATCGATATCACCAAGCAGCCCATCCCGGTGGTGCCCGCGGCGCATTACACCTGCGGCGGTGTGGTGGTCGATCAACATGGCCGCACCGACGTACCCGGCCTGTACGCCATCGGCGAAACCAGCTTCACCGGCCTGCATGGCGCCAACCGCATGGCCAGCAATTCGCTGCTCGAATGCTTCGTTTATGCGCGTTCAGCCTGCGCCGATATCATCGAGCAGTTGGACACTATCGGCATGCCCAGCAACCTCCCGGACTGGGACGCCAGCCAGGTGACCGACTCCGACGAGGACGTGATCATCGCCCACAACTGGGATGAGCTGCGGCGTTTCATGTGGGACTACGTCGGCATCGTGCGCACCAACAAGCGCCTGCAGCGCGCGCAACACCGGGTGCGCCTGCTGCTGGACGAGATCGACGAGTTCTACAGCAACTACAAGGTCAGTCGCGATCTGATCGAGCTGCGCAACCTCGCACTGGTCGCCGAGCTGATGATCCGCTCGGCCATGCAGCGTCATGAAAGCCGCGGCCTGCACTACACCCTCGACTACCCCGAGCAGTTGGCCGAAGCCCGCGACACTATTCTGACGCCGACGTCCCAGGCTCAGCCCAGCGCCGCCGGCTGAACTTCAGACGCAAGCGCAGGCGCCGGTGCTGCTCGGGCGCCAGCGCATCGCGGGCAATGCACAGCCCACGACTGAAACGCTGGCCTGGCAGGCGATAGCGCAGCACCACCGCCAGCGGCAATGCCAGACTGTCCGGGCGCAGTTGCACCGCCTGCCAGCCTGCTGCAACGCTATATAGATGCCAGCCGAATCCATCACGGCGCAAACCCGTGATGGCCTGTGGCGCAGTCAGCAAGACGTGTCGCGGCAGCACCCAGGCGGCATGTGCCAGGCATGCCACCAGTGACAGCAGCTTTGACCAGAGGGGAATGTCGGCCAGCCACGGCGCCAGCAAGGCCAGCGCCTGGACCGACAGGTAGAGCCTCAGCAGCCAGCGTGAGGGCTGCCAACGGCACTCGAAGGCATCACTTGGGTTGGACACGGTCCAGGATCATGCGCACGATATGGCGCAGGTCGGCATCCTCGGGCTCGCCGCGCTGCATGAACCAGCCGAACATGTCCTGATCCTCGCACTCCAGCAGCTTGCGATAGCGCGCCTGGTTCTCGGCATCCAGGCTCGGGTACACCTCCTTGACGAAAGGCACCAGCAGCACGTCCAGCTCCAGCATGCCACGGCGGCTATGCCAGAACAGGCGATTCAGTTCACTTTGCTCAACCATGCAACGGACTCCTCGAACGAGGCCGGCAGTATAACGGCGAATTGCCTCGCTGTTCACCGAGACGCTGTGCAATTGCGCTGACAAGGCCCCACCCTGCCCACTATGATGACGCCCCTGACCTTTATTCAGTGATTCGATTTGCATCATGGCCGATAGCGCTTACTTCACACTCCTCGATCACGAAGGCCTGCTCGCCGTACGCGGCGCGGACGCAGCCAAGTTCCTGCAGGGCCAAGTGACCTGCAATCTCAATTACCTCAGTGCCAGCCAGTCCAGTCTTGGCGCCCGCTGCACGCCCAAGGGCCGTATGTTGTCGAGCTTTCGCATCGTCCCGGTGGAAGACGGCTACCTGCTGGCCATGGCACGCGAACTGATCGAGTCGCAGCAGGCCGATCTGCAGAAATATGCGGTGTTCTCCAAATCCAAGCTCAGCGACGAAAGCGCCGCCTGGGTCCGTTTTGGCCTGGCGGGCGCCGATGCCGTGCTGAGCGAGCTCGATCTGCAGCTGAGCACCGCCAGTGATTCCCTGGCCAGCGCCGGCCAACTGCTCGCCGTACGCCTGAGCGATGGCCGTGCCGAACTCTGGGCGCCTGCAGAGGAAGCGCCAAAGCTGCAAGCCCAATTGGCCGCTCAACTGCCGCAGGCGCCACTGAACGACTGGTTACTGGCTCAGGTCCGTGCGGGCGTGGGCCAGGTGTTCGGCGCCACACGTGAGCTGTTCATCCCGCAGATGATCAACCTGCAGGCCCTCGGTGGCGTGAGTTTCAAGAAAGGCTGCTACACCGGCCAGGAAATCGTCGCGCGCATGCAGTACCTGGGCAAGCTCAAGCGCCGCCTGCAACGCCTGCGTCTGGTCGCTGCAGAGCTACCGGCCGTCGGCGTCGAATTGTTCTCACCGGTGCATGGCTCCAGCGTTGGCGAAGTGGTGCTGGCGGCCCAGGCCGACGACGCCATCGAGTTGCTCGCCGTGTTGCAGGAAGACGCCGTGAACGACGGCCGCATTCATCTCGGCAGCAGTGAAGGCCCGCCCCTGACCCTGCTCGACCTGCCTTATCAGCTGGATGCCGACCAGGAAATCCAGCGCTGACTAAACTTCCCCGGCGCCGCATCGGATCGCCTAAGAGAGCTACTTCATGAGCAAGCTTGCCGAAAAAGTCCAACAGGAACTGATCCACGCCATCGAAAACGATGAGCTGGTACTGCCTACCCTGCCCGAGGTGGCATTGCGGGTGCGTGAAGCAGCCGAAGACCCGGATGTGGGTATTCCGCAGATCAGCAAGGTAATCGGTAACGACGCCGCCCTCACCGCGCGCATCATCAAGGTGGTCAACAGCCCGCTGCTGCGCAGCAACAAGGAAATCACCGACCTGCAGATGGCCGTCAGCCGTCTGGGCATCAACTACACCTGCAACCTGGCCACCGGCCTGGCCATGGAGCAGATGTTCCAGGCCACCAGCGACGTGGTCGACCGCAAGATGCGCGAGGTGTGGAACAAGAGCACCGAGATCGCCGGTATCTGCCACGTGCTGTGCCGTCACTACACCCGCCTGATGCCGGATCAGGCCACGCTCGCCGGCCTGGTGCACCAGATCGGCGTGCTGCCGATCCTCACCTACGCCGAAGAGCATAACGAGCTGCTGGCCGACTCCATCAGCCTCAACCATGTCATCGAGCAGATTCACCCGATCATCGGCGACAAGATCCTGCGCACCTGGGAATTTCCCGAGCCCATCGCCATCGTACCGAGCCAGTATCTGGACTTCACCCGCGACTCGGCCAAGGTCGATTATGTCGATATCGTCCAGGTCGCCACACTGCAGAGCTACCTGGGCAGCGAGCACCCCTACACCCAACTGGACTGGAGCAAGGTCCCGGCCTTCGCCAAGCTCGGCCTTGACCCGCAGGTCGACATGCAGGCCGACGAAGACCTCTCCGCCGCCATGGAAGCGGCCATGAGCATGCTGCAGTAAAAGCACCTCGCCATGGATGGCAAAAAATTGTCGGGAGCAATTTTTGACGTCGCTGCGCGACGGCCGAAGGGTGATCTACAGGGACGTAGATCACAAAACGCCTCTACACTCGAACGACTCGCTTGAGGAAGTAGAGCCATGCGTTACGCATTCGTCCTGCTCGTCCTGTTGCTCGGCAGTGCCCAGGCTGCCGAACAGGTACGTCTGACCAACGGCGAATGGCCGCCCTATCTCGGTGAAACCCTGCCCCACCATGGTGTAGCGTCACGCATCGTCGCCGAGGCGTTCGCGTTGCAGGGCGTCGAAGTGCAGTGGGAATTTCACCCCTGGGCCCGCTCGCTGAAAATGGCCGAACAGGGCCTGCGCGACGGCAGTGCCGTCTGGCTTGCCAACCCCGAACGCGAGCAGCGCTTTCACATCAGCGAGCCGGTGGTCGAAAGCGGCTACTACCTGTTTCACCGCAAGATCCACGCGTTTGACTGGAACGATGTCGAGGATCTGCGCGGCCTGCGCATTGCCGGTACCCGTGGTTATGACTACGGCGAAGCCTTTGAACGTGCCGAAGCCGCCGCTGAGCTCAAGGTGGTGCGCCTGACCGGTGATGAACAGGGCCTGCGCCAATTGCTGGCCGGACGCATCGATCTGTTTCCCGTGGACAAGGTGGTGGGCTTCGACCTGCTCTATCAGAAATTCAGCGCTGCCGAACGCCAGCGCCTGAGCTTTCATCGCAAGCCCCTGCGCAGCGACAGCCTGCATCTGCTGCTGTCGCGAGAGGTACCGGGCAATGCCGAGCTAATGCAGCGCTTCAATCGTGGCCTGAATCAATTGCGCGACAGTGGCAAGGTTTCCCAGTACCTGCTGGAGATTCAGCAGCCGCTAAGCCTCAGCCACTGACAGCGGAAACTCGACACGCACCCGCAGGCCATGCGGCTGCACCTGGTGCAGGCTGATTCGAGCCTGATGGGCGCGACAGATCTCGCCGACGATGGCCAAACCAAGGCCTGCACCACTACCCAGGCTGCTGCGTCGGTAGAAACGCTCGAAAACCTTCTCATGCTCGGCCTCGGGAATGCCCGGACCATCGTCTTCGACCTCAAGCACCGACGGCGCCAGTGCGCGGATGATCAGGTTGCCACCAGCCGGTGTATGCGCCAATGCGTTATCCAGCAGGTTATTCAGCAACTCGTTGAGCAACGTCGGTTCGCCATCGATCCACACCGGCTGGTCGGCCTCCAGCGCCAGCGCGACGCCACGGGCGTGAGCCAGTGGCGCCATGGCCAGAGCCAGTTCACGCGCCAGTTGGCCGAGGTCGATACGCTGTGCGCCGCCTTCGGTAATGGCTCGCGCACCACTCTCGATACGCGCCAGGGACAGCAGTTGATTGGCCAGCGAAGTCAGACGATCACCTTGCTGCGCCACCTGTTCAAGGGTGCTGCGCCACTCCTCGGGCTGATCGGCGCGCAAACCCAGGGTGATACGCGCTTTCAGCGCCGCCAGTGGCGTGCGCAACTCGTGGGCGGCATCGGCGATGAACTGCGACTGCCGCTCGAACAGGCCTCGCAAGCGCTCGTTGAACTGGTTCAATGCCTCCACCAGCGGCAGCACCTCGCGCGGCAGACCGCTATCCGGCAGCGGCTGCAGGTCGTCGCTGGCTCTCTCTGCCACCTCCCTGCGCAGCGCCTCCAGCGGCCGCAAGGCCAGGTTCACGGCCAACCACACCAGCAGCAGCGCGCTGAACGAGAGCAACCCCATACGCCACAGGGTGCCGATCAGCAGCTCACGAGCCATGCGCTCGCGCGCGCCCTGTGTCTCCGCCACCCGGATTTCAGCGATGCCATTGAGCTGCGGTTCGCTGACCGGCTGCAACAGGCTGACCACACGCACGCCCTGGTTGCGGTACTCGGCGTCGTAGAAGTGCGCCAGCGCCGGATAATCGTCAGTACGTGGCGTGCCCGGCGGCGCTGGCGGCAGGTCCTCATAGCCGGAAACCTGATTACCCTGCAGGTCGAGCACCTGGTAGTAGATGCGTCCGGCGCTGTCGTAGGCAAAGGTATCGAGCGCGACATAGGGAATATTGGCGCGCAACCGGCCGTCCTCGGCATACAGACCATCGGCCACCGCGCGTGCCGATGCCAGCAACGTGCGGTCATAGGCGGTATCGGCGGCACGGCGTGCACTCCAGTAGGCACTGAAACTGCTCAGCAGCAGGATCAGCGACAACAGCAGCGCCAGGCGCCGCAGCAGACGCCCGCGCAGACTGACGCCACGACTCATGCCTCGACCGTTTCCAGCAAGTAGCCAAGACCACGGAAGGTGACGATACGTACGGCGCTGCCCTCGAGCTTCTTGCGCAGGCGGTGAATGTAGATTTCGATGGCATCCGGGCTGGCGTCCTCGTCCAGACCGAATACCTGCGCCGCCAGTTGCTCCTTGCTCATCACCCTGCCCGGCCTGGCTATCATCGCCTCCAGCACCGCCTGCTCACGGGCAGTCAGGCTGAGCGCTTCGCCATCGAGGCTGAAACGACGCGCGCCAAGGTCGTAGACCAGGTCGCCGCAGCGTTGCAACTGCTCGCCGCCGAGTACGCTGCGCCGCAGCAGCGCCTTGACTCGAGCCTCCAGCTCGGTCAGTTCGAAGGGTTTGGCCAGGTAGTCATCTGCCCCCAGATTGAGGCCATGCACGCGGTCCTTGACCTCGCCACGCGCAGTCAACATCAGCACTGGCAGGGTCTGACCGCGGTCACGCAGGCGCGCCAACACGGCAAAGCCGTCCAGACGAGGCAAACCGATATCGAGTATCGCCAAGGCGTACTCTTCGCTGCCCAGCGCAAGGTCAGCGGCCACGCCATCGTGCAGCACGTCCACCGTCCAGCCGGCTCCCTTGAGCGCCTGGGCCACGCTTTCCGCCAATTGCGGATGGTCTTCGACCAGCAGAATCCGCACCGCCACCTCCAGCTGCAGCATCGTTAAAGGCGCGCAGTTTAGCGCCGCCACGGCTGCTGTGAATTGCTCAACTGCCAAAGCAGCATATGTTTACGGTCTTGCGTGATCCGCCATGACGCAACAACACATCATCATGAAAATCTTTCGTTCATGAAAGCCTAGTGAAAGCTTGCCCTCATAGCATCGTTTCAAGGTGGCTCGATCCACCTGCTCAAGCGACCTGGCAGTGGTGCCAGGTGGCGACAAGAACAAAAACGGAGACCACATGATGCTCGCAGCCTCACGCCAGGCCCTGCCGCCTGTCCGCCTGCTCTGCCTAGCCATCGCCGCTACCGGCGCTGCCCCCCTCGCCAACGCCGCCTTCATCGAAGACAGCAGCGCCAGCCTCACCGCTACCAACATCTACCTGAACCGCGACTTCCGCCAGTTCGAAGGCCAGAACAAGCGTGAAGAATGGGGCCAGGGCTTTCGCCTCGACCTGCAGTCCGGCTTCACCGAAGGCACCGTCGGTTTCGGTGTCGACGCCATGGGCCTGCTGGGTATCAAGCTCGACTCCGGTCGCGGCCGCACCGGCACCGACCTGCTGCCCGTACACGACGATGGCCGCTCCGCCGACGAATTCAGCCGCCTGGGCCTGACGGGCAAGGTCAAGGTCTCTGCCACCGAACTGCGCTACGGCTCGCACGTGCCGGAGCTACCGGTGGTCAAGGCCAGTGACAGCCGCCTGCTGCCGCAAGTATTCGAGGGCGGCCTGCTCACCTCCTCCGAACTGGAAGGCCTGACCTTCACCGGTGGCCGCCTGGACAAGGTCATCGACCGCGCTTCGACCAACTCCGAAGAGATGGTGCTCAACGCCAAGAACCGCCGCTTCGCCTCTGGCGTCGAAGCCGACCACCTGGACCTGGCCGGCGTCGACTACAAGTTCGCCCCCGGTTTCACCGGCCGTTACTACTTTGCCGATCTGGATGACATCTATCGCCAGCACTTCTTCGGTCTGCTCAGCAGCCACAAGGTCGGTGCGGGCACCCTGAGCAGCGACGTGCGTTATATCGTCAGTCGTGACAGCGGCGCGGCCAACGCCGGCAAGGTCGACAACCAGGCCTTCAACGCCATGGTCAGCTACGGCCTGGGTAGCCACAAGTTCGGCCTGGGCTTCCAGGACATGAGCGGCGACACCGGCTTTGCCTACATCGATGGCAGCGATCCGTTTTTGATCAACTTCGTGCAGATCAACGACTTCGCCAACGCCGACGAACGTTCCTGGCAGGCCCGCTACGATTACAACTTCGCCAGCATCGGGGTTCCCGGCCTGACCTTCATGACCCGCTACATCCGTGGCGATGACGCTCGTGTTGCCGGCTCAGACGACCGTGGCGGCGAATGGGAACGCGACATCGAGTTCAAGTACGTGGTGCAGACCGGCCCACTCAAGGACCTATACGTGCGTGTGCGCAACGCCAGTTTCCGCTCCGACTTCGCCCGCGACGCGGACGAGAACCGTGTCATCGTCGGCTACACCCTGCCGATCTGGTAAACAACAACAAGACTCGCGAGGAATCACCCATCATGAAATCTGTCCTGACCCGCGCCGTACTGGCGACTGCCTGCCTGGCCTTTGCCAGTCAACTGCTGGCTGCCGAACCCAAGCGCCCCGAATGCATCGCCCCGGCCAAGCCCGGTGGTGGTTTCGACCTGACCTGCAAGCTGGCCCAGAGCGGCCTCAAGGATGAAGGTCTGCTCAAGGCGCCGATGCGCGTCACCTACATGCCGGGCGGCGTCGGTGCCGTAGCCTACAACGCCGTGGTCGCCCAGCGCGCCAAGGATCCGGGCACCATCACCGCCTTCTCCAGCGGTTCCTTGCTGAACCTGGCCCAGGGTAAGTTCGGTCGTTATGACGAGAATGCCGTACGCTGGCTGGCCGCAGTCGGTACCGACTACGGCGCAATCACCGTGCGCGACGACTCGCCCTACAAGAACCTCGATGACCTGGTCCAGGCTCTGAAAAAGGATCCGTCCAGCATCGTCTTCGGCGCTGGCGCCACCATCGGTGGGCAGGACTGGATGCAGACCGCGCTGATCGCCCGCCTGGCCGGGATCGACCCGAAAAACCTGCGTTATGTCGCCTTCGAAGGCGGCGGCGAAACCCTCACCGCGATGCTTGGCGGCCACGTGCAGGTCACCAGCAGCGGCCTGGGCGAAGTCACCCCGCAGTTGGAAGCGAAAAAAGTGCGCATCCTCGCGGTGCTCTCCGATGAACGTCTGCCGGGCAAGCTGGCAGAAATCCCGACCGCCAAAGAGCAGGGTTACGACATCACCTGGCCGGTGATCCGCGGCTTCTACATGGGCCCGGAAGTCAGCGACGAGCAGTTCGACTGGTGGAAACAGCAGTTCGATACCCTGCTGGCCAGCGAAGATTTCGCCAAGCTTCGCGAACAGCGTGACCTGCTGCCACTGTCGGTGACCGGTGATGAACTCAAGGCCCTGGTGTTCAAGCAGGTCGCTGAGTACAAGACCCTGGCCGGTGAATTCGGCCTGATGCAGGAATAAGTGCATCAGCGGGTCCGGCGTCGCCCGATGCCGAACCCGCCATTGAACTGCACCGCCGTTCAATCCTGTCCCTACGCAAGAGACCATTGCTATGTACGTTCGCCTGTTCGCTGCGATCTGGCTGCTGTTGTGCGCCTGCCTTGCAGTCATCGCCTGGGGCTTCCAGGCACCCTTCGCCTACGATCCTGTCGGCCCGAGGGCCTACCCGCTGTTGCTGCTGGCCCTGATGGCTGCTGGTGCCGCCTGGCTGGTATTCAAGCCGGGTCCGCAGACGGAGGCGCTCAGCCGCCACGCGCTGCAGCGTGCAGGCTTATGCATCCTCACCCTGCTGGCCTACGCCCTGCTCTTCGAGCCCCTGGGCTTCGTCCTGAGCACTGCACTGGCCACCTTCGTCCTGGGCTTGCTGTTCACGGGTCGGGTAGTGCCATGCCTGATCAGTGGCGTGCTGATGGGCGTATTGCTGTATGCCTTGTTCGATTATGCGCTAGACGTTCCGCTGCCGCTGGGCGTGTTCGAAGCGTTGGTGGAGAGCTGAGATGGAAACATTACATTTTCTGATGCAGGGTTTTGACGTCGCCACCCGGCCGACCAACCTGCTGGTTGCGCTGTTCGGTGCCTTCGTCGGCACCATCGTCGGTTTGCTGCCGGGCCTGGGCCCGATCAACGGCGTCGCCCTGCTGCTGCCATTGGCCTTCGCCCTTGGCCTGCCGCCGGAAACCGCACTGATTCTGCTCGCCGCCGTGTACCTGGGCTGCGAGTACGGCGGACGTATCTCCGCCATTCTGCTCAACGTGCCTGGCGATGCCGCTGCAGTCATGACCACCCTCGACGGCTACCCGCTGGCACGTCAGGGCAAAGCGGGTATCGCCCTGTCGTTGTCGGCAGTCAGCTCCTTCACCGGCAGCATGATCGCCACCTGCGGCGTGGTGCTGTTCGCGCCGATTCTGGCGAAGTGGGCAGTGGCCTTCGGTCCGGCCGAGTACTTCGTGCTGATGATCTTCGCCATTGCCTGTCTCGGCGGTATGGTCGGCGACAAGCCGGTCAAGACCCTGCTCTCGGCCCTGATCGGCCTGTCCCTGGCCACGGTCGGGGTGGACTCCACTACGGGGGTATACCGCTTCACCTTCGACAGCGTCAGCCTGTCCGACGGCATCCAGTTCGTCATCGTGGTCATCGGCTTCTTCAGTGTCAGCGAGATTCTGCTGATGCTGGAAAACACCCACAACGGCCAGAAAGCCGTGAAAGCCAGCGGCCGCGTGCTGTTCAACTTCAAGGAATACTGCTTCACCTTCTGGACCATGATTCGCAGCTCGGTCGCCGGTTTCGTGATTGGCGTACTGCCTGGTGCCGGAGCGACCATCGCCAGCGCCATGACCTACATGACCGAAAAGCGCCTGGCCGGTGACAGCGGCAAGTTTGGCGAGGGCGACCTGCGCGGCCTGGCTGCTCCCGAGTCAGCCAACAACGCCTCGGCCTGCGGTTCGCTGATCCCGATGCTCACGCTGGGTGTACCGGGTTCGGGCACCACCGCGGTGATGATCGGCGCACTGACGCTGTACAACATCACCCCTGGCCCGCTGTTGTTCGAACAGCAGCCAGATGTGGTCTGGGGCCTGATCGCCTCGCTGTTCATCGGTAACGTCATCCTGCTGGTGATGAACATCCCACTGGTCGGCCTGTTCTCGCGCATGCTCAGCGTGCCGAACTGGGTGCTGGTACCTGCCATCACCGTGATCAGCATGGTCGGCGTGTACGCAGTGCACAGCACCACCTTCGACCTGGTGCTGATGATCGGCCTCGGTGTGTTCGGCTATATCCTGCGCAAGCTGGACTTCCCACTGTCGGCGGTGATCCTCGGCTTCGTGCTGGGCGAAATGATGGAGGACAACCTGCGTCGCGCCCTGTCGATTTCCGCTGGTGAGCTGAGCATCCTCTGGGGTAGCCCGATCACCCTGGTGCTGTGGGCGCTTGTTGTACTGATGCTGGCCCTGCCGGGCATCCGCTGGATGCGTCGACGCAAGCAGATCAAGGCTGGGGCTGATGCCACTGCCGCGTGATCTTTGGGTAACGCCGCTGGCCGGAGTGGTCGGCGGTTACCTGGCCAGCCTCGCCGGCTGGCCTTTGCCGTGGATGGTCGGCTCGTTGTTGGCGGTAATCCTCGTGCGCTGCCTGGCCAATCGTGCCTTCAGTGAACTGCCGGGCGGGCGCAAGGCCGGCCAATGGCTGGTCGCCAGCGGCATCGGCCTGCACTTCACCAGCGAAGTGCTGGAACAGGTGCTCAGCCATCTGCCGGTCATCGTAATGGGTGCCTTCGGCACGCTGCTGCTGAGCCTGATCGGTATCGCCATCCTGCGTCGTGCTGGCGTCGACCGCGCCACCGCCTTCTTCGCCAGCATGCCTGGCGGCGCCAGCGAGATGGTCAACCTGGCCCTGCGTCACGATGCCCAACCGGCAAGAGTGGCAGCGGCGCACAGCCTGCGTCTGCTGCTGGTGGTGCTGCTGATTCCGGCGCTGTTCACCTGGGGCCTGCCCGCCGTCAGCGCCCCGACTCGCGCGCCGGTGGACTGGACCTGGCTGATCGGCCTGCTCGCGGCTGGCGCTCTACTAGCAATGCTCTGGGGCCGACTGAAACAACCCAACCCCTGGATGCTCGGCCCACTGACTGTCTGCGCCGTTGCCAGCGCCGGCTTCGACCTGCATCTGGGGCTGCCGCAAGGCCTCGGCCAACTCGGTCAGTGGCTGATTGGTTGCGCTCTGGGCTGTCACTTCGATCGAGCCTTCTTCCGCAGTGCACCGGGTTTTCTCGCCCGCGTACTGGCCTTCACCTTGCTGGCGATGCTCGCCGCTGCCGTGCTTGGCGAAGCCCTTGGCTGGTTGGCCGGCGAAGACCACCTGTCGCTGATGCTGGGCATGATGCCGGGCGGTATCACCGAGCTGTGCCTGACCGCCGAAGCCTTGCAGCTGTCAGTAGCGCTGGTGACTGCATTGCAGGTGCTACGGCTGTTTCTGGTGATGTTCTTGGCAGACCCCTTATTCAAGCTCTGGTGCAAGAGCCACGCGTAGGGCGGATCGGAACGCCGACCGCTCGGAGCGCCAGCGAACAGTCCGCCGGTTGGGCTGCGAGCTTGCGCCCCCCCTGCGGCGTACTGCTTCGCGAGTACGCCCTACGCGACTGCGGGAGGCGCTTCCGGCTCTGGCATCCTGCTTCGCTCTACCTCCTGCATCCATGCAGTCGTAGCGGCGAAAAGCTCGCGGCTGAAGCCCCTCCCACGACCGGACGCTACCACTGCAACTGCAGCTGGCTATCAAACTCACGCATCTGCCCGCTGAGCGGATCGACGAAGCGCAAGCCTCGCGCCAGCAGTTTGAGCGGCTTGCTGTAGTCATCCGGCAGATTGCGCGACTCCAGCAACTGCGGATAGAAATCGTCGCCGACGATAGGCGCGCCGAGCCCGGCCAGGTGCACGCGCAGCTGATGCTTGCGTCCGGTCACCGGCGACAGCCCATAGCGCCAAAGCTCACCACGCTGCTCCAGCACCTCGATGCGCGTTTCGCTGTTGGCCTCGCCTGCGACTTCCTGCATGCGAAAGAACGGCTCACCGTCGACCATGCGCGAACGATGCAGGTAGGGAAACTGCAACTGCGCCAATGCCGGAGCGATAGCCTCGTAGCGTTTCTCCACCGCACGCTGGCGAAACAGCGCCTGATACTGGCCGCGACTGGCCGGGTTGACCGAGAACAACACCAGGCCGGCCGTCAGTCGGTCGATGCGGTGGATCGGCACCAGGTCAGGATTGCCGGTGCGCCTGATCAGGCGCGCCAGCAGCGTCTGCTCGACGTACTCACCGGCCGGCATCACCGGTAGAAAATGCGGTTTGTCGGCGACCAGCAGGTGCTCGTCCTGCCACAGCACCTGTTCGACGACAGGAATTGGCGTCTCATTCGGCACTTCACGGAAATAGCGCACCTTGAGACCAGCCCGATAGGGATGCGTGGCGTCGATGGGCGTGCCCGCCGCATCCAGCACCCGACCGCGCGCCATACGCTGCAGCCAGGTAACGCGGTCGATGGCGGGAAAGTGATCGCACAGACAATCGAGCACCGTCGTCCAGTCGCCCTGGGGTAAATGAAGCGTGCTGGGGCGCATGGCGGGGCTGGGCATTGCAGAAGGTGCTCGACGGCTTATGGACGGGCGAATTAGGCCGTACTCGCGCGGCTCAGTCAAAGCCGGGGCATGCTGCAACAGCAGCCGAACAATGAAAGCCTGCGTGGTATGCCCCCTCATCCGGCGCTTCGCGCCACCTTCTCCCAGAGGGAGAAGGACAACAGGGAGGAAGCCTCTGCGCGACTTTCATGCTCACGGCTTGAGCCGAGGTCGCGCTGTGGCTATGGTGGCCGCTCGTATCTGGAGAGACCCATGTCCATCACCCGCTCCCTGCTTACCAGCGTCGCCCTCCTCCCGCTCCTGGCCGCCTGCCAGGTCTACACCGGCAAGCCGGAAGGCCCACCTCCGGCCACCCGCCTGCAGGGTCAAGTCCAGGTTGAAAATGGTCAACTGGTCCTCACCCCCTGCCAGGAACAGCGCCGCTTCGTGCTGATCGATGGCGGCAGCACCAGTATCGAGCGCGAAGTCATGCAGCTCGGCAGTGATGGCCAGGCCAGCCTGTTCGCCGATCTGGCCGGTCGCCTGGGCGGCAGCCAGAGCAAAGGCAACGACGGTCGCTTCGAGGTCAGCCAGATCTATCGCCTGCAAGGTGAGGGGCATGGCTGCGACGACCTCAACTTCAAACGCCTGGCCCTGCGCGCCAGCGGCAACGAGCCATTCTGGCAACTGGAAGTCGGCAGCAAGGGCCTGGTACTCAATCGTCCCGAGCAGGAACCACTGGCCCTGCCCTACCTGGAAGAGCAACTACCGGATGGCCGCCTGAATTTCAGCAGCGAAGCCAACGGCCAGCGTCTGGATCTGTGGGTGGCACCGCAGCGCTGCGTCGACAGCATGAGCGGCACGGTCAATCACCTCAGCGCCGAACTGCGCCTCGACGGCCAGGTACTGCGTGGCTGCGCCCATTTCGGCGCCATGCGTAATTGACCATCAGTCATGCCGGTGACGCTGAGTGGCTGCACCGGCACGAACCGTTCAGCTAGCCCAAACTCCCGGCAAAACGTCGTGCATAGTCTTCGCGCTGGAAGGCCTCGACCACGAAGTCGATGAAGCTGCGCGTCTTGCCCGGCATCAACTGGCGACTGGGGTAATACAGCGACAACGCGCCGGCATCCGCCCACCAGCGCGGCAACACCCGCACCAGCTCCCCCGACTCCAGCTCGGGCAGTACATCGGGTACGGCAAGCATCGCCACCCCCAGGCCCAGCCGCGCGGCCTCTCGCACGGCAGTTGGGTCATTGACCACCACGGTCTCGCGCATCGTCGCGATCACTTCATCGCCCTGCGCATTGCGCATGTTCCAGGTACGGATACGACCCGACGACAGCGAACGCATGACAATGCAGTCCAGCTCGATCAGACCTGATGGATCGGCTGGCAACGTGTGCCTAGCCAGGTAAGCGGGAGAGGCAAAGGCAATGACGTGCAGCGGCGCCAGTGTGCGGGCGACCACACCGCTGGCCAACTCGAAACCGCCACCGATGGCGGCATCGTAGCCTTCGGCGATCAGGTCGACCGTACGATTCTCGAAATGCCATTCAGGGCGAACGCGGGGATAGCGCTGCAGGAACTCGGGCAACAAAGGCAGCAGGTAACCGATTCCGAAGGATGGCGCCACGCTGATCTTGAGCACACCAGCCGGCTGGCCATCATCGGCTGATACCGCTGCAATAGCGTTCTGCAAGGACTCCAGATTGCCGCCAACCGCAGCCAAGAAAGACTCGCCCGCCTCGGTCAGCGTCAACTTGCGTGTCGAACGCTGGAACAGCCGTACACCCAGGTTGCGCTCCAGCATGGCGACGTTGCGGCTGACCGCTGCCGGCGTGAGCGCAAGCCGGCGCGCTGCCGCCGAGAAGCTGCCACTCTCGGCACTGCGTACGAAGGATTCAAGATTGGTGAGCGTTTCCATGGCGCGATCTTAAATAGATACTTGAAGATAATCCAAATGATTAGCCGCTAATCAAAGAAGAATGAAACCGCGATAGTCACTCCACCGAATGTATCGGCAATCAAACGGAGTGAACCATGAGCAACGTAATTTCTTCCCACCCCCTTCCTCTGGCCGGCAAAACGGCTCTCGTAACTGGCGGCTCTCGCTCCATCGGCGCAGCTATCGCCAAACGCCTGGCCGCCGACGGCGCGCAGGTTGCCTTCACCTACAACGGCTCGCCCAAACTGGCTGAAGAAGTCGCCGCCAAGATCGAATCGGCAGGCGGTCGAGCGCTGGCGATCCAGGCCAACGCAACCGACCCCGAGGCCGTGCGCGCCGCCGTCGCGAAGACGGTAGAAGCATTCGGCAGCCTGGACATTCTGGTGAACAACGCCGGCATCGCTTCGGCCAGTGCCATCGAAGACACTCGCTTCGAAGACTACCAGGCAATGCTCGACGTCAACGTCACTGGCGTTTTCGTCGCCACCCAGGAAGCCGTACGGCACATGCAGGAGGGCGGCCGCATCATTCATATCGGCAGCTCCGTAACCAAATACGCGGGTGTTCCCGGGCTCGCTGCATATGGCCTGACCAAGGGTGCCGTCGCCGGCTTCAACCGCAGCCTGGCGCATGACCTGGGGCCACGCGGGATCACGGTCAACAGCATCCACCCCGGCCCGGTGAACACCGACATGAATCCGGCCGATGGTGAGATCGCCAAGCTGTTGACCCCGCGCATCGCATTGGGTCGTTACGGAGAGTCGACCGAGATCGCCAGCCTCGTGGCCTTCCTCGCCAGCCCGCAGGCTTCGCTCATCACCGGCGCAGACATTCACGCCGACGGTGGCTTTACCTCCTGAAACGCTGCGGGGCCGGCCAACAGGCCTGCCCCGCAGACGCCACGACCAATTTCAACAAGGAACCTGCTCATGAGCACGTCCCCATCCATCGGCATCATCGGTGCCGGCCATATCGGCGCGGCCTTCGCCCGGGCCCTGGCACGCCGCAACATCCCGGCCATCCTGTCCAACAGCCGCGGGCCGGATAGCCTGCAAGCCCTGGCGCAATCCATTGGCCCAAGCATTCGTGCCGGTAATCGTGAAGAGGCGGCAGCGCAAGCCATCGTGCTGGTCGCGGTGAACTGGTCGAAGCTACCGGCGGCCCTTTCGGGACTGCCGGACTTCGGCGGACGCATCGTCATCGACGCTAATAACCCGATCGAGGCGCCGTTATTCAAGCCCATCGACCTGCAGGGCCGCAGCTCGAGCGAGGTGTTCGCTGCTCTGGTGCCAGGAGCCCATGTGGTGAAGGCATTCAATCATCTCAATCCCAGGCTGCTCAGCAGCGACCCAGTAGAGCGCGGCGGCCGGCGCGTGCTGTTCCTGGCCGGCGACGATGCTCGTGCCAAGGCGCAGATCAGCGCCTTGATCGATGAACTGGGCTTCGCCGGCATCGACCTTGGCACGCTGGCAGGCGGCGGTCGCCTGACGCAATTCCCGGGAGGACCACTGCCCTCGCTCGAACTGGTGCAGTTCGGCTGACGCCCCTCTGGAGGACACCGCAATGTCTCATATAAGCGATTCAGCCGTTCTCGCCGCCCCGACCTCTCTGTCCTCTGCCTGGTGGGCCGTCATCGCGCTCGCCTTCGGCGCCTTCGGGCTGGTAACGGCGGAGTTTCTACCGGTCAGCCTGCTGACGCCGATGGCAGCCGAACTGGGCGTATCCAAAGGCACGGTGGGCCAAGCCATTACCGCCACGGCGGTGGTAGCCGCCATCGCCGGTCCGCTACTGATTCTGGGCTCGGGCCGACTGGATCGGCAGAAAATCGTCTGGGGGCTAATGGCGCTGCTGGTTCTCTCCAGCATTCTTTCAGCCTACGCCTCAAACATCACCGTCCTGCTGCTCGCCCGTGCGCTACTGGGCTTCGCCCTCGGCAGCTTCTGGGCGATGATGGCCGCGCTGGCCCTGCGCCTGGTGCCTTCCGACAAGGTGCCGCGCGCCATCTCGATCATTCTCATGGGGGTTTCGCTGGCGACGGTCTTCGCGGCGCCGTTGGGCGCCTTTCTCGGTGAACTCTGGGGATGGCGGGCGACCTTCCTGGCTGCCGCAGGCCTCGGGGCAGTGGCGCTGATGATCCAGGTGCTGACCCTGCCGAAACTGCCAGCCGTCGCGGCACCAGGCCTGGCCTCGTTCAAGGTGGTGCTATCACGGCGTTCGGTAGTGATCGGTCTGGTGACCGCACTGCTGGTCATCTCGGGGCACTTCGCCGGATTCACCTTCATCCGCCCCTTCCTCGAAGAGGTGCCACGCCTGGAAATTGCAACCGTCTCGCTCATCCTGCTGGCCTTCGGAGTCGGCGGTTTCTTCGGCAACATAGCCGGAGGCGCTATCGCAGCACGCAGCCCGGCATGGGCGGTGGCCAGTTGCTCGATGCTGATTGCCGCAGTGGCTCTGACGCTGATCCTCTTCGGCGCGCTGGCGAGCATCGCGTTCGCAGCTACTGCACTCTGGGGCTTCGCCTTCGGCGCCTTCCCGGTCTCGATCTCGATCTGGAACACCCGCGCCGCGCCCGATCACGCGGAAAGCGCCGGAGCACTGCTGTCATCGACCTTTCAGGTCGCCATTGCAGCGGGCGCGGTGCTGGGAGGACTGATCATCGACAGCTTCGGCTCGGCAGGCGTGATCGTTTACGCAGCGGCAGCAGCTCTCGCTGGCGCTACGTTGATGTTTATCCTGGGGCGAGCAATGGAAAATGACCGCAAGGAGGTCTGATCGGCGCGCCTACCACTCTTATCCCAAGGTCAACGGAACGATACCGCCGAGCGGCTCCATCCGGGCGGTGAATCCCGTACAATCGCCGCTTTTTCCACCTTGCCGGATCACCACCGGCCAACCAGGACACTGCCCATGCTTCGCCTGACCGAACTGAAACTGCCCCTCGACCATCCCGAGGACGCGCTGCGCCCGGCCATCGTCCAGCGCTTGGGCATCGCCGATAGCGAGCTGCTGGCCTTCAACGTGTTCAAGCGCAGCTACGATGCGCGCAAGAAGTTCGGCGACATGCCGTTCATCTACACCCTCGACTGCGAGGTGAAAGACGAAGCCGCCCTGCTCGCTCGCCTGAGCGATGACAAGCATGTAGGCCCGGCACCGGACATCACCTACAAGCCGGTCGGCAAGGCCGAAACGCCGTTGGACGAACGCCCCATCGTGGTCGGTTTCGGTCCCTGCGGCATCTTCGCGGCGCTGATCCTGGCCCAGGCCGGCTTGCGCCCCATCGTGCTGGAGCGCGGCAAGGAAGTACGCCAACGCACCAAGGATACCTGGGGCCTGTGGCGCAAGAACGTGCTCGACCCCACCTCCAACGTGCAATTCGGCGAAGGCGGCGCTGGCACCTTCTCCGACGGCAAGCTGTATAGCCAGATCAAGGACCCTCACCACCACGGGCGCAAGGTACTGCAGGAGTTCGTCAAGGCTGGCGCGCCGGACGAGATCCTCTACGTCAGCAAGCCGCATATCGGCACCTTCCGTCTGACCGGCGTGGTCGCCACCATGCGCGAAGAGATCAAGGCCCTCGGCGGCGAAGTGCGCTTCCAGCAGCGCGTCAGCGACCTGCTGATCGAAGACGGCCAACTCACCGGCGTGGTGCTGGAGAACGGTGAGCAGCTGCTCAGCCGCCATGTGGTGCTGGCTCTCGGTCACAGTTCGCGGGACACCTTCCGCATGCTGCATGCCCGTGGCGTGTACCTGGAAGCCAAGCCCTTCTCGGTCGGTTTCCGTATCGAACACCCGCAGTCGCTGATCGACCGCGCGCGCCTGGGTAAATACGCCGGCCACCCAAAACTCGGCGCTGCCGATTACAAGCTGGTGCATCACGCCAGCAACGGCCGTTCGGTCTACAGCTTCTGCATGTGCCCAGGCGGCACCGTGGTCGCCGCCACCTCCGAGCCTGAGCGTGTGGTCACCAACGGCATGAGCCAGTATTCGCGCAACGAGCGCAACGCCAACGCCGGCATCGTCGTCGGCATCACTCCCGAGCAGGACTATCCGGGTGGCCCGCTGGCCGGTGTGGAACTGCAGGAACGCCTGGAATCGCACGCCTATGTGCTCGGTGGGCGCAACTACGAGGCGCCCGGACAACTGGTCGGCGACTTCATCAAAGGCAAGCCGTCCACCGCCCTCGGCGAAGTGCAACCCTCCTACAAGCCGGGCGTGAAACTGGGCGATCTGGCGCCCTCGCTGCCGGACTTCGCCATCGAAGCCATCCGCGAAGCATTGCCGGCCTTCGGCAAGCAGATCAAGGGCTTCGACCTGGCCGATGCGGTGCTCACCGGCATCGAGACACGCACCTCCTCGCCGGTGCGCATCACCCGTGGCGATGACCTGCAGAGCCTGAACCTCAAGGGCCTGTATCCGGCCGGTGAAGGTGCCGGCTACGCCGGCGGCATTCTTTCCGCTGGGGTCGACGGCATTCGCGTGGCCGAAGCCGTGGCCAAAGACATGCTTGGGTTGAATCGCTAAGCAGCGTTGCCCGGCCGAACGTCAGCGACTTGGCCGGGCCTTCTGAAGCGAAGCAGTACCAGCAATGGTATCGCCAGCACCAGCGTACCGATCCCAACCACCAGCAAGCTGCGGTACGGCATGCTGGCAAAGGCATTGGCCCAGAATGTCGCCCAGAGCAGCAGGCAGACGCCAAAACCGATCAGTCCGCTGCGCCGGCTACGGCAACTGAGCAGCCAGACAGCATTGCACACAGCCAGAGCGCCGAAGAGATACAACGAGTGCTGTAGCTGCAGGCCATAACTGATATCGCGGCGAATCCCGCCAAACATCTGCCGATAGGCCCCGATAGCGCTGCGGTAGAGCATCAGCGCCAGCAGAATCTGCACGCCGGCCAGCAAAGCCATGGCAAGCAGTCGCTGGATCATTGCCTGGCCCGCAGGCAGCACAGCGTCGAACGCCGCGAGCCGTTGGGCCGCCGCGTGGGGTCGGCATAGGTCAGCAGCTCACTGAAACCGGCCTTGCGCATCATCCCCGCCGATGCCGCATTCTCTTCGTGACGATCGATATAGATATCACTGACGCCCAACCGCCACAGTTCAGTGACGGCCTCGCGCAGCAGACGCGCGCCCAATCCTCGGCCGACGCAATCGCGATGCACCACCGCTTCGCAGATATAGCCATGCACCTGCCCGGCACGTGCGGCAGGTTGATGAGCGGCGAAATCCTGGGTCAGGCGATAACTGACGAACCCCAGCAGTTGCCCCTGCTCCTCGGCCAGCACGGCCAACGTCGCACTTGCCGCAATACCCTGCAGGTGCTGGCGAACCGCGGCTTCGGGCAGATGATTCCAGGGGTTGGGCCCATGCTCGAGAATCAGCGCGCAGAGCGCCTCGATATCCTCGACACAGGCCCGACGAATGAACAGCTCGCTCATCTCCTGACTCCTCTGACGCAGTACGCCGTCTGATTCAAGAGCGCAGTCTAGAGCGGGCAATTGCCTGGCGACAGAGACAGCCAGGCGCGAGAAATACCTGACAGTGGCTCAGTGATCGTCGTCCCAAGGCTGGCCACGGGTACGCTCGGTCAACTCAACCTTCTGCTGCATCGCCGCCTTGGCCAGGATATGTGCACTGACCGGTGCGGTGAGGAACAGAAACAGGGTAATCAGCAGTTCATGCAGGCTGAGGTTGCCAGTGTGGTGAGCGAAGAACAGCATCGACGCGATCAGCGTACCGCCGACGCCCAGCGTCGTGGCCTTGGTCGGCCCGTGCAGGCGCGTGAAGAAATCCGGTAGCCGATACAGTCCGATGGCACCGACCAGGGCGAACAGACTGCCAAGAATCAGGCAGGCACAAATCAACAATTCCAGCCAGAACGGCATGGTCATTCCCTCTTAATCGATGATGTCGCCGTGCAGCAGGTGCTTACCCACTGCGACCGTACCGACGAAGCCCATCACCGCGATCAGCAGTGCAGCTTCGAAGAACAGATCCGATGCCAGCCAGATGCCGAACAGTACGATCAGCGCCAGCGCGTTGATGTAAAGAGTATCCAGTGCCAGAACCCGATCAACCACGTTCGGCCCCTCGACCAAGCGCGCGACGTTGAGCAGCATGGCCAGCGTGAGGATGCCCATGCACAGAAAGACTACGTTCTCGAGCATTCGAATATCTCCAGCAGCGGCATTTCGTAACGGCTTTTGACCGCCGCGATCAGTTCGTCGCGATCAGGCACATCGAGTCCGTGCACCAACAGTGTCTTGTGATCGGAGCTGAGGCAGGCAGAGACCGTGCCGGGGGTCAGCGAAATGATGCAGGCCAGGGTAGACAGGACGAACTCATCCTCGATTTCCACCGGCACCTCGACGAATGCCGGCTGCAGGCGCGATTTCGGCCCCAACACCAGCTTCACCACCTGCATATTGGCCACCACGATGTCGTAGAACACTTTGCCAGTGAACAACACCAGGCCCAGCGGCTTGCGCACCCTCGGCACATGCAGCAGGAAGTCGCCACACAAATGTACGATAGCCCAGGCGAGAAACAGCCCGAGCAGGAGATGCCCCAGGTTGAAGGTGTTCACCAGCAGCAGCCAGAGCACCGTGAGCACCAGCATCATCCGCGGGTGGGGGAAGAAACGCCTCATGCTGCACCTCCGGCGATGATCGACAGATAGGGTTGCAGATCGAGCAACTGCGCCGCAGCAGCCTCCAGATACGCCAGGATGGGTTTGGCAGCAATCAGCAGCAGCGGGCTGGCCAGCAACAGGCCAAGCGCAGCCAGGAGACTGACGCGATCAGCCGGTTCGGCTTTCGAAGGCGACGCATCGGCGCCATGGCCCAGCCAGAACAGACTGGTACCAGCGCGGCTCAGGGCCACCAGCGTCAGCAGCCCGCCGATCAGCACCACCGGCCACAGGCTCCAGGCTTGCCAGCCAGGCTCCGCCGCGCGCAACAGCAGCATCTTGCCGAGGAAACCGGAGAACGGCGGCAACCCGGCCACGGAAATGGAGGCGAAGAAGAACATGCAGCCCAGCACCAGCGGCTGACGCAGCACGCGCTCCTGCTGCAGATCACCGCCGGCGCTGTCACGCTGGGCGACCACCAGGCCAGCCAGCAGGAACAACGCCGCACTGATCAGCGTGCTGTGCACCATGTAATACAGCGCAGCACTCAACGCCGCCACATTGCCGATGGCGAAACCTGCCATCAACGTACCCACCGAAATCACCACCAGATAGGCCAGCAGCGCCTGCAACTGTCGCGCTCCCAGAGCGCCAATCACACCGAAGGCAATGGTCGGCAGGGCCAGCCACCAGAGCAGTTCATGGCCGAGATTGGCCAGCGGCCCGGCCTCTTCGCCGAACACCAGAGTGAACACGCGAACGACGGCGTAGAAGCCCACCTTGGTCATGATGGCGAACAACGCCGCCACCGAAGCGGGCGCTGCGGCATAGGCGCGCGGCAGCCAGAAGCACAGCGGCAGCACGGCGGCCTTGAGACCGAAAACGATCAGCAGCAGGTAGGCAGCCGCCTTGATCAGCGGCGCGTCGGCAACGTCGGCGCTGGCCACCCGCGCAGCCAGGTCCGGCATGTTCAGGGTACCGGTCAGGCCATACAGCAGGCTGACGCCGATCAGGAAGAACGAAGAACCCAGCAGGTTGAGCACCACGTAATGCACGCCCGCCTTGACCTGATTGGCGCGGTTGCCATGCAGCAGCAGTGCATAGGAGGAGATCAGCAGGATCTCGAAGAACACGAACAGGTTGAACAGGTCGGCGGTGAGGAATGCACCATTGATGCCGAGCAGCTGAAACTGGAACAACGCATGGAAGTTCGGCCCACGCTCATCGTCGCCACGGCAGGCGTAGATCAGGGCGAAGCAGGCGAGCAACGCGGTGAGCAACAGCAGCGCAGCATTGAAGCGGTCGAGCAGCAACATGATGCCGAACGGCGCCGCCCAGTTACCCAACGCATAGACCTGCAACTGCCCCTCACCGGCCAACAGCACCAGATACAGGCAAACCGGCAGCAACGCCAGGCAGCCGACCAGGGAAATACCCCGTTTCACGTCACGCGACCAGCCGTGACCGACCAGCAAACATGCGCCGAAGAACAACGGCAGCAGAACGGGGAGGATGATGGCGTGACTCATGCGCGCGGCTCCTCGCCATCGACGTGATCGGTTTTCAGTTCGCCCATGCCACGCAGGGCCAACACCACGACGAACGCGGTCATGGCGAAGCCGATGACGATGGCGGTGAGCACCAGCGCCTGCGGCAGTGGATCACCGTACTCGGCGCTCTTGCCGATCACCGCCGGCACACCCGTGCCGAGCCGGCCGGTGGCGAAGATGAACAGGTTGACCGCATAGGAGATCAGGGTCAGCCCCATCACGACCGGGAAGATGCGCGCCCGCAGCAGCAGGTAGACGCCGCTGGCAGTCAGCACCCCAAGGGTGATTGCGAATACTGCCTCCATATCAGATGACCTCCTTGCACGACTCGTCCTGACTGACATGGCCGATGTTGGAAAGAATCAGCAGGGTGGCGCCGACAACGGCCAGGTACACCCCGAGATCGAAGAGGATCGCGGTGGCCAATTCGATTTCGCCGATCAGCGGAATATGGAAATGGCCGAACGCCGACGTCAGGAACGGCGAGCCGAAGAGCCAGCTGCCCAGACCAGTCAGTCCGGCGATCAGCACGCCCCAACCAGCCGTGGCGTGATAGCTGAATTTCAGGCGTTCCTGGGTCCAGATCACACCATGGGAGATGTACTGCAGGATCAGCGCTACCGAGGTGATCAGGCCGGCGATGAAGCCGCCACCCGGCAGGTTGTGACCGCGCAGGAAGATGAACGCCGAGATCAGCAGCGCCATCGGCAAAATGGCGCGCGCCAGGTTGTCGAGGATCATCGGATGGGCATCGCTCGACCACGGGCGACCGTTCTTGTCATGGGTCGGGTGCGGCAGGTGCAGGCCATGCAGCAGGGCGTAGATGCCGATGGCGGCGATCGCCAGCACGGTGATCTCGCCCAGCGTATCGAAGCCGCGGAAGTCCACCAGGATCACGTTGACCACGTTGGTCCCCCCGCCTCCGGAAACGCTGTTCTCGAGGAAGAACGAGGAGATGCTCTGGTAAGGCCGGGTCAGCACGGCGTAGGTCAGCATCGCCACCATGGTGCCGCTGCCCAGCGCCAGAACCAGATCGCGCAGGCCGCGCAGGCTGCTGGACTCGGCCGGCGTGCGGTCGGTCATGAAATACAGGATGAGCATCAGCAGGATGATGGTCACCACCTCGACCGATAGCTGGGTCAGCGCCAGATCGGGGGCGGAGAAGCGAGCGAAGGCCAGCGCCACCATCAGGCCGGCGGCGCTGAGGATCATCAACGCCACCAGGCGACGGCGATGGAACACCACGGTGAGCACTGCGGTGACCATCAGAATCAGCATGCCGGTGACAGTCAACGGATCGACTGGCGTCATGGCCACGCTGCCGGTTAGCTGCTCCAGCGGCGACAGGGCGATCACCATCAGGGTCAGGGCACTGCCAAGCATCCAGGCCAGGTAGCGCTGCAACGAGCCGCTTTCCAGCAGCTTGGTGATGCGCACGGACAGGCGCGTCATGTAGCGCACCACCTGATCGAAGGCTTCCTTGGCGTCCAGGTTGGGCAAGCCTTCGTACCAGCGGAACAGCGGCTTGCGGCAGGCGTAGACGAGAATACCGCCGAACAGGGCGATGAAGCTCATCATCAGCGGCAGATTGAAACCGTGCCAGATGGCCAGGCTGTACTCGGGCAGCTCGCCGCCCAGGGTCGAGGCCGCAGCGGCGCTCAGCAGCGGCGCGACGGTATAGGCCGGCACCACCCCCACCAGCAGACAGAGGAACACCAGCACCTCCACCGGCACCTTCATGTAACGCGGCGGTTCGTGCGGCGGGTACTTGGGCAGATCGATCGGCTCGCCGTTGAAGAACACGTCGTGAATGAAACGCAGCGAGTACGCCACCGAGAACACGCCGGCCAGGGTCGCAGCAGCCGGAATCACCCAATTGAAGCCACCCAGCAGGTGCTGGTGCAGGGTTTCGGTGAAGAACATTTCCTTGCTCAGGAAGCCATTGAGCAGCGGCACACCAGCCATCGCCGAGGCAGCCACCATCGCCAGCACCGCCGTATGCGGCATGTACTTCCACAGGCCGTTGATACGCCGCATGTCGCGGCTGCCGGTTTCGTGGTCGATGATGCCTGCGGCCATGAACAGCGAGGCCTTGAAGGTGGCGTGGTTGATGATGTGGAACACCGCGGCCACAGCGGCCAGGCGCGTATCCAGACCGAACAGCAGGGTGATCAGGCCCAGGTGGCTGATGGTCGAATAAGCCAGCAGACCCTTGAGGTCATGCTGGAACAGCGCCATGCCCGCACCTACCAGCAGTGTGGCCAGGCCGGTCAGGCTGACCATGTAGAACCACCATTCGGAACCGGCCAGCGCCGGATACAGACGCGCCAGCAGGAAGACGCCGGCCTTGACCATGGTCGCCGAGTGCAGATAGGCGGATACCGGTGTCGGCGCCGCCATGGCATGTGGCAGCCAGAAATGGAAAGGGAATTGCGCCGACTTGGTGAACACGCCCAGCAGTACCAGCACCAGCGCGACCGGGTACAGCTCGTGCGCACGGATCGCATAGCCCGCCGCCAACACCTGCGACAGCTCGAAGCTGCCGGCGATGTGGCCGATCAGCAGGATACCGGCGAGCAACGCCAGGCCACCGCCGCCGGTGATCGCCAGCGCCATGCGCGCGCCCTTGCGCGCATCGGAGCGCGAACCCCAGAAGCCGATCAGCAGGAACGACGACAGACTGGTCAGCTCCCAGAACATCAGCATCAGCAACAGGTTTTCCGACAGCACCACGCCGAGCATGGCGCCCATGAACAGCAGCAGAAAGGCGAAGAAACGCCCCATTGGCTCGGTCTTGGCCAGGTAATAGCGGGCGTAGAGAATCACCAGCAGGCCGATGCCGAGAATCAGCAGGGCAAACAGGAAACCCAGGCCATCGAGGCGCAGGCTCAGATTCAGGCCCAGCTGCGGCAGCCACTCCAGTTTGACCCGCAGCACCTCACCGGCAAACACTGCCGATTGATGGTTGAACAGCAGCACCAGCGCCACGATGGGCGCTATGGCCGCCGCCGCGGCACAGGCCGAGCGTCCAAGCCGGTCGGCCAGCACCGGCAGAAACAACCCAAGAAATGGCAAGGCGACAATCAGCGCAAGCGCCATCGGAAAAACCCCTTAATGCAGGCACGTCAGATCAGCCGACCCAACGACGAGAATTGGAGTCGCAACTCCCTGACGGTGATACTCCATGCACCACAACGGATCAGCTAAGTCGTTGTCGGTACAAGCATAATGGCCGATTATCCATAACTATCAACGCAACGTCATGCATTGAATTATCGTTAAACACACTTGGTTACATGCAGGTCGGCTGTGACGACGCCAATGATCGCTCACCACTGTAGCCGGACACAAAAAAGCCGGAGCAGCCGTGACTGCTCCGGCTCGTCTACAGCGCTCAGTGAGTGACGCGGCTGGTACCGTTGACGGTCATGATGCGCACGCGCTCGCCGACACGGAAGACCTGGTTCGGCTCGACTTCCTGGACGTACGCACGCATGGTGCCGTCATCCTCGCGCACGGTGATTTCCACGCCTTGGGTACGGGTCAGGCCCTCTTCGGCGGCAGCACCGAGCAGACCACCAGCAACGGCGCCGACCACGGCCATCACCGCGCTGCCACGCCCGCCACCGATGCCACTGCCACCGATACCGCCAACCACGGCACCGGCGCCCGCGCCGATAGGCGTCTTGGTGCCTTCGATCTTCACCGGACGCAGTGATTCGATGGTGCCCATGCGAACCGTTTGCACCGCTCGGGCCTCGTCGCGGCTGTAGGTGTCGCCGGTCAGGCTGGACTGACAGCCGCCAAGGGCCAGCAGCGCGGCCAGCGAGGTAATGAGCAGAGTGGGTTTACGCATAGCAATTCCTCCAGAGGTATCTCGATCCATTAGACGCCGGGCGCGCACAACTGTCACGGCCGAGAATGAACAACAATTGTTTCAGACAGACCGAGTTCAGCTAGGTTCGCCCTTCAGCCCCGGGCGAGGCGCCAGAGCCGGGCGATATCCGTGGCACGCGCCTGCAGCTCACCCGCTGCGCCGGCCATTGCCTGCTCCAGCGACAGCGGCCCCGGCGCCAGGCTGAACGCAGCCTCGATACCCGCCTCGTACAACGCCTGATAGTTGTCGCCCAGGCTACCGGACAGAGCGATAACCGGCACCCCGGCCGCACGTGCCACGCGTGCCACGCCGACGGGGGTCTTGCCGTGCAGGGTCTGGGCATCCATGCGCCCTTCCCCGGTGATCACCAGATCGGCATTCTCCACCGCCGCGGCGAGGCCGGACAGTTCGGCCACCAGCTCGATACCGGGACGGAAGCTCGCCTTGAGAAAGGCACGCGCGGCGAAGCCAAGCCCGCCGGCGGCACCGACACCGGGAAACTCGGCGTGATCCTCGCCCAGCGTGGCCGCGGCGATGCGCGCGAAGCGGCCAAGCGCCATGTCGAGCTCGGCGACCTGCTCAGGCGTCGCGCCCTTCTGCGGACCGAACACGGCAGAAGCACCGCGCGGACCACACAAGGGGTTGTCGACATCGGCGGCGACTTCGATCTGCACCTCAAGCAGGCGTGCATCCAGGCCGCTCAGATCGAGCTGATCCAGATTCGCCAACGCTGCACCGCCCGGCGCCAGCTCATCACCCCGATCGTCGAGAAAACGCATTCCCAGCGCCTGCAGCAGACCGCTTCCGGCATCGTTGGTGGCGCTACCGCCGAGCCCAAGAATGATTCGCGTAGCGCCGGCATCCAGCGCCTCGCGGATCAGCTCACCGGTGCCGAAACTGCTGGCCAGGCGAGCATCGCGCTGTTCGCGCGCTACCCAGTGCAGACCGCTGGCCGCCGCCATTTCGATGACCGCAGTGCCCTGCCCCAGCCAGCCCCAATGTGCCTTGACCGGCGCGCCCATTGGGCCGCGCACCTCACACTCACGGCGCTCGCCACCGACGGCGGCCAACAATGCATCGACCGTCCCCTCTCCGCCGTCGGCCATCGGCCGCAGCAGACACTCGGCATCGGGAAACACCTGCTGCCAACCGCGGGCAATGGCAGCGGCCACCTCGGGTGCACTGAGGCTCTCCTTGAAGGAGTCGGGAGCGATGACGATTTTCATGATGAAGTCCCTCGAAAGGAGCGGGCGACCAGCGATCGCCCGCCGATAAAGCGGATTACAGCAGAACCAGGCTCAGCAACCAGACGGCGGCCATACCGGCAAGGCCCTGAATCAGCGTTGCCATGGTCTGGGCGCGATAGGCAGTCGCCACCTTCATGCGGCTGAACTGGGTCACCACCCAGAAGAAGCTGTCGTTGGCATGGGAAACGGTCATGGCACCGGCGCCGATGGCCATCACCGTCAGCACGCGACCCATCTCGCTGTCCAGGCCCAGGTTGGCCAGCAGCGGCGCGACCATGGCCGAGGTGGTGACCAGCGCGACGGTGGAAGAGCCCTGCGCACTTTTCAGCGCCGCGGCTACCAGGAACGGCATGAACAGACCGATACCCAGTGCCGACAGCGTGTCGCCCAGGTAACCGGTCAGCGCCGTGGCCTTGAGGACGGCACCGAAGGCGCCGCCAGCACCGGTGATCAGCAGAATCGGCGCGGCGTCTTTCAGACCGTGGGCGACATGATCGTGGAACTGCTGACGCTTGCCTTCACCCTTGAGCAGCGAGCAGGCCAGCACCAGCCCCACCATCAGCGCAGCAACCGGCTGGCCGAGGAAGCTCAGTACATCGAACAACGCGCCTTCGCCAAACGGCTTGCTGGGGAACGCGGCGACCGAGCCGAGGCAGATCAGCGCGATGGGCACGAAGATCGGCGAGAACGCCTGCCAGGCGCTGGGTAGCTTGCCGTAGCGGGCACGCAGCGCCTCGAAATCGACGTTCTCGGCGAGCAGCTCGCTCGGCGCCTCTTCCAGCAGCGCCTGGTCATTCTGCTTGAGGAAGCGATTGGCCCACAGCATACCGGCCACGGCAGTGACCGCAGCGACCAGCAGACCGACCAGAATCACCAGCCCCAGCGAAGTTTCCAGGCCCAGGTTGCCGGCTGCGGCGATCGGGCCGGGGGTTGGCGGCACGAATGTGTGAGTGGCATACAGGCCAGTGGCCAGGGCCACACTCATGGCCACGACCGAGACCTTCATGCGTGCGGCCAGGGCATTTTTCAGCGAATTGAGAATGACGTAGCCGGAGTCGCAGAACACCGGAATCGATACCAGATAGCCGATGATCGACATGGTCAGGGTGGGGAAACGCTGGCCCAGTAGACGAATCACCGTCTCGGCCATGGTGATGGCGGCACCGCTACGTTCGAGGATCACGCCGATGATGGTGCCGAGAACGATGACGATACCGATATAACCGAGAATGCCGCCAAAGCCGGCCGTCATGGTCTTGATGATTTCGCCGCCGGGCAGCTGGTAGGCGAAGCCGGCGATCAGTGCAGCGGCCAGCAACGCCAGGAAAGGGTGCAATTTCAAACGGGTAGTGGACAGCACGATGAACGCGATCAGTGCCACCAGAATCAGGACCAGGCCCATGACCAGTCTCCTCATTGTTGTTATGGCGGGCGCAGGGCCCGGATGGGAATGCCGAGAGGCGCCACATTGTGGCTCAGCCAACCCCAGCCTCGCCCTGTGCGCTGGCACTAAAACGGCCGCAGCCGCGCGCAGAAGGCTGTGCAATCGCACAAAGCCATCTGCGCGCTTTTAACAGCAGGAGCGGATTACCGAGCGTTCAACTGATCCTTCGCGGCGGGTTCCAGCAAGCCCAGCCCCAAGGATAGCTGCAGGCGTTGATCCAGCCGATTGAGGTCCAGGCCACTGAGTTCGGCGATGCGCTCCAGGCGATAGCGCAACGTATTGCGATGAATGCCCAACTCCTGCGCACAGGTTTGCACCTGACCGTCATGCGCGCACCAGGCTTCCAGCGTAGCCCTCAGCGTGCCCTGCGGATCCTGCGTCAGCACCTGACGCAACGGGGCCAGCCAGCCCTGCAGCAACCAGCTGTGGCGCTGGGCATAGAGCAGCGTCGGCAGACGCAATTCGTCCAGACGCAGCAGACGACGACCAGGAAAGCGCGCCTGACCGTAGGCCTGAAGATCACGCAGGACCAGGCTGGCCTGGCGCAGCTCGGTCAGATCATGCAGCGGATCGCTGAGCGCCAGCGAACTCACGCCCCACTCGCGCTCGTCAGCCTGCTGCAGCCAGGCGCGATCATCGCGCGTGGTGCTGTAAGGCCGACACCAGAGCAGCTCATGACGCCCGAGCGGCGCTACCAGATGTTCACTCTTGCCCCCCAGTGCGGCGAGCAGACGCGCCTGACGCGGCAGCGGATCGCCCTCTCCATCGAGTTGCAGCAGGCACATCTGTCGCGGCCAGGTCAGTTGCAGGCCCAGGCGTTCGGCATCGACCTCGAGACTGGACAGGCGCAGCATGGGGTCGAGCAGCTGTCGCAACCAAGCCTCCTGCTGATGCCGCTGCCAATGCCGCTCGGCCTGCAACACGCGATGCTCGACCAGCATCTCCGCCGCCATACGCACCAGCTCGGCATAGGGCCGCACGATTTCAGGATCACCGGTAATACCCAGCACACCGATCAGACGCTCAGCATGCAACAACGGCAGGTTGACACCGGGCTTGACGCCACGCAGGCACGCCGCCGCCTGCGTATCGATCTCCACCACACGGCGGTTGGCCAGCACCAGCTGTGCACCTTCATGACGGGTGTGCAGGCGGCTGGGGTCGCCGCTGCCGATGATCATGCCCTGGGCATCCATCACGTTGATGTTGTGCGGCAGGATGGCCATGGCGCGGTCGACTATATGCTGCGCCAGGGTGGAGTCGAGTTCGAGCATGAGAAACGGCCTCGCGAATGAGGCCGCTATTGTAGGCGTGTCAGCAGCGCCTCACGAAGTATCCCTGCAGCGCCGGCGAAACCTTCAGGTAGCCAGGGAAGCGCTGAAAACCGTCATTCTCGCGCAAGCGGGACAGCCGCTCTATCGCTGAACAGCGCTTGCGCTGGCCCGCAGGGGAATAATCCAGAACCTGCGAATCACCTGGGCTCCCGCCTTCGCGGGAGTGACGATAAATGGCTTTTCAGAACATCCCTAGGATTTACTCCGCAGCAGGCGCTGCAGCGCTCTCCACAGGCTTGTCCTCTGCTGGTGCTTTCGCCTTGGCCTGATTGCGCCGAGCCTCGGCACGGTGCCGTCTGGCCTGCTGCTTGGCATGCAGCGCTTGCGCCGCAGTCACCACGCCAACGGGCTGGCCTTGCAGATCCAGACGCGGTGCATTTTCCGTCATGGCAGCCCAGTAGCGACCGCCGCGGCACCAGGCGGCAATACCCGCCTTGAGCTGCTCAGCGGTGATGCCGAGCAACTGCAGATGCTGCTCGGCGTCCTTGAGAATGCCCTCTTTCAACGGCACCTTGGGCGCCGGATTGACCGGGAAGGCCAAGGGGAAGTGCTTCTGCAACCGCCAGATCGCCTCGACGGTAGGATCCTGCTCGCGCGGCTTGGCTTTGGGCGGTTGCTTGCGCTTTTGCGGCTTCGCGCTTTCAGTCTTTACCTGCTGTACCTGCTGCTTCTCGGCGCGCAGGCGGTCACGTAGCTCGGCTAATTGTTCAAAACCCATCGTTCGGTTCGCAGCGTCCTGGTTGGTTCGTCGCGCAAGGGTATCTTATGTGCTCGTTTCGTACAGCCTTATTGGCGAATGGCGTGCTCAGCGGTAGGTGGTGGGCAGGCGATAAGGGGAGACTTGTGGAGGGCGGCTTCTGGCCAAAAAAACAGTCTATGACCAGAAATCAGGCCCAGCCGCATGAATGATCTCGACAGTAAAAACAGGCGCTCAAAACTACTGTCGCGCCAGCCGTTGGCTCCATGTGCTTGAGGTCATATGTCCCACTGGCCCTTGCTTCGTCCTTATCGCCGATATTTTTCGGGGCAGGGTCGATCAAACAGGTTTCTATCCAATAGACAGTCTATGAACGCACCTAACGCGGCTGGTCGGTATTGCCTGTTCGGGTAATAAAGAAACAAGCCTGGGCGCGAGATCGACCAGTCAGCGAGGACCTGAACCAGCCGCCCTTGAGCGAGGAGCTCGCCCACGCTTTCTCTTTCGAAATGGTAGGCAATGCCGAGCCCCTGCAGGGCTGCAGCGATGCCGATGTCAGGATGATTGGTAACAACGGGACCATCCACCGTCATCTCCAGCAGTTGCCCGCGCTCCTGGAACTCCCAGCGATAGGGCCTGCCATCCATCTGCAAGCGCCAGTTGATGCAGGCGTGATCCTGCAACTCGGCAGGTGACTGGGGCGTGCCTCGACGTGCGAGATAATCCGGAGACGCTACGGCGACCATATTCAGATCTGGGGTGAGGCGAACGGCCACCATGTCTTTCTCAAGCCGGCCACCTACACGGATGCCCGCGTCAAAACGACCGAGCACGATATCGGCCAAGGCGTCGTCGACCACGATGTCGAGCAGCACCGCAGGGTGGGCCTGGTGGAATCGTGCCAGCCGAGGTGCGATGAGCGTTCTGGCGGCGATCCCCGGCGTATTGATGCGCAGCGTGCCGCTTATCTGGCCTGTCGCCTCGCTAGCTTCGGCGACTGCAACAGCCATTTCCTGAAACAAGGGGGCGATACGCTTGTAGAGCAGCTCGCCATTGGCCGATGGTGCGACGCTGCGAGTGGTGCGATTGAGCAGGCGTACGCCAAGGCGCGCTTCGAGCTGCCGGATAGTCTGGCTGAGTGCCGAGGGAGAAAGGCCCAGATGCTCCGCCGCACGGGCGAAGCTCTGACGCTCGACAACAGCCACGAAGGCCTTTAGCTCGGCAAACTCTGACCCGCGCATTATGCATCGTTCCCTACATAGCCAATGCTGATTCTAGGTGATTCATTTAACTCTGTCCGGCACTCATCCTAGGGGTATCACTGATCCTATGGAGCCGACAGCATGTCCACCTTGACCCTTCCCGAACCTATCGCTGCTTACTTTGCCGCAGAACACAACCCCGAAGCGTTGGCGCATTGCTTCACGGCGCAAGCCGTTATGACCGACTTCGGTCATACCTACACGGGCGTCGAGGCCATCCAGGCCTTCCTGACCGAGGCATCGGCCAAGTACAGCGCCACCAGCGTGCCCTTTGCCATCGAGCAAGAGGACGAATTCCAGCTTGTGAGCACCAAGGTCACCGGCAACTTCCCTGGCAGCCCGATCATTCTTTCGTACCGCTTCCATCTTGAACGCGGCCTGATCGCATCGTTGGAGATCACAGCATGAACTTCGACCTTCGACTCGATGGCCTGCGTGCGGTGGTGACCGGCGGCACCATGGGCCTTGGCGCTGCAGTGGTGCAGACCCTGGTGGCGGCTGGCGCCCGAGTGGCGACATCGGCGCGCGACGTGTCGGTACAACCTGTAGATGGCGTCACCTACATCGGCGCCGATCTGACGACGGCGCAAGGCGTGGCGCACCTCGCACAGACCGTTCTGGATAGCTGGGGCGGTGTGGATATCGTGATCAACTCGGTTGGTGGTTCGAGCGCGCCTGCCGGCGGCTTTGCCGCCCTCAGTGATGAGCATTGGCAGGCCGAGCTGAACTTGAACCTGATGCCGGCCGTACGCCTGGACCGCGCCCTGTTACCGGCCATGCTGGCCCAGGGCTCGGGCGTCATCCTCCATGTGAGCTCGATCCAGCGCATGATGCCGCTGCCAGAGTCCACCACCGCTTACGCCTCCGCCAAGGCAGCGCTCACCACCTACAGCAAGTCCCTGGCACGGGAAGTGACGCCCAAGGGTGTGCGTGTGCTGAGCGTCGCGCCCGGATGGATAGAGACCGAGGCGTCCGTAAGGTTTGCCGAGCGTTTGGCTGAAGAGGCGAGCACCGACTACGAAGGCGGCAGACGAATCGTCATGGAGGCGATAGGTGGCCTCCCGCTGGGTAGGCCTGCCACACCTCAGGAGGTGGCCGATCTGATCGTCTTCCTTGCATCGCCGCGGGCCGCGTCGGTCTCCGGCTCCGAGCACCGTATCGACGGCGGCACCATCTCGACGCTATAACCGCCGGCCGCACAGCTCAACCACAGCGAGCCCTCAAGGCTCGCTGCTTCCCTCTTTCTCTCGGGATGTTGCGACCACAAGCCCCCTAGGGCGCCAACCGCTCACGAATCCAAGCCTCACCCTTGAGGCGGTAGTTGAGGCGGTCATGCAGGCGGCTTGGCCTGCCCTGCCAGAATTCGATGCGCTCGGGCAGCAGGCGGTAGCCGCCCCAGTGCGGGGGGCAGTGCGGGGTCTGGCCCTGGAAGCGTTTTTCGGTTTCCGCCAGCAGGCTTTCCAACTCGGCGCGGTCGCGGATCACCTTGCTCTGTGGCGAGGCCCAGGCACCGATACGGCTGCCCATAGGACGCACCTGGTAATAGCCATCGGATTCGGCAGCGCTCACGCGCTCTACGCGGCCTTCGATGCGTACCTGGCGTTCCAGGCTGGGCCAGAAGAAGGTCATGGCGGCGAACGGGCGTGCTGCCAGTTGCCGGCCCTTGGCGCTGTCGTAGTTGCTGAAGAAGGTAAAGCCGCGCTCGTCGAGGCCCTTGAGCAGGAGCACCCGGCAGTGCGGGCGGCCCTCTTCGTCGACGGTGGCCAGGGTCATGGCGTTGGGTTCGACCGGCAGTTGCTCGGTCTTGACCGCGTCATCGAACCACTGACGAAACAGGGCAAAGGGTTCCAGCGGGGCCTGGGCTTCGCTCAGGCCGTCGCGGGTGTAGTCGCGGCGCATATCGGCCAGGGTTTGGGTCATGGCAATTCCTCAGGGCAAGGCCAGAAGCCAATCCGTCTGGCTTCTAGTGCTTGCCCGCGCAGGGTGGAAATGCCCGCAAGCTTACTCCGACTTGCTCACTTTTCCTTGATCTGCGGCAGCTACCTTGGGTGCATCCTTGAGCTCCACCTTGGCCGGCTGGCTGTACTTGGCGATCAGGCCCTGCATGGTGTCACGCGAAGTCAGGAGAATCTCCACGCGGCGATTGAGTGCTCGGCCGGCCGCGCTGTCGTTGGCCGCACGGGGTGCGTCGGAGCCCAGGCCCATGACCTGCAGGCGGTTCTGCTTGAGGCCGCTGAGGCGGAAGATGGAGGTCACGGCCCGCGCACGCTGCTGGCTCAGATCGCGGTTCTGGGCGTCGTCACCGCTGCTGTCGGCATGGCCGAGCACGACCACGGCAACGTCTTCGTCGCTTTCCAGCAACTTGGCTACGCGGGTGATGGGGCCGAGGCTGACCGGTAGCAGCATGTGCGGACGATCCGGATTGAACGAGCCCTGCACCGGGGCGGTGACCACCAGCAGGTTTTCGCGGCGCTCGAACTCGAAGTGGCTGCCCTTGACCGCTTCACGCAGTTTCGGCTCGTACTCGTCGAGCCAGGCGCGGGTAACTTGAGGCGGTGGCATCACTGCCGGCTTGGCGACTTCCTTCTTTTCCGAGCCGGCGCAGCCCGCGATCAGCAGGCAGCAGGTAAAGGCAAAAATCTTGTTGGCACGCATGTAGCCCCCGGGGTCACACAAATCTAATGGTCGGTTCGTTATCAGGCTGTTGAAAAACTACCTGCGTTGCCATTGCTGCGTTAAAAACAGGCTCAAAATGCTCATTTACAGCTCGTAAACTGCGCTTTTTCGCCTGTTTTTGCCTTGCACTGGCTGCCTCGCCTACGTTTTTCAACGGCCTGCTATGGTTGGTACTGAACGGCTGGCGCAAGTTTAGCCGTTTCAATCAGATACAGTCCGCAATCTGTCGCGCAAGTTTCTGCGCGCGGGGGTCCATCAAGACGAACGGTCCTAGATTGTTGGTGACGAAACCGAATGCCAGGTCGCGCTCGGGGTCGGCAAAACCACTGGAGCCACCGGCGCCGGGGTGGCCGAAGGCTTTCGCCCCCATACCATAAGTGGCGTTAGCCACATCGGCCTGATCGAGCATGCAGCCAAGACCGAAACGGGTACGGGTCAGCAGGGTCTTGTCGTCACCGACGCTGTGCTCGCGGGTCATTTCACCCAGCAGGTCAGCATCGAGCAGGCTGCCGTCGAGCAGACCGGCATAAAAGCCCGCCAGGCTGCGCGCGTTGCCGTGACCATTGGCGGCCGGTTGCTGCATGCGCCGCCACTCCGGTTTGTTGGTGCTGGTCATGATCGACGGCGGGTTGGTGAACGAGCGCGTGCTCATGGCGCTGGCGTCACTCATCATCACCTTGAGCAGGCGCTGCGCGGCGGCGTCGCCGAGATTGCCCTTGCCGCGCGCGATATGGGCGACGCGATCGAACTCGCTATCAGCCAGGCCGACATGGAAATCCAGCTCCAGTGGCTTGGCGATGCGCGCAGCGATGCTCTCGCCTGGGCCACGACCTTCCACACGGCGAATCAGCTCACCGATCAGCCAACCGTAGGTAATAGGCGCGTAGCCATGGCCCTCACCCAGCGGCCACCAGGGCTCTTCAGCTGCCAGGGCGTCGGTCATGGTCTGCCAGTCATACAACGCTTCGGCGGGCAGAGCCTGGCGCAACGCTGGCAACCCTGCCTGATGACAGAGCAGATGACGCACGCTGATGCGCTGTTTGCCGGCTGCGGCGAACTCCGGCCAGTAGCGCGCCACCGGTGCATCCAGATCGAGCTTGCCCTCACCCACCAGTTGCAGGGCAACCACGGCAGCGAAGGGCTTGGTGCAGGAGAACAGATTGGCGATGGTGTCGCTGTGCCAGGCCTGCTGGCCATCCTTGTCCATGACCCCGGCCCACAGGTCGACCACGGTTTCCCCGCCGACCTTCACGCACAGGGCCGCGCCCCGTTCCTGCGCGTCGTCGAACAGAGCGGCGAATGCGTCTCTCACCGCCTCGAAGCGCAAGTCGAAATAGCCCTGAATCTGCACGCTGTTCTCCTGTTTCACTGCTTATCTCAATACTGCCAATGATGGTAGCCGCCTATCATGCAATGTTCTGAAACTTCATAAAATAGCGATCTTCGATTGGTTTTTCCTATGATGAAACAAATGCGGCCTGATATGACCAATACGCCCTGAATAGCGCAGCTACGGTGCTTACGTAGTCGTCAGGCCGGCTTGGATTCGACGCTCGGCACAGGAGAAACGAGTGCTCTACCTACTGTCCCTGATCGCCCTGGCTGCCATCATGGCACCCGGCCTGACGCGCCTTTTGGGTGCTCGCACAGGTTGGCTGCTGATGCTGGCGCCGCTGGCGGCCTTCGTCTGGTTCGGTCAACAAATTCCGCTGATCGCCGGCGGCGGCGCCGTGATGCAAAGCCTGAGCTGGATTCCGGCACTGGGTATCAACCTGAGCCTGCGCCTGGACGGCCTCTCGCTGGTTTTTGCCCTGCTGATCAGCGGCATCGGCAGCCTGATCGTGCTGTACGCCGGCAGTTATCTGTCCAGCCACGCCCACCTCGGCCGCTTTCACGCTTACTTGCTGGTGTTCATGTTGGCGATGCTCGGCCTGGTACTGGCCGACGACCTGGTAGCGATGTTCGTATTCTGGGAGCTGACCAGTATCGCCTCCTTCCTGCTGATCAGTTTTCAACACGACAAAGCGGTATCGCGCCGTGCGGCGTTGCAGGCGCTGCTGATCACCGGCGGCGGCGGCCTGGCGCTGCTGGCGGGACTGATCCTGCTCGGTGGCGCGACGGGCAACTGGCAGTTCTCCAATCTCAGCGCCGAGCAGATCGAAGGCCATGTGCTGCTGCCGGCGATCATTGCCCTGGTGCTGCTGGGCTGCTTCACCAAATCGGCGCAGGTGCCCTTCCATCTGTGGCTGCCCAATGCGATGAACGCACCGACTCCGGTGTCGGCCTATCTGCATTCGGCGACCATGGTAAAAGCCGGCATCTACCTACTGGCTCGTCTCAACCCGGTGCTCGGCGGCTCCGTCGGCTGGGGCACCCTGCTGATTACCTTCGGCGCAGCCACTGCGGTGCTCGGCGCCTTTCTCGCCTTCCGCCAGACCGATCTCAAGCGCCTGCTGGCGTACACCACGGTGACCGTGCTGGGCCAGCTGACCATGCTGATCGGCACCAACACCAGCTACGGCCTGCAGGCGTTCGTGCTCTATCTGGTGGCGCATTCTCTTTATAAAGGCGCGCTGTTCATGGCAGTCGGTGCCATCGACCACGCCACCGGCACCCGCGAGCTGGCACGCCTGGGCGGTTTGATCCGTTTCATGCCGTTGACGGGTGCGGCAGTAGCCCTGGCGGCATTCTCCAATGCCGGTCTGCCGCCGTTTTTCGGTTTCATCGCCAAGGAGTTCAAGTACACCGGCCTGATCGAGATGGGTCATATCGGCTGGGCGGTAACGCTGGTGATGATCCTTACCAACGCTCTGCTGTTCGCCGCTGCCGGCCTGGTCTTCCTGCAGACCTTCCTCGGCAAGCGTGGCGACTATCCGCGCACGCCGCACGAAGTCGGCTTGCCGATGTGGCTGGGGCCGATGCTGCTGGCCATCGGCGGTTTCCTGCTCGGCGCCTGGAATGCCTGGCCGGAGACCTGGCTGGTGAACAACGCGGTGCAAGCCGTGGCGCGCGGCCCGGTGGATGTGCACCTGTATCTGTGGGGCGGCATCACCCCAGCGCTTGTAGCCAGCTTGCTGACCGTATCGCTGGGCGTGCTGTTCTACGTGATGCGCGACCGGGTACGGCAGGCGCTTGATCGTGCCAACGCGGCCTGGAACGTCAGTGGCGACCTGCTCTGGGATCGTTTGCTCAAACGCGTTTTCCACTTCGCCGGTCTGCTTGCCGCCCGTTTCCAGCACGGCTCCTTGCGTCAGCATCTGGTGCTGCTGGCCCTGGCGGTCGGCGGCCTGCTGGCGGTCGGCTTGTTGCCGGCGCTGCCGCGACTGCTGCAGGGCAGCTACAGCCCGATCTCGCCGCTGGGCCTGGCCGGCTGCCTGTTGGCACTGGCCGGCGGTGTGGCTGCGGCGTTCCTGCCTGGCCGCCTGACCTTGCTGGCCGCACTGGGCGCCTGCGGCCTGGGCCTGGCGCTGGTGTTCGTCTCGGTCAATGCACCGGACGTGGCGATGACTCAGCTGATGGTGGAAACCCTCAGTCTGATTTTCCTCGCCCTGGTGTTTCGCAAGATGCCCACGGTTCCCACCAGCGGTGCACGCGCGCCGTGGAAGCGACGCCTGCATGCCAGCGTAGCGATCCTCTTCGGCCTCAGCGTGACCGGTGCCCTGCTGCTGGCGGTGAGCCTGCCACTGCCGGGCGAAATCGCCCAGTGGTATCAGGCCAACAGCTTGCCGGGTGGCCACGGGCACAACGTGGTCAACGTGATCCTGGTGGACTTCCGCGCTTTCGATACCCTGGGCGAGATCCTCGTGGTCGCCCTTTCTGCCCTGGCGGCGGCCAGCCTGCTGAGCACTGGCCGGCGCTTCGGTAACGAGCATAGCGGTGAAGATGCCTTCACCTCGCCGCTGCTGCGCCAAGGCCTGCGCCCACTGGCCTGGTTGATGATGGCCGCCTCGCTGCTGGTGCTGTGGCGCGGTCACAACCTGCCCGGCGGCGGTTTCATTGGCGGCTTGGTGGCGGCCTGCGGCCTGATCCTGCTGGTGCTGACCTACGGCCACGGGCAGATTCGCCGGGTGCTGCCGGTGGCGCCTGCACAACTGATCGGTATCGGCCTGGGTTGTGCTGCGGGTGCCGGCATTCTTGGCCTGATCGCGGGCAGCGCCTTTCTCACCGGTCTCTGGATCTTCCCTGGCGGGCTGCCGCTGGGTACGCCCTTGCTCTTCGATATCGGCGTTTTCCTCACCGTGTTCGGCTCTGCCCTGCACATGATCGACAAGCTGACGGGAGTTCGCCAGTAATGGAATGGCTAGCCGCAATCACTACCGGATGCCTGGCCGGTCTGGGCCTGTGGATGCTCCTGGATCGTAACCTCAAGCGCGTCGTGCTGGGCGTCGTGGTCCTGGGTAACGCAATCAACCTGGGGGTTCTCACCGCCGGACGCTTCTTCGGCGAACGCCCGGCCTTCGTCGAGGCTGGCAACGCAGCCAGCACGGCCAACCCGTTGCCGCAGGCGCTGGTACTGACCGCCATCGTCATCGGTTTCAGCCTGTTCATCTTCGCCCTGGCGCTGCTCAAGCGCACCCGCGAACTGCATGGCGACAAGACCACCGACTCGGTCAGCTCGATCACCGAGCAACCGGCACCGGACTGGCACGACAGCGAGCATGAACACGACGCCAATGGTGCGGAGGCTCGCCGATGAATCACGCGTTACTCGTTGCGCCGATCCTCGTTCCCCTGTGCAGCCTGCTGCTGGCGATCATCCTGCGCCGCCACCTGCAGGCCGTGCGCGTGCTCAGCCTGAGTGGCACCGCACTGCTGCTGGCCGTAGGCCTGGTGCTGGTCTGGCAGGCCGCACAAGGCGTGGTGCTCAGTGGTCAGGTGGGCAACTGGCAGGCGCCGTTCGGCATCAGCCTGGTGATCGATCGCCTGTCGGCGGTAATGATCGCCATCAGTGCCCTGGTCGCGCTGGTCACCCTGCTCTATGGCGTGGCCAAGGACAACGACAGCAAGATCGGTCGCGACTTTCACCTGTTCATCCAGGGTCTGCTGACCGGCATCTGCGGCGCCTTCATCACCGCCGACATCTTCAACCTCTATGTCTGGTTCGAGGTGCTGCTGATCGCCTCCTTCGCCCTGATGGCGCTTGGCGGCGGCAGCCGCCGGCTGGCTGGCAGCATGACCTACGTGGCCCTTAACCTGTTCGCCACGCTGATCTTCCTGCTCTCCGCCGGCCTGGTCTACGGCGCCAGCGGCACGCTGAACATGGGCGAGCTGGCAGTGATCATGCGCAGCGGTGAGGCACCACCAGGCGTAACGCCGGCGCTGTTGCTGATGCTGCTGTCGTTTGCCATCAAGGCCGCGCTGTTCCCGGTGTTCGGCTGGCTGCCGGCCACCTATCACGTCGCTCTGACGGCGGTTTCGGCGATGTTCGCAGGGCTCTTGACCAAGGTCGGCGTGTACGCGCTGATTCGCCTGGTAACCCTGCTCTGGCCGGAATACGGTCTGCCGCATCAACTGCTGCTGTGGGTCGCCTGCGCCACCATGCTGGTGGGCGTGCTGGGTGCGGCGGCGCAGACCGAGGTGCGCCGTATCCTGTCGTTCCACATCGTCAGCCAGGTTGGCTACATGATTCTCGGCCTCGCCCTGGCCACCCCGCTGGCGCTGGCCGGCGCGGTGTTCTACCTGATCCACCATATCGTGGTGAAGGCCAACCTGTTCTTCATCGGCGGCCTGGCGGCGCGCATCTGCGGCTCCGAGCGCCTGGCTGATATGGGCGGGCTGTACAAGCGCATGCCCTGGCTGGCGCTGCTGTTCGCCATTCCGGCGCTGTCGCTGGCAGGCATTCCGCCGCTGTCCGGTTTCTGGGCCAAGTTCCTGCTGGTCAAGGCCAGCCTGGATGCCGCTGCGTGGTGGGCGGCGGGCATCGCCCTGCTGACCGGCGTGTTCACCCTGCTATCGATGAACAAGATCTGGAACGAAGCATTTCTCAAGCCCCATCCGGGAGGTGAAGAAGCGCTGCAAACGGTTACCGGTATACGCGCGGCCTGGTTGGGCATGAGCGCCCTGGCGCTGCTGACCGTGTTGATCGGCCTGGGCGCCGGCCCGCTGATCGACTATGCCGTGGCCGCAGCCGCGCAACTCGCCGACCCGCAAGCCTATCTGCAACCCTTCACTGGCGCAGGAGGTACCTGATGCTGTTTGTCATCCATTTGCTGGCCAGCGCCGGCCTGGCCTGGAGCCTCGGCGCCGCTCATCTCGGCGGTGGCCTGCTGGCCTTCGCCCTGCTCTACCTGGTCGCTCGCCTGCTGGGCCTGGCACTCGGGCGCCTGCGTCGTTACGCACGCAGCCTGGAGCATGGGGTCAGCTTCTGCCTGTGGTTCACCGCCCAGGTGTTCCTCGCGACTTACCACGTCGCCACGCTGGTGCTGGCGCGCCGGGTCGATGTGGAACCGGCCGTGCTGGCCTACCCGGTGACTCGCCGCGAGGTGGACAAGGTCACCCTGCTCGGCACCCTGCTGACCCTGACCCCCGGCACCCTGGCCCTGGACTATGACGAGGAGCAAGGTCTGCTCTATATCCACGCCCTCGATGCGCGGCGCCGCGAGGACGTGACCGAAATCCTCATCGAGTTGGAACGCCGCCTGTTGGCCTGGCTCGATGCCGGCAAAGCCGAAGGAGTAACGCCATGACCCTGCACCTGGCCGGTGCCGCCTGGGTATTACCCCTGGCTGCAGCCTTGCTCGCATTGAGCGGTTTGATCAGCCTCTATCGCCTGTTGCGCGGCCCAAGCCGCCCGGATCGTGCGGTGGCCATCGACGCCCTCACCCTGCTGGCGGTCGCCGCCATGGCCCTGCTGTGCCTGATGCGCGGCGAGGCGCTGTTCATCGACGTCGCCGTGCTGCTGGCACTGGTGTCGTTTCTCGGCACGGCGGCCTTTGCCTTCCTGTTCGATGACGCCCACAGCCAGATGCCGGAGAAGAGCGAGGAACGCCCATGAACGAAGTACAAGCCTGGCTGGCCTCGCTGCTGGTACTGAGCGGCGCAGTGATCTCTCTGCTTGGTGCGATCGGCGTGCTGCGCCTGCCCGATAGCTACAGCCGCATGCATGCGGCGAGCAAGGCCGGGGTTCTCGGCGCCGTCCTGTTACTGGGCGCAGTGGCCTTGGCCAGCAGTGGCGAGCTGGCACTGGAGGCCTTTATCGGCCTGCTGATTCTGCTGGCCAGCGCCCCGCTGGCGGCGCACGCCATCGCCCGCGCCGCGCACCGCGCCGGCATTCGGCCGACGCTGGGGCGCTTGGGTGATGAGCTGGAGCAGCGCAACAGGGGTGGTGAATAACGTCAGCAGGCTGTTGAAAAACGTAGGCGACGACTGCAGGGGAGCGGCCGAGGTAGTTGTTCAACAGCCTGTCAGAGGGTGTTTACAAGATAGGCGAACGAAGGCAAGACAAGGCGAAAACGATCGAGAAAGCGGAGTTTACATGCTGTAAATGAGCATTTCGAGATCGTTTTCAACGCAGTATTGCCAAGTGCAGCCATTTTGTAGACACCCTCTCAGTCGATCTGCCGACGAAACGGCGGCAAGGCATTGAGAATGGCCTTGCCGTAGCGCTGGGTAACCACACGGCGATCCAGCAGAGTGATGGTGCCGCGATCGGCCTCGGTACGCAGCAGGCGACCGCAGGCCTGCACCAGGCGCAGCGAGGCGTCCGGCACGGCGATTTCCATGAAGGGATTGCCGCCACGCGCCTCGATCCATTCGGCCAGCGCCGCCTCAACCGGGTCATCCGGTACGGCGAAGGGAATCTTGGCGATCACCACATGCTCGCAGTAGGCACCGGGCAGGTCGACACCTTCGGCGAAACTGGCCAGGCCGAACAGCACGCTTTCCTCGCCTGAATCGACACGCGCCTTGTGCTTGTTCAGGGTCTCCTGCTTGGACAGGTTGCCCTGAATGAACACGCGTTTGCGCCAGTCGCGATCCAGGCCGTCGAACACGTCCTGCATCTGCTTGCGCGAGGAGAACAACACCAGCGTCCCGCGACTGCCTGCCACCAGGCCCGGCAGCTCGCGGGTGATAGCCGCCGTATGCGCAGCAGCCTCACGCGGGTCGGCCTTGAGATCGGGCACGCGCAGCAGGCCGGCATCGGCATGATGGAAGGGGCTTGGCACTATCGCCGCGACCGCCGCCTTGGGCAGGCCGGCACGCATGCGATAGCGGTCGAAAGTGCCCAACGCGGTCAGGGTCGCAGACGTCACCAAGCAGCCATGGGCAACGTTCCACAGGTTGCGGCGCAAGGTCTCGGCGGCGAGGATCGGGCTGGCGTTGACCTCGATATCGAACAGCGCACCGCTCTCGGCCAGGGTCAGCCAGCGCGCCATGGGTGGGCTTTCCTCGGGGTCTTCAGCGGTGAAGGCCAGCCACAATTCCCAGTTGCCCTTGGCGCGCGCCATCAGGCTGCCAAACAGCGGATACCACTCCTCGGCCTGGTGGCTGGCGATGCCCACGGCGCCCTCGCCGTCCATGGCCTCCTTGAGCAGCTCGGTAACGCCGGTGAACAGGTCATTGAGCTTGGAGAAGCCTTTCTTCAGCTCCAGCCCCAACTCGGTCAGATGCTCCGGCACCACGCCGCCGACGAAGCGATGACGCGGGCGCTCGCGTCCTTCCATGTCCTCGCCGGCCTTGAAGTCGGCGATCTGCTCGCAGGCAGCGAACATAAACTGCTGCTGAGTCTTCAGCTCGCGGGCCAGCTCCGGCACCTGCTCGATCAGACGGCCGAGATCGCCCGGCAACGGGTTCTGCGCCAGCAGCTTGGTCAGGTTCTTGTCGATCTGGGTCAGCCAGTCGGCGGTAGAGCGTAGACGGGTGAAGTGAGCGAAGTGGCCGATGGCCTTGTCCGGCAGGTGATGGCCTTCGTCGAACACATAGATGGTTTCGCGCGGGTCAGGCAACACTGCGCCGCCGCCGAGTGCCAGGTCGGCCAGCACCATGTCGTGGTTGGTGACGATCACGTCGACCTTGCCCATACCCTCGCGCGCTTTATAGAAAGCGCACTGCTGAAAATTCGGGCAGTGACGGTTGGTGCACTGGCTGTGGTCAGTGGTCAGTTGCGCCCAACGCACATCCTCCAGCTCCTCCGGCCAGCTGTCGCGGTCGCCATCCCATTTATTGCCGGCGAGCTTCTCGATCATCGCGGTGAACAGCTTCTGGCCCTGCTCGTCGACGTCGATGCGAAAGCCTTCTTCCTCGAACAACTGCGCGGTAGCGCTCTGCGCGGCGCCATCCTGCAGCAGGTGGTCGAGCTTGGACAGGCACAGGTAGCGACCACGCCCCTTGGCGAGGGCGAAGCTGAAATTCAGGCCGCTGTTGCGCAACAGATCAGGCAGATCCTTGTGCACGATCTGTTCCTGCAGGGCCACGGTGGCGGTGGCGATCACCAGGCGCTTGCCAGCGGCCTTGGCGGTGGGGATGGTGGCCAGGCTGTAGGCCACCGTCTTGCCGGTACCGGTGCCCGCCTCGACCGCCACCACGGCAGGATCACCCAGACGCTTGCCCTCGTCATCGGTCTTGATGGTGCCGAGCACCTTGGCGATCTCGGCGATCATCAAGCGCTGGCCATAGCGCGGCTTGAGCGACTTGGCCTCGAGAAAGCGCGAATAGGCGCCCTGGATCTGGGACTTGAGTTCGGTACTGAGCATGGATTCTGAAACGAAAAAGGCTGGATAAATTTTCAGTATTCGCGGAGCGGTCGCTATCATAGCGCGGCAATCGATCTGGCGCTGACTCGCGTGCCAATCGAATGAACCGACCTGCCAAACGGCCCCCCTGGAGATACCGCATGACACCCTACGCACCACTCTATGCGCTACACCTGTTGGCCGCCGTCGTATGGGTCGGCGGGATGTTCTTCGCCTGGATGATCCTGCGCCCGGCGGTGGTGGACATACTGGAGCCGCCAGCACGCCTGCGCCTGTGGCTGAGTGTGTTCAAACGCTTCTTCGTCTGGGTCTGGATAGCGGTAGCAGTCCTGCCCCTGACTGGAGTCGGCATGCTGCACATGAGCTACAGCGGTTTCGACGCCGCGCCGCGCTACGTGCATATCATGATGGGTCTGTATCTGGTGATGCTCGCCCTGTTCCTGCGCATTCAGGCACTGCAGTTGCCCGAGCTACGCCGCGCCGTGGAGGCTGAGAACTGGCCGGCAGGCGGCGAGGTGCTGGGGCGGATTCGCAAAGTGGTCGGCAGCAACCTGCTGATCGGCCTGGCACTGATGACGCTAGCGGCCATGCGCCCGTCATTCTGATCGACGCGGCTGCCTTCCTCTGCATGGCAACGAAGGCAGCGACGGTTACTTAGAAACGAAACACCTGCATGGCACCACTGCGCCCAGCTGCTCCCTCACGTCCAGCCTGGCCGGGTTTGCCATCGGCAGCACCCTCTACGCCGTAGAGCAGGCAGCCCTTGGCAGCGCCCCCACGGCCGGGGCGCCCCGCCGAACCGGCTGCACCACCCGCGCCGCCGTCGAGCAACACCTGCATGCGCTCGACCTCGACATGGTGAGGTACCTCCAGCACCACGCTGCCGCCTGCAGCACCTTCATGCCCATCGGTGCCGTCCTGACCATCGTGGCCAGCACTGGCCTGCCCCCAGGTGCAACCACCCGGCTGCCCATGCGCACCATCGAGCCCGGCATAACCCGGTCTGCCCTGACCACCGCGCACATCGAGGGTCAAGGATTCGAATGTCAGCTTGTGCAGCTTGAGCTTGATCTCCCGCCCAGGCGTGGCTGGCCGGGTATAGGTGCCAGCGGCACCTTTGGCGCTGATCCAGGCGCCCGGGCCGATATCGGCGTCCTCTACCACCAGTCGCAGCGGCTGATCACTGGGCGCAACGCCAATACGCGCGTCGCGGCCCATCAGCAGCTCACCGATATGCAACTCGGTCACCGTTGCCGGAATCATCAGGGTCGCCTGATCCGCCACTTCCAGCCGTTCGAGCTGCAGGCTGCTACTGGCGACCGGCAAACGCATCAGGGTATTGGACGGCACCATGACCTGCGTAGCGGCCAACGACGGACCTGCGAACAGGCAGAGCAACAGAGCGAGACTACGCATGAGCAGCCTCCTCAAGCACTGTAGCAGCAGCGCTTTCAGGCCCTTGCTCGACCTTCAGCGGATAGAGGTGAAAAATGCCGAACAGCAGGACCTGTACACGATCCAGCCAGGGGCTAGCGCGACCGGACAGGAGCCCCGAGAACAGCCACAGCTGTACCCCATGCAGCAGCGCAAGAAAACCCGCGAGCAGATAGACGAGCTGTTCGAACGGCGCGCCAATACGCTTGGCCAGCGCCGCCGCAAATACCAGCCAGAAAGCCAAGGCCAGCGCCTTGCCCATCATCAACAATGCTTTCATCCCCGCCCTCTTGCTCTGGTTTTTCTAATAGCGCAGCACGTTAACCGGTCGCGGCCCGGACCACCAGAGCGAGGGAATATTTTCCGTGACCTCAGCTATCGCCAGCCGCAAAAGCGACACCCCCCAGGCCTATGATGACCTGTGGGGCGCCCCTGCGCTTCAACGGGAAACGTACAACTCTACGCGGCGGTTCTGTGCGCGGCCGGCATCGCTGCCGTTGTCCGCCACCGGTTGGCTCTCACCACGGCCTTCTGTACTGAGCTTGCCGGCAGGCACACCCTGGGCGATGAGAAAGTCGGCAACACTGCGTGCGCGGCGTTCGGACAACCCCTGGTTGTAGGCATCAGAACCAACGCTATCGGTATGCCCGACGACCTTGACTGCGACCAGACTGGCACCGGTCAGACGGGTACTGACATCGGCAAGCAGGCGCCGCGCCTCAGCCGTCAGTTCGGCTGAATCGAACGCGAACAGCACATTTCCCAGGTCACTGAGAACGATGACCTCATCCTGCGCCTGCTGCTCCATCACCGGCTCGTCCGCAACACTGGCGGGGTATTGCGGCAAAGGGCAACCGTTATGGCCTACCGCAGTACCGGCTGGCGTGCCGGGGCAGCGATCACGGCGGTCGAACACACCGTCGCCATCTTCGTCGCCGTCCTGCGCATAGCAGATGATGGTGCCCAGCAGAGCGCCGGCTACCGCGCCGCCTGCTGCCCAGGTGGAACTTTCGATTGCGCCGAGGCCGCCACCGGCCAGGGCTCCAATCGCACTGCACAGGGGCCAGTTCCCCTGGTTGAGCGGCGCGTCTCCCGTACTGGAAGTCGTGGCACAACCCGAGAGAACACTGCTGACCAGGAGAAAGGGTAAAACCCTCGAAAACTTGATTCTCATGGCGGTGTCTCCTGTGATACCGGCATGTTGCCGGTATCACAGGAGTAAAGACGGCGACAGGATTTCAGACAAGAAAAGGCCCGACCGATGGAAATCGGTCGGGCCTTCGCGGGTTATACCTGACTTGGCTTACACGAAGCGCCTTACGGCTGAGCTTCGACCTCGGCTTCCACGCGACGGTTGATGGCGCGACCATCAGCAGTGGCGTTGTCGGCAACCGGGCGGCTCTCGCCATAACCCACTGCCTGCACACGGCCGGACTCGACACCGTACTGGTTGACCAGAACGTCACGCACGGCACTGGCACGGCGCTCGGACAGGCCCTGGTTGTAAGCATCGCTGCCCACCGAGTCGGTGTGACCTTCAACCACGGTGCTGGTCTGCGGATACTGTTTCATGAAGTCGGCCAGGGCTTTGATGTCGCCATAGCTTTCCTGCTTGACCTGGGCCTTGTCGAAGTCGAACTTGACGTCCAGTTCGACACGAACGGCTTCGGCTGGCTCGGCAACGGCAACCTCCTCGACCATGACTTCTTCTTCAACTACTGCGACTTGTTGCGCTTCGGCACCATGTACCCAGCAATAAGCTGCGCCAAGACCAGCACCGAGCGCAGCACCAGCACCAGCCCAGGAAGAACTTTCGATGGCCCCTAACGCCGCACCACCAACACCGCCTACAGCTGCGCAGGTGGGCCAGTCGGTTTTCTGCAGGCCGGCGCAACCGGTCAGCAAGGTACTCGCCAGAATCAGGGGTACTGCGTTCCTTGTGATACTCATACTTTAGGTCTCCAATGTTCATCGGCCCATAACCGACTCAATAGTAGTAAAGACAGGAGTTGTACAATCCGCCAGCTATAGCAGCTTCTGCGGATAATTTTCTCTCACTCTAGGCCTGATACCGACACCACGTTAGTCTTTGCAGACTTTTCGAGGAAGTTCGATGACCGCCAGCCTTAGTACCCGTACTCCACAGCAAGCCATTGCGGCACTGCTTGCCCGCTATACCCCCGAGAAACTGCTGTTACTCGGTGCAAGCGAACTGCCCGCAGTCAGCGCCTTTCACAGCGCCCACCCGCAGTGTCAGGTCACCACCGCACCTGCTGCTCCCCTGGCGCCGGAACTGGCCGCACAGCGCTTCGACCTGGCAATTCTGGTCGACTGTCTGGAGCACTTACCCAAACGCGATGGACTGCAACTACTGGGTGGCATTCGCAACCTCAACGCCAGCCGGGTCGCCGTGTTGCTCGACCTCAAGGCAGGTGATTGGCAGGAAACCGACTTTTTCGCCCTGGCCATGCAAGCCAGTGAACAGTTCCAGCGCGAGGGACAGACCCTGCATCTGTTCACCTATGATCTACTCGATTACAAGCAAGTTCCCGACTGGTTGAACGCGAAGTTCTGGGCTAATCCACAAAATTTCGGCAAATACTGGTGGTAGAGCGATGAACCCACTCGATCCCAATTGCCCTTGTGGCAGCGGTAATTCGCTGAGCCAGTGTTGTGGTCACTATCACGCGGGCACCCACGCGCCCAGCGCGGAGCTGCTGATGCGCTCGCGCTACAGCGCCTATGTACTGGGCCTGGTGGACTATCTGGTGGCCACCACCCTGCCCGTCCAGCAACCGGCGCTCGACCGCGACGCGATGGCTGCCTGGAGCGCCCAAAGCACCTGGCTCGGCCTGGAAGTCGAAGGCAGCGAGGTGTTCGGCGGCAAGCCAGAACATGCCCAGGTCACCTTCGTCGCACGCTGGCACGATGACAACGGCGAACATCGTCACCGCGAATGCTCCGCTTTCGTTCAGGTGGACGGACGCTGGTTCTTCCTCGACCCGACGGTGCCACTGAAGGCCGGACGCAATGATCCTTGCCCCTGCCAAAGTGGGCAGAAGTTCAAGAAGTGCTGTGCGCCCTACCTGAGTGCCTGATTGGCGTTAATCCTGCTTTCTGCTTGAGTTGATACGTCCTGCGAGGACATTCAACAAGGAGAAAGCCATGCACAAGAAAAGTGGTATCGCTCTTATCCTGGCCGGCCTGCTAGCAGGCTGCGCCAACCAGCCCGGCGGGCTGCAAGGGGAAACGCTGGATCTGGGTGACAGCCAGCGCGTCAGCCGCCTGTTCGCCTACCCGAACAATTGCAGTGTGATCTGCTACCGCGACTGGACGCTGGAACAGACGGTCGAACACTACCTGCAACAGAGCCTGACGCGCGACGGTTACCCCCAGGCCAACGTACGCGTGACACGCAAGGGGGAACGCATTCACGCCACTTTCGACGGCACGCCAACGGATTACGGCAAGTCCCTGCTGCAATTGCTCGATGCCGGTGATCTGGCCTATCAGGGCGCCAGCCAGCTCAATAGTGACGGCAAGTGGCAGTACAACTGGTACTTCTTCCTGCCCCTGGGCATGGCCCTGGAGAACCGCAAGAGCGTCGAGCTGCTGCACTTCCCGCCCGACTACTCACTGACTCAGGCCCAGGATTATCTGCGTTCGAGCACCACGGATCGCTGGGCCTCGCTGCTCAGTTTCAATGGTGTACAGCCGGAACACACCCCCGCTTATCAGACGATCATCGACATCGCTCCCATCGCCGCCCCGGCCAGTGCCGGCAGTGCCCTGGAAGGCGTTTATGGCTATTTCACCGGCTATCAGAGGCGCATGGTCAGCGAGCTCAGCGTCGGTTCGGGCGATACCAGCCTGCCGATGGTCGCCTTTGGTGCTCCGGTGCGCAGCTGGATCACGCAGCAATACGGGGTGAATCTGCCGGTACTGGGCCTCGGTCAGATCGATGCAGCACCTGGGCAGCAGGTCTCTGTGCTCGGCGCCAACCATCCCAGCTACATCTGGTACGCAGCCGATCCGGCCAACAACAAGGGCAGCGAGGCCGCCGCCAACGCAGCAGGGATCAAGGTCATGGGGCAGGACCTGAGCGCCGCCTGCTGGCAGGCTGGTATGGGCCAGCAACCGACAGCTGACCCGCAGCAGACGCTGAACACCTGCACCGAGAAATGGCAGGTGACGGAGAAACTGCAAACCTGCGAGCTGTTCTTCACCAGCGTGCGCAACCTCAAACCCGAGGAGGCCGCTGCCAAATGCAAGGCGGGTTAGTGGCCTGAACGCAAAAACGCCGTGGCTGCGTACGCAGCTCACGGCGTTTCGGCCAGGCATAGTGAATGCTCAATCCTGCAGCTTCAGATGCGAGGTATCCGGTGCAGCCGCTGGAGTCGCAGGCTTGGCTTGCCCCATATCGCTACCAACGGGCGCCAGACTGAACTGCGACAGGTCGACCTGTGGCGCGGCGGCGTCGGGCCTGGCGTCCTGCAGATCGCTGCCTACCGGTGCGATATCGAAATCCGGGGCATCCACATCACTGAACGCGGCCATGTACTCATCTCGTGGTGCGACCTGCAGACGCCCCGGCCTGGCCGCGGGCGGTGCGGCTGCCGGAGCAGGTGCCGGCTCTACGGGCGGTGGCGGGGCCAGCTCGACCTCCTCGATCAACGCATCCATGTCGACGACCTCGACCCGCGCACCGGCACGCTCGAGCGTCGCGCGGTACTTCTCCGCCCCGGCGGCGTCGAGATTGTTCTTGATCACGATGCGGCGCCCGGAGAACAACTGAGCGATGCGCTGAGCATCGGCCTGGAACAGCTTGGCCATGTTGGCCTTGACCAGCTCCGGCTGGGCGCCCGGCACCAGTTGCCCGGAGAAGGCGATCTCGTAGCGACTCATGGTCACACTCCTGTCCTATTCGCCGCTCAGTATGGCGCAGGTTCCTTTGCCCTGACACTGCAGGCGTCTCATTCATGCTCTCCCGATTACCAACAACCCGAAACCTCCACAGTATCTCGTTGAAAATAATGAGTGCTTCCCCGTTGCAGCCAAGCGCTTGCTTGTTACACTGGGACGCAATGGGGGTATGAAATGTTTTCTCAGGCGCAAATGATAAGAATTATCAGCCTATTGATGTTTTTTGGCCTGCTTTCAGGCCTGCCAGGATGCTCCACCTGGATGACAGGTGGTTTCAAGGACCCGGACGTCCAACTCATCAAAGTTGATGTGGTCAAGGCCAGGCTGCTCGAACAGGAGTTCCGCCTGCGCTTTCGAATCGACAATCCCAACGGCGTCAGCCTGCCGGTGCGCGGGCTGGACTACAACGTCCATCTCAATGGTATCCAGCTGGCCGAGGGCTACTCCAACGAGTGGTTCACCGTGCCCGCCCACGGCCACCACACCTTCGAAGTACCGGTGCGCACCAACCTCTGGCGCCATGTGCGGCAGATCGTCAAGGCACTGGAAAAACCGGACGTGCCGATTCGCTATAGCCTCAAGGGTGAGGTAAAAACCGGCATGTTGTTCGGCCGAAGCGTGCACATGGCGCGTAATGGCGAGATAATTCCCGGCGATTTCATCCCCGAATAACCAGCACGAGTAACACCATGAGCAACCAACCCCACGTCCACGGCCCTGACTGCAACCATGACCACGATCATCACGATCACGGCCATGTGCACGGTCCGCACTGCAACCACGGCCATCAGGAGCCGGTGCGCAACGCACTGAAGGATGTCGGCCGTAACGATCCTTGCCCATGCGGCAGCGAGAAGAAGTACAAGAAGTGCCACGGCGCCTGAACTGCGCATGGATGCTCTGACCCTGACCCTGCTGCTGGGCGGCCTGCTGCTCATCGCGGCTCTTGCCGCTTATGCCTGGCACCTGTGGCGCCGCGTCTGGGCAAACCAGCGCGCCCGCGACGAAGCGCAGCAAGAGCGCCAGCAACGCATCGGCGGTGATCTGAGCATCCTCGCCAGCAGCCTGCTCGACGAGCAGTTGCCGTTGATCGAAGGCGCCATCCGCATCAAGGTGCTGCTCGACAACTATGACAGCGCCCTGAGCAATGACAGCCGCTGCCAGGTGTTCCATCTGCTCTTCGAAGCCACCGCCGAGGTGCCCACGCATGCGGGCTGGAAAGCGCTGGACAAGGCTGAACGGCGGCGCTTCGAAAAACGCTTCAACGAGCTGGAACTGCAGCACAAGGCCGCTGCCCGCATCGCTGCACGCTGGTTACTGGATGAAGGACTGAAAGGGTCTCGAGCAAACGCCTGAGAACCTGCTCAAAGTCTCGCGAGCTAGAGCAAGGCAATACCGATGGCGGCCCCACGAAAGCGGGCGAAGAACGGACTGGGCTCGCATTCGAGTTTACGCGCTGTAAATGAGCATCTGACCGGGCTGGCGTTCCAACCCGCTTTCAACGCAGCATTGCCAACGCGCAGCAGGGTTTGAGCGGGTTCTCTGTCCTCTTGCCAGGCTGCGACAGCCTTATTACCTTGGCGCCTTTGTGGCCGGTCATTGCGCGACCGGCCTCGACCGTCCGCACACCAAGGAATTTCGCCATGCGCGCGCTGGCCCGCCTGACTCTTGCCGCCTCACTGATCAGCCTCGCCGGCTGCCAGTCCCTGCTCAACAGCCGTTATGCCGACAGCGTGCCACCTACCCGTGGCGTCGAGCGCATCCAGGGCGTGGCCGAGAGTGCGTCGGTGCGGCGTAACGCACTCGGCATGCCGCTGATCGAATCGAGCAATTTTCACGACGCGCTGTTTACCCTGGGCTACGTGCATGCCGGTGACCGTCTCAGCCAGATGGTCGGCATGCGCCTGCTGGCTCAAGGCCGCCTGGCCGAGATGGCGGGGCCCGGCGTACTGGAAATGGACCGCTTCATGCGCGCGGTCAACCTGAAAAAGAATGCAGAAATTCTCTACGCCGACGCCTCGCCGCGCCTGAAACGTTTCTTCGAGGTCTATTCGCGCGGCGTCAACGCCTATATGTTCCGCTACCGTGATCGTATGCCGATGGATCTGGCCGAGTCCGGCTATCGTCCCGAGTACTGGAAGCCCGAGGACTCGGTGCTGCTGTTCTGCCTGCTCAACTTCGGCCTGGCGGTGAACCTGCAGGAAGAGATCGCCGCGCTGACCATGGCCCAGCAGGTGGGCGCCGACAAGCTGCCCTGGCTGCTACCGATCTACCCGGACGAACCGCTGCCCTTCGCCGAGGCGGAAAAACTCGCCGGCCTCGACCTCAAAGGCCAATTGCCAGGCCTGCAGGCGATTTCCCGCACAACCGCGCAGATCGCCGAACAACACATGCTCGGCGTCGCCGCCTCGAACAACTGGGCCATCGCCCCGCAGCGTAGCCGTGGCGGCAAGAGCCTGCTGGCCAATGACACGCACCTGCCACTGAGCATGCCCTCGCTGTGGAATTTCGTGCAGATCCGCTCGCCCAAATACCAGGCTGCGGGCGTGTCCCTGGCGGGTGTGCCGGCTGTGGTCGCCGGCTACAACGGCAAGCTGGCCTGGGGCATGACCATGGTCATGGGCGACAATCAGGATATCTACCTGGAGCGCATCAAGCGCGAAGGCAGTCGCCTGATGTACCAGGCCGACGGCAAGTGGCTGCCGGTCAGCGAACGCCAGGAGACGTTCTTCATCAAAGGCCAGCGGCCGATCCGCGAAACGCTTTACGAGACCCGTAACGGGCCGCTGCTCAACTCGGTACTGGGCGAACGCAAGCATATGCTGCAGCCCCTGGCGCTGCAGAGCGGCTACGGCCTGGCGCTGAAAACCACCCAGTTCGAGCGTGACCAGAGCCTCGACGCCTTCTTCGACCTGTCGCGAGCACAGTCGGTGGACCAGGCCTTCGAGGCGACGCGGGAGATCCGCGCCATGCCGCTGAACATCGTCTTCGCCGACGCCCAGCACATCGGCTGGCAGGTCACCGGGCGCTATCCGAATCGCCGCGAAGGTCGTGGCCTGCTGCCCTCCCCTGGCTGGGACGAGCGCTACGCCTGGGACGGCTTCGCCGACCCGATGCTGCACCCTTACGATCAGGACCCGCCGCAAGGCTGGCTGGGCACCGCCAACGAGCGCAGCGTGCCGCCCGGTTACGGCATGCAGCTGTCCAGCTCCTGGTACTACCCGGAACGCGCCGAACGCATCGCCGAGCTGGCGGGCAATGGCCGTCACGATGGCCGCAGCATGATCGCCATGCAGTACGACCAGACCTCACCTTTCGTCGCCAAACTGCAGGCCATGTTCAATGACCCGGCCATGCACGACTCGCTGCGCCAGGCCATTGCTGCCCTGCCGGCTGGCCAGCGCGCACGTGCCGATGAAGCCCTGAAGCGCCTACTGGCGTTCGACGGCAAGCTTGCCGCCAGCTCGGCCGATGCCGCCATCTACGGCGCCTTCCTGCACGAAAGCGCAAGGCAGATCTTCCTCGACGAGCTGGGCCCGGACGACAGCCCAGCCTGGCAGGCGCTGGTGCAAACCGCCAACACCTCCTACTCGGCGCAGGCCGATCACCTGCTTGGGCGTGCCGACAGCCCGTTCTGGAACGACATCCGCACGCCAGAGCAGGAAGACAAGCCGACCATTCTGGCGCGCAGCCTGGCCGCCAGCATCGAGCTGTTGGAAAGTCGATTGGGCGCCGAGCGTCGCAACTGGCAATGGGGCAAGCTGCACACCTATGAGTGGGTAACGGACACCACGCGCATGGCGCCTTACATGAGCGCCAGCCAGCGCACCAGCATCAACGCCCTGAAAGGTTACCTGGATCGCGGCCCCTATCCTGCCGGGGGCGACCACAGCACGCTGAACGTCTCCGCCTACGCCTGGGGCCAGGATTTCAACACCTTCCTGATTCCAGCCATGCGCATCGTGGTGGATTTCGCCGCGGACGAACCCTTGGTCGGCGTCAACAGCTCGGGCCAGTCCGGCAACCCGGCCAGCCCACACTATGCCGACGGCATCGAGTCATGGCTCAAGGGCGGCTACATGAGCTTCCCGTTCAAGGCACAGAACCTGGACAAGGTCTACGGCAACCAGCGCCTGTTGCTGATGCCGGCCAAGTAATGACCGTTCGTCGGGTGGCGCTGAACCTTTCCCTCAGCGCCTCACTCTGAATAATCGACTTACTCCATAGATCATCGTTTTAAGGCGCCCCTGGCGCCTTTTCTTTTGCCTGAAGAAAAAAGATGGCCTTTTTCCATCACCGAATGGAACTTCCCGGACGAGGCAGTCTCAAAGACCATGCATCGATTGAAATGCTCCCCTGGCGCCTCTGGCGCCTATTTTTTTGCCTGCGATTCAGGGAGCGCCTGCGAACAGGCCGTTGAAAAACCTAGGCGAGGCAGCCAGGGCAATACCGGTGGCGGCCCCGCAAAAACAGGTGAAAAACGGTCGGAGTCGCGGTCGACTTTACGAGCTGTAAATGAGCATTTTTGGCGGCGGCGCCTAGCCTGGGCTCGCACGCGAGCCTGTTTTTAACGCAGCAATGGCAACGTAGGTAGTTTTTCAACGGCCTGCTAAGCCAGCAGGCTGCGGTCGAAGATAAAGGCCTCAGCCTCTTGCGGAAGATGCTCCAGCAGGTTCTGTGGCCGCCCCATCTTCGGATAATTCTTCTCGCCGGTATCACTGATCCAACCCTGCGCCTTCATCCGTTCCAGCCTCCCGCGCAAGGTGGTGTGCTGCACCGGCTCGCCCAGACAAGCCTGGAATGCCGTCAGCGCTTCGGTCACGGTAAATCGCGGCGCCAGCAGGTACAGCGGCAGCGAGCTGTACACCGACTTGCCGCGCAGCCGCTCGGCTGCCAGGCGCACCAGTTGCGTATGGTCGAATGGCAACGCCTGCTGCCCGGCAGTGACGCGCGACAGATCGACGAAGCGCAAACTTTCATCCTGCGGCTCGGCGTCGGGTGCCAGCAGCGCCAGATAGCAGGTGCTCAGCGACCAGCCACGTGGATCTCGCAGACCATTACCCACCGTCGCCACCTGCTCCAGATATTGCGGTTGCAGGCGTGCCTTGTCCGCCAGTGCCCGAGCAGCGGCGGCGTCCAGGCTGGCATCGGCGCAACGACCGTTGACCAGCACGCCCGGTAGCGCCCATTGCCCGGCGTAGGGTTCGCGCTGGCGACGCAGCAGCAGCACCTGCAACGCCCCCTCCTCGCTCAGGCGCAGGGCAACGATATCCACCCCGGCCAGCACTTCCACTGCACTCATCCCGTCCCTTGCTCCTTCATCTACTTATTTCATCTTGACCAATAACTCATATTTTTTCACGCAGGATTTGGTGAAAACGCTTGACTACATATTTCATCAGATGAAATATGTAGTCACTCACCCACGAGAAGGAGGCGCACCATGAAGATCGCCAGCTTCGACGTCGACGCCCAGAAAGGCTTCACCCCGCTGTGCCCCAACGAGCTACCGGTGCCCGAGGGCGATGCCATCGTCCCGGCGCTGAACCAACTGGCCGCACGCGCCGAGCTGCGCATTGGCAGCAAGGATGCCCATAGCCCGCAGGCGGCCTGGGTCGTCGACACACACGATAAGATGCTGCGCCCCCTGCCGCTGGCCAATGCCGACCTGACCTGGGTCAGCCACTGCGTGCCCGGTACGCCCGGCTTCGAATTGCTCGATGGCCTGCCAGCGCCGCTGGATTACCACTACTTCGTGTGGAAAGGCGTTGAGCCGGACCTGCACCCTTACGGCGCCTGCTATCACGACCTGGCCGAGAAGCGCAGCACGGGCGTGATCGAATTTCTTCGGCAAAATGGCGTCGACCTTGTACTGGTGGGAGGCCTGGCCCTGGACTACTGCGTCAAGACCACCGCCCTGCAGCTGCGCGGTGCCGGCTTCGAGGTGATCGTCTTCCTACCGGCCTGCCGCGCCATCGCCAACGAAACGGCCGAAAGCGCCTGCCTCGCCATGCGCGAACAGGGCATCACACTTGCCACCAGCCTGGAACAGCTGGATGACATACTCGCCAAGGAGAATCCGCGATGAGCGAGAGCATCTTCGCCGACCGCACCGTGCAGAATCTGCTGGACACCGATTTCTACAAGCTGACCATGATGCAGGCGGTGCTGCACAACTACCCCAATGCCGAAGTGGAGTGGGAATTCCGTTGCCGCAGCAGCGAGGACCTGACGCCCTACCTGGCCGAGATCCGCTACCAGATCGAGCGCTTGAGCGAACTCAGCCTGAGCGTCGATCAGCTGGCCTTCCTCGAACGCATCCCGTTCATCAAGCCGGACTTCATTCGCTTTCTAAGCCTTTTTCGCTTCAACCTGCGCTACGTGCACACCAGCATCGAAGACGGCCAGTTGAGCATCCGTCTGCGCGGCCCCTGGTTGCACGTGATTCTCTTCGAGGTGCCGCTGCTGGCCATCGTCAGCGAAGTGCGCAACCGCTATCGCTACCGCGACGTACTGCTCGAACAGGCCGCCGAGCGCCTGTACGAGAAGCTCGACTGGCTCAAGGCCGAAGCCTCGCCGAGCGAACTGGCCGGTTTCCAGCTGGCTGATTTCGGCACCCGCAGGCGCTTCTCCTACCGCGTGCAGGAGCAGGCGGTGCATATCCTCAAGCGCGATTTCCCCGGTCGCTTCGTCGGCACCAGCAACGTGCACCTGGCCCGCGAGTTCGACCTCAAGCCCATTGGCACCATGGCCCACGAATGGTTGATGGCGCATCAGCAGCTCGGCCCACGGCTGATCGACAGCCAGATCGCCGCGCTCGACTGCTGGGTGCGCGAATACCGCGGTTTGCTAGGCATCGCCCTGACCGACTGCATCACCATGGATGCCTTCCTCGCCGACTTCGACCTGTACTTCGCCAAGCTCTTCGACGGCCTGCGCCATGACTCCGGCGACCCACTGGTGTGGGCGGAAAAGGCCATCGACCACTACGAGAAACTCGGCATCGATCCGATGAGCAAGACCCTGGTGTTCTCCGACGGGCTCGACCTGCCCAAGTCGCTGCGGCTCTACCGTGCACTTTCCGGGCGAATCCACGTAAGCTTCGGGGTCGGAACCAACCTGACCTGCGACATCCCCAGCGTCGAGCCGATGAACATCGTGATCAAGATGATCGCCTGCAACGGTCAACCGGTAGCGAAGATTTCCGATACGCCCGGCAAGACCCAATGCCGCGACGAGAACTTCGTCCATTACCTGAAACACGTCTTTCGCGTGACCCAGTGAGGAGCCAGACATGAGCAACCGCCAAGCCGAAATCGCCGCCGCCCTCGACGTGGTGCCGCCATTCGCCGACGACGCTGCGCTGAGTGCAGAGATCGAGCGGCGCAAGACCTTCATCAAGAACACCCTGAAGAATTCCGGCCTCAAGGTGCTGGTCCTGGGCATCAGCGGCGGCGTCGACTCGCTGACCGCCGGGCGCCTGGCCCAGCTTTCGGTCGAGGAGCTGCGTGCCGAAACAGGCGATACTGCGTACCGCTTCATCGCCGTGCGCCTGCCGCACAACGCTCAGCACGACGAACATGACGCCCAGGACTCGCTGAAATTCATCTGCGCCGATGAACAAGACACGGTGAACATCGCCGACAGCGTCTCCGGCCTCGGCGAGCAGGTCACCCATTTGCAGAAACTCAGCGACGCCCGCCGCGATTTCGTCGTCGGCAACATCAAGGCACGCATCCGCATGGTTGCCCAGTTCGCCATCGCCAACGCCAACAATGGTCTGGTGATCGGCACCGATCACGCCGCCGAGGCGGTGATGGGCTTTTTCACCAAGTTCGGCGACGGCGCCTGCGACCTCGCTCCGCTGTCCGGCCTGGTGAAGAATCAGGTACGTGCCATTGCCAAGCACCTGGGCGCTCCGCAGCACCTGGTGATGAAAACGCCGACCGCTGACCTGGAAGAGCTGCGTCCAGGCAAACCAGACGAGGAGGCACACGGCGTCACCTACGCAGAAATCGACGCCTTCCTGCATGGCGAGAAAGTCAGCGACGAGGCCTACGCCACCATCGTTCGCACCTACGACAACACACGCCACAAACGCGAACTGCCGCTGGTGCCCTGAGCGCCGTAGGGCGGAAAGAAAAAGCCGGGCATCGCCCGGCTTTTTCATCTGCACTGCAAATCAATGCCACTCCCCGGCAATACGCTCTGCTGGTGGGGCGAGGCGCTCGAAAACCTCGCGAGGCCGACACTGGGCCACCGGCGCCGGCGGCGGTTGATCGGGTACTGTCGGCTCACCCGGTTCCTGCGGCGGCACGGGCCTTCCTGGCTGATCAGGGATATCGGGTTCGGGCTGGCCGGGAATGCCTCCCGCATTGAGATCGAGCAAAGACATGAGTCGTTCTCCTGAACGTGGACTGTTACAGGTGGAGCCCCACATGAGCATGAAATTCAGACTATCCGACCAAACGCTAGCGCGCACAAAAAAGCCGGGCTAAGCCCGGCTTTCTGGCAACGCTTCGGCGATCAGGCCTTGGGCAGGGTTACCCCGGTCTGGCCCTGGTACTTGCCACCACGATCACGGTAGGAAACCTCACAGGCCTCATCGGACTGCAGGAACAGCATCTGCGCCACACCTTCGTTGGCGTAGATCTTCGCCGGCAGGTTGGTGGTGTTGGAGAATTCCAGGGTCACGTGACCTTCCCACTCCGGCTCCAGCGGCGTGACGTTGACGATGATGCCGCAACGCGCGTAGGTGCTCTTGCCCAGGCAGATGGTCAGTACGTCGCGCGGGATGCGGAAGTATTCGACCGTGCGGGCCAGGGCGAAGGAGTTAGGCGGAATGATGCAAACGTCACTCTTGATGTCGACGAAGCTCTTCTCGTCGAAATTCTTCGGGTCGACGATGGCCGAGTGGATATTGGTGAACACCTTGAATTCATCGGCGCAACGTACGTCGTAGCCGTAGCTGGAAACACCGTAGGAGATGACGCGACTGTCGTCGGCACCGCGCACCTGGCGCTCGACGTAAGGCTCGATCATGCCGTGTTCCTGGGCCATGCGGCGAATCCACTTGTCCGATTTGATGCTCATGGCGAGGTGTCCTGAGTGGGCGGTTACGAAAAAAGTGAGCGCATCTTACCGATGCAGGCGCCACGCTTCAAAGAGTGCCGGCGCGCCCATCAGTCATTATTTGCAAAAAAGCTGCATCGAGCATTCGCACTCGGCGATAAAAACACGTATGGTGTGCCCACTGTGCTGCATGTGTCACCGCGAATCGCTACTAGATGCCTAGATCTCGATCCAAACATCGTCCGACTCCTAGTACTCGTTGCACTCAGTCCCGGCCTGGGCTTTTCCAGGGCTGTTATTACTTTTGTTAGGAGACATCACATGTCCAATCGTCAGACTGGCACCGTTAAGTGGTTCAACGATGAGAAAGGCTACGGCTTCATCACCCCGCAATCCGGTGACGACCTCTTCGTACACTTCAAAGCCATCCAGAGCGATGGTTTCAAGAGCCTGAAAGAAGGCCAGCAGGTTTCCTTCGTGGCCACCCGTGGTCAGAAAGGCATGCAGGCTGAGGAAGTTCAGGTTATCTAACCTGCACTACCCTGCTTGAAAAGAGCCCCGCCTAGTGCGGGGCTTTTTTGTGGGTGTTTGCACGCCTTGTAGGAGCGGATTTATCCGCGAAATCGCGGCTGAAGCGGAATGCCGCCCAGCCGCTCCTACAGAAGCGGGATCGGAGTGGGCTTCGCCACGCCAGGACCGAGCCGCCTGCGTTGCCCTCTCCCGCCCTTCGGGCACCCTCGGCTTGGGCATCCTGCGTCGCTCTACCTCCTGCATCCATGCAGTCGTCTCCCGCAAGCGGTAGACAATTAGCCAAACTACCGCAGTCGCCCATGGCCCTCTCCCGCCCTTCGGGCACCCTCTCCCGCAAGCGGGAGAGGGTCATCAGATGCCGCTGCGCGGCTGCTTTTAATCCTCACTGATCTCGATGCTGGGCATGGCCGGCTTGCCAGCCAGGGCGATGCGCGCACCGACCTTGCGCGCCAGGTCCTGATAGATCATGGCGATCTGGCTTTCCGGATCGGCAATGGTGGTTGGCTTGCCATCATCGGCCTGCATGCGGATGGCCATCGACAGCGGCAACGAGGCCAGCAGCTCGACGCCATACTGCGCAGCCAGCTTCTCACCGCCACCCTCGCCGAACAGGTGCTCGGCATGGCCGCAGTTGGAGCAGATGTGCACGGCCATGTTCTCCACCACGCCCAGCACCGGAATATGTACCTTGCGGAACATCTCCACACCTTTCTTGGCATCGAGCAAGGCCAGGTCCTGCGGCGTGGTGACGATCACACTACCGGCCACTGGCACCTTCTGCGCCAAGGTCAGCTGGATGTCACCAGTACCCGGCGGCATGTCCACCACCAGGTAATCGAGATCGTTCCAGGCGGTCTGGGTGATCAGCTGCAGCAGCGCACCGCTGACCATCGGCCCACGCCACACCATCGGCGTGTTGTCGTCGGTGAGAAAGGCCATGGACATCACCTGCACGCCATGGGCCTCGAGCGGCACGAACCATTTCTGATCTTTCACCTGCGGCCGCGTACCCTCGGCGATGCCGAACATGATGCCCTGGCTGGGCCCGTAGATATCGGCGTCGAGAATCCCCACGCGCGCGCCCTCGCGGGCCAGCGCCAGCGCCAGGTTGGCTGCGGTAGTGGACTTGCCCACACCGCCCTTGCCCGAAGCCACGGCGATCACGTTCTTCACCCCGGCCAGTGCCGGCACCTGGGCCTGGCCCTGATGCGAGTCGATCACGCAGTCGACCTTTACCTGCGCACTGTCGACGCCATCGAGGTTCTCCAACGCCATTTGCAGCATCTGCGCCCAACCGTTCTTGAACAGGCCGGCGGCGTAGCCCAGTTCCAGACGTACGGTGACGCGCGCGCCCTGGATGTCGACCTCGCGCAGGCAACCGGCACTGACCGGGTCCTGATCGAGATGGGGGTCGGTGAACTGACGCAGACAGGCTTCGACCGCTTCGCGGGTGACGGCACTCATGCATGGACTCCAGAAGGCAGCGGAAAAACAGGCCAGCATCATAGCAGCAGCATCGGGGCATGCGCGGTACATCGACCACGCTTGCCCGGTGCAGGTGGCTTGCAGCCTGCCGCTGCTTTATAGTTGCCGACTTCCCTCGTTTTACCAGTGCAGCCGATCACCATGACCGAAGCCCGCAAGATTCTCGTTACCAGCGCCCTCCCCTACGCCAACGGCTCCATCCACCTCGGCCATATGCTCGAGTACGTGCAGACCGACATGTGGGTGCGCTACCAGAAGCTGCGCGGCAATCAGGCGATCTACGTCTGCGCCGACGACGCTCACGGCTCGGCCATCATGCTGCGCGCCGAGAAGGAAGGCATCACCCCCGAGCAGCTCATTGCCAACGTGCAGGCCGAGCACACCGCCGACTTCGCCGACTTCGGCGTGGACTTCGACAACTACCACTCCACCCACTCGCAGGAAAACCGCGAGCTGTCGGCGGCCATCTACCTGGCGCTGCGCGACAAGGGGCATATCGCCACCCGCGCGGTGACCCAGTACTTCGACCCCGAGAAGGGCATGTTCCTCGCCGACCGCTTCATCAAGGGCACCTGCCCGAAATGTGGCACCGAGGATCAGTACGGCGACAACTGCGAGAAATGTGGCGCGACCTACTCGCCGACCGAGCTGAAGAACCCGCGCTCGGCCATCTCCGGTGCGGTGCCGGTGCTCAAGGAGTCGCAGCACTTCTTCTTCAAGCTGCCGGACTTCGAGGCCATGCTCAAGCAGTGGACGCGCTCCGGCGCGCTACAGGAAGCGGTGGCCAACAAGATCGCCGAATGGCTCGATGGCGGCCTGCAGGAGTGGGACATCAGCCGCGATGCGCCCTACTTCGGCTTCGAGATTCCTGACGAGCCGGGCAAGTACTTCTACGTCTGGCTGGACGCACCGATCGGTTACATGGCCAGCTTCAAGAACCTCTGCGCGCGCCGTCCGGAGCTGGACTTCGATGCGTTCTGGGGCAAGGACTCCACCGCCGAGCTGTATCACTTCATCGGCAAGGACATCGTCAACTTCCACGCCCTGTTCTGGCCGGCCATGCTCGAAGGCGCGGGCTACCGCAAGCCCACCGCGGTCAATGTGCACGGCTACCTGACGGTGAACGGGCAGAAGATGTCCAAATCGCGCGGCACCTTCATCAAGGCGCGTACCTATCTGGATCACCTGAACCCGGAATACCTGCGCTACTACTACGCCTCCAAGCTGGGCCGCGGCGTCGACGATCTGGATCTGAACCTCGAGGACTTCGTGCAGAAGGTCAACTCGGACCTGGTCGGCAAGGTGGTCAATATCGCCAGCCGCTGCGCCGGCTTCATCCACAAGGGCAACGATGGCCTGCTGGTCGCCGCCAACCCGGAGCCGGAGCTGTGGGACGCCTTCCGGGCCGCCGCGCCGAGCATCGCCGAGGCCTATGAAGCGCGCGACTTCTCCCGCGCCATGCGCGAGATCATGGCGCTGGCCGACCGCGCCAACGCCTGGATCGCCGACAAGGCGCCCTGGGCCCTGAACAAGGTCGAAGGCAAGCAGGCCGAGGTGCAGGAAATCTGCGCGCTGGGCATCAACCTGTTCCGCCAGCTGGTGATCATGTTGAAACCCGTGCTGCCGAAGCTGGCTGCCGATGCCGAAGCCTTCCTCAATGTGAAGCCGCAAACCTGGGCCGACCTCTCGCTGCCGCTGGCCAACCACCAGCTCAACCCGTTCAACCCGCTGCTCACCCGCATCGAGCCGGCGAAGATCGAAGCCATGGTCGAAGCCTCCAAGGAAGACCTGGCCGCCGAAGCGTCCAAACCCCAGGGCAATGGCGAACTGGCCAAGGATCCGCTGGCCGCCGAGATCAACTTCGACGCCTTCGCCGCCGTCGACCTGCGTATCGCCCTGATCGAGAAGTGCGAGTTCGTCGAAGGCGCCGACAAGCTGCTGCGCCTGTCCCTGGATATCGGTGACGAGAAGCGCAACGTGTTCTCCGGCATCAAGTCCGCCTACCCGGACCCGAGCAAGCTGGAAGGCCGCCTGACCCTGTACGTCGCCAACCTGGCGCCGCGCAAGATGAAGTTCGGCATCAGCGAAGGCATGGTCCTGGCCGCCGGCCCCGGTGGCGAGGAAATCTACCTGCTCAGCCCGGACAGCGGCGCCAAGCCGGGTCAGCGCGTCAAGTAAGCGCCAGCTAGGCTTATAGGCGTCGAACAAGCCGGCCAATGCCGGCTTGTTTGCATCTACACGCTTCCCGATAATAGGCGCCCTTTTCCTATGGCCTTTGCGCACTCGACGGCAACCCGATGACCGAACTCGTCCTGATCATGGTCAGCGCCATCCTGGTCAACAACTTCGTGTTGGTGCAGTTCCTCGGCCTGTGCCCGTTCATGGGCGTGTCGAAGAAGATCGAAACCGCCATCGGCCTGTCCCTGGCCACCACCTTCGTGCTGACCCTGGCCGCCATGTGCAGCTACCTGGTGCAGCAGTACGTGCTCAAGCCGCTGGACCTGGAATTCCTGCGCACCATCAGCTTCATCCTGGTGATCGCAGTGACCGTGCAGTTCACCGAGATGGTGGTGAACAAGACCAGCCCGCTGCTGTATCGCGTGCTGGGCATCTTCCTGCCGCTGATCACCACCAACTGCATCGTCCTGGGCGTCGCCCTGCTCAACGCCAACAAGGCCGAGTTCACCTTCATCACCGCCACTGCCAACGGCTTCGCCGCCGGCCTGGGCTTCTCCCTGGTGCTGGTACTGTTCGCCGCCATGCGCGAACGCATCGCCATCGCCGACGTGCCCAAGTCCTTCCAGGGCGCGGCCATCGGCATGATCACCGCCGGCCTGATGTCGCTGGCCTTCATGGGCTTTGCCGGGTTGATCAAGCTATGAGCCTGGTTCTCGTCGCCGTACTCGCCCTGCTCGGCCTGTGCCTGATCGCTGGCGCCATCCTCGGTTTCGCCGCGGTACGCTTCAAGGTCGAAGGCGACCCCATCGCCGAGCAGATCAACGCCCTGCTGCCGCAGACCCAGTGCGGCCAGTGCGGCTACCCCGGCTGCAAGCCCTACGCCGAGGCGATCGCCGGCGGCGACAAGATCAACAAGTGTCCGCCCGGTGGCGAGGCGACCATCCAGGCGCTGGCCGACCTGCTGGACGTCGAGCCCGAGCCGCTGGATGCGGTGGAAGGCGAGAAGCCGCAGATGGTCGCGTTTATCCGCGAAGCCGAATGCATCGGCTGTACCAAGTGCATCCAGGCCTGCCCGGTGGACGCCATCGTCGGTGCGGCGCGGCAGATGCACACGGTGATCGTCAGCGAATGCACCGGCTGCGACCTGTGCGTCGAGCCCTGCCCGGTGGACTGCATCGACATGATCGAAGTCGGTAGCACCGTGCAAAGCTGGAAATGGGACAAGCCGCTGGCGCCCGGCCAGTTGATCGCCAGCGACCGGGAGCAGGCGGCATGAGCGCGCAGGAAAAGATCTGGGATATCCCCGGCGGCATCCACCCTGCCGAGCGCAAGGAGCTGTCCAACCGCACGCCGATCCAGCAGGCGCCGCTGCCCAAGCGCCTGGTGTTGCCGCTCGGCCAGCATATCGGTGCAGTCGCCGAACCCTGCGTGGTCGTCGGCCAACGGGTGCGCAAGGGCGAGAAGATCGCCGAAGCCAACGGCTTCGTCAGCGCGCCGCTGCATGCCCCGACCTCCGGCACCGTCAGCTTTATCGGCCCGCAGCCCTACCCGCACGCTTCCGGCATGCTGGCGCCGGCTGTCGTCATCGACAGCGACGGCCTGGACGAGTGGGTCGAACTAAGGCCGCATGGCGACTACCGGCATATGGAATCGGCCGAGTTGCTGGCACTGATCCGCGAATCCGGCATCAGCGGCCTGGGCGGCGCCGGTTTCCCCACCGCGGTCAAGCTCACCGCCCGACCGACGCAGAAGATCCACACGCTGATCATCAACGGCACCGAGTGCGAACCCTATATCACCGCCGACGACCTGCTGATGCGCGAGCGCGCCGGCGAGCTGGTTTCCGGCATCGATATCCTGGTGCAGCTGATCCAGCCCGAGCAGGTGCTGATCGGCATCGAGGACAACAAGCCCGAGGCCATCGCCGAAGTGCGCGGCGCCTGCAGCGAACGCAGCTACCAGGTGCGGGTATTTCCCACCAAGTACCCCTCCGGTGGCGAGAAGCAGCTGATCCAGATTCTCACCGGTGTCGAAGTGCCCTCGGGCGGGCTGCCGGCCGATATCGGCATCCTCTGCCAGAACGTCGGCACCTGCACGGCCATTCACGACGCGGTGGTGCTGGGCAAACCGCTGATTTCGCGCATCACCACCCTGACCGGCGAAGCGCTGGCGCGTCCGGGGAACGTCGAGGCGCTGCTCGGCACGCCAGTGGGCGAGCTGCTGCAGTTCGCCGGGCTGGACACCAGCAAACTCAATCGCCTGATCATGGGCGGACCGATGATGGGCTTTACCCTGCCCAGCCTCGAGGTGCCGCTGATCAAGACCAGCAACTGCCTGCTGGCCAGCACCGCCGTCGAACTGCCGCCACCACCGCCGGCCATGCCCTGCATCCGCTGCGGCGAATGCGCCGAGGCCTGCCCGGCCAGCCTGCTGCCGCAACAACTGCACTTCTTCGCCCTGGGCCAGGAGCACGAACAGCTCAAGGCGCACAACCTGTTCGACTGCATCGAATGCGGCGCCTGCGCCTACGTCTGCCCATCGAGTATTCCGCTGGTGCAGTACTACCGCGCGGCCAAGGCGGAAATCCGCGAGCTGGAACAGAAGCAGCTCAAGGCCGAACACTCCAAGCAGCGCTTCGAACAGCGCCAGGAACGCCTGCGCCGCGCCGAGGAGCAGAAGGAGGCCGAGCGCAAGGCGCGCGCCGAGAAGGCCGCCCGCGCCAAGGCGGCGCAGGCCGAAGCGCCCCCTGCTGCGGCAGCGGCGCCGGCCGATGAGGCGCTGAAGAAACTCAAGATCGAAGCCAGCATGGCCCAGGTCGCGCTGAAGAAGGCGGAAAAACAGCTGGCCGCCCACGACACGCCCGAACTGCAGGCGCAGGTAGCCGAGCTGCGTGCCGCTGCCGACGCCGCACAGAAGGCCCTGGCCGACGCGCAGGCGGCTGCACCTGCCCCGACGCCCAAGCCGGCCGGTGACGAAGCGCTGAAGAAGGCCAAGATCGACGCGGCCATGCTCAAGGCCCAGTTGCGCAAGCTGGAAAAGATCGAAACCCCGGACGACGAGCAGCAGGCCGAGATCGCTCGCCTGCGTCAGCAACTGGAAGCAGCCGAGAAGGTTCTGGCCGATCTGGAAAGCCAGGCACCCGCCCCTGCCGCCAAACCCGCCGGTGACGACGCCTTGAAAAAGGCCAAGGTCGAGCTGGCGATGAAACGCGCCGAACTGAAGAAGGCCGAGAAAGCCGGCGCCGACGAAGCCGCGCTGCAGCCACGGCGCGATGCCCTGGCCACCGCCGAGCAGACCCTGCATGCCGCCGAGGCGGCCTCGGGCAAGCCGGCGCCGGAGCTGGTACGCACCGAACGCCCCGGCGTGGACGAAAAATTCAAGGCGCTGAAGACCGAGGCGGCCTTCGCCCGCGCCGACCTGCGCAAGCTGGAGCGTGACGAGAGCGCCGCAGGCGAGGCGCTGCAACAGGCACGCACACGCCTGGCCGAAGCCGAACGCAAGCTGGCCGAATACCAGCCGTAGCGATCGCCCGGATTACCTCCAGGGCAGGCAGCACTACGATTAAAGCCCCTCTCCCACCTGTGGGAGAGGGGTTGGGGAGAGGGCCAGTACGCCGCCCCCTCTCCCCGGCCCTCTCCCGTAAACGGGAGAGGGGGAACGAAGACGCCGGCACGCCGGTACAGCGCCCCGGATTGCATCCGGGCTACAAAAGACATCCGCCGCGTCGGAGCATCCGGGCGGCACAGACAACAGTAGCCCGGATGCAATCCGGGGAATGAACACCACTGCGCTCAATACGAACGCAGTAACAGGAGCGCCGATGGCCCTGCCCCGCATCACATCGCCCCACGCCAAGGGCAGCAACCGTACCCAGCAGGTCATGCTGCAGGTGCTGCTGGCCACCGTGCCGGGCATCCTCGCCCTGACCTGGCTGTTCGGCGCCGGCACCCTGTTCAACCTGCTTTGGGCCAGCCTCTGTGCGCTGGGCTTCGAGGCCGCGCTGCTGGCCGCGCGCAAGCGTCCGCTGGCCTTCTTCCTCAAGGACTACAGCGCCCTGGTCACCGCCGTGCTGCTGGCCCTGGCCCTGCCGCCCTACTCGCCCTGGTGGCTGACCCTGATCGCCTGCGGCTTCGCCATCGGCTTCGGTAAGCAGCTCTATGGCGGCCTTGGGCAGAACCCGTTCAATCCGGCCATGGTTGGCTACGTGGTGGTGCTGATCTCCTTCCCGGTGGAAATGACCAGCTGGCCAGCCCCGCACAGCGTCGCCGCGCTGGATGGTCTCAAGCACATACTCGGCATCGCCAGCCTGCCCGATGGCTGGGCCCAGGCCACCGCCCTGGATGCACTCAAGGTCAACAAGAGCCTGACCATCGACGAGCTGCGCGCCGCCAATCCGGCCTTCGGCCACTTCGGCGGTGCCGGCAGCGAGGCGGTCAACCTGGCGTTCCTCGCCGGCGGCCTGTACCTGCTGCATAAACGCCTGATCACCTGGCATGCGCCAGTGGGCATGCTCGCTGCGCTGTTCGTCATGAGCCTGCTGTTCTGGAACGGCAGCGGCTCGGATTCCAACGGCTCGCCGCTGTTTCATCTGCTTACCGGGGCGACCATGCTCGGCGCCTTCTTCATCGTCACCGACCCGGTTTCCGGCGCTACCAGCAATCGCGGGCGCCTGGTGTTCGGCATCGGCGTCGGCGTACTGGTCTACGTGATCCGCGCCTGGGGCGGCTACCCGGACGCGGTAGCCTTCGCCGTGCTGCTGATGAACCTGGCGGCGCCGACCATCGATTACTACACCCGGCCGCGCAGCTACGGCCATCGCAAGCCCAACAGCGGCTTCAAGCTGGGAGAATGAGCATGCTGCCGGAAATCAGCCGCTCGATGCTGAAGAATGCCCTGGTGCTCGGCCTGTTCGCCATTGGCACCGTCGGCAGCGTGGCCCTACTGCAACAAGGCACCGCCACGCGCATCGCCGCCGCCGAGCGCGAAGCGCAGGTGCGCGCCCTGGCCGAGATCCTGCCGAGCGGCAGCTATGACAACCACCTGCTGGACAACCGCATCGAACTCAATGCCCCCGAGCTGGGCCACCGCAGCCTGCAGTCGGCCTACCTGGCATTGAAGGGCGACCAGCCCAGCGCGCTGATCCTGCCGGTGACCGCACCGGACGGTTACAGCGGCGCCATCCACCTGCTGGTGGGCATCTTCGCCGATGGCCGCCTGGCCGGTGTGCGTGTGCTTGGCCACCGGGAAACCCCGGGGCTGGGTGACAAGATCGAACTGACCAAGAGCGACTGGGTGCGCAGCTTCGAGGGTAAATCCCTGAGCGATCCCGGCGAAGACGGCTGGGCAGTGAAGAAGGATCGCGGCGAGTTCGACCAGTTCGCCGGTGCCACCATCACCCCGCGCGCCGTGGTCAAGGCGGTGCACGGCGCCCTGCGCTACTTCGACAAGCACCGCGCCCAGTTGCTGGGCCTGGCGGAGGACGAACAATGACCAGCTACCGCGAAATCAGCTTCAACGGCCTGTGGAAGAACAACCCGGCGCTGGTACAGCTGCTCGGCCTGTGCCCGCTGCTGGGAGTGAGCAACTCCACGGTCAACGCCCTTGGCCTGGCCCTGGCCAGCGCGGTGGTGCTGGTGTGCTCCAACACCGCCGTGTCGCTGGTACGCGGCGTGGTCAACACCGCCGTGCGCCTGCCGGCCTTCGTCATGATCATCGCCGCGCTGACCACCTGCATCGAGCTGCTGATGCAGGCCTACACCTACGAGCTGTACCAGATCCTCGGCATCTTCATCCCATTGATCACCACCAACTGCGTGATTCTCGGCCGCGCCGACGGCTTCGCCGCCAAGCACGACCCGGCCCGCGCCGCCTATGACGGCCTGATGATGGGCCTGGGCTTCGGCCTGGTGCTGGTAATGATCGGCGCCGTGCGCGAGCTGCTCGGCACCGGCGCGCTGCTGGCCAACATGCACCTGCTGTTCGGCCCGATTGCCGCCGAGTGGAAGCTCACCCTGGTACAGGATTACAAGGGCTTTCTGCTGGCCATCCTGCCACCGGGCGCCTTTATCGTCCTGGGCCTGCTGATCGCCGGCAAGAACCGCATCGACCAGATCGCCGCGGAACGGGCCAAGGCCGCCGCGCCCGAGCAGCCTGCACAAAGCCGCCGCGTACGCGTTACCGGAGTCATCGAATGAATGCCGCCAAACGTCTGGAAATCTTCCGCCGCCTGCACGAGGACAACCCCGAGCCGAAGACCGAGCTGGCCTACAGCACGCCCTTCGAGCTGCTGGTGGCGGTGACGCTATCGGCCCAGGCCACCGACGTCAGCGTCAACAAGGCCACGGCCAAGCTGTTCCCGGTGGCCAATACGCCGGAGGCCATCTACGCCCTGGGCGTCGAGGGACTTTCCGAGTACATCAAGACCATCGGCCTGTATAACAGCAAGGCGAAGAACGTCATCGAGGCCTGCCGCATTCTCATCGAGAAACACGGCAGTCAGGTGCCGGACAACCGCGAGGACCTCGAAGCCCTGCCCGGCGTCGGCCGCAAGACTGCCAACGTGGTGCTCAACACCGCGTTTCGCCAGCTGGCCATGGCCGTGGACACGCACATCTTCCGCGTCAGCAACCGCACCGGCATCGCACCGGGCAAGAACGTGGTCGAGGTGGAGAAGAAGCTACTCAAGTTCGTGCCCAAGGATTATCTGCTCGACGCCCACCACTGGCTGATCCTGCACGGTCGCTATGTCTGCACCGCGCGTAAACCACGTTGTGGCGCCTGCCGCATCGAAGATCTGTGCGAGTACAAGGCCAAGACTTCCGACGATTGATCGACCATAGAATCTGGCGATCTCCTGATTGAAAAAATCTTTTTTACCCGCTCTATTTTTGCCGCTATAAGGTGCGCAAACGGCCCCAGTAACTGGCCTGGAGTGGAATAGATGAGCACTGACAAAGAAGATCTCGAGCTGGACGAAGACTTTGTCGCGGAAGAATCGGACGATGCCGAGCCTGCGGTAGAAGTCGCCAAGACCAACCTGACCAAGCGCCGCATCATCGACAACTTCCTCGAAGAGCGTCGCCTGCACAAACAGCTGGCCGAATACGATTTCGATATCTGATCGCGCCGCAACAAGAAGCCCCGCCTGCATGCGGGGCTTTTTTGTATCAGCCGACAGCGCGCAATGCGCGGCGTGCACACTTGTTGGCATACATCGCCGCGTCGGCTTGCACCAACAGACTGTCGAGTCCCTCATCGGGATTCAGCGACGATTCGCTGATCCCCATGCTCATCGATAGTCTCTGACCGGCTCCGCTCTCTGCGCCATGCAATGCCTGCTCCAGACGCTGCAGCACCTCTTCGCTGTCGCTGTAGTCGCTGGCCAACACGACGAACTCATCACCGCCCAGGCGAGCGATCACGTCGGTGGTACGGAACTGGGTCTTGAGCACTTCGGCCGCCGCCCTGAGCAAACGATCCCCGGCACCATGGCCGAAGCGATCATTGACCGGTTTGAGATCATCGAGATCGGCGTACAGCAACAGGCAACGGCCCTTGCGCCGCTGCGCCGCACGTAGTTCGCGTTCGGCCAACAGGCGAAAACCGCGACGGTTGTACAACCCGGTCAGCTCGTCGGTCAGCGATAGCTGGCGTACCGCCTGCTCGGCCAGCTGGCGTTCACGCACCTCGTCCTGCAAGCGCCGATTGGTCTCGGCCAGTTGCGCCGTGCGCTCTTCTATGCGCTGCTCCAACTCGGCATAGACATGGACATTCTCCAGGGCCACCGAGGTGGAGTCGGCCAAGGCCTGCAGCAGCTGAATCTGCTCGTCGCAGGCCTGATAAGACTCTGCCCAATAGGTGCCGATGGCGCCGATCGGCTCCAGGGTGCGGATAGGCACCATGACCAGACTTTTGACGAAGGTAGGCCGATACACCTCATGGGGAATGCGCGAGTCGACATAGATATCGGGGATCACGGCGGCGCGGCGGTTGAGCATGGCCCAACCGCTGATACATGCACTGAGGGGGAAACGTTGGCCCTTCCACAGGGGCGAGATGGCGTCCTCGTCGCGATAGAAGCATTGCTGTCCATCGCGCAGGACGAAGGTGGCGCCGTCGGCCCCGGTCAGCTCGCGGGCCGCGCTGCGGACAATCTCCGCCACACGGTCCACGTCCTTCGCCATCGACAGCTCCTGAACCACGCGAATAAGGCGCAAGGCCTTGGGATCAGCCATCATGGGGCACCTCGCCAATCAGCGAATAGCCACTATCTTTGTAAGCATTTACTTACAAAGATTTCCAGCTGTCAATCGCTTCGCTTGGGCGACAGCAGCTCGACCTTGTAACCATCCGGATCCTCGACAAAGGCCAGGATGCTGCTGCCATGCTTCATCGGCCCCGGCTCGCGGGTGATCTTGCCGCCGCGACTGCGAATGTCCTCGCAGGCCTTGTAGACGTCCTCGACTTCCAGGGCGATATGGCCGTAGCCGGTGCCCAGTTCGTAGCTGTCCACACCCCAGTTGTGGGTCAGCTCGATCACGCTGTTGTGTGCCTCGTCGCCATAGCCAACGAAGGCCAGGGTGAACTGTCCGTCCGGGTAGTCCTTGCGCCGCAGCAAGGTCATGCCCAGCACTTCGGTGTAGAAGGCGATGGATTGGTCCAGGTCGCCGACACGCAGCATGGTATGCAGCACTCTCATCAGGTTTTCCTCTTCTGGAAAGCAGAACCCCGGCACTTGGCCGGGGTTCTTGTGAGGCAAGAATTTCAGCTTAGCAGGCCATTGAAAAACGTAGGCGAGGCAGGCAAGACAAGGCAAAAACGGCCGAAAAAGCGCAGTTTACGAGTTGTAAATGAGCATTTTGAGGCCGTTTTTAACGCAGTATTGCCAACGCAAGTAGTTTTTCAACAGCCTGTTAGACCAGCTTGCGGCCCTTGCCGGCAGCGATGCGCATACGCAGGGCGTTGAGCTTGATGAAGCCCGCCGCGTCCTGCTGGTTGTAGGCGCCACCATCTTCCTCGAAGGTCGCGATGTTGGCATCGAACAGCGAGTCGTCGGACTTGCGGCCAGTGACGATGACGTTGCCCTTGTACAGCTTCAGACGGACCACGCCGTTCACGTTGGCCTGCGACGCGTCGATCATCTGCTGCAGCATCAGACGCTCCGGGCTCCACCAGAAACCGTTGTAGATCAGGCTGGCGTACTTCGGCATCAGATCGTCTTTCAGGTGAGCCACTTCGCGGTCGAGGGTGATCGACTCGATGGCACGGTGGGCCTTGAGCATGATGGTGCCGCCGGGGGTTTCGTAGCAGCCGCGGGACTTCATGCCGACGAAACGGTTCTCGACGATATCCAGACGGCCGATGCCGTTTTCGCCGCCGATGCGGTTCAGTTCGGCCAGCACGGTGGCCGGGCTCATGGCCTTGCCGTCGATAGCGACGATGTCACCGGCCTTGTAGGTCAGCTCGATGTAGGTCGGGGTGTCCGGCGCCGCTTCCGGCGACTTGGTCCAACGCCACATGTCTTCTTCGTGCTCGGTCCAGGTGTCTTCCAGCACGCCACCTTCATAGGAGATGTGCAGCAGGTTGGCATCCATGGAGTACGGCGACTTCTTCTTGCCGTGGCGCTCGATCGGGATGGCGTGCTTCTCGGCGTAGTCCATCAGCTTCTCGCGCGACAGCAAGTCCCATTCGCGCCACGGGGCGATGACCTTGACGCCTGGCTTGAGCGCGTATGCACCCAGCTCGAAACGCACCTGGTCGTTGCCCTTGCCGGTGGCGCCGTGGGAGATGGCGTCGGCGCCGGTCTCGTTGGCGATTTCGATCAGGCGCTTGGCGATCAGCGGACGGGCGATGGAGGTACCCAGCAGGTACTCGCCTTCATAGACAGTGTTGGCGCGGAACATCGGGTAGACGAAATCACGCACGAATTCTTCGCGCAGGTCGTCGATGTAGATTTCCTTGACGCCCATCGCCTGAGCCTTGGCGCGGGCCGGCTCGACCTCTTCGCCCTGACCGAGGTCGGCGGTGAAGGTCACCACTTCACAGTTATAGGTATCTTGCAGCCACTTGAGGATCACCGAGGTGTCCAGGCCACCGGAATAGGCCAGAACTACCTTTTTGACGTCCGCCATGCCATCACTCCACGGGTTGTACGGTAAAACCAATGATTCTACTGGCCCTGCGGGCCAATTTACAGGGGCGCGACAGCTTGTGACGACGAAGCGACGGCGAGAATCAGCGTTTTTGCTCAGGAGGGTGTGCTTGCGGCCGGATCGACCGGGGTGCTCGGTGGAGCGGTCTGCGGTTCGCTCTGTACCGGGACTTCCGGCGCGGGTACGCGATCCAGGCGCAGGGTCGCACGACGGTTCTTGGCGCGATTGGCTTCGTTGTTGTTTGGCACCAGCGGGTAACGCTCGCCATGAAAGCGCATGGTGATCTGCTCGACCGGTACGCCACCGGCCACCAGATACTCCTGCACGGCCAGCGCACGACGGCGTGAGAGGTCGCGATTGGTCAGACGATTGCCGCTGTTGTCGGCGTGACCATCGATCTGGAAGCTGTTGATGCTCGGGTCGGCCTTGACGAAGTCGAGGATGATGTCGAGCTTGGCCTTGGCCATCGGATCGAGATCGATGCCGCCACCGGGAAAACCGATCTGCGCCTGGCGAATCTGATCGAAATTGACCGGTAGCAACTTGGCGATACAGGCCTGGTAATCGTCATAAGCCTTGTGAAACTTCACCGGCAGCAAACGTACTTCCAGATTGTCGCCACCATTGAGGGTGCGATGACGCACCAGCGGGCTGCGCCCTTCGAGCAAACCGGTGAGCAGCCGCGAACCCTGCTCCTGCGAGCTGTTGAACGGCACCTCGCCATTACCGACGCTGACCACACCGAGATTGATATCGCCGCGCCCCGGCTGCCAGGGCGCCGCCGCCGCCAGCAAGGTCGCCGAACCCGCGCCCATCCAGCGCTCTCGAGCCTTAAGACGGAAGGTGACTTGTTCACCTGCGCGGCGTACGAACTCGCCACTACCGAAATTGCTGATCGGCTGGCTCAGGCGACATTCGAACTGGTCACCCTCGACCGTCCACTCCACCTTCTCCAGTCGCGTCTGGAAGCTGATGGCATGCGCCGGCAGGCACAAGGGCATGCCAGCCAACAGGCTGATCAGAAGGAAATTGGGCGCACGCACGGTCGACTCCACGGCGGTTCACGGCATTCCCAAGGGGTATCGGTCAGGCGCGCGGAAACTTGACCCCCGGGCGTGCGATTGTCGCGTCGGCGCGAGCGCGAACAGGCGCTTTTCAGTTAACATGCGGCCACGTTTTACCCGCCTGGAAGCCTCCATGTCCGACCGCCTGACTCTCCTGCGTCCCGATGACTGGCACATTCACCTGCGCGATGGCGCGGTGCTGCCACACACCGTCGGCGATGCCGCGCGCACTTTCGGCCGCGCCATCATCATGCCCAACCTGGTTCCGCCGGTACGCAACGCCGCCGAGGCCGACGCCTATCGCCAGCGCATTCTCGCTGCGCGCCCGGCCGGCAGCCGCTTCGAGCCGCTGATGGTGCTCTATCTCACCGACAACACCAGCCCCGAGGACGTGCGTGCAGCCAAGGCCAGTGGCTTCGTGCATGCCGCCAAGCTGTACCCGGCCGGCGCTACCACCAACTCCGACTCGGGCGTGACCAGCATCGACAAGATCTTCCCGGCGCTGGAAGCCATGGCCGAAGTCGGCATGCTGCTGCTAGTACATGGCGAAGTGACCCGCGCCGAGATCGACGTGTTCGACCGTGAGAAGGCCTTCATCGACGAGCACCTGACCCGCGTGGTCGAGCGCTTCCCCACACTGAAAGTGGTGTTCGAGCACATCACCACCCGTGACGCCGTGCAGTTCGTCGAGGCCACCTCGGCCAACGTCGGTGCCACCATCACCGCGCACCACCTGCTCTACAACCGCAACCACATGCTGGTTGGCGGCATTCGCCCGCACTTCTATTGCCTGCCGATCCTCAAGCGCAACGTGCACCAGGAAGCCCTGCTCGACGCCGCCACCAGCGGCAACGTCAAGTTCTTCCTCGGCACCGACTCGGCGCCGCACGTCAAGCACGCCAAGGAAGCCGCCTGCGGCTGCGCCGGCTGCTACACCGCCTATGCGGCCATCGAGCTGTACGCCGAAGCTTTCGAGCAGCGCGGCGCCCTGGACAAGCTGGAAGCCTTCGCCAGCTTCCACGGCCCGGACTTCTACGGCATGCCACGTAACAGCGACAGCATCACCCTGGTGCGCGAGGAGTGGACCGTGCCGGCCAGCCTGCCGCTGGGCGACAACAGTGTGGTGCCGCTGCGCGCCGGGGAAACCCTGCGCTGGAAATTGCTGGAGGCTCAGGCGTGAGCGAAGACAACTACGACGACGAACTCGAACCCAGCCTGCCGTCCGGCCCGCGCACGCCCATGGCGGCGCGCTTTCGCGGTTATCTGCCGGTTGTGGTGGATGTAGAGACCGGCGGCTTCAACTGCGCCACCGATGCCTTGCTGGAAATCGCCGCGACCACCATCGCCATGGACGAAAGCGGCTTTCTTTATCCAGATAACACCCACTTCTTCCGCATCGAACCCTTCGCAGGCGCCAACATCGAACAAGCCGCGCTGGAATTCACCGGCATCAAGCTCGACCACCCGCTGCGCATGGCAGTGAGCGAAGAGCACGCGCTGGGCGAAATCTTCAAGGGCCTGCGCAAGTCGATCAAATCGGCTGGCTGCAAGCGCGCGATTCTGGTCGGTCATAACAGCAGCTTCGACCTGGGCTTCCTCAATGCGGCGGTGGCCCGTTGCGGCATCAAGCGCAACCCCTTCCACCCCTTCTCCAGCTTCGACACCGCGACCCTCGCCGGCCTCGCCTACGGCCAGACCGTACTGGCCAAGGCCTGCCAGACTGCCGGTATCGAGTTCGACGGCAAGGAAGCACACTCGGCACGCTACGACACCGAGAAGACCGCCGAGCTGTTCTGCGGCATCGTCAATCGCTGGAAGGAAATGGGCGGCTGGGACGAATTCGATCAGTAAGACTCTGCGCGGTGATCGAACCCCATGAAAAAACCGGCGTCTGCCGGTTTTTTTTGGTTCTTCGCATAGTTTTAGTTGGCACCGGACTGGCAAGTTTGTGTGTTCTTTTGCGCTATTTATATCCGGGCAAAGATCATTGGCGTGTCGATCCTTCGTTTTGGTTTCGCCCCTCACGGGCGAGTCACTTGATTCGCTACGCTCACCCTGCGGGCCAGCCTGCGGCTGTTACTTCGCTGCGCTTCGTAGCTCTTGCTTGCCCAAGAGAAAGTAACCAAAGAGAAGGGCACCCCGACATCCGGGTTTCGCTTCGCTCAACTCCCCTCGCTCCGGCGCCGCTCCGGGGGCCGACTTACATGGGCCATCCCTGGCCCATTAAGCCTTTTGCCGCATCCATGCGGCTCATCCCCCTACGCGACACCTCCACTCGGCCTCCTGACGGGACCGGGGCGCGAGCTTGCGTAATCTCCACGTAGTTAAACTCGGCGGCGTCTGGCTTTTGCTCTTGAAGCGCGATCTCACAGACGACACCCAAGTCCCCTTCAGGAGGCCGAGTGGAATCGCCGCGGAAGGGGTTGAGCGACATGGATGTCGCGAGAGCTGCGATGGGCCATGGATGGCCCTTCGCAGCGTGCCCCTGGAGCGGTGATGGAGCGAGGGAACCCCGGCGCAGCCGGGGCCGTATGCAGGGGTGTGTTTCTTTGCTTACTTTCTTTGCACAAGCAAAGAAAGTGAGTCGCCCGTAAGGGGCGAAACCCATCAGGCCAGGCGGCGTGTTAATGGAGAGTGCCAAGTCATCGACAGCTAACACGTAATTGCCAGTCCGGTATCGAACGCATCCTCCCCGCGAAAACGCAAAGACCTTTCTCTCCCCGAACCCTAACGGCAGCTGCACCGTTCGTCAGGAGATGCGAGCATTCGCAATCGATCTTTGACAAGCATTCTCATTAACATTAGTATCCGGTCCATCGAACAGAACCACCAAGACGAGCCTTGCTTATGTACGTCTGCCTCTGTGAAGGTGTCACCGATACTCAAATCCGCGATGCGGTCTACGAGGGCTGCTGCAGCTACCGTGAAGTGCGCGGCACGCTCGGCATCGCCAGCCAGTGCGGCAAGTGCGCTTGCCTGGCCAAGCAGGTCGTGCGCGAAACCATCGCCGAAGTCCAGAGCAGCCAAGCCTCGCTGGCCTACCCTGCAGGTTTCGTCGCGGCCTGACGCACGACCGAGAATGAAAAAACCGGATCCTGGAATCCGGTTTTTTTTCGTCCTCGAACAGCCAGAGGATCACGTCAGACCGTCGCGCTCCAGGTGATCGAGGTCCACCGCTTCACCCGGCTTGGCGTGCAGCTTGGCGCGAATGTCCTCGAAGATCGCATCGTATTCGGCATGCGCCCGCATGATCGGGCTATGGTTGGGCGGCAGGCCATGCTTGGCCACCAGCCGGGAAATCACGCTGGCGAAGTTGAACGCGGTATCGCGGTGCATTTCAAACACTTCCTCGAATGCCCGGCCCTCTATCTCGCCAACCAGGCGCCCATGCAGCATGGGCCCTTCTTGCGAATCCTTGCGCACCTCGTAGTAGAAATCGATGCTGTAACCGGGTTGCCCGCCCAGGCCAGGCGGATTGCTGCGATGCAGGTGACCAGGTTCGAACATGGGGCTCACTCCTTTGCCGTGACGCTGCGAAAAACTCCCTCACGGGAGCGTGCGAAGAGTCTAGCTCGCTGCTCACAGCCTGCAGCGCGCCATTTCAGTGCAGGTTCGAATCTCCTGCCCTTTCCTGTACCAGCACCCAGGGGGCAACCACGACTGCCCACAACTGCGGGTCACGCGAGAGCAGATCTTCGGCACGTGAATCTTCGAGCTTGCACAGCAGGCCTTGGTTCATCCATTGCGCGACTCGAGCCTGATCGTTCTCGGCCACAGCCTGCGCGACCGCCACCAGATCCTGACTACCCTCGACCCAGAGTAGCGCACCGCGAGCGAAGAACGGCTGCAGTTCCTGCCAACGAATCGGCGCTGTCTCACCGAGCAGCTTGGCATAGAGGGTGCTAGATTGATCCGTCATGGTGTGTCCCGTGTCGATGGCTTTGAATGCAGGCGCGCAATGATAGCGTCGGCAACTGCCCTGGCAACCGCGCGACGCTCGCCAGCCGACCCAGGCCACGCCGTTTTTCTATACATTCCTTGCAATTTAGCGACAACCCCACGTTTCGCCTCCAGCTGCCGGCTTTTCAAGGCGCAAATCCGCGCTCTACACTGTTCCGGTACAGTTGCCGGAGGCATTACCGGGGTAACGGACCCGGTTCTGCAGCTTCGGCCGCAAGAACTACAACAACGAAAAACACAAAGAGTGGAGCACTCATGAACAAGGCTACTAAGCAGATTTCCAAGCTGTTCGCGGCAATGGCACTGGCGGGGGCGGCCAGCTATTCGATGGCGGCCGACAACATCAAGATCGGTCTGGCCGGTCCGGTGACCGGTGCCGTTGCTCAGTACGGCGAGATGCAATTCATCGGCGCCAAAATGGCCATCGAACAGATCAACAAAGCCGGCGGCGTCAACGGCGCCCAGCTCGAAGGCGTGGTCTACGACGACGCGTGCGATCCGAAACAAGCCGTTGCCGTTGCCAACAAGATCGTCAACGACGGCGTCAAGTTCGTGGTTGGCCACCTGTGCTCCAGCTCCACTCAGCCGGCTTCCGACATCTACGAAGACGAAGGCATCCTGATGATCACCGCGGCCTCCACCAGCCCGGACATCACCGCCCGTGGCTACGAGCTGGTCTTCCGCACCATCGGTCTGGACAGCCTGCAAGGCCCGACCGCCGGTAACTTCATCGCCGACCATGTCAAGCCGAAGAACGTCGCTGTCATTCACGACAAGCAGCAGTACGGTGAAGGTATCGCCACCGCGGTCAAGCAGACCCTGGAAGGCAAAGGCGTGAAGGTTTCCCTGTTCGAAGGCATCAACGCCGGCGACAAGGACTTCTCGGCGCTGATCGCCAAGCTCAACCAGGCTGGCGTCGACTTCGTCTACTACGGCGGCTACCACCCGGAGCTGGGCCTGCTGCTGCGCCAGACCAAAGAGCGCGGCCTGAACGTCAAGTTCATGGGCCCGGAAGGTGTGGGTAACAAGGAAATCTCGGCCATCGCCGGCCCGGCTTCCGAAGGCCTGCTGGTCACCCTGCCGAAGTCCTTCGACCAGGATCCGAAGAACCAGGCGCTGGTCGAGGCCTTCAAGGCCAAGAACGAAGACCCGAGCGGTCCGTTCGTGTTCCCGGCCTATGCTGCCGTTCAGGTCATTGCCGAAGGCATCGAGAAAGCCGGCGACACCGATACCACCAAGGTAGCGGCTGCCCTGCGTTCCAACAGCTTCGACACCCCCACCGGCACCCTGGGCTTCGACGAGAAGGGTGACCTGAAGGACTTCAGCTTCGTGGTGTACGAGTGGCACCAGGACGGCACCAAGTCCGAAGCCAAGTAAGCTTCCTGTCTGAGCCAAAGCCCACTGCGCGAGCAGTGGGCTTTGTTTATTAGAAGAATTCCGGCCTCGCGCTGCGCCACAAGCGCCGCTTTACGCAAGCGCCCAGGAGTTAGGCAATGCCTGATCTTTATCACTACCTGCAACAGCTGCTCAATGGCCTGACCATTGGCAGCACCTATGCCCTGATCGCCATCGGCTACACCATGGTCTACGGCATCATCGGCATGATCAACTTCGCCCATGGCGAGGTTTACATGATTGGCTCGTACGTAGCCTTCACCGTTATCGCCGGCCTCGCCATGTTCGGCCTGGAAGCCGTGCCCTTCGTGATGATCGCGGCCTTCGCGGCCACCATGATCGTCACCAGCGCCTACGGCTACAGCATCGAACGGGTGGCCTACCGCCCCCTGCGCGGCGGCAACCGTCTGATCCCGCTGATCTCCGCGATCGGTATGTCGATCTTCTTGCAAAATGCGGTGTTGCTCTCACAGGACTCCAAGGACAAGGCCATTCCCAGCCTGCTGCCGGGCAATTTCATCCTCGGTGAAAGCGCCGCCAACGGCGTGGTGGTGTCCTACATGCAGGTGCTGATCTTCATCGTCACCTTCATCACCATGATCGGTCTGACCCTGTTCATCTCCCGTTCGCGCCTGGGCCGTGCCTGCCGCGCCTGCGCCGAAGACCTGAAGATGGCCAACCTGCTCGGCATCAACACCAACAACATCATCGCTCTGACCTTCGTCATCGGTGCTGCGCTGGCCGCCATCGCCTCGGTACTGCTGGGCATGAACTACGGCGTGATCAACCCGCACCTTGGCTTCCTCGCCGGCATCAAGGCCTTCACCGCTGCGGTACTGGGCGGCATCGGCAGCATCCCTGGCGCGGTACTCGGCGGCCTGCTGCTGGGCGTTGCCGAAGCCTTCGGCGCCGATATCTTCGGTGATCAATACAAGGACGTGGTGGCGTTCAGCCTGCTGGTACTGGTGCTGCTGTTCCGTCCAACCGGCATCCTTGGCCGCCCGGAGGTGGAAAAGGTATGAGCCGGAACATCAAATCCGCGATTTTCAGCGCCCTGCTGGTGCTGATCATCTCCTACCCGGTACTGGGCCTGAAACTCTCCACCGTCGGCATCAGCCTGCGCGTGGAAGGTGCCACCGCCTTCGAACTCTGGTGCATCGGCGGCGCCGCTACGCTGATCTTCCTCTGGCAATTGCTGCGTGACCGGCTGACTCCGACCTGGGCCAAACTGCCCAAGCTGCCCAGTGGCTCCGGTCAGATTGGCAACTTCCTCACCCTGCCCTCCACCCAGCGCTGGATCATTCTGGCGATGGTCATGGTGGCGCTGGTGTGGCCGTTCTTCGCCAGCCGCGGTTCGGTGGATATCGCCACGCTGATCCTAATCTACGTGATGCTCGGCCTTGGCCTGAACATCGTGGTGGGTCTGGCCGGTCTGCTCGACCTGGGTTACGTCGGTTTCTACGCCGTCGGTGCCTACAGCTATGCGATCCTGGCCCATTACTTCGGCCTGGGCTTCTGGATCTGCCTGCCGCTGGCCGGCATGATGGCGGCGCTGTTCGGCTTCTTGCTGGGCTTCCCGGTGCTGCGCCTGCGCGGTGACTACCTGGCCATCGTGACCCTCGGTTTCGGCGAGATCATCCGTATCCTGCTGCGCAACCTGACCGAGTACACCGGCGGCCCCAACGGCCTGAGCATCGCCAACGAGAACAAGCCGACCCTGTTCGGTCTGTCCTTCGAGCGCCGTGTGCCGGCCGACATGCCGACCTTCCATGGCTACTTCGAAATCGCCTACAACTCGCAGTACAAGGTGATCTTCCTCTACCTGATCGCCCTGCTGCTGGTGCTGCTGACCCTGTTCCTGGTCAACCGCCTGCTACGCATGCCGATCGGCCGTGCCTGGGAAGCCCTGCGCGAGGACGAGATCGCCTGCCGCGCGCTGGGCCTGAACCCCACCGTGATCAAGCTCTCGGCCTTCACCATCGGTGCCAGCCTGGCCGGTTTCGCCGGCAGCTTCTTCGCTGCCCGTCAGGGTCTGGTGACGCCGGAGTCGTTCACCTTCATCGAGTCGGCGATGATCCTCGCCATCGTCGTGCTGGGTGGCATGGGCTCGCAGCTGGGCGTGATCCTCGCCGCCATCATCATGGTGATGCTGCAGGAGATGCGTGAGCTGAGCGAGTACCGCATGCTGTTCTTCGGTCTGGTCATGATCTTCATGATGATCTGGCGCCCGCAAGGGTTGCTGCCGATGCAACGTCCCCACCTGGAGCTGAAGCGATGAGCCGCACGATTCTCGAAGTAAGCGGCCTGTCCATGCGTTTCGGCGGCCTGCTGGCCGTCAACGGGGTGGGCCTGAACGTCAAGGAAAAGCAGGTGGTCTCGATGATCGGCCCGAACGGCGCCGGCAAGACCACCGTATTCAACTGCCTGACCGGCTTCTACCAGCCGAGCTCCGGCAGCATCCGCCTCAATGGCGAAGCGATCGAAGGCCTGCCTGGCCACAAGATCGCCCGCAAGGGCGTGGTACGGACCTTCCAGAACGTACGTCTGTTCAAGGACATGACGGCGGTGGAAAACCTGCTGGTGGCCCAGCATCGCCACCTCAATACCGGCTACCTGGCCGGCCTGTTCAAGACCCCGGGGTTTCGCCGTAGCGAACGCGAGGCCATGGACTTCGCCGCCTACTGGCTGGAGCAGGTCAACCTGGTGGACTTCGCCAACCGTAGCGCCGGTACCCTGGCCTATGGTCAGCAGCGTCGCCTGGAAATCGCCCGCTGCATGATGACGCGCCCGAGCATCCTCATGCTCGACGAGCCGGCCGCCGGTCTCAACCCGCGTGAAACCGAAGACCTGAAAGCCCTGATCAGCGTGCTGCGTGACGAGCACAATGTCACCGTGCTGCTGATCGAGCACGACATGAAGCTGGTGATGAGCATTTCCGACCACATCTACGTGATCAACCAGGGCACTCCCCTGGCCGACGGCACGCCGGACGACATCCGCAACAACCCGGACGTGATCAAAGCCTATCTGGGGGAGGCGTAATCCATGCTCAGCTTCAACAACGTCTCAACCTTCTACGGCAAGATCCAGGCCCTGCACGACGTCAGCATCGAAGTGCAGAAAGGCGAGATCGTCACCCTGATCGGCGCCAACGGTGCCGGCAAGTCGACCCTGCTCATGACCCTGTGCGGCAACCCGCGCGCCACCAGCGGCAGCATCCGCTATATGGGTGAAGAGCTGGTGGGCATGGATACCCCGGAGATCATGCGCAAGAGCATCGCCATCGTGCCGGAAGGCCGTCGCGTGTTCGCCCGCCTGACCGTCGAAGAAAACCTGGCCATGGGCGGCTTCTTCGGCGACAAGGCGGACAATCAGGAGCAACTGGACAAGGTCCTGCACCTGTTCCCGCGTCTGAAGGAACGCTTCGCCCAGCGCGCCGGCACCATGAGCGGCGGCGAGCAGCAGATGCTCGCCATCGGTCGTGCCTTGATGAGCAAGCCCAACCTGCTGCTGCTCGACGAGCCGTCGCTGGGTCTGGCGCCGATCATCATCCAGCAGATCTTCGACATCATCGAGCAACTGCGCAAAGACGGCGTGACCGTGTTCCTGGTCGAGCAGAACGCCAACCAGGCGCTGAAGCTGGCTGATCGCGGTTACGTGCTGGAGAACGGCCACATCGTCATGCGCGGCAGCGGTGAAGAGCTGCTCAACGATCCCAAGGTACGCGACGCCTACCTCGGCGGCTAAGCGATACCTGCGACATCGGAACCGCCCTTCGGGGCGGTTTTTTATTGGTTATTCCTATTTGGATGCGTTTGACACTGGACTAGTGAGTTTGTGTGCGTATTGCTTACTGACTTGGCACTATCCATTACCGAGTCCACTGAGCGTTTAGGTTGCGCCCCTTACGGGCGCCACACCTTTCTTGCTTGCCCAAGAAAGGTGTGCCAAAGAAGGGCACCCCGACATCCGGGTTTCGCTACGCGAAACTTGATTCACTTTGCTCACCCTTCGGGCCAGCCTGCGGCTGTTACTCCGCTTCGCTGCGTTTCCTCGCTCCGGCGTTGCTCCGGGGCCGGCTTACAAGGGCCATCCCTGGCCCTTTAAGCCTCTCGCCGCATCCATGCGGCTCGCTCCCCTACGCAACACCTCCACTCGGCCTCCTGAAGGGGACCAGGTCGCGAGCTTGCGTAATCTCCACATAATTAAACTCAGCGGCGTCTGGCTTTTGATCTTTCACCGCGATCTCACAGACGACGCCCAAATCCCCTTCAGGAGGCCGAGTGGAATCGCCGCGTAAGGGGTTGAGCGACATGGATGTCGCGAGAGCCACGATGGGCCAGGGATGACCCTTCGTCGGTGGGCCGCATCCGGTCGAGCCCCTGGAGTGGTGATGGAGCGAGGGAACCCCGGCGCAGCAGGCCGGGGGCGCCTAGCTCGGATGTCGGGGTGCCCTTCTCTTTGGTTACTTTCTCTTGGGCAAGCAAGAGCTACGAAGCGCAGCGAAGTAACAGCCGCAGGCTGGCCCGAAGGGTGAGCGCAGCGAATCAAGTGACTCGCCCGTAAGGGGCGAAACCAAGACGAAAGATCGACACGCCAATGACCTTTGCCCGGACGTAAATAGCGCAAAAGAACACACGCACTTACCAGTCCGGTATCAATCCGCACTTTCCCAATCCATGCAAAGAATCCCTTCTGCCCACGATCCGAACCTCACACCAGCGAAGTCATAAGCGAATATTTCCGCCCTCTTGCGTCAGCCTCGACGAGTATTAGTCTCAACAACTCTGCCCTCACGAGCCCCGATCATGCGCAAGCCTTTGCTCCTGCTACTGGCCATCACCCTGCTGCTGAGCGCCTGCAGTCGTGTCGGCCTGGCCTATCGCAACCTCGATTGGCTGATCCCGTGGAAACTGGGCGACTACGTGGCGCTGACCAGCGAGCAGAGCGCCTGGCTCAAACCTCAGCTGCAGGAGCACCTGGCCTGGCATTGCAGCGTCGAGCTGCCGCGTTATCTCGACTGGCTGCAACGCAGTCAGCAGGCGCTGAGCAGCCGTGACAGCGAGCTGATGGCCAGCCAATTGGCCGACTTCGAACAGGCTATGCAGCGCATCGCCGTGGAAATAACCCCCAGCACCATCGAGCTGCTGCGTGGCCTCAGTCCGCGTCAGGTCGATCAGCTATTGGCGGCAATGGACGAGCAGAACGCCAAGCTGCGTGAAGAGTTTCTCGAGCCGCCGGTGCAGGAGCAGGTCAACCGGCGCGCCGAGCGCATGGAGGAGCGCCTGCAACCCTGGTTCGGCACCCTGAACCCCGAGCAGCGCGAGCGGGTGCAGAGCTGGGCACAGGGCCTGGGTGAACAGAACCAGGTCTGGCTGGAAAACCGCATGGCCTGGCAGCAGGCTCTGCGTGAGGCCTTGGAAGTACGCCGTGGCGACGATTTCGCTGCGCGCATGACTGCCCTGCTGCAACAACGCGAGCGTTTCTACACCAGCGCCTACCGGACCAGCTACCAGAAGAATCGTCAGGCCATGGCCGAGATGATCGTCGACCTGGTCGCCCAGGCCGACTCAAAACAGATGGAGCGAGCCGACAAGCGCTTGCAAAGCCTGCATGCCGACCTGGCCGCGCAGCAGTGCACGGCTGATCAGGCAGTTGCGCGGCGCTAAGCAGGCCTCGGAGGCAGGCTCAGAGCGCCGGTAAGCGCCAATCGATGGGCGTCATGCCGTTCTGGCTGAGGAACTGGTTGCAGCGACTGAAATGGCCATTGCCGATGAAACCGCGATGCGCCGACAACGGCGACGGATGCGGTGAACGCAGCACCAGGTGCTTGGTCGGGTCGATCAGGCGCTGTTTGCTCTGCGCGTGGCTGCCCCAGAGCAGGAACACCAGTTTGGGCTGATGCTCGCTGACCACTTCGATCACCCGATCGGTAAAGAACTGCCAGCCCTTGCCCGCGTGCGAGCCGGCGTTGGCGCGCTCTACCGTCAGCGAGGTGTTGAGCAGCAGCACGCCCTGATCGGCCCAGCTCTGCAGGTAGCCGTGCGCGGGGATGTCGATATTGAGGTCGCGCTTGAGCTCCTTGTAGATATTCACCAGCGACGGCGGCGTCTGCACGCCCGGCTGCACCGAGAAGCACAGGCCGTGTGCCTGACCGGGACCGTGGTACGGGTCCTGGCCGATGATCACCACCTTGACCTGATCCAGCGGCGTGGAGTTGAGCGCATTGAAGATCAGTGGGCCCGGCGGATAGATTTCCTTGCCGGCCGCCTTCTCCGCCTGCAGGAACGCACGCAGCTCGCTCATGTAAGGCTTGTCGAATTCCTCACGCAGCGCGTGTTTCCAGCTGGCTTCGAGCTTGATGCGATCATCGGTCATGCGGTTTTCCTGCGGGTACAAAACGAGTGGAGGCACGCTAGAGAAGGCCGCAAGGCAAGTCAAGGAAGAGCTTACCGGCGCCATGCAGGATGCTTTGCTAGCCTTTCTGGCATCGTCTCAACCGATGAACCCAAGCCGATGCCCACTTCTACCGATACCCTGCGCATGGCGTTGCTCAACCGCTTCCTCAAGGGCGAAGCAAGGATTCCGCAGATGCCTGAAGCCGCCGTGCGCATCAGAAAGCTGTTGGACGACCCGCGCACCTCGCTGGAACAACTGACCCGCGTGATCACTGGCGACCCGCCGCTGGCCGCGTACCTGATGCAGTTCTCCAATACCCCTCTGCTGCGCGGGGAGCGCTCCTGTAGTTCGCTGCGTGAATTGCTGAGCCGCCTTGGTACCCGCCAACTGGCGGACCTGGTGTTGGGCTTCAGCCTGCAAAACCTGTTCACCAGCTCCGAACCTGCGCTGCAGCAGGCATTTCGCACTCGTTGGCGCAGTGCCAGGGAGCGCGCCGCCCACTGCGCGGTACTGGCCCAGCGCACGGGCATGTCACTGGACGACGCCATGCTCGGCGGCTTGCTGCAGGACATTGGCAGCCTGCCGCTACTTTCTGAGCTGGAGCAGTGGCCGAACGTACCGCGCGAGAGCGATACGCTGCACGAGCTATGCGATCAGCTGTCCGGTGATCTCGGCGCCCTGATCCTGACGCGCTGGCAGCTGCCCTCGGCAGTGATCGAATCCACGCGCCTTTTTGGTCAATGGCAACGCGAGCATGACGGCGCTGCCGACCTGGCGGATCTGGTTCTGCTCGCCAGTGCCCTGCAGACGAGCCAGACGCTGCAGGGACCGCTACCGGCGCAGGCAAAACTGGGCCTGGAGCAGCCGCTTGACGAACTGAGGCAGGAGCTGGCGGGCGAACTGCAATTGTGGAAACGCCTACTCGCCTGAAGCACCTGCTATGCAGCCTCATCAGGCACATGGATGCAGCTTGTCCGTCCTCTGGAGCAGGTTGAGACTCTTCTGCACCGCACCATGCAGGAGGTCATATGAGCGACTCGAACGGTATCAGCCGTGAACGCCTGGAACAGGCGCTCGCCCACTCCACCTTCGCCCAGTTGCTCGGCGCCGAGTTGCTCGACTTCGCGCCGGGCCGGGTCAGCCTGCAGGTGCGCAGTCGTCCCGACCTGTGCCAGCACCATGGCTACATGCATGGCGCGGTGGTCGGCTTCATGGTCGACAGCGGCTGCGCCTGGGCGGCGGCGTCGCTGGTCGGTGACGTGGTCACCAGCGAATACAAGCTCAACCTGCTCGCACCGGCGCTTGGCGAACGCCTGCTGTGCCGCGCCGAAGTGCTCAAGGCCGGGCAGCGCCAGGCCGTCTGCCGAGCCGATGTGTTCGCAGTAAAGGACAGCCAAGAAAAGCTCGTCGCCACCGGCCTGGCCACCATCGCTCGGGTGTAGGGCGGATTCAGGAGCGAAGCGAACAATCCGCCGACCGCCCCGGATTGCATGCGGGCTACCTCCGCGCCGGACATGCTACGTGCCCTCACCTATCTAGCCCTGATGCAGCGCCCGGTAATGACTGGGCGCCATGCCCACCACCTTGCGAAACAGACGTGAGAAGTAATAGGGATCGTCGTAGCCAAGCTGCTCGGCGACCTGACGCACTTCGGCATCACCGCGGTCGAACAGGCGGCAGGCCAGGGCCATCTTCAACTGGATGAAATCCTGGATCGGCGCATGGCCGGTCAGCGCGCGGTAGGTCTTGGCGAAGTGAAAGCGTGACAGCCTGAACTGTGCCGCCAGCTCATCGAGGTTGAGGCTGCCGTGCAGGTGCGCGCGCATCACCGCCTGCACCGCCTCGATATCCAGCACGCGGCCGGACTTGAGGTTGACCCGCGCCGGCAGCACCGCCAGGGAGCTGAGCATCGCCTGCAAACGGTGCGCGGCATGGATGAAGGGCAAGACGTTGAGGCCCTGGCGCTGCAAACCCAGCAACGCCTCGAAATCGCCGATCAACCTGGGCTGCACGCCGATACGCCGCAGCGTCTGCGCACCCAGCAGACGCAGAAAGTCCTCGCTGAGACTACCGTCGAAGTGCACCCAGTAAATCGTCCAGGGCTTTTGTCCATCGGCGCCATAGGCATGCGGCGCGTCCTTGGGCAGCAGCAGCAGATCGCCAGCAGCAACCTCGAATCGTCCATTCGCTACTTCCAGCCAACCACTTCCTGAGCGGCAATAGATCAGCAGATGATCGTCAGGTTGCAGGCGTCGCATCTGGTGCCCGGCCGCTTCCGGGTAGAAGCCAATGGCCAGGGGATAGCACCCAGTGCTCAAAGGATGGCGTGCCAGCAAACGGCGCAGGCGCGGCGGGGTGATGAAGCGCTGCCCACCGACGGGCAACGGCCAATTGGAGGTTTCCACCCGCATCCCCACTGCATCACTCCTTTGCATTCTGATCGAATGACAAGATCGTCCATCCCAAGACCAAGATCGTCAATCCACAAGCGGACATCGAATGGCTATAAAGAGCCCATACAAGAACAACAGGAGGCGACCATGCCCCGCACGCTACCGCAACTGATCGACGGCCAATGGCAAACCAGCCAGGCTCGTGAGCTGATCGAAGTCACCGACCCGGCCACCCAGGAAGTGATCGCCCTAGCCCCCAAAGCCACTGCCGAGGAAATCGAGGCCGCAGTGGTCAGTGCGCAGAAAGCCTTCCTCGCCTGGCGCGAGGTGCCGGTATCGGAGCGCGCCCGCCTGATGCTGCGCTACCAGCACCTGCTCAAGGAACACCACGACGAGTTGGCGGAGATTCTCGCGGCGGAAACCGGCAAGACCTTCGCCGATGCCAAGGGCGACGTCTGGCGCGGTATCGAAGTGGCCGAACACGCCGCCAATATCGCCAGCCTGATGATGGGCGAGACGGTGGAAAACGTCGCCCGCGAGATCGACACCGCCAGTTGGATCCAGCCACTGGGCGTGTGCGTCGGCATCACCCCGTTCAACTTCCCGGCGATGATTCCGTTGTGGATGTTTCCGCTGGCCATCGCCTGTGGCAATACCTTCATTCTCAAACCCTCGGAACAGGACCCGATGACGCCCAATCGTCTGGCTGAACTGTTCCTCGAGGCCGGCGCACCAGCCGGCGTACTGCAGGTGCTGCATGGCGGCCGCGAGCAGGTCGATGCGCTGCTGGTGCACCCGGCGGTGCGCGCGGTGTCCTTCGTCGGTTCGGTGACGGTGGGCCAGCACGTCTATCGCACCGGTACCCAGCATTTGAAACGCGTGCAGGCCTTCGCAGGGGCCAAGAACCATATGGTGATCATGCCTGACGCACCGAAGGATCAGGTGCTCAGCAACCTGCTCGGCGCCAGCTGTGGCGCGGCCGGGCAGCGCTGCATGGCGATCAGCGTGGCAGTGTTCGTCGGCGAATCGAAACAGTGGATCGATGAGCTAGCAACGCAGATGGCCGCACTGCGTCCTGGCCACTGGCAGGACAGCGGCGCCGCCTACGGCCCGCTGATCAGCCCGCAGGCACGCCAGCGCGTGCTGCGCCTGATCGAACAGGGCAAGGCAGAAGGCGCCGAATGCCTGCTCGACGGTTCGCAGTGCACGGTGGAGGGGTATCCGAATGGCAACTGGGTCGGACCGACGCTGTTCCGTGGCGTGACGACGAAGATGGGCCTGTACCGCGAGGAGATCTTCGGCCCGGTGCTGGTGTGCATGCAGGTCGACACCCTGGAAGAGGCCATCGCACTGGTCAACGCCAGCCCTTACGGCAACGGCACCAGCCTGTTCACCCGCTCCGGCGGCGCTGCGCGGCATTTCCAGCATGCGATTGAAGTCGGCCAGGTGGGCATCAACGTACCGATTCCGGTGCCGCTGCCATTCTTTTCCTTCACCGGCTGGAAGGGCTCGTTCTACGGCGACCTGCACGCCTATGGCAAGCAGGCGGTGCGTTTCTATACCGAGACCAAGACGGTGACCAGCCGCTGGTTCGACGACACGCCGCTCGGCGATGGCCCGAACATGACTATTCAGCTGAAATGAGAACTGGGTGAGCGTTTCTTAGACTAATAGACGATCACTCGAACTGGACGAGCGGCGTAAAACAGTCCTCTGCAGAACAAAAACAAGGAGAACTGCAATGCGCCAACTGTCCGCCACGCTGGCCCTGTGGGCCGCACTTACCGCCTGTGCGCAGGCTGCCGAGCCGATCACCCTCGGCCTCAACTATCCGCGCACCGGACCATACAAGGAGGAGGGATTGGCGCAGATGCGTGGAGCCCTGCTGGCCATCGATGAAATCAACGCCGCTGGCGGTGTGCTGGGACGGCCCTTGCGCCTGTCCAGCAAGGACACTGCCTCGCGTCCGGCCAAGGCCGAGAAGAACGTCGACAAGTTGGCCGCCGAGGGCGCGGTGATGCTCTTCGGCGGCTCCTCCAGCGCGGTCGCCATCGCCGCCGGCAAGCGTGCCAGGCAGCATGGTCTGCTGTACTTCGGCACTCTCACCTACTCCAACGACACCACCGGCAAGGATGGCCATCGCTACATGTTTCGCGAGTGCAACAACGCCTGGATGAGCGCCAAGGTACTCGGCCAATACCTGAGCAAGACCCTGCCGAACAAGCGCTACTTCTATGTCACCGCCGACTACACCTGGGGCCACACCAGCGAGGCGTCGCTGCGCCAGGCCACCGCCACCGACAATGCCGCCCAGCACGCCAGCGTACGCATCCCCTTCCCGGGTGCGCGCCTGGCCGACTATCAGGACGCGCTGACCCAGGCCGCTGCCAGCAACGCCGAGATCCTCGCTCTGGTGCTGTTCGGCGAGGATCTGGTGCGTGCCATGCGCGTCGCCAAGGATCTTGGCCTGACAGAACGCATGCAGATCGTCGCGCCGAACCTGACCCAGAGCATGGTCGAACAGGCCGGTCCCAACCTGATGGCAGGCGTGATCGGCACCGAGCCCTGGACCTGGCGCGTGCCTGCGCTGGAAAAATCCGCGCGTGGCCAAGCCTTCGTCGAAGCCTTCAAGACCCGCTACGAGATGTACCCATCCAGCTCCGCCGCCTCGGCCTACAGCATCGTTCAACAGTGGGCCGATGCCGCTACGCGAGCCAAGAGCCTCGACAGCGAAGCGCTGATCAAGGCGCTGGAAGGCCACCGCTACACCTTGCTCAAAGACGAACAGCAATGGCGTGCCTTCGATCACCAGAACCTGCAGACGGTCTACGCGGTAAAGGTCAAGCCGCGCGACGAGGTACTCAAGGACCCGCTCAAGCAGGACTACTTCGAAATCGTCGACCGCCTCGATGCCAGCAGCGCGCTGCCCAGCCTCGCCGAGTGGCAGGCCGAGCGCCGCGCTGGCGGCCAACCCCTGACCTTGCAATGAGATGCCATGGACTTCGAACTCAGTGATGAACAACGTCTTCTGACCGACAGCGCCCGCGCCTTCGCCGCGCGGGAGCTGACACCCCACGCCGCCGAGTGGGATCGCGAGCAGCACTTCCCCGTCGAGGTGATTCGCCGTGCTGCCGAACAGGGCTACCTGGCCCTGTATCTGCGCGAAGAGGATGGCGGCCTGGGCTTGTCCAGGCTGTCCAGCTCACTGATTTTCGAACAACTGGCGGCTGGCTGCGTGGCTACCACCGCCTACCTGACCATCCACAACATGGCCACCTGGATGCTCGCCAGCTTCGCCGACCAGGCGCTGAAGGATGCCTGGTTGCCGGGGCTGATCAACGGCCAGTCGCTGGCCTCCTACTGCCTCACCGAACCGGACGCCGGCTCCGATGCCGCCCACTTGCGCACCCGTGCCCGGCGCGACGGCAACGACTACGTGATCGACGGCAGCAAGTGCTTTATCTCCGGTGCGGGAAGCACGCAGGTACTGATCGTCATGGCGCGCACCGGCGAGGATGGTGCCAAGGGTATTTCCTGCTTCCTGGTACCTGCCGATGCGCCCGGCGTACGTTACGGACGCAACGAGGACAAGATGGGCTGGAAGGCGCAGCCGACCCGCACCATCACTTTCGAAGGTGTGCGCATCCCTGCCAGCCACCGCATTGGCCCGGAAGGCGAAGGCTTCGTCTACGCCATGAAGGGCCTCGATGGTGGCCGCCTGAATATCGCCAGCTGCTCGCTAGGCGCGGCCCAGGCAGCGCTGCAGCAGAGCTTGCGCTACGTAGAAGAACGCAAACAGTTCGGCAAGGCGCTCAGCGAGTTCCAGGCCCTGCAATTCAAGCTGGCCGACATGCTCACCGCCCTCACCGCCAGCCGGCAGATGGTACGCCTGGCTGCACACAAGCTCGACCATGGCCGCGGCGAGGCCAGCCTGTACTGCGCCATGGCCAAGCGCTTCGCCACCGACCAGTGCTTCGACGTGTGCAACGAGGCGCTGCAACTGCATGGTGGCTACGGCTATCTGAATGACTATCCGCTGGAACGCTGGGTACGCGACGCCCGCGTGCACCAGATACTGGAAGGCACCAACGAGATCATGCGGGTGATCGTCGCCCGCCGCCTGCTCCTGCAGGGCGGTATGCTCGATCGCCTGTTGTAACCGTTTGCCCCTCCTATCAATGGGGAGAGGCGAACATTGACGAGGAATGCTATGAGCACTGCAATCGAAACCTATAAATCCGGCATCTTCGACCTGACCCACAAGCTCACCGTGGAGAAGCACGGCCATACCGCGCTGATCACCATCAATCATCCGCCTGCCAACACCTGGGACCGCGACTCGCTGATCGGTCTCAAGCAGGTGGTCGAGCACCTCAACCGTGACGACGAGGTGTACGCCCTGGTGGTGACCGGCCAGGGGCCGAAGTTCTTTTCCGCCGGTGCCGACCTGAACATGTTCGCCGATGGCGACAAGGCCCGTGCCCGCGAGATGGCCCGACGCTTCGGCGAGGCCTTCGAGACCCTGCGCGATTTCCGCGGCGTGTCCATCGCCGCGATCAACGGCTACGCCATGGGCGGCGGCCTGGAGTGCGCGCTGGCCTGCGATATCCGTATCGCCGAACGCCAGGCACAGATGGCCCTGCCGGAAGCCTCCGTGGGTCTGTTGCCCTGCGCCGGTGGCACCCAGGCCCTGCCCTGGCTGGTCGGCGAAGGCTGGGCCAAGCGCATGATCCTCTGCGGTGAACGCATCGACGCCGAAACCGCCCTGCGCATCGGTCTGATCGAGCAGGTGGTGGACACCGGCGAAGCCCGTGGCACCGCACTGCTGCTGGCATCCAAGGTGGCGCGGCAAAGCCCGGTAGCGGTACGTACCATCAAACCACTGATCCAGGGTGCCCGTGAGCGTGGTGCCAATACCTGGCTGCCGGAGGAACGCGAGCGCTTCGTCGACCTGTTCGATGCCGACGACACCCGCGAGGGCGTCAACGCCTTTCTGGAAAAACGCGACCCGCAGTGGCGCAACAAATAAATCCTGGGAGCTAGCTCCGCTCGCGAATCAGGCGATGCCATCTTTTCGCGAGCAGAGCTCGCTCCTACCGTCCCGTAGCAGGCCGATGAAAAACGTAGGCGAGGCAGCCAGTGCAAGGCAAAAACAGCCGAAAAAGCGCAGTTTACGTGTTGTAAATGAGCATTTTGAGGCTGTTTTTAACGCAGCAATGGCAACGCAGGTAGTTTTTCAACAGCCTGATAGGGTGGACGTCGCATTTTACGTCCACCACAAACCCGTAAGGTGGATGGATAAACCGTCATCCACCCTACGCAGGAAGCCCCTATGAACCTGCAATTCGAAGAACGCCCCAGCCTGCATGGCTACCGCATCGGCATCGCCAGCCTGGACGCGGAGAAGAGCCTCAACGCCCTCTCCCTGCCGATGATCGAAGCACTCGACGAACGCCTGAAGGCCTGGGCAGAAGACCCGACCATCGCCTGCGTGATGCTGCGCGGCAACGGCCCCAAGGCCTTCTGCGCCGGCGGCGATGTCGTGCAACTGGTCAATCAGTGTCGCGAACAGCCAGGCGAAATACCGGCCCTGGCACGACGATTCTTCGCCGACGAATATCGCCTCGATCATCGCATCCACACCTACCCCAAGCCCTTCATCTGCTGGGCGCACGGCCATGTGCTGGGCGGCGGCATGGGCCTGATGCAGGGCGCCGGTATCCGTATCGTCACCCCGAGCAGCCGCCTGGGCATGCCGGAAATCAATATCGGCCTGTACCCGGATGTCGGCGGCAGCTGGTTCCTCGCTCGCCTGCCGGGGCGCCTGGGTCTGTTCCTTGGCCTCACCGCCGCCAGCATCAATGCCCGCGATGCGCTGGATCTGAACCTGGCCGACCGCTGCCTGCGCGACGACCAGCAGGACGCCCTGCTCGAAGGCCTGGTGCAACTGAACTGGCGCGAACAACCCGCGGCGCAGCTGCACAGCCTGCTGCGCGCGCTGGAGAACGAAGCGCGCAGCGAGCTGCCGGCGGCCCAATGGTTGCCGCGCCGCGAGCGTATCGACGAGTTGCTCGACGTCGCCGACCTGCCCGCCGCCGTTCATGCCATCAGCGCCCTGCAGGCAGATGACGACGCCCTGCTCGCCCGCGCCGCCAAGACCCTGGCCCATGGCTGCCCGCTGACAGCGCACCTGGTCTGGGAGCAGATCCGCCGCGCCCGCCATCTGTCGCTGGCCGAGGTATTCCGCATGGAATACGCCATGAGCCTGAACTGCTGCCGCCACCCGGAATTCCCCGAAGGCGTGCGCGCCCGCCTGATCGACAAGGATCAAACGCCGCATTGGCACTGGCCGGACGTGGCCGCAATCCCCGCCGCCGTGGTCGAAGCTCACTTCGCACCGGCCTGGGAAGGCGAACATCCGTTGGCGGATTTGTGATGTATCCAGGGGCTTCTGTGGGAGGGGCTTCAGCCGCGACCTGAGAATCTGCAGGCACGAATGTCTTCACACAAGGACAGGCACGACACTTACCCAAGGAGTAACGGCATGGCCGATACGCAACTGCAAAAAGCCCAGACCTTCCAGGCATTGCATCAACGCGACGAACTGCTGGTACTGCCCAACCCCTGGGATGCCGGTTCGGCGAAAATCCTTGCGGCCCTGGGTTTCGAAGCCCTGGCCACCACCAGCGCCGGTCTGGCCTTTGCACTTGGCCGCCCCGATGGCGAAGGTCTGATCAGCCGCGAGGACACCCTGACCAATGCCCGCGCCATAGTCGCAGCCACGCCCTTGCCGGTAGCGGCCGATCTGGAGAACGGCTTCGCCGATGAGCCGCAAGGCTGTGCGGACACCCTGCTCCAGGCCGCTGCCTGCGGACTGGTGGGCGGCTCCATCGAAGACGCCAGCGGGCGCGTGGATGCGCCCATCTATCCCCTGGAGCTGGCGGTGGAACGCATCCGAGCCTCGGTGGCTGCGGCGCGTAGCCTGCCCTTTCCTTTCACCCTCTGCGCCCGCGCGGAGAACTTCCTGCATGGCCGCGAAGACCTGCCCGACACCTTGCGCCGTCTAGAGGCTTATGCCGATGCCGGCGCTGACGTGCTCTATGCGCCAGGGCTGACCACGCGCGAGCAGATCGACGCCGTGGTGCGTGCCGTTGCGCCACGGCCGGTCAACGTGCTGATGGGCCTGTCCAGCATTGCGCTGAGCCTGGATGACCTGAGTGAGCTGGGCGTACGCCGGGTCAGCGTCGGCTCCAGTCTGGCACGCACAGCCTTGGGCGGTTTCCTGCGCGCTGCGCGCGAGCTGCGGCACGGCAGTTGCGACTTCGCCAGGGATGCCGCCTCCTTCGCCGAACTCAACGACCTGTTCAAAGCCGGGCAATAGCTCGCAAAAAACAAGAAAGGAGAACCGCCATGACCCAAACCGCCTTTATCGGCCTCGGCCACATGGGCCTGCCCATGGCCCGTAACCTGCTCCGGGCGGGCTATCCGCTGAAAGTCTTCGACCTGGTGCGCAGCGCCGTCGACACGCTGGCCGGCGAAGGTGCCGTGGCAGCCGATAGCGCCGCCGACGCCATCGATCAGGCAAAGGTGGTGATCAGCATGCTGCCGGCCAGCCGTCATGTGGAAGGCTTGTACCTGGGCGACGACGGCCTGCTTGCGCGGCTGCCCGCCGGCACACTGGTGATCGAGTGCTCGACCATCGCCCCGGAGTCCGCGCGCAAGGTGCACGCCGCCGCCCGCGAGCGCGGTATCGCTCTGCTCGATGCACCGGTATCCGGCGGTACCGGCGGCGCGGCAGCCGGCACTCTGACCTTCATGGTGGGCGGTGAAGCCCAAACGCTGGAGAAGGCCAGACCGATGCTCGCCGCCATGGGCAAGAACATCTTCCACGCCGGCCCGGAGGGCGCCGGCCAGGTGGCCAAGGTATGCAACAACCAAGTGCTCGCGGTGCAGATGATCGCCACCGCCGAAGCCATGGCCATGGGCGTGGCCAACGGCCTGGAGCCGGCCGTACTGGCGGAGATCATGCGGCAGAGCTCCGGCGGTAACTGGACGCTGGAGAAATACAACCCCTGGCCCGGAGTAATGGAAAACGCCCCTGCCTCGAAGGGCTACAGCGGTGGTTTCATGGCCGAGCTGATGGCCAAGGACCTCGGCCTGGCCCAGGAAACCGCCAGCCACAGCGGCAACAGCACCCCCATGGGTGCCCTGGCACTACAGCTCTACCGCCTGCTGCTCAAACAGGGCAAGGGCAAGCAGGATTTCTCGGTGGTGCAGCAGCTGTTCGTGCAATAACGCCCGTAGGGTGCGCTGCGCGCACCGTGGCGTTTCCCGATAGGGCTGGTGCGCATGGCGCACCCTACGGAGCCGCCCCCATCGTAGGGTGCGCCGTGCGCACCAGGGCCATCGGAGCTCAGCGCAGCGTCTGCAAATGCAAAACACCAAACAGCAGCACCTGCAGGCGCTGCCACCACAACAGCGGCAGGCCCCGCAGGCGCGAGCCGAACAGCACCAGCTCGCCCACATGCGCCAGCAGCACCACCAGCGCAGCCCAGTTGACCCAACCGCCAAGCGGGGTGGCGAAGGGGTAGAACAGATTGAGCAGCGCCACCAGCCAGAACATGGCCAGGGCGCCTTTGGCGAAAGACAGCAGGTTCATCGTGAGCCTCCGAATGGATGAACCTAAAGTGTGACCGGGCGGTTGGCAGGAGACCGCCCTTCTTTCGATGGGAACGCCCTGTAGGAGCCGCGCCCCGCGGCGAATGGCAAACACAACGCCGATCTTGCCGCTTCGAACCGAGGGCTAACGCAGGGTCAGTCCGAACGCCTCGTCGCTGAAGTCGAAGCAGGCGAGAAAACGACGAATCTCCAGCAGGTTGCCGTCGACCTTCACATCGCCGAGCAGCGCGCCCTTGACCAGGCCACCCTCACCGGTCAGCAGGGTTTCCATGAAGCGCTTGTCCATGCTCAGGCGCAAAGCAGTGCCCTCGGGAATGCCCTTGTGCAGTTGCGCGACACCGCGCCGGACCTCCAGCGCCCACTGTTCGTCCACGTCGGGGAAGCTGAAGCCCAGGGTCAGCTCGACATCGCCGGCCTTCTCCGGGTCGATACGGGTCACCCAGTTCTGCAGGAAACTCTGCGGGGTGAAGCTGCGCACCATGTCCGGCGAGAGGAACACCTTGCGCATCTCCACCGTGCGCTGGCGAATGGCGTCGCCATCGAGCTTGCCCTCCAACTCCATGGCACTCATCAGGTACCAGTTGCGCCAGTTGATGTTCATGCTGGCGTAGCCCAGCTTACGAAAGCTGCGCGCCTTGATCTCACGCGCCAGCGTGTCTTCGTGGTCGACGCGAATGGCATAGCCGGCCAGCTCGGCGGCCCACTGGTAGTCGCCCTTGAGGTAGGCATTGCCGGCTTCCAGCAGCAGTTTTTCACGACCACCGGCCAGGGCGATCAGGCGCTCGGCCTGCTGCTTGGGCGGGGTCGGGTCGAGAGCCACCGGGTCGCCCTGGAACCAGCCCAGATAGCCGTTGTAGATCTGCCGCACGCTGTGTTTCACCGTGCCGTAGTACTCGCGCAGATAAGGCGTGTAGCCGGCCAGGTGCGGCGGCAGTTTGACCTTCTCTACCAGTTCGTCGGGCGTCAGGCCCTTGTTCATCCAGCGCACGGTCTGGTCGTGGATATAGGCGATGCCATCGCGGGTCATGCGCAGCACTTCCTCGACCTTGTCCTGGCCGCTTACCGGCCGACCATGCAGCGGCACCATGTACTCGGCCTGGTAGGCACGCAGCTTGTCCAGGCTCTCGACCCACTGCACCGGGTCGCGGAACTTGGTGCCGCGCAGCGTGTGGATGTTCGGCAGCGTCGGGCCCTGATCGACCTCGGCGCTGATCAGCACGCGGTTGGCCGGCAGGTACAGGGTGATCTCGTCCGGCGCCTCGCTCGGCACATGTAAAAACTGCACGTCGAGGCCGGCGATAGTGGTATCCAGGCGCTCGCCGAAGGTCACGGTCGGCGCGATGAAGGACGACGGCTCCGGCTTGGCCAACGGACCGATACCACCGTTCATGCCCTCCTGATCGCTGGCCGGCAGGAAGGAACCGAAGCTGTATGCCGAACGTACGCCGAGAATCGGCCCGACCAGCGCGCCCTGCGCCACCACGTTCTGCAGCAGGGTCTCGTGGGCGTAGATCTGTACCTCGCCGCGCTCCACCTGCTCGCGGCTGACGAACGCCTGCACGCCGTTGATGTGATCCGGGTGGAAGTGGGTGTAGACCACTGCTCTGACCGGCTTATCTGTGAGCTTGCGAAACTCGGCCATGATCTTGCGCGACTCGCTGACCGACTCGCCGGTGTCGACGATGATCAGCCCCTGCGGCGCCTCGATCATCACCACGTTGCCCAGTTGCCAGCCGACTGCCGAATAGACGTTGTCGGCGACACGATAGACCTGCTGGGCGAATACCTTGGTGTGGGCAGCCAGTTCGGCGTTGATGGTGGGTTCGATACGCTCGGCCGGCAGCTCGGCATAGGCGCTCAATGGCAGGGCGGCAGCCAGCAGCAGGCCGCTGAAGCGAGAGAATGGGCTCATGGCATTGGAAGGTCTTGTTGTTGGAATGCTGGCAGGTTGGCAAAGGCCGTCCGATAATTCCAATGCATTCGAATAGACCAGTTAATGCAGGAAGCGCATGAACGATCTACGCCAGCTTCGTCACTTCGTCGCCCTCGCCGAACACCAACATTTCGCCCGCGCCGCAGCGGCCGTGCACCTCAGCCAGCCGGCGCTGAGCCGCAGCATCCAGGCGCTGGAGAGCCAGCTGGACTGCACCCTGGTGGATCGCCACAGCCGCGGCGTCAGCCTCACCGCCCATGGCCACCTGGTACTGGAACATGCGCGCCGCCTGCTGGCCGGCAGCCTGGCGCTGAGCAACGCGGTCAATCAGCTAGGCAACCTGGAGGCCGGCGAACTGCGCCTCGGCGCCGGCCCCTACCCGGCCGCGCGGCTGATACCGCAGGCGCTGGGGCAGTTGCTGCAACGCTACCCGCGGGTGCAGGTGAAACTGGACATCGCCAACTGGCTGGAGCTGCGCGACAGCCTGCTGGACTCGACCATCGAGCTGTTCGTCGCCGATATCCGTGAATTGCAGAACGACGCTCAATTGCACATCGAACCGCTGCGCGTGCATCAGGGCGTACTGTTCTGCCGCCCGGCTCATCCGCTGCTGCAGCGGCGCAACCTGCAATTGCGCGACCTGCTCGACTTCCCTCTCGCCGGCACACAGCTGCCACAGGTGGTCGAACGCAGCCTGGGGCAGGCCAGCGGGCGAGCGCAGCCGTTGAGCGTGCAATGCGACAACTTCCTGGTACTCAAGCGCCTGGTGGCCGACAGCGATGTGCTGAGCATGGCGCCCTGGGACGTGATCGCCGACGAAGTCGATAGCGGTCAGCTAGCCCTGCTGCCGCTGTTGCCTCAGGGTCTGCATCAGCATTCGGCCTATGGCCTGGTCAGCCGTGCCGGCCATAGCCTGTCGCCAGCGGCGCAGGCCATGGTTACAGCGATTCGCCAGGTGGATGAACAGACGCCGCGCGCCAAGCACGCGGCGGATTGAGAGAGGCTTACCAGCGGCGCTCGCCGCTACGGCGATGTTCGTTATTGCTGCGCCCGTTGGAGAAACGATGCTGCGTGTTGCGGCCTGCCTCCCAGCCGCGCTGAATCTGCCCGCTGCGATGCTCCTGACGACGCTGGTCGCGATGATAGTCATGTCGCGGCTGCTGGTGCTTGTAGCCGTCTCGATACCGGTGATCGTGGCCATAATGATGACGCGGCGGCGGCGCCGGTACGTAGCGCGGAGGAGCCGGATAGTAGTTATGCCGACGCTCCTCGTAGTAGTAGCGTGGCGGCGGGTAGTAATCGCGCCGGTGACCGTCGTAGTAACGGTAGCCATGGCCGTGGTGATAACCACGGTCGTAGCCATCGCCATAAACGGCGCAACCGGAAAGCATCAAGAGCAAGGCGGAAAACAGCATCTTGTAGGGCATGGCGGCCTCCTGTGACCGCTGGGACGACGCCGACCGATGTCGGCCTCCGGGATGGTGATCCCTGAGGCATCAGACAGCGCCGCCCGCAACAGGTGCGATTCACTTCGTCGGCTGTGACCGACGGCGCAAAACCACAAGAACACAGGACAATTGCCCTGTCGCTGGCATGGCATTCGCTTGCCCAGCGTCGCGGAAAGCCGATCCATGCACAGGATCGTCAGTGGTAGCGAATCGTAATGGCCGACTAGGGTTCCGGCTCGTCAAACGGCGAGTGGCTGGTCCGAGAGTGGGCGACCTCATGCAGCGGCGGGATGCCGCGGGGTTACACGGCGGGACAAAAGCCCGGGAGAACGCGCAGCCAGGCTGCCGGCTTTCCCGCTTTCGTCCATGACCCGAGGTTTCCATGTCCATTCGCTCCCTGCTCACCGTCCTGCTCTGCGCCTACCTGCTTGGCGCTCCGACAGCCCAGGCCGCGCCTAAAACCTTCAAGCTGTGCTGGTCGATATTCGCCGGCTGGATGCCCTGGGGCTACGCCGCCGAACAGGGCATCGTGAAGAAGTGGGCGGACAAGTACGGCATTGACATTCAGGTGCAGGAAGTGCCGGATTATGTCGCCTCCATCGAGCGCTACAGCGCCGGCCAGTTCGACGCCTGCAGCATGACCAACATGGACGCCCTGACCATTCCCGCTGCTGCCGGCAAGGACAGCACCGCCCTGATCATCGGCGACTTCTCCAATGGCGCCGACGCCCTGCTGCTGCGTGGCAGCGGCAAGAGAATCCAGGACCTGAAAGGCAAGAGCGTGCTGCTGGTGGAGAACTCGGTCTCGCACTACCTGCTCAGCCGCGCACTGGAGTGGGCCCTGCTCGATGAAAGCGACGTGACCATCATCAACGTCTCCGATACCGAAATCGCTGATGCCTTCCTCGCCGGCAAGGGCGACGCGGTGATCACCTGGAACCCGATCCTCTCCGAGATTCGGCGCAAGACCGAGGTCAGCCAGGTGTTCAGTTCCAATCTGATTCCCGGTGAAATCCTCGACCTCACCGTGGTCAGCAGCCAGACCCTTACCCAGCACCCGGAATTCGGTCGCGCGCTGACCGGCGCCTGGTTCGAGACCCAGCGCCTGCTCGGCCTGCCCACCCCGGCCGGTCGTGAAGCCCGGGCCAGAATGGCAGCCGCCGCCGACACCACCGCGGAAGACTTCGACGCCCAGTTGGGCACCCTGCGTTCGTTCTATTCGCCGCGCAGCGCGCTGAACTTCGCACGCACCGGCAAGCTGCCGGACCTCATGCAACGGGTCGCGCACTTTGCCGATGCTCACGGCCTGCTGGGCAAGAGCGGCATGGGTCTGACCAATCTGGGTATCGAATTCAGTGGCGAGAAAACGCTGGGCAACCCGCAGCGCATTCTGCTGCGCTTCAACCATCGCTATATGGAACTGGCCGCCGATGGGGCGCTGTAACGCCCCATCGCACAGCAGGCGCACCACGATCCGCACCAATAACGCGCACTCACAACGATGAGCGACGACGAAACCCGCCAGCTAGGCGCCTCGGCTAGCTGGCACGATGTTCGCTACGGACCCTGCGTGCAGAAACAACCCGGCTCGCCGGGATCGCGGCACCACAATTTGCCAATAGCCGGCTAGGGTTCCGGCTCGCCACAGGCGAGCGACTGGTCCGAGAGCTAGCGACCTCCAGCGAGGTTACACGGCGGGACAAAAGCCCGGGAGAACGCGCCCCATCCGTGGGGAACCGCCGCGAACTCCTGCCCGCCCCTGTCAAACTGGAGGTTCATCATGGGTACGCCCCACTCGCATCAGCGGCAACCAGCCGTTCCCCCCAAAGGCCCGAAACCAGCGCGCTCTTGCGCTTGCTAGCTGCGCACGCATTTCGTTCCAGGCCCGACGAGGACTATCCATGCGCCTGATCAACCGCCACCCGGATCGCAGCAGCCGCCTGCTGCTGATCCTGCTGCCCTTCGCCCTGCTGCTGTTCGTCTATTTCAGCGCCTCGACCAGCCGCCTGGCCGAGAACCCCAACGATAAGCTGCTGCCCAGCGCCAGCCAGATGGTCGATGCCATCGACCGCCTGGCCTTCACCGAAGACAAACGTAGCGGCCAGTACCTGTTCTGGCAGGACACCGCCTCCAGTCTGCAGCGCCTGGGCCTGGGCCTTGGCATCGCCGCGCTGCTGGGCCTGGTGCTGGGCATCGCTGCCGGCAGCGTGCCTTTGTTCGGCGCGCCGCTGTCGCCGCTGCTCACGGTGCTGTCGATGATTCCGCCGCTAGCTATCCTGCCGATTCTGTTCATCGTCTTCGGCCTGGGCGAGCTGTCCAAGGTGATGCTGATCGTCATCGGCATCACCCCCTGCATCGCTCGTGACATCGAACAGCGTGCCCGTGAGATTCCCGGCGAGCTGCTGATCAAGGCGCAGACCCTCGGCGCCAACTCCTGGACGCTGATCCTGCGCCTGGTACTGCCGCAACTGATGCCGCGCCTGCTGATCTCGCTGCGCCTGATGCTCGGTTCGGCCTGGCTGTTTCTGATCGCCGCCGAGGCCATCGCCTCGACCGACGGCCTCGGTTACCGCATCTTCCTGGTGCGTCGCTACATGGCCATGGACGTGATCCTGCCCTACGTCGTATGGATCACCCTGCTGGCCTGGCTGATGGATCTGGGCCTGCGCCAGGTGCTGCGCCTGTGCTTCCCCTGGCATGAAGGAGGCAAGGCATGACCCTGTTCAGCCAACACATCGTCCCGCTAAGTGAACCGGCCATGAGCGACTCCCGTACGGCCCCTGCAAGCACAGGGAAAACCGCCTTTATCGAAGCGCGCAACCTGTGGCAGGAATACGGCGACCTGGTGGTGCTCGAACGCCTCAACCTCAAGGTCGAAGAGGGTGAGTTCTGCACCCTGGTCGGCGCCTCCGGCTGCGGCAAATCCACCTTTCTGCGCATGCTGCTCGGCCAGGAACGTCCGAGCCGTGGCGAACTGCTGCTGGGCGGCCAGGCGCTGCTCAACGAGCCCGACCCGAGCCGTGGCGTGGTGTTCCAGCGCTATTCGGTATTCCCGCATCTGAGCGTGCTGGACAACGTCGCGCTGGGCCTGGAGCTGCCGAAATCGAAGCTGCTGGGTCGACTGTTCGGCGCAGCCAAGCGCGAGGCCCGCGAGCGCGCTGCGGAAATCCTCACCAAGGTCGGCCTCGGCCATGCCCTGAACAAATACCCCAGCGCGCTTTCCGGCGGTATGCAGCAACGCCTGGCCATCGCCCAGGCACTGGTGATGCAACCGCGCATGCTGCTGCTCGACGAGCCGTTCGGCGCACTCGACCCCGGTATCCGCAAGGACATGCACGCGCTGCTGCTGGAGCTGTGGCAGGAGACCCGTCTGACCGTGTTCATGGTCACCCACGACCTGTCCGAAGGCTTCAGCCTCGGCACCCGCCTGCTGGTGTTCGACAAGGTGCGCCACGATCCGCAGGCGCCCAACGCTTACGGCGCGCGCATCACCTACGACATCCCACTGAACGCCGCGCGCCGGGCGCAGACACAATTGCCCAGCGAACTGGCCGAGCGTATTGCCACCCGCTGATTAAGCGGCAATTTCGGTGCGCACGGCGCCCCCTACGCAGCGCAAGTGGCGTGGTAACCCGTAGGGTGCGCCATGCGCACCGACTGCGCCTCCGGTCACAGAGGCGCAGCTGTAGCTTGGCTGAAATCCGGGGATCATCGGGGCCGTTTTCCCGGATTGCAGCCGAGCTACGGAGCCGTCGTTTCGATCCAACCAAAGCGTCGCGGCTGAAGCCCCTCCCACAAATCGAGTGGTTCCGAATCCCTGTGGGAGGCGCTTCAGCGGCGAGCTTTTCAGCGGAGCATCACGCAAGCACCGATAGCTAGCTCAACACCTCGAGATAGCGCGACAGCGTTTCGCTCTCCGCGGCAAACCAGCGCTGCGCCTCGCCGGTAGTCGGCGTGGCGAGTTCCGCCCGCCAGTCCGGCTCCAGCGTATCGATAATGAAAGTGCGTACCACCGCACGCCCATCCGGGCGTTGCAGGTGCTGACAGACGCGCCCCGCTCCAGGCAACTCAAAGCCCTCCAGCGAGACGCTCTGCCCCACCCGCGCCGGCGATGTGGACAACGCCACCTGATAACGCCCCAGCTGATCGGCGTAGGCCAGCGAGGTCTCGCAGTCGAACAGCGCGGCCAGGGCCTCGCCATTCCCATGCGCCAGCTCCGCGCGCTCGCGCAGTTGCAGCGCTGACTCACCCGGCTCGACCGTCCGCCCCTGCACCCAGCCAAGCCGGTCGCCGCAGAGAATCAGGCCACCACCGCGCTGCAGCACTTCGCCGCTTTCAGCGTCGCATTCCTCGAGCAAACGCAGGCCGATCAACGGCCCGCTGCTGGCCTGCAAACGCCAGTCCTCGACATAGGCGCCACTGGTGCCGAACTCGATCATGCAGTTGCCGATGCGCTGCAACTGCGCCGGTTCCGGCCAGCGGTTGTGCAGTTGCAGCGACACGCCACCGTGCCAGCTCAAGTAGCCGTTCTCCCAGATACTGTCAGCCACCCAACCTTCATAATTAGCAAGCTGACGCAGCTCGGCGGCGTCGTAGTCTTGCCAGGCCCTTACCGGCAGCGCGGGTGCGTCCGGCAGGCGCAGGTCGATGGTGAAGCTGCGGCTTTGCAGCCAGTGCACCTGGGTGCGCTCATCGCTGCGGCCATCGGCGAAGCTGATGGTGCGGCGACGAAAGTGCCCGAGCATCCAGTCCGGCACACCGCCCTCGGCACGCTGCGGGTAACGTGCAGCCAGTTCCAGCAGGTTCATGCCGTCACCTCCCGGCGGCCTTGACCAAAGCTGGACAAACCCGCTGCACCATCCGGCAGTTGCAGCGAACCATCCTCCAGCCGCTCGCGCAGATAGCGGAAAGTCTGCGCCGTCTGCGCGAACAGGTGGTCGCCACAGTTCACCGGCGTGTACACGCGCTCACCGCGCGCCGGCAGGCCGGCAATCGGCGCGATACGCGTCGGGTAGTCGCAGGCGCAGAACAGCGGAAAGGCGAAACGCTCCTCGCTAACCTTGCGCACGCGGTGCGAGGTGGCGACGAAGTTACCGTTGCTGAGTACCTCGAGCATGTCGCCGATATTGATCACGAAGGCGTCCTCCACCAGCGGCACGTCGATCCACTGCCCGTCGCCGTTGAGCACCTGCAAACCTTCGGCCGTGGGCAGAAGAATGGTGAAGCACTCGTAGTCGGTATGCGCGCCGATACCGGGACGGTCGGCCACTGGGTCGGGATCGAGCGGGTAATGGATCATGCGCAACTGGCTGGTGGGCTGCCGGGTGATGCCGGCGAAGGTGTCCTCGGCCAGCCCCAGAGCCAGGGCGAAGCCACGAAACAGCGTGTCGCCCAGCTCCAGCGCCGCGAGGTAGTAGGCGCTGACCTCGCGCTTGAAGTCTGCCGAGTCCGGCCACTGGGTCGGGCCCAGCAGCGGATAGACCTGCGCCGCCTCGGTGTAGTCGTAATTGACGTCGTAGGCTTCCTTGAGATCCTTGCTGCCACCGGCGAACTGCTCCTCGCCCTCCGGCACGTAACCGCTGTGATTGCTCGACTGACCGATGTAAAAACGCATCTTCTCCTCCAGCGGGCGGGCGAAGAAGCGGCGCGCTTGGTCGACCAAACCGTCGCGCAGCTCACGCGAAATGCCGTGCCCGGTAATCTGCAGGAAGCCGACCTCGCGCGCGGCACGGCCCAGCTCATCGGCTACGCGCTGGCGCTCGGCAAAATGCTCGCTATACAAGCCCGAGACGTCGATCAGGGGAATCGAGGTGAAATGGGTATGCGCCATGGCAATCTCCCTTGAACAAGTGAGTTACCTGGTCGTCCAGACGAGCAGCGGGTCGGGTCGTCCCGAGGGCGGCAGCAAGGCCGCCCCTGCAACAGGGTCGATAGCGATTTCCATGCCACCGCCCTGACGCCGCCAGGGCGCGATGCCACGAGCCGAATTGCCCCCGAACGGTGCAATGAACGCCACTCAAGCCCCATCAGGCAGCACGCAAACCGCAAGCAGCCTTGCCAGAGTGCCCAGCCACGGGCCTCGGCGAGCTGGCACGCTATTCGCTAAAGCTTGGGTGTGCAGGTTCTAACCGGGGTTTCCCGGAATCGCGGCACCACAATTTGCGAAATGGATGACTAGGGTTCCGACTTGCCTGGCAAGTGCTGGTCCGAGAGTCATCGACCTCCAGTGAGGTTACACGGCGGGATAAAAGCCCGGGAGAACGCGCCTTTCGAACGATTCGAAACGTGCCGCGACTCCTGCCCGTACTCACCAACACTGGAGGTTCCAAATGCGCAAGTATCGTCTGCTCTCCTTCGCCGCTGCCGGTCTGGCCGCGGTGCTCAGCTTCAGCGCTCATGCCGAGAAGAAAGACAGCTTCAGCGTCTGCTGGACGCTCTACGCCGGCTGGATGCCCTGGGGCTATGCCAGCACCTCCGGCATCATCGACAAATGGGCGAAGAAATACGGCATCAGCATCGATGTCGTGCAGCTCAACGACTACGTCGAATCCATCAACCAGTACAGCGTCGGTCAGTTCGACGGCTGCACCATGACCAACATGGATGCCCTGACCATCCCCGCCGCCGGTGGTGTGGACAGCACGGCGCTGATCGTCGGTGATTACTCCAACGGCAATGACGGCCTGCTGATCAAGGGCGAGGGCAAGACCCTGGCCGACATCAAAGGCATGCAGGTCAACCTGGTGGAGCTGTCGGTCTCCCACTACTTCCTCGCCCGCGCGCTGGAGTCGGCAGGCATGAGCGAGCGCGACGTAACGGTGGTGAACACCTCCGACGCCGACATCATCGCCGCCTATACCACCCCCAGCGTGCAGGCCGCCGCCACCTGGAACCCGATGCTCGCCGAGATCATCGCCCAGCCCGGCAGCACCCAGGTGTTCGACTCCTCGAAGATCCCCGGTGAAATCCTCGACATGATGGTGGTCAACACCCAGACCCTGAAGGACAACCCGGACTTCGGCAAAGCCCTGGTCGGCGCCTGGTTCGAGATTCTCGAACTGATGCAATCCGGCACGCCCGAAGCCACCGAAGCCCTGACCGAAATGGCCAAGGCCTCCGGCACCGACCTGGCCGGCTACCAGGCGCAACTTGCGACCACCAAGCTGTTCTACACGCCGCAGGAAACCCTGGACTTCGTCACCAGCCCGGCCCTGCCGGAGACCATGACCAAGGTCGCCAACTTCAGCTTCGAGCACGGCATCCTTGGTGAAGGCGCGCGCAGCGCTGACGCCATCGGCATGACCTTCGCGGGCGACGTGACTACCGGCGACAGCGCCAACATCAAGCTGCGTTTCGACCCGAGCTACGTACAGATGGCTGTCGACGGCAAGCTCTGACGGGCAACTCTAAAAACTACCTGCGTTGCCATCACTGCGTTAAAAACAGGCTCGTGCGCGAGTCCGATCAAAATGCTCATTTACTACTCGTAAAGTCGAGCGCGACTCTGATCGTTTTTCGCCTGTTTTTGCCTTGTGCTGACTGCCTCGCCAACGTTTTTAGAGCCGCCCTAAACCAAACGTATCGCAACGATGATCAGGCGCCCCTGCCGGCGCCTGACGACCAGGCTTTGACCCCGAGGTACTCATGAACACTGCCCTCACTCTCCGCCCCACTCTCTATGAGGAAACCGTCCCCGGCGGCGGCCACACCTCCTTCATCCTCAAGCGCGGCCAGTTGCTGCGCATCACCGATATAGAAGGCGGCGCCAACGTCAGCCTGCTGCTGTTCAACGCCGCCGAGAAAAGCGAGCGCCTGAACCTTCCCGATACCTTGAAATGCCAACACACCGCCAAGCTCACCGCCGGCCACTGCCTGTACTCGGACATGGGCAAGGTGCTGGCGGCTATCACTGCCGATACCTGCGGCTGGCACGACAGCTTCGGCGGCGTGCTGAATGCCGACGAGGTGCTGGAAAAGTACGGCCAGGGCCGCTACCAGGAACTGCGCAATGGCTTCTTCCGCAACGGCATGGACAACCTGCTGGTGGAAATGGGCAAGTGGGACCTGAACCTGCTCGACCTGCTGATGAACCTCAACCTGTTCAGCCGCGTGGACGTCGACGCCGATGGCGCCTTCCACTTCCAGCCCGACAACAGCCAGGCCGGTGACTACATCGAGTTGTACACGCCGATGGACACCCTGGTGGTGCTCACCGCCCTGCAACACCCGATGGACCCCAACCCGCAGTACGCACCCAAGCCGGTGCAACTGACCTGGAGCAAGGTCGACAGCGACGGTATCACCGTGCTCTGCCGCACCTCGCGCCCAGAGAACGGCCGCGGCTTCCACAACACCGAACGCCAGTACATTTGAATGGGTGACTCGCTGCGCTCGCCCTCCGGGCCGCCCTGAAGGGCGTTCGGCGCAAGCAACGTCCCGCCTGCGCGGGGATGACGCCGACCTCGTCACTCCCGCGAAGGCGGGAGCCCAGTAAAACGCTATTGAGGACACTGCAATGAGCCTTACTGCCAGCAACCTGCATCCCGAAACCGCCGTGTTCCGCCACACCATCCCGGCGGGCGAACCCTACCTGTTCGAGGTCAAGGCCGGGCAGACCCTGCGCCTGCATGATCTGGAAGGCAACCAGGCGATCGACACCCTGTTCTTCGCCGCGAAAAACCCACGCGAGCGCTTCGACCCGCAGCGCACCCTGCGCAAGCAGAACAAGGTCTACCTGACCACCGGCACGGTGCTCTATTCCAACCTCGGCAAGCCGCTGCTGACCATCGTCGCCGACACCTGCGGCCGCCACGACACCCTCGGCGGCGCCTGCGCGCAGGAGAGCAACACCGTGCGCTATGCGCTGGACAAGCGCTATATGCACAGCTGCCGCGACAACTTCCTGCGCGCCAGCCTGCACGACGGTCGCCTGAGCAAGCGCGACATCGGCGCCAACATCAACTTCTTCATGAACGTACCGGTAACCCCCGAAGGCGGCCTGACCTTCGAGGACGGCATCTCCGCGCCCGGCAAGTACGTGGAGCTCAAGGCCGAGACCGATGTGATCGTGCTGATCTCCAACTGCCCGCAACTGAACAACCCCTGCAACGGCTGGAACCCGACGCCAGCCGAGGTGCTGGTCTGGAACTGACGTAGGGCGGGTGAAACCCGCCAAGGCCCGGCGGGTTTCACCCGCCCTACAAAATTTGTCCCCAGCACGCACAACACGTATCACCCGGATTTTCACCACGGACGACCGTGGCACATGACGAATGACGGCGGGACGGCCCGCCACCTTATACGAGGCAGGAGCAAAGCGTCGCGAGCGAACATCAGGCAAGGCGGCCGCCAGTGAGAAAGCGGAGTTTGCTGGAGCAAATGAGCATTTCGAACTGGCTGCCAACGCAGCATGGTGGAGCGCAGCAGCTTTGAACTGTCTCGGGAGCGGATATGTTCGAGAAACTATTGATCGCCAACCGTGGCGCCATCGCCTGCCGCATCCTGCGCACCCTGCGTGAACTGAAGGTCAGCGGCGTGGCCGTGTACTCCGAAGCCGACGCCGCCAGCCTGCATATCCAGCAGGCCGACGAGGCCTTCTCCCTCGGCGACGGCCCGGCCGCGCAGACCTACCTGGTGGTCGAGAAGATTCTCGCTGCCGCCAAAAACAGCGGCGCTAAAGCCATCCACCCCGGCTACGGCTTTCTCTCCGAAAACGCCGCCTTCGCCGAAGCCTGCGAAGCCGCCGGTATCGCCTTCGTCGGCCCGACGCCGGAGCAACTGCGCGTGTTCGGCCTCAAGCACACCGCCCGCGCCCTGGCCAAGCAGCACGGCGTGCCGATGCTCGAAGGCACCGAGCTGCTGGAAAACCTCGACGCCGCGCTGGTCGCAGGCGAACAGGTCGGCTACCCGGTGATGCTGAAAAGCACCGCCGGCGGTGGTGGCATCGGCATGCGTGTGTGCCGTTCGGCGGCCGAACTGAGTGAGGCCTTCGAAGCAGTCAAACGTCTGGGGCAGAACAATTTCAGCGACAGCGGCGTATTTATCGAGAAATACATCCAGCGCGCTCGCCACCTGGAAGTACAGGTGTTCGGCGACGGCCAGGGTGAAGTGCTAGCCCTCGGCGTGCGCGACTGCTCGGTGCAGCGGCGCAACCAGAAAGTGCTGGAAGAAACCCCGGCACCGAACCTGCCGGCCGGCATGGCGGATGAGCTGTGCGCGGCGGCGATCAAGCTGGCGAAAGCGGTCAGCTACCGCAGCGCCGGCACTGTCGAATTCGTCTACGACAGCGAGGCCGAGCGCTTCTACTTCCTCGAAGTGAACACCCGCCTGCAGGTCGAGCACGGTGTCACCGAACAGGTGTGGGGTGTCGATCTGGTGCGTTGGATGATCGAGCTGGCGGCCGACGATCTACCGCCGCTCAGCGAACTGGCCAAGACGCTCAAGCCGTCCGGCCATGCCATTCAGGCGCGACTGTACGCCGAAGACCCGGGCCGGGATTTTCAGCCCAGCCCCGGCCTGCTCACCGCCGTGCAATTTCCTGAAGCCGACGGCAAGGCCCTGCGTGTCGACACCTGGGTCGAAGCCGGCTGCGAGATTCCGCCCTACTTCGACCCGATGATCGCCAAGCTGATCACCTGGCAGCCAACCCGCGAACAAGCCAGCGCCGCGCTGGACAAAGCCCTTGGCGATTCCGTGCTGTACGGCGTGGAATGCAACCGCGACTACCTGCGCCAGATCCTCAGCGATGCGCCTTTCGCCAGCGGCCATCCCTGGACGCGCTGCCTGGAGAATCTGGTCTACCAGGCCAGCACCTTCGAGGTGCTGAGCGCCGGCACCCAGACCAGCGTGCAGGACTTCCCCGGCCGCCTCGGCTACTGGGCCGTCGGCGTGCCACCGTCCGGGCCGATGGACAGCCGCGCCCTGCGCCTGGGCAACCGCCTGCTCGGCAACGACGAAGGCGCCGCTGCGCTGGAAATCACCATGAGCGGTCCGCTGCTGCGCTTCAATACCGACGCGGTGGTCGCCGTCACCGGCGCCGAGATCCCGCTGAGCGTCGATGACGTGGAACAGCCGATGAACACCGCCCTGCTGATCCAGGCCGGCAGCACCCTGGCCCTCGGCACCATTGCCGGGTCCGGCGCACGTAGCTACCTGAGCATTCGCGGCGGCATTCAGGTGCCGGATTACCTAGGCAGCAAGAGCACCTTCACCCTCGGCCAGTTCGGCGGCCACGGCGGCCGCGCCCTGCGCGCCGGCGACGTGCTGCACCTGCTGCCGCTCGCCGATACCAGCAGCGGCGCGCAGTTGCCTGTCGAACTCTGCCCGGCCCTGCCAGCCGTGCGCGAGCTGCGAGTGATCTACGGCCCCCACGGCGCGCCGGAATATTTCACACCCGGTTATGTCGACAGCTTCCTCGCCACTGACTGGGAAGTTCATTTCAACTCCAGCCGCACCGGCGTACGCCTGATCGGCCCGAAACCGGAATGGGTGCGCGACAGCGGTGGCGAAGCCGGCCTGCACCCGTCCAACATCCACGACAACCCCTACGCCATCGGCGCGGTAGATTTTACCGGCGACATGCCGGTGATCCTCGGCCCGGACGGCCCCAGCCTGGGCGGCTTCGTCTGCCTGGTGACTATCATCGAGGCCGACCTGTGGCAGCTCGGCCAGCTCAAGGCGGGTGACAAGGTGCGCTTCGTGCCGGTGGATATCGCCACCGCGCGGGAGTTGGCGCAAAGCAATGCACGTGAATACGCCGAACTCGCGCTTGTCTCCCCTCTCCCGCTTGCGGGAGAGGGGCCGGGGGAGAGGGTTCTTGAAAACGCCCAAAGCCCCTCTCCCCAACCCTCTCCCATAAATGGGAGAGGGAGCCGTTCGGTGTTGGCTTCCCCCATCGTCCTCGACCTCGGCGAAGCCGACACCCGCCTGGTCGCGCGCCTTTCCGGTGACACCCACCTGCTGCTGGAAATCGGCCAGCCGGAACTCGACCTGGTGCTGCGCTTCCGAGGCCACGCGCTGATGCAGGCGCTGGAGGCCAAACAACTGGACGGCGTGATCGACCTCACCCCCGGCATCCGCTCGCTGCAAGTGCACTACCAGCCGGAAACCCTGGCGCTGCAGGCACTGCTCGATATCGTCGCCGGCGAGTGGGACGCCGTCTGCGCCACGCGCGACCTCAAGGTGCCGTCGCGTATCGTCCACCTGCCGCTGTCCTGGGACGACCCGGCCTGCCAGCTGGCCATCGACAAGTACATGACCACCGTACGCAAGGACGCCCCCTGGTGCCCGAGCAACCTGGAGTTCATCCGCCGCATCAACGACCTGCCGAACCTCGACGAGGTCTACCGCACGGTGTTCGACGCCAGCTACCTGGTCATGGGCCTGGGTGACGTCTACCTCGGCGCACCGGTGGCCACCCCGCTCGACCCGCGTCATCGTCTGGTCACCACCAAGTACAACCCGGCGCGCACCTGGACGGCGGAAAACTCCGTCGGCATCGGCGGCGCCTACATGTGCGTGTATGGCATGGAAGGCCCCGGCGGCTACCAATTCGTCGGACGCACCCTGCAGATGTGGAACCGCTACCGCGCGGTCGAAGCCTTCGACGGCAAGCCCTGGCTGCTGCGCTTCTTCGACCAGATTCGCTTCTACCCGGTATCGGCGGACGAACTGCTGCGCATCCGCCGCGACTTCCCGCTCGGTCGCTACCCGCTGCGCATCGAGCACAGCGAACTGGCTCTGGCCGACTACCAGCAGTTTCTCGACGACGAAGCCGATGGCATCGCCGCCTTCCGCCAGCAGCAGCGAGCGGCCTTCGACGCCGAACGCCAGCGCTGGATCGACAGCGGCCAGGCGCATTTCGAAGTCGAGGAAGTGGCCGCCGAACTCGGCGATGACGCCCCGCTGGCAGCCGGCCAACACGGCATCGAAAGCCATATCGCCGGCAACCTCTGGCAGGTGCAGGTGGAAGCCGGCGCGCAGGTGCAGGCTGGCGACGTACTGGTGATCCTCGAGTCGATGAAGATGGAAATCCCGCTCACCGCACCGATGGCCGGCACCGTGCGCGAAGTACGCGTACAGCCGGGCTCGCCCGTGCGCGCCGGGCAGCGTGTGGTGGTGCTGGAAGAAGCCTGAAAAGCTCGCCGCTGAAGCGCCTCCCACAGGGCCTTACCAGCCCTTGTAGGAGGCGTCCCAGCCACGACCGCGAAGGAGCAGCTTCAGCCGCGATCCACACAAACGCCGATTCCCTGCCGGAGAAGCGTTGGCCGCATTTTCACAACACTCCCCAAATCCACCGATTCCCTGTGGGAGGGGCTTCAGCCGCGACCGCCTCATGACCCACCGCAATACCGGCAACCCCAATCGCGGATAAATCCGCTCCTACAGTCCCGTAGCCCGGATGCAATCCGGGAAAACCAGCCACCCGGTCAAATGTCGATACACCCAACCTGTAGGAGCGGCGCCCCGCCGCGAACCTGGCTGACGACGGCTCGCAAAGCTTCGCCCCAGGGTGGGCCTCCTACGCAAGGCTGCCTTGCTCGCCTTGCCGGATTGGCGTAACCCCAACTTTCATCCGCCCCATATACAGCGCCGATCATGATCACAACTGGCGCTATCCCCTTCCGGCAAGCTAGCATCACGCCATTAGCCCGCTCCCGGATTCACCCATGTCCCTGCGCCCCAAACGGCACACGCAAACCTCGTTGGTGTTACTGCTCCTGTTCCTGCTCGGTAGCGGCTTTCTCACCACCTCGCTGCTGAGCTACTACGCCTCGCGCGACTCGATCCGCGACAGCATCATCAACACCGAACTGCCGCTGACCTCCGATACCGTCTATTCGGAAATCCAGAAGGACCTGGTGCGCCCCATCCTCATCTCCTCGATGATGGCCCGTGACACCTTCCTGCGTGACTGGGTGCTGGCCGGCGAACAGGACACCGAGCAGATGACCCGCTACCTGCGTGAAGTGCAGGAGCACTATGGCGCCGTCACCAGCTTCTTCGTCTCCGACAGGACCAGCACCTACTACCAGGCCAAGGGCGTGCTCAAGCAGGTCAAGCCGCAAGAGCCGCGCGACGTCTGGTACTACCGCGTACGCGGCCTCAAGGAGCCCTACGAGATCAACGTCGACGTCGACATGGCCAACGCCGACCGCCTGACCATCTTCATCAACTACAAGGTACTCGACTACGACGGCAGCTTCATTGGCGCCACCGGCGTCGGCCTGGCGGTCGATGCCGTGGTCAAGCTGATCGACGAATATCAGGCGCGCTATGAGCGCAGCGTCTACTTCGTCGACACCACCGGGCGCATTACCCTCACCGGTGCCCAAGGCGGACCGATGGGCGCCCAGGTCGGCGATTCGCTGACCGACGTGCCCGGCCTCGACGGCCTGATGGAAAAACTGCCCACGCCGCAAAGCGGCCAGTTCGAGTACCAGGAGCAGGGCCGCGAGCACTTCCTCAACGTGCGCTACATCCCCGAGCTGGAGTGGTATCTGTTCGTCGACAAGCAGGACAAAGCCCTGGCCGGCATCCGCCAGGGGCTCTACATCAACCTGCTGTTGTGCCTGCTGGTCACCGTCATCGTGCTGACCCTGGTGAGCCTGGCGATTCGTCGCTACCAGCGCCGCATCGCCGCCCTGGCCACCACCGACAGCCTCACCGACCTGCCCAACCGCCGCGGCTTCGACATCCTCGCCGAACAGGCGCTGCAGGAAGCGCAGCGCGACAGCAGCCCGCTGTGCGCCGTACTGCTTGATCTCGACAACTTCAAGCTGATCAACGACCAGCACGGCCACCTTGCCGGCGACCAGGTGTTGCACGACTTCGCCCAGCAACTGCGCGGCACGCTGCGCCAGTCCGACATTCTCTGCCGCTGGGGTGGCGAGGAATTCATCTTGCTGCTGAAGAACACCGACCGCCAGGCCGCCCATGACCTGGCCGAAAAACTGCGCCAGCAATGCGCCGAACAGCGCCATGAAGTCGAAGGCCAGAGCCTGCAGGTCACCGTCAGCCTTGGCCTCAGCCAGTGGCATGCCGGCGAGAGCCTGCACACCCTGCTCGGTCGCACCGACCGCGCGCTGTACCGTGCCAAGCAAGCTGGGCGCGACCGCGTCTGCCTCGATCTCTGATGGATACTCAACACTGCCCGCTATGCGGCAAGAGCAACCAGTGCAGCGTCGCCGCCGGGCGTGACGAACCCTGCTGGTGCTTCGACGCGCAGATCGACCCGGCTGCGCTGCAGCGCCTGACGCCCGAGCAACGCAACCAGGCCTGCCTGTGCCCGGCCTGCGCGGGTGCGCTGAAAGCCACTGAGCCCCGCGAGCGCGATTGAGCCATGCGCCTGGATCGCTTCCTCAGCAACTTCCCCCGCTTCAGCCGCCAGGACAGCCGCCTGCTGATCAGTGCTGGGCGGCTGCGTGTGGACGGTGCGGTGGTTCACGACCCGCGCCATGAGGTGCGCGACTTCCAGCGCGTCGAGCTGGACGACGAGCTGCTGCAAGCCGGACGCAGCGCGCGCTACTGGATGCTGCACAAACCGGTCGGCGTGGTCAGTGCCACCGAGCACGACGAACACTGCACCGTCCTCGATCTGCTCGACGAACCAGACAAGCACGACCTGCACCTGGCCGGCCGCCTCGACCTGAACACCAGCGGCCTGCTGCTGATCACCAACGACGGGCGCTGGTCGCGGCGCATCACCCAGCCGCAGCAGCGCAAGCCCAAGGTCTACCACGTCAGCACCGAACAGCCGATCACCGCCGAGTACGCCGAGGTCTTCGCCCAAGGCCTGTACTTCGCCTTTGAAGACCTCACCACCCTGCCCGCCCAGCTCGAGGTACTGAGCAGCCACCAAGCCCGGCTGACCCTGTTCGAAGGTCGCTACCATCAGGTCAAGCGCATGTTCGGTCACTTCCGCAATCGCGTCGTCGCCCTGCACCGCGAAAGCATGGGCGAAATCGTTCTCGACCCACAGCTCGCCCCCGGCCAATACCGCGCACTGACGGATGCGGAAATCGCCAGCGTTTGATCGCCATCCTGAGCCGAAATCTGACTACCCGACCAACGGCAGCGCCAATCGGCTACAAAGATGTGACTCACCCTTGCGTGGCTGCAAGGTAACTGCTTGAATCGAACCATAAGTCTTGAGATGACCGACCGGTCAATACAAGACAGCTATACGTTCTTTCAGTTGCTGGCGCTCTGCGCCGACTGGATTCCTGCCTGGTAACACCGCCCTCTCCAAGGCCCTTAAAAAGCCTGGAGCGCTCGCCTGTTTCGATCCTAACTGCTTGAAATTCCGATACTTATAAAAATCTCCAGCCTGACATCATGCTGTCACGCTCAGGCGCTTTTCTGACTGCTCAATCAAATGCGAACGGCCGCCCGCTCGCCTTGACACACTTGCGCCAGGAGGAAACGACATGAGGCCAGAAACCGCAGTCGTCGAGATCAACAGGAAGCATAAGGTTCACACGGAGTTCTACGGCAACCCGGCAGCAAGCAAGACCATCATCCTGGTCAATGGCTCTCTGGCGACCACCGCCTCGTTCACGCAAACGGTCAAGTACCTGCAGCCGCAGTTCAACGTGGTGGCCTTCGACCTGCCCTATGCCGGGCAGTCGAAACCGCACAACAGCGACTTCACGCCCATCACCAAGGAAGACGAAGCGGCGATCCTGCTCAAGCTGATCGACCACTACGGCGCCAACTACCTGATGTCCTTCTCCTGGGGTGGTGTCGCCTCCCTGCTCGCCCTGGCCCAACGCCCGGCGACGCTGGAGAAGGCCGCGATCTGCTCCTTCTCGCCGATCCTCAACGTGCCGATGCTCGACTACCTGCACAAGGGCCTGCGCTTCCTTGGCTCGGTAGACCGCGACAACGTCGCCCTGCTGGTCAACAGCACCATCGGCAAGCACCTGCCGTCGCTGTTCAAGCGCTTCAACCACAAGCACGTCAGCACCCTCGACGAACATGAGTACCGGCAGATGTACGCGCACATCAAGCAGGTGCTGAACATGGAAGCGCACTGCGGCAAAGAATGCCTGCAGGCCATCGACATCCCGCTGATATTCGTCAACGGCGACCGCGACGAATACACCTCGGTGGAAGACGCCTGTCTGTTCGCCCAGCACATTGACCACGCCCAGTTCGCCGTGATCAACGACGCCGGCCACTTCCTCGACATGGAACACAAGGCCGCCTGGCTGCAGACCCAACGTGTGCTGCTGGACTTCTTCAACGCCCCCAGCAAACGCCTGCAACTGCCGACACGCGGCGAGCTGCAGGAACTGCAGGCCATGGCGGTATGAACCGCCTCAGAGGCGAACCGGCTGCACGACAAGCGCCGGTTCGCCCTTCATTTCCCTGCCGAGTTCCGGTATAAAGGCACCCGCTGCGGGTGTCGTATAATGGTAATACCCTAGCTTCCCAAGCTAGAGCCGTGGGTTCGATTCCCATCACCCGCTCCAGACAGCCAAGAAAAAGCCCCGTCATCGCTGACGGGGCTTTTTCGTTTCTGGCGTTTGACAGGCTTGACCGCAAGGGTTTGAGCCGGGAAAGATGGCGCTTTGCGATCAAATGGAAAAGGTGTGGGAGAGGAAAATAAATCTGTCACCTTTTGTCAATGAAGAAACTGAAATGTACTATCTTGTGCCTACTCACATTCACGCAGGCCAAGGCCGCCGAAGAAACAGCGGCCACCGAAATTCGTTGTTCAACAATCTCGCATGTCATGCGTTGAAGGCATTGGCCGGCTGCTAATAAATGATGAAGGGCAAGACTTGGAAGCAGAGACGTTCGGCTATCAGATAGAAGACTGGAGCAAGACGAGTATCAAGACAGTCGCAACGAGGTTGATGGCTGACTGCCTTGAGCGGCGAATGAATATTGACCCAACTAATAAGACAGCAGTAGTTACTTGGGAACCATCGAATACATGCGAGAACGGCGATACAGGTAAAGCCATTCTAATTGGAGAAAGACCGAAAGACATCTAATATAGCCATTAAATGCTCCTACGCATATCGCCCTTACATAACCGGAGGTATACTCCCATCAAATCTTCTTATATTACAGTCAGCTAAAACCTTTCCTACCGATGTAATATGAAAACCAACAGAAATATTATCCCACCACGCACCAACAGTACGTAGGTTCTGCCGCTTATTCCACTCAACCATAAAAAGATTGACATTCTCCAGTCGTATATTTTGATCAACCTTATAAAGATCGTATATAGACTCAAGCGCCTGAATCTGTGAGGCAGAAATAGGGACAGGAACGTAAAATGCCTCACCAAAACCAGCTACACTCATAGAAAGTCTTATATTTTTAATTTCCGCCCTATTCACCACTCGCAATCTTAAAAAATTATCATTAAAAAAATGATCAACAAAAATATCTGAAGGAAGATTATTTAATTTCAAAATCTCTAGCGCATCATCGTGAGCTTTAGAGCCTTTTTCAATACCAACATCCACATAACCACTCATCACCTCGGGATAATACTGCTGGATCTTCTTAACCCCAGAGCCGAGAAAAGAGTTCAGACGGATTGCATCAAGTACATCCAGATGGTCAAGCCAGTCATTTCCCTGAGGCAGAGCGCCGTAATTAATCTTACCAAACAAACTCTCTAATGTATCCAGCCCCTCAGAAACATCTCCACTCGATGGAATATAATAAGAAATAGCATGAATCACCCCCAATCCAAGAAGAGCTTCATCCGATATTTCATCTACAACATCGACAGCACGACTAATTCCTGCGCGTACTGGCCGGTTCTCACCCTTTTCAAATCGATGTATTAGTAGCTCTGACAAAAGGTCATAGTCTGAATACCTTTCTGTAGATGCTGCTTTTTTCTGCGCTTCAAGCAATAACAACTGAAATCCAGGATCAGCAAAAGCGCCTAAAGCTCCTTCAACCTTCTCCATTTTAAAAACAAGCCTATCTTCAAACTCAGAGACCCTATGACGCATAGTCTCCAGAGCCTCTAAAGAATACTCTTTCTTCAACTGCTCATTCATTTCACGGCATATTTCTCGAGCGCGCTTTTCATCTATACCCAAATTCAATGGGCGGCCGCAAAAACTGAGTGCAACACCCGACCATTTCGGTAAGGTGTTGCCCCATGTCCTATCACGAACTCAGCGCCACAGAGCGCGTCACGATCCAGATCGGCCTGTGCAATGG